>NZ_MUYM01000070.1 GCF_002150765.1 Lentzea kentuckyensis
CCCGGCACGCACCCGACGCCAGGCTCTGCGCACACCCCGGGCAGCGGCCTGCCCACGCCACCCAACTCGGGCGGACACCAGTCCGGCCAGACACCGGCCTCCGGCAGCGGCCTGCCCACCCCGCCGAACTCAGGCGGACACCCGTCCGGCCCCGGCACGCACCCGACGCCAACCGGCTCGGGCCTGCCCACACCTCCCGACCACGCAACCGCCGGCACCGGCACCGCGACGGCCCCAGCGCCCGCAGGCTCCGGCGGCGGCCTGCCCTCGCCTCCCGGCCACCCGACCCCGAGTTCGGGTGGCGGCCTGCCGTCGCCTCCGGGGCACCCGTCTCCGAGCGCTGGTGGCGATCTGCCGTCGCTGCCCGGACACCCGTCCCCGAGTTCGGGTGGCGGTCTTCCCTCGCCTCCCGGACACCCGAGTCCCGGCACGGACCACCCGTCGCCCACAGCACCGTCCGGCACCACGCCCCACGACACGTCGGGCACTCGCCCGCACGACACAACCCCGCATGACGGTGGAACGCGTCCGCACGACGGGACGCCAGGCGACGGTGGAACTCGCCCGCACGACACGACTCCGCATGACGGCGGGACGCGCCCGCACGACGGGACGCCGCACGACCAGTCTGGGACGCGTCCGCACGAAACCACGCCCACCGGGTCGACGGACACCAAGCCTCACGACACCAAGCCGCACGACACGACACCGCACGAGTCCGGCGCCAAGCCACACGACTCAGACGGCCAGCCTCACGACACCGGCAAGCCCCACGATGCCGACGGCAAGCCGCACGACGGTGCCCCCAAGCCGCACGAGACCGATGGCAAGCTGCACGACGGTGACGGCAAGCCGCACGATGCGGACCCGAAGCCTCATGACGCGGATGGCAAGCCTGACGACGGCAAGCCGCACGACGCTGACGGCAAGCCCCATGACACCGACGGCAAGCCTGACGACGGCAAGCCGCACGACACCGACGGCAAGTCCGACGACGGCAAGCCGCACGACACCGACACCAGCGGTGCCGACGCGGGTCCTGCCGACGACGGCAAGCCGCACGAAGCCGCCCCGGACCACGAGGCCGCCCCGGCCGACCACGACGCCGACGCCAAGCCGCACGGCCAGGACGCGGCGACCGGCGAAGGCCACGAGAACGCCCCCAGCGGCCCGCCCACCAGCCCCGACCTCAAGGGCCACTTCGACGCCGCCGCGATGGCCGCGCAGGGCCAGGGCTACCAGCACCAACTCGAGCAGATCCTGCCCAACCAGGCGGATCGGGACCGGTACGTCGAGCTGAGCACGAAGCTGTCCACCGAGCTCAGCGCGCAGGAGGCCCAGCACGTGGCCGACGTCCGCAACCAGATCAAGGTGGGCACCGGCGACATCGTCACGAAGGCGCTCAGCCCGAGCGCGGTCGACACCTACCTGCCGAACCAGCCGCACGCCGCGGGCAGCAAGCAGGAGACCTGGCAGAACCAGATGGGCGGCTCGATCGCCCGCGGCCAGGACGTGGTCGTCGACAACACGCCACAAGGGTTGCGGGACAGCCTCGCGCTGGACGACAAGGGCAAGGGCTGGACGCCCATCCCCGCGGGCGCGCAGACCGCGATGCAGTTGCGGTACGAGGTCACCGACCAGAACGCCGGCAACCACAACGTGCCGTTCGGCGGGCCGAAGAAGGACGTGGCCGACTACCAGTCACCGCAGGAGCAGGCGCACTACGAGGCGTCGCAGAAGCAGATGGCGGCGGCCGGTGGGTCCACGAAGGTGTACGACGGGTACGACCCGTTCACCGGTACCGGGTCCACGATGGGTGGCATGCCGGAGTGGCGGGTCGACGGTGGCACTCCGTTGCCTGATCGTGCCGAGATCTGGCAGGTGAACGCGGACGGAACTGAGAAACTGCACGCCGTGTACGACCGCAAGTTCGGCTGGACGAAGCTCTGATGACCCAGTACTCCCAGGAGATGGCTGAATACCGCGGCGAGGTCTACTTCGCGGGCGCGGAAGGTGACGACGTCTGGATCCGCAAGATCCCCGGCGTCACCTACGCGCACGCCGAGGGCTTCCAGACCTACGGCAGCCGCGAGTTCAAGACGGTCGCCGTCAAAGAACTCGACGCCTGGTACCGCGAGACCTGCACGGCCACTTGGCGCGGGCAGCCGTTCAACGTCATCGCCGTCGACAACGGCAAGGCGGAGGCGGGGTACGCGGGCGGAGAGTACGTCTGGGCCGCGCAGAACGGGCTCGAAGGCGACCAGTACAACGGGTACCGCGCGACGCTCGACGTCGACGAGCTCGCCGACGTGCGGGTCGACCGCACTGATTTCCTGGCGCGGTGGAAGGAGAACCGGGGATGAGCACGCCACAGGCCGTGCGCAAGGCGGCTGGCATCGGGCCGGAGACGATCCTGCAGAAGATCGTGCACCCCGCGATCGCGCAGCTCTACCTGGGCAACGTCGTCGTGCCGGGCAAGTTCGAGCCGCACCGCGCCGCCGGGTTCGTCACGCGCGGGCAGGACTTCCCGCAGGGCACCTCCGACCAGTTCGCGGAGGCGTTCGGCGTCGACAAGGTCGCGGACTGGCCGAGGGGCACGCAGTACCTGCTGCGTTTCCTGGCCCACACGACGGAACTCTTCGACACCAGCTTCGGCGGGCCGACGCTCGACGGTGCCCAGAAGATGGGCACGACCCGCGTCTACCCGGTGCCGTTCACCGGCACCGGCTACACGCCCAGCGCGAACCCGGTCCCCGAGTACGTCATGGAGCTCGCCGAACTCCCGGCCGGCACCGAACTGTGGCGGTTCGAGCCCAGTGGCGAGGGGCGCAGCGTCGGCAAGTACGTCAACCGCCAGACCGGCTGGATCCCCACGGGTGACGTCGGCTTCGGCCCCGGAAGGTATTGGCAGGCCCCGGTTCCGCTGCGGCCGACCGTCCGTCGTGGACTGATCGGCAAGTATCGGGACCAGCACTTCGACGTCGACTTCGGGCCCGCGCCCGGCTCGGTCCTGCTGCACCCGCTGGCCGGTCAGCCCGTGCCGCCGGACTTCACCGACGGGTTCCTCGAGGTGCCGGACGCGGTCGTCGAGGAGCTCCAGCTGGTCCGCACGCTCTGCACGTACCGGGGGGCCGAGTTCGAGATCATCGGCGTGCTGGGCGAGCAGGCCGTGCTGCACTTCCTCGGCGAGAACTACGAAACCGCCCAGCAGCTCGGTCTGTCCGAAGTAGACTTCCGGCAGTGGCGAACCTTGGCCCAGCGCAACGAGGTGAGCGACATCCGCGGTGATGCCAGGCCGATTCAGCGCGGGCTCTTCGCGAGGGAGAACTGAGAGATGACCACCCCGAAGGACAGCTGGAAGCCGGCTGAGCTGCGGGCGGCCGAGGCGCAGGTCGACGCGCGCTTCAAGGAGGCGCAGGACCTCGCGAACCGCCTCAAGGACACGCCGCTGCCGCCGGTCCCGCCCGTCGACTTCAAGGCGATCGCCCAGCAGGTCGAGCGGGCGGCGCAGGAGAAGGACGCGCCGGAACAGCTGAAAGCCCTGAAGCGCAAGGTGGACGCGGGCGAGTTCTCCTGGGAGGACGTCGTCTCCGGCAAGGCCGCCCAGGACCCCGACGTGCAGGCCATGCAGCAGGAGAACGTCAACAAGATGAAACAGGCGTTCCAGATGCTGCAGGAGGGCATGACCGCCGAGGAGATCATGAACGCGCAGGACCCGCGGAGAAACAGGGGTGACGACGGCGACGAGATGGCCCCTGATGTCTTCACGGAGGACAAGTGGTGATGACGGCCTGGCGGACACCGGACATCCTCGCGGCCGAGGACTTCCTGACCAAGAGCGTCGCTGAGACGGACCGCGCGATGCAGTCCGCCCAGCAGGGCCTCAAGGCCAGGGAACCGTCCACTGAGGACGTTCGCAGGGTGATGCAGTTCGCCAAGTCCAGCGACGCCTCACCGGCCATGCGCCAGCTCGCCGACCGAATCGCCCGTGGTGCGGGCCTGAGCTGGCGTCAGGTCCTCACCGGCGAGGCGGCCCACGACCCGCTCGTGCGCCAGGCGCTCGACGCCGACCGCGCCACGCTCGACCAGCTGATCAAGGGCGAGACGGCCCCGCCGCCGGCCCCGCACAGGCCCGCGCGCCGCGACGACGACGAGCCGACCCAGTTCACCGAAGACGCCTGGTGATCAGTCCAGGAACAACCCGGCGCTGACCAGCACCGCCCAGGCCAGCATCGCGATCCCGGTGAACTGCAGCACCGGGATCAGGTCACGGCCACCGCGTCCGGCGGCCACCCGGCGCACGGCGGGCAGCAACACCGGCGCCGCGAGGAAGCCGAGCAACGCGTACGGCACCCGCACGGTCATCCCCAGCGCGATCAGGAACGGCACCGCCACCAGCGCCAGGTACAGCCTGCGGGTGTCCTTGTCGCCCAGCACCACGGCCAGGGTCCGCTTGCCCGACACGGCGTCCGTCGGGATGTCCCGCAGGTTGTTCGCCACCAGTACCGCGGCCGAGATCGAGCCCATCGCGATGGACGCCCCGATGCCGATACCGGTGATCTCACCGGTCTGCACGTACAGCGTGCCCAGCACCGCGGCCGGTCCGAAGAAAAGGAACACCGCGATCTCGCCCAGGCCCGCGTAGCCGTACGGACGCTTACCGCCCGTGTAGAACCACGCTCCCGCAATGCAAACGGCGCCCAACGCGAGCAACCACCAGCGTCCGGACAGCGCCACCAGCGCGACGCCGGCCAGCGCGCCGATCCCGAGCGAGATGAACGCGGCCAGCCGGACCTTCGTGGGCTCCGCGGCGCCGGAACCGGTCAGGCGGAACGGGCCCACCCGGTTGTCGTCGGTGCCGCGGATGCCGTCGGAGTAGTCGTTGGCGTAGTTCACGCCGATCTGCAGCGCCACCGACACGACGAGAGCGAGCACCGTGTAGAGCGCGTTGAACTCGTCGATGTGGTGTGCCGCCGCCGCGCCCACGATCACCGGGGCGATCGAGTTGGGCAGAGTGCGCGGGCGGGTCCCCTGGACCCACTGGACGACTGAGGCCATGCCTCCATCCTCCGCTATGGCCGCTGAGGACCCGCCAACGGGTGTATCAGCAGCTAGTCGCGCCGGACACGCCGGCCACGTACGCCTTGGCGATGTGCTTGCCGGACGCGATGCGGTACCAGATGTTCGACGTGCCCTGCGTGCCCGACACCGACTCGCCGGTCAGCTGGCAGGTGACCCGGACCTGGGCGTGGTTCGCGGCCAGGCCCACCTGCGACGTGGAGGAGTTCGCGCCGCTGCGCACGTTCACGGTGCCGTTCGCGGCCGACGTGCGGACCGTCCCGACAGGACCGGAGCCGGTCCACAGGTACGTCACGGTCACCCACGAGTTCGTGGTCAGCTTCAGGCCGTCCCAGAACACGCCGTCGGCCAGGTCGATGCCGGCCGGGTTCGCGACCTTGCGGCCGGATCCGTCCTTGCCGCCGTTGTAGCCGTCCTCGTACGCCGCCTGCGCCTCGGGCTTGCCCTGGGGCAGGTCCTTGAACGTCTCACGCGTCGAGGACGGGTTCCAGTAGTCGTCCTTGGTGTTCCACGGGCCGACGTCCCACACGGGAGCCCACTCGCAACGGCCGTTGGACGCGCAGATCTGCACGCTGTAGCTGCCGGAGTTGTTGGGCGCCAGGCCACGCCGCGACGGCAGCGCGACGAAGTGGTCGCGCGAACGGATCGTGTGACCGTTCGCCGTCGTGCCGCCCACCAGTCCCTCACGCGTCGCGTACACGCGGTATGCACGTCCGGCAGCAGCAATGGAAACGTCTTCCGACGCAGCAGGCGCCTGAGAAGCCGTCAGCTTCACCCGCGAAGCCTTGCCGCTGGACAGCACCACGCGGGTCTGGATGGTGGAGGTCGTCACCGGCAACGTCGCCGGCGCCTCCAGCCACTCGGTCCACTGACCGTCCGGACGCAGACCCCGCACGTCGACGACACCATCGCCGGTCACCGCCGCCGTGACCGCGTTGGCGGGCTGGGCGAGTCTGTGCGACCCGAGCTCGATCAGGCCCGTGCGCGGGGAACCGCCCCACGTGACGGCGTAGCCGCTGACGTCGGCGGTCCATTCATTGGTGGCGGCCTGGGCAGGGGATGCCAGTCCGACCACCAAGGCGGCACCGGCGACCAGCGGTAACAGGTAGCGCATGAGAAACCCCCATCGCTAGCGCGCACGGCCTGGGTCCGCGCGCTTCGCGGGGAGAGTTGTCCTCAGCGGTAAAGGTTCACCTAAATCTCCCACTTTCGGCTGAAACGTCAGTCGGTACGGCCAGGTGACCCTTCGGGTGCCGACGCCCGAGCAGGCGGTGGCACTGAGGGCGACTCTGCTGGCCTGTAATGCGGCCGCGTCGTGGCTGTCTGAGCGAATGCACGCTGCCAGTGAGTTCCGGAAGTTCGACGTGCAGAAGCGGTTCTACGCTGAACTGCGAGATCGGTTTGGACTGGCGGCGCAGCCGACCATCCGGGTGATCGGCAAGACTGTGGACGCATACACGACGTTGCGTGCCAACCTCACGGCAGGGAACTACGGACGTCCAGGGACAGATCGGCGCCGCAAGATCGAGTCCAGCCCGGTCGCGTTCCGCCCAGAGGCGGGGCAGCCGTTCGATGCGCGCTGCCTGTCTTGGCAGCTCGGCAATCGCCTGCACCTCAGGGCCGAGATCATGACCTAAAAGAGTCGGCCACTGCTGTTCTGTCGACTTTGCCCGGTCCGCGCAACGGCAGCTCGGACACGAACCGCACCAGCTTGGGCGCCGCCGACCGACCGACGGCCTCGGTCACCGCGGCCCGCAGATCCTCGACGGACGGCGACACCCCGCGCGCGACCACAGCCGCGGCCACGACCTGGCCCCACTCGTCGTCCGGCACGCCGACGACACACGCCTCCAGCACGCCCTCAACGGTCGCCAGAGCCCGTTCCACCAGCACCGGAGGTACCTTCTCGCCACCCGTGACGATCACGTCGTCCGCACGCCCGAGCACCTCCAGCCGCCCGTCGCGCAGCCGGCCGAGATCACCCGTGCGGAACCACTCGCCGAACGGTTCGGCGCTGCCGCGATACCCGAGCGCCAGCACCGGTCCGCTGATCTCTATGACGTCGTCCGTACGCACTTGGACGCCGCGCAACGGCTCACCGTCGTACACACACCCACCGGCCGTTTCGCTCATGCCGTACGTCGTGACGACCTGGACGCCGAGCGCGCGCGCCTGCTGCAACAGCTTCGGCGGGGTGGCGGCGCCGCCGATCAGCACGCCGTCGAACTGCCGCAGCGCCTCGAGCCCCGGTCCCTCGCCCACGACGAGCCGGGACAGCTGCGTCGGCACGAGCGCGGTGTAGTGGCGTCCCGGCTGGGCCAGCACCGGGCGGGCGGCCTGCGCGAAGCCCATCGCGCGGAAGCCCTTCGACAGGTCGAGCACACCGGGCGTGGTGCCGGCGATGATCGACCGCACCAGCACCTGAACACCGGCGATGTGGCTGGTGGGCAACGCCAGCAGCCACGTGCCGGGTCCGCCGAGCCGTTCGTGCGTGGCCTCGGCGGACGTCGTCAGCGCGCCGGCGTCGAGCAGCACGGTCTTCGGCTCGCCCGTCGACCCGGAGGTGGACACGCCGAGCACGGCCCGCTTCTCCCAGCCGTCGAGCGGGCCGTCCACCAGGGGGTCTCCGCCGCCCAGTGCGGCGCGCAGTTCGTCGAGCATGGTCAGAAGTAGTACGGGTAGTTCGACCAGTCGGGGTCGCGCTTCTCGAGGAAGGCGTCGCGGCCCTCGACCGCCTCGTCGGTCATGTACGCGAGCCGGGTCGTCTCACCGGCGAACAGCTGCTGTCCCACCAGACCGTCATCGATCAGGTTGAACGCGTACTTGAGCATCCGCTGCGCGGTCGGCGACTTGCCGTTGATCTCGCGCGCCCACTCCAGCGCCGTGGTCTCCAGCTCGGCGTGCGGCACGACGGCGTTGACCGCGCCCATCTTGTGCATCTCCTCGGCGGAGTACGTGCGGCCGAGGAAGAAGATCTCGCGGGCGAACTTCTGCCCGACCTGCCGCGCGAGGTAGGCCGACCCGTAGCCGCCGTCGAACGAGCCGACGTCCGCGTCGGTCTGCTTGAACTTCGCATGCTCCTCGCTCGCGATCGTCAGATCGCACACGACGTGCAGGCTGTGCCCGCCACCGGCCGCCCAGCCGGGGACCACCGCGATGACGACCTTCGGCATGAACCTGATCAGCCGCTGGCACTCCAGGATGTGCAGCCGTCCCGCACGCGCCGGGTCCACCGTGTCGGCGGTCTCGCCGGACGCGTACTGGTAGCCGCTGCGCCCGCGAATCCGCTGGTCACCGCCACTGCAGAAGGCCCACCCGCCGTCGCGCGGCGACGGTCCGTTGCCGGTGATCAGGACGCATCCGACGTCCGACGACATCCGCGCGTGGTCGAGCGCCCGGTACAGCTCGTCCACCGTGTGCGGCCGGAACGCGTTGCGCACCTCGGGCCGGTTGAACGCGATGCGGACCGTGCCCTGGTCGAGCGCGCGGTGATAGGTGATGTCGGTGAAGTCGAAGCCCTCAATCGGCTTCCACAGCGACGGGTCGAAGAGCTCCTGATCTGCCACGCGGGAGACTCTAGGCGCCCGGTGCTGAGACCCGCTCCAGGATGCTCGACGACGCGAGCAGCATGGCGACGACTCCGATGGTCGGCAGGAACGACGAGAAGACGTTGACCCCGGCCGGGACGTGCACGTGCCACTGCACCACGACCACCCACGTGATCGCGAGCTTCACGAGAAGGCAGACCGACCAGCTGCGCAACGTGCGGCCGGCGTTCACCGCGGGAGCGGTCAGGACCGCGTGCACCGGCACCGCGACGATCACGAGCAGCAGCAGGGTGCCCGCGAGTGCGCCCAGCACCGAGGCGTCGGCCTCGTCGCTCCAGAGGCCGCGCACCTCCGGCAGAAACCACGTGACGAACGCGATGACTCCGACCACCGCGGCGATCAGCCGTCGGCCTGGACGCGGCACCTGGGGACGGCGCACCAGGCAGATCAGCGCCGCGATGGTCGCGACGAGGCAGAACCCGATCCACGAAGCCGGCGTGCCGAGTGCCAGGTGGATCGGGATGCACGACAGCCACAGGGCGATCTGGGCCGTGTGCCGATCACGGCGGCGCACCTGCTTCTGGCGGTAGAACAGGTCCCGTGCGGTCCACACCTGCCAGACCCCGAGCGCGCAGGCCGCGCCCCAGGCAGGTCCGGTCAAGGCGCCGTAGTCGATCGAATACGAACGCACGTCGAGCACCACGCCCACGCCGACCAACCGAGGCGTCGCGATCCCGTTGTTGAACGTGCTGACGATCATGGCGATGCCGCTCGCGACGGCGAGCACGCCCGCGAGCACGAGCCAGATGTCGAGCTCCGGCTCTTCCGGCTGAGGCGGCGCGTTGCCGGTGTTGTGCACCGTGTGGTTGAGGTCACCGTGCACATGGCCTATCTGCCAAGCGTTGCCTGAGACCTGGCCGCTGATCTCGTTGCGCGGTTCAGGCTCTTCGGTCATTCCCCACCCCCCGGTTCTCAGCAGCGTAGCGAGGCCCACTGAGACAATCGACGGATGAACGGGTCTACTGCGCAGGCGAGGGTGATCGTCGACGAACTGGTGCGCAACGGTGTGCGTCACGTCGTGCTGTGCCCTGGTTCGCGCAACGCCCCGTTGTCGTTCGCCCTGCACCAGGCCGAGCAGAAAAGCCTGCTCGCGGTGCACGTGCGGATCGACGAGCGCAGTGCGGGGTTTCTTGCGCTCGGGCTCGCCAAGACGGGTACGCCCGCGGTCGTCACCTGCACGAGCGGTACCGCCGTGGTCAACCTGCACCCGGCCGTGGTCGAGGCGCAGCTGACGAACGTGCCGTTGATCGCGCTGACCGCCGACCGCCCGGTCGACCTCTACCGCACCGGTGCCAGCCAGACGATCAACCAGCACGACGTCCTCGGCATCCCGACGTTGCACATGCCGGAGGGGGCCGACGAGCCCACCACGCGTTCGTTGATCTGCCGTGCCATCGCGACCGACGGCCCGTCGCACGTCAACGTGCCGTTCCGCCCGCCGCTCACGCCCTCCGACGACGCGTGGCCCACGTCGGACCGCGGTCCTTGGACGGAGACGGACCGCTCGTTCACCGTCGAGACACGCCCGTCGAAGTTGCCCGCCCGCACGCTGGTGCTGCTCGGCGACGACCGTCCGGAACGTCTCCGCAGGGCGTCGGACCTGGGCTGGCCGGTGGTCGCCGAACCGACCGCGCCCGGTGGTCTGCGGCACGGGTCGTTGCTGCTCAACGCGGGCCTGCCGGAGCACCTGCGGCCGGACGCGGTACTCGTGGCCGGGCGGGTGACGTTGTCGCGCGGCCAGCAGTCGTTGCTGAAGAACACCCCGGTCGTGCATGCCGTGGGTGATCAGGCGCAGTGGCCGGACGTGCAGTTCACCGCGACGCGCGCGTCGACCTGGCTGCCCGAACCCGCGGAGCTCGACGGCGAGTGGCTGCAGGCGTGGCAGAGCGCGGTGAAGAACGTCAGCGCGGCCGTCGACGACCTGCTGGAC
The DNA here is from genome assembly GCF_002150765.1 of Lentzea kentuckyensis. Classification (GTDB taxonomy): domain Bacteria; phylum Actinomycetota; class Actinomycetes; order Mycobacteriales; family Pseudonocardiaceae; genus Lentzea; species Lentzea kentuckyensis. The sequence goes on from NZ_MUYM01000070.1 coordinate 10,618, forward strand.
GCCGAGCCGTGGCCGACCGGTCTGCACGTGGCGCGTGACCTGACGCAGGCGATGCCGTCGGGCGCGATGCTGTTCGTCGGCTCGTCCAACCCGATCCGCGACGTCGACCACGTGGGCGAGCGCCGTGCGGACATCACCGTGCACGCGAACCGGGGTGCCGCGGGCATCGACGGCAGCGTGTCCACGGCCCTGGGGCTGGCGATGAACCATCAAGGTCCCGCATACGCGCTGATGGGCGACCTCACGTTCCTGCACGACAGCAACGGCCTGCTGGCCGACCACCAGCCGGACCTGACGATCGTCGTGCTCAACGACGACGGCGGAGGGATCTTTTCATTGCTGGAACAAGGGGCACCGGAGTACGACCAAAGCTTCGAGAGGATTTTCGGCACGCCGCACGGGACTGATCTGACCGCTTTGTGCGCGGGCTACCGAATTCCGCACTCCAAAGTGGACGACCAGGAGGAGTTCCGTAGCGCACTTGCGCACCCGAAAGGCCTCCGAGTGGTGGAGGTGCAGGCAAAACGTGCCGAACTGCGTGGGCTGCACCAACGTCTCAAGTCGACTGTGTCAAACGTTTTCAGCAGATAGGAAACATACGTAAGTCGGTGGTTGATACCGCAAAAGTGTGGATAGCGTCGCGCGCATGTCGATCAGATCCAAGGCGACGGCCGCAGTCGCGGCCACGGCCGCGATGACGCTTTTTGCGGGGACGGCGCTGGCGGCGTCTCCGGGTGCACCCGGTGCAGGCGACTCGTACTTCCCGACGTACGGCAACGGCGGATACGACGTCTCCCACTACGACATCAGGCTCAACTACAACCCGAACGGCGACCAGCTGTCGGGCACCACGACGATCCTGGCGAAGGCCACCGAGGACCTCACGCAGTTCAACCTCGACTTCCTGCTCAAGGTGAAGTCGGTCCGGGTCAACAACGTGCCGGCCTCCTTCGTCTCCGACGACGGCGAGCTCACGCTCACCCCGCGCGGCGGCGTCCGCAAGGGCCAGGATCTGACGATCGTCGTCACCTACGCCGACACCCCGTCCGCGGTGAAGGACCGCAACGGCTTCACGGCGTGGACGAAGACCACCGACGGCGCCCTGGCCATCGGTGAGCCGGAAATCGCCTCCTGGTGGTTCCCGTCCAACGACCACCCGACCGACAAGGCCACCTTCGACGTCAACGTCGCCGTCCCGAACGGCGTCGAGGCGATCTCGAACGGCACCTTCGTCGGCCAGACCCGTCAGATCAACGGCTACACGCGCTGGAACTGGCGCAGCACCAAGCCGCAGGCGACCTACCTGACGTTCCTGACGATCGGCCAGTTCGAGATCCGTCAGTCGACCACGCCGTCGGGCCAGCCGTACGTCAACGCGTACTCCGAGCGTCTCGGCGACAACGCCGACGCCGCCAAGGCCAGCGTCGAGCGCACGCCCGAGGTCATCGAGTTCCTCTCGGAGAACCTCGGCCCGTACCCGTTCGAGGCACAGGGCGGCGTCGTCACGCCGGACCTCGGCTACGCGCTGGAGAACCAGACCCGCCCGAACTACGACACTGCGTTCTTCCGCCGCGGCGCCAACACCTACGTGGTCGCGCACGAACTGGGCCACCAGTGGTTCGGCGACTCGGTGTCGGTCCACGGCTGGCGCGACATCTGGCTGAACGAGGGCTTCGCCTCCTACATGGAGTTCCTCTGGTCCGAGCACATCGGTGAGGGCACGGCGCAGGAGAACGCCGACTTCACCTACGACCTCTACCCGGCCGACAGCCCGTTCTGGCAGGTCCTGCCCGGCGACCCCGGCTCCGGCAGTGTGTTCGACAACGCCGTCTACGACCGCGGCGCCCTGACCGTGCACGCCCTGCGCGTGGCCGTGGGCGACGAGAAGTTCTTCGAGATCCTGAAGACCTGGCTCGCCGAGAAGAAGTACAAGGACGCCACCATCGAGGAGTTCATCGCGCTGTCGGAGCGGGTGTCGGGCCAGCAGCTCGACCAGCTGTTCCAGACGTGGCTCTTCACCAAGGGCAAGCCGGCGGAGGCTCCCGGCCGCACCTCGGACGCGGCCGCGAAGTCCCTCTCGGTGAAGGCCGAGCCGAAGTCGCGCGCCAAGATCCAGCTCACGCACGAACTGCTGGACGCGCACAAGTGAGGCCGCTCGTCTGACCGCAACTGACTGTCAGACCTGCTGAGTACGTTATGACGCAGGGGTTCCCCGCTCAGGGGGACCCCTGCGTCAGCCGCTTCTTCGTCAAACCGGACCCCACCGGACAGCGCCGCGAAGCCCACCTCCACCTGATCCAGGCCGGCCACGAGCGGTGGACCGACCAGATCAGGTTCCGCGACGCCCTGCGCGGCGACGCCGAGCTGGCGCGGCAGTACGAAGACCTGAAACGCCAGCTGTCCCAAGACAGCGGGCACGACCGTGAGGCGTACACGGAAGGCAAGGCGGCGTTCGTGGCGACTCCGCCCGGCTAGAGGCCCTCGAGCGCCTCACGCATCGGGCGCATCTTCGCGTGCGCCTCTTGCACCTCGATGTCCGGATCCGAGTCCGCGACCAGCCCGCACCCGGCGAACAACCGCGCCGTGGAACCGGAGATCTGCGCACACCGCAGCGCGATGCCGAGCTCGCCGTCGCCGTTGCCGTCGATCCACCCGACCGGCCCGGCGTACCGCCCGCGGTCCATCCCCTCCAGCTGCGAGATCAACGTCGTGGCGTCCAACCTGGGCGTGCCTCCGACCGCCGCCGTCGGATGCACCGCCTCCCCGAGGCGCAACAAAGAGGTGGGCTCACCGAGCTCACCGATCACATCGCTGGACAGGTGTGACACGTTCGGCAGCCGAAGCACCGAAGGCCCCTCCACGGACATGGTCGTGCAGTACGGCCGGAGCGTCTCCGCGAGAGAGGTGATCGCGTAGTCGTGTTCTTCGAGGTTCTTCTCCGACGACATCAACGCCGCCGCAAGCTCCTCGTCCGAAACGCCGTCGTGCGGCCAAGTGGTGCCGGCCAGCACTCGCGAATCCACGACCGACCCGGTCCGGCGCAGCAGCAGCTCGGGCGTTGCACCGATAAGCCCGTCAACGGCGTACGCCCAGCACTCCGGATACCGGCGGGCCAGGCCTTGCAGCACGAACCGCTGGTCGAGCCGTCGGTCGGTGACCGCCACCAGGTCGTGGGCCAGGACGACCTTGTCCAGCTCGCCGGCGCGCATCCTGGCGACGGCGGACCGCACTGCCTCGCGGAACTGCGTGACCGGCAGCTGTCCGTTCGCGTATCGGACCGTTGAGGGCCGCGAGAGAGGCGCGACCAACGGATTCGGGTCCGAGGCGCCGATCGTGGTGACCCACTGCTCGCCGTTGCGGCGGCCGACGACGACCTCGGGGACGATCAGCACCGAGTTGCCCGGTTCGTCGGCGAACGCCATCGACACGAAGGCGACCGGACCGCTGCCCGGCACGCCCAGTTCGTCGTCGACGTCCAAGTGAGACACGAACTCGCGCCACCACTTGTCGGCCTGCGCGAACCGGTCCGGGCCGCTGACCTCCAGCCTCGCTGCCTCGCCCCAGCCGACCAGACCCGACCCGTCGCGCACCCAGGCGAGCGCGTGCTCCGGGTCTGGCAGCAATCCGAGCAGGTCACCGGCGGTGTCCCGCTTCGAGCGGACGCGGATTCGCTGCCGTGTGCGCGATGTCGGTGCTGAGGTCACGTCTCGACTGTATGGACCTCAACCTGAAAGCGCGGCATCCGCCCGGCTCTAGACTTCTCAGTTGTGGTGGAGGACGCAGTGACCAAGTCGCCGCTCGGTGTGCGCGTCCGCCGTGCGGTCAGCAGAACGTTGCTCGTCGTCGGTGGAGTGGTCACGCTCGTGTGCGTGCTGTTGCCGATCGCGTGCTGGCGGGACGACATCGCCATCGAACGCAACGTGGGGCAGGCGGTCGCGCAGGTCGACTCCGTCGCCTTCAACAGGACGGTTGTGCGCTACGCCACACCGGACGGGCGCGTGATCATCCCGTCTCAGGGCGTGCTGTACCCGTCGGGGTTGAAGGTCGGGGACAACGTGCGGGTCGAGTACGACCAGACGAACCCCGAACTGACGCGCGTCGCCGGCCGGTCCGCGCTGCTCAGCCTGCTTCCCGTCGGAACGTTCCTGGTGGCCGTCTGGCTCGTCATCGCGGCCGTTGTGACAGTTCTACGCAGATTCGGCACTCAGGTGTAACATCGGTGCATGGCGGATGACCTGGAGTTGCGTTTCGAGCGCACCGTGCAGGCCGAAGCGCGCATTGAGCCGCGCGACTGGATGCCCGACGGCTACCGCAAGACCCTGATCAGGCAGATCGCCCAGCACGCGCATTCCGAGATCATCGGCATGCAGCCGGAGGGCAACTGGATCAGTCGCGCGCCCTCGCTGCGGCGCAAGGCGATCCTGCTGGCGAAGGTGCAGGACGAGGCCGGGCACGGTCTGTACCTGTACTCGGCGACCGAGACGCTCGGCGCCGACCGCGAGGACCTGACGACCAAGCTCATCGAGGGCCGCCAGAAGTACTCGTCGATCTTCAACTACCCGACGCTGACGTTCGCGGACGTCGGCGTGATCGGCTGGCTCGTCGACGGCGCCGCGATCTGCAACCAGGTGCCGCTGTGCCGCACGTCCTACGGGCCGTACGCGCGCGCCATGATCCGCATCTGCAAGGAAGAGTCGTTCCATCAGCGTCAGGGCTACGAGCTGCTCATGACGATGATGCGCGGCACCCAGCAGCAGCGCGACATGGTGCAGGACTCGGTGAACCGCTGGTGGTGGCCGGCGCTGATGATGTTCGGCCCGCCGGACTCCGAGTCGACCAACACCGAGCAGTCGATGGCGTGGCGGATCAAGCGCGACACCAACGACGAGCTGCGGCAGAAGTTCGTGAACATGAGCATGCCGCAGGCCGAGGCGCTCGGCGTGACGTTCCCGGACCCCGAGCTCAGGTGGAACGAAGAGCGCGGGCAGTACGACTTCGGCTCTCCGGACTGGGACGAGTTCTGGCAGGTCGTCAAGGGTGGCGGCGTCTGCAACGAACAGCGCATCGCCCACCGGCGCAAGGCGCACGAGGACGGTTCGTGGGTTCGTGAGGCCGCCGTCGCGCACGCGCAGAAGCACGCACAGAAGGAAGGTGCCGCGTGAGCACGTCTTGGCCGCTGTGGGAAGTGTTCGTGCGGGGCAAGCGCGGCCTGAACCACGTGCACGTCGGTTCGCTGCACGCGCCGGACGCGGAGATGGCGCTGCGCAACGCCCGTGACGTCTACACGCGTCGCAACGAGGGCGTCTCCATCTGGGTCGTGCCCGCGACCTCGATCACGGCTTCGTCGCCGGACGAGAAGGACCCGTTCTTCGCGCCGTCCGGGGACAAGGTCTACCGGCACCCGACGTTCTACGCGATTCCCGAGGACGTACCGCACCTATGAGCTTCGACAACGCCTACGAGTCGCTTCTCGGTCATGAGGACGCGCACTGGGCTTTCGGAACTGGCTTCTCGGAGGCCCTGTCCGGCGTGAACCGCGAGTTCCCGGCCGGGGTCGACCGCGAAGCGCTGGCCGCCTACTGCCTGATGCTCGGCGACGACGCGTTGATCTTCTCGCAGCGCCTCTCGGAGTGGTGCTCGCGCGCTCCCGAGCTCGAAGAGGACATCGCCCTCGCGAACATCGCCCTGGACCTGCTGGGTCAGGCCCGCATGCTGCTCACCCGCGCCGGTGAGGTGCTCGGGAAGTCGGAAGACGAGCTGGCCTACCTGCGCGACGAACGCGAGTTCCGCAACGTGCACCTGGCCGAGATCGACTGCGGACCGGGCCCCGGCGGCGACTTCGGCACGACCATCGCGCGCCTGCTGGTGTTCTCGTCGTGGCGCCTGGCCCTGTTCTCCCGCCTGCGCGGCTCGGCGGACCCGGTGCTCGCCGCGATCGCCGAGAAGGGCCTGAAAGAGCTGGCCTACCACCGCGATCACGCCGCCCAGTGGACCGTCCGGCTCGGCGACGGCACCGACGAGTCGCACCGCCGCATGCAGGCCGGTTTGCAGCGGGTGTGGCCGTTCGTGGACGAGCTGTTCGCGACGCACGCCGTCGAAGCCCGTCTCGCCGGTGTCGCGGTCGACCCGGCGTCGCTGCGGTCCGAAGTGGACGGTGTGCTGGACGCGGTTCTCAGCGCTGCCGGTCTCACCCGTCCCGCCGACTCCCGCGCCGCACGTGTCGCGGGCATGGCCGGCCGCGACGGCGTGCACACCGAGGCCATGGGCTTTCTGCTCGCCGAGATGCAGCACCTGCACCGCTCGCTGCCAGGAGCGGTCTGGTGACCACCGCACTCGAGATCGCGTCGGCCGTGCGGGACCCGGAACTGCCGGTCCTCACGCTGGCGGACCTCGGCGTGCTCCGTGACGTCTCCGTCGAGGACGGTCGCGTGGTCGTCACCATCACCCCGACCTACTCGGGTTGTCCCGCGATCGACGAGATGGGCGCCGACCTGCGCCGTTCGTTGATCTCCGCGGGCTTCGAGGAGGTCGAGGTGCGCCTGTCGCTCTCGCCGGCCTGGACGACGGACTGGATCAGCGCCGAGGGCCGCTCGAAGCTGGCCGCCGCGGGCATCGCGCCGCCGTCCCGCGTGGGTCCTGCTGCCGTGGGACCCGTTCCGCTGAACCTGGTGCCGCCGTCCCGTCAGGTCGCCTGCCCGCAGTGCGGCTCGCTGAACACCTCGGAGATTTCCCGGTTCGGCTCGACCGCGTGCAAGGCCCTGCGCCGCTGCAACGCCTGCTCCGAGCCCTTCGAGCACGTCAAGGAGATCTAGTTGTCGCCCAAAATCGGGAAACGGGGGGCTGCCTTCCACAAGCTGACGGTCGCCCGCGTCGACCGCCTCTGCGACGATGCCGTGGCCGTCACCTTCGACGTGCCGGAGGACGTCTCCGAGGAGTTCGACTTCGCCGCGGGCCAGTACCTGACCCTGCGCCAGGGCGACGAGCGCCGCTCGTACTCGATCTGCGCCCCGGCGGGCTCCGCGCCACGAATCGGCGTGCGCCGAGTCGACGGCGGCCAGTTCTCGACGTGGCTGGTGGACCGGCTCGTCGCGGGTGACGTCGTCGAGGTCCTGCCGCCGCTGGGCAAGTTCACCCCCACCGGCACAGGCACCCATCACGGCCTGGTGGTCGCCGGCTCCGGCATCACCCCGGCCCTGTCGATCGCCGCGACCGTGCTCGCCACCGGTGCCCGCGTGTCCCTGCTGTACGGCAACCGCAGCACCAACACGGTGATGTTCGCCGACGAACTGGCCGACCTGAAGGACCGCTACCCGGCGACCTTCCAGCTCGTCCACGTGCTGTCCCGCGAACCGCGCGACGTGGAACTGTTCACCGGCCGTCTGAACGCCGAGAAGCTGACCGCGCTGTTCGGCAGCATCGTGCCGTTCGACGCCATCGACGAGTGGTGGCTGTGCGGCCCCTACGAGATGGTCCAGGACGCCACGGCCGTGCTGCGTGATCGCGGCGTGCCGACCGAACGCGTCCATCACGAACTCTTCTACGTCGACGAACCACCGCCCCCTCCGCGTCGAGCCGAGGCCGTGGTGGACGCCGCCGCGTCCGTGACCGTGGTGCTGGACGGCAAGTCGACGACCCTGCCGCTGCCCGCCGACGAGCCGATCCTGGACGCCGCCCAGCGCGTCCGCGCGGATCTGCCGTTCGCCTGCAAGGGCGGGGTGTGCGGCACGTGCCGGGCGCTGGTGACCGAGGGTTCCGTCGAGATGCGCCGCAACTACGCGCTCGACGAGTCCGAGGTGGCGGCGGGTTTCGTGCTGACCTGCCAGGCGCTGCCGACCAGCGAATGTGTGACGGTCGACTTCGACGCCTGACTTTCCCGACGAACGCGCGGTGAACGTGGCACGATCAACGGCCATGGGGGTTGTCGTCCGTTCAGCGCTCTGGGGTGCCGCAGTCGGCACCCTGCTCATGGGCGTCCTCACGACGATCATCGACCAGGCCGTCCCGAGCGACGGGCCGCCGTCCTCGGTCTTCGTGACGATCATCGCGATCGGCGCCATCTCCGTGGCCTTCGGTGGCGTGCCGGGAGCAGTGGTCGGCACCGGCGTCGGGTTCATCCGCCGCTCGATCCAGCGCCCCGCCCAGCCCCGGCCCGCGTACCTGCCGATGCCGCAGCAGCCCTACGACATGTGGTCCGAGCTGGTCGAACGTTGCGCGGAGTCCACCAGACGCGTCGCGGCCGCGGTGCAGACCGTGCCGAAATCAGCGGCGAAGGACTGGCTGCAGCGGATCGGCGAGCAGCTGACCAAGGAGCTCGACGACGTGCGCGGCATCGCGCAGCTGGGCAGGGCGCTCGGCGCGGTCGACCGGCAGCACCCGGTGTACCAGCGGTTGCTCAAGGCGGCGCACGACTTCCAGCAGTTCGAGAACGAGGTCGGCCGGGTCGCGTTGCAGATGTTCGACCACCCGGAACTGGACGAGGCGCGCGTCCATCTCGAGGTGCTGGAGAAGCAGCTTCCTCAGCTGTCGACCTGAAGCGCGGACTGCCACCAGCCCAGCACCTCGTCGGCCGCGTCGGGTGCGGCCACCAGCAGGCCGTCCACGGGCAGTTGGGCGCCCTCGCCGCGTCGGTCCAGCACGACCGCACCGGACTCCACGGCCAGTGACACCGCGCCAGCGACGTCCCACTCGTGATAGCCGTGCAGCACCGCGGCGGCGACGTGACCCAACGCCACTTGTGCCACGGCAAGGCATTTCGAGCCCAGCACGCGCACGCCCGTGCCTGCGATCGCGGCCGTGGAGATGAATTCACCCATTCCGGGCCACGGCCCCGTTCGGGTCATCTCCGTGCACACCACCAGGGAATCGCCCTGCCGCTCGGTCAGGCGCACGGGCGTGCCGTTCGCACGCATGCCGCGGCCACGTGCGGCGGCGTAGATCTGTGAGCGGTACGGGTCTGCGACGACACCCACGACGGGGCCCCAGCGGTCCACCAGGGCGAGGCTGTAGGCGCACCACGGCATGCCCGCGGTGTAGTTCGCGGTCCCGTCGACCGGGTCCACCACCCAGCGGAACTCGGAGTCGCCGGGAACGTCCACATCGGAGTTTTCACAGAACACCGGAATCGCCGGGAACTCGGCGGTGAGCACGCGGCGCGTGTGCCGTTCCAGGGTGCGGTCGGTGTCGGTGACCCAGTCGAACGGCGACTCGTCCGAGTCCGGACGGACGCCGCGGCCGGCGGTGGCCATGATGACGTCGGAGGCGTCGTTCGCCAGGCGACCAGCCACTTCCAGCGCGATGGACACCAGGCCGGGGTCGACTGGGTGCGCGGGGCGGGACGACAAGACGGTCATGCTGGCCTAGTTTCACCGCGTCGTGTGACCGGCAACCCAATCGAAGATGACGAATTGACGATCACCTGGCCACGACGTGAGGTGTTCTGACCGCGTCAAATTTCGCGTCACGCGGACTTCACACCAGCCCTACAAGGTGTGTCTGTGCGCGTAGCGATCGTGACCGAGAGCTTCCTGCCCCAGGTGAACGGGGTCTCCAACTCCGTGCTCCGTGTCCTGGAGCACCTGCGCCGCAACGGCCACCAGGCGATGGTCGTCGCGCCAGGTGCCGGAGCGGACTCCCACCACGGCACGCCCGTCGTCAGAGTTTCCGCGGTCGACGTGCCCATGGTGACGAGCCTGCCCATCGGGGTGCCGAGCCCGAGAGTGCTGCACGCGCTGGCTGACTTCCAGCCGGACGTCGTGCACCTCGCCTCGCCGTTCGTGCTGGGTGCGTACGGCCTCAGGGCCGCGCGCAAGATCGACGTGCCGACCGTCGCCGTCTACCAGACCGACGTCGCCGGGTTCGCCGGCAGCTACGGCCTCGGGCTCACCAAGCGCGCCGCGTGGCGGTGGACCAAACGCCTGCACACGCTGTCCGACCGCACGCTGGCACCGTCCAGTTCGGCCGTCGAGGCGTTGGAGTTGCACGGTGTGCCGCGCGTGCACCGGTGGGGCCGCGGCGTCGACATCGACCTCTTCCACCCGCGTCCCAAGCACAACGACGAGCTCACCGTGGGCTACGTCGGACGCCTCGCGCCGGAGAAGCAGGTGCACCGGCTCAAAGAGCTGCACGACCTGCCCGGCGTGAAGCTGAGGATCGTCGGCGACGGTCCCGACCGCGAACAGCTCGAAAAGGACCTGCCCAACGCCGAGTTCCTCGGCTTCCGCACCGGTCGCGAGCTCGCCGAGGCCTACGCCTCGCTCGACGTGTTCATCCACACCGGACCGCACGAGACGTTCTGCCAGGCCGTCCAGGAGGCACTCGCGTCCGGCCTGCCCGTGCTCGCGCCGAACGCCGGCGGCCCGCGCGACCTCGTCCACCACGGCCGGACCGGGTACCTCTTCCAGGACGACATCGCGCAGTACGTCGAACTCCTGCGCGACCCGCTGCGGCGCAGGCGGTTCGGTCTCGCCGCCCGCAAGTCGGTGCTCTCCCGCACCTGGCCTGCGATCTGCGACGAGCTGATGGGCCACTACGCTGCGGTGATCGGACTAACTCACCAGGCGGCCGCTTGAGGATCGTTCAGCTAGCCAACTTCTACGGGCCCAAGTCGGGCGGACTCCGCACGGCACTGCACCACCTGGGCACCGGCTACGTGCAGGCGGGCCACGAGGTCGTGCTGGTCGTGCCGGGCGACCGTCGGGCGGACGAGGTGCTGCCCGGCGGCGTCCGGCGCATCACGTTGACCGCGGTGAAGATCCCGTACACCGGCGGCTACCGCGTGGTGGACCCGTGGCGGGTGAAGTCCTTGATGGAGCACCTGAAGCCCGACCGGCTCGAAGTCTCCGACCGGCTCACGTTGCGCGGCATGGGCGCGTGGGCGACCGAGCGCGGCATCCCGAACGTCGTGATCTCGCACGAACGCCTCGACCGCCTGCTGCAGTTCGTGCTGCCCGAACGTCCGGCCGTGCGCGGTGCCGATTGGGCCAACGGCCGCATGGCCGCCTCCTACGACACCGTGGTGTGCACGACGGCGTTCGCGCGCGAGGAGTTCGACCGCATCGGCGCCCGCAACGTCACCCAGGTGCCGCTGGGCGTCGACCTGGCGACGTTCACCCCACACCGCCACTCCGCCGACCTGAGGCGAGAGCTGTTGCAGGGCAAGGAGAGCTTGCTCATCCACTGTGGACGCCTGTCGCCGGAGAAGCACGTCGAACGCTCGGTCGACACGCTGGCCGAACTGCACGAGCAGGGCCACGCGGCACGTCTGGTGATCGCCGGTGACGGCCCGCGCCGCTCGGCCCTGGAGAAGCGCGCGGCAGGCCTGCCGGTGACGTTCCTCGGCTTCGTGAAGTCGCGTTTGGACGTCGCCGCGCTCTTGGCCTCCGCCGACCTCTCGCTGGCGCCCGGCCCGCACGAGACGTTCGGTCTGGCGGCGTTGGAGGCCCTGGCGAGCGGCACCCCGGTCGTCGTCAGCCAGAGCAGCGCCCTGAAGGAGATCGTCCAACCCTCGTGCGGCGCGGCCGTCGACGACCACGCGGCCGCCTTCGCCTCAGCCGCGGAACGGCTCCTGGTCTCCGGCTCGCGGGAGGCCGCCAGGGCCCGCGCCGAGGAGTACCCGTGGGACGCGGCGGTGGGCGGCATGCTGACGGCTCTGAAGGTGCCCTGAAGATGATCTCAGCAGCCCTGACTTAGTCTCTTGGCATGTCGCGAGCCGGCTTGGACAAGAACCCGCGTGAGGTCGCCGAGATGTTCGACGGCGTGGCCAAGGGCTACGACCGCACGAACTCGGTCATGACGCTGGGCTTCGACCGCCGCTGGCGGGACTGGAGCCGCCGCGTGCTCGACGCCCGCCCCGGCGAGAAGGTCCTCGACCTCGCCGCGGGTACCGCGGTGTCCACCGTCGAGTACGCCGCGTCCGGCGCCTGGTGCGTGGCCGCGGACTTCTCCGTGGGCATGCTCGCCTCTGGCGCCCACCGCCGCGTCCCGAAGGTCGCCGCCGACGCCCTGCGCCTGCCGTTCAGGGACAACTCCTTCGACGCCGTCACGGTGTCCTTCGGCATCCGCAACTTCAACGACACCGTCGTCGCCCTGCGGGAAATGGCCCGCGTCACGAAGCCGGGCGGCCGCATGGTGATCTGCGAGGTCTCCACCCCGGTGTGGAAGCCGTTCCGCTTCGTCTACATGCGCTACCTGCTCAAACTGCTGCCGCTCATCGCGAAGTTCGTGTCCTCGAACCCGGTCGCGTACTCCTACCTCGCCGAGTCCATGGCGACCTGGCCGGACCAGCGGTCGCTGGGCGAGTTGATCTCGCAGGCGGGCTGGGAGGACGTGGCGTGGTTCAACCTGACCGGCGGCATGGTGGCCCTGCACCGCGCAACCAAGCCAAAGCCGGCCTCCGACGTCTCAACCTCCTAACACCCGCCCACCCCACTCGCTTTGCCGCACGCGGGGCCTCGCTGTGCGCTCCTGCCGTACGAAAGCTCCCCGCGTGGCGCTCAGATCGGACGCCACAGCGTCGCTGAGACGCGTGGCTGTGGCCGCTGTGTCGCTGACCGGTAAGCGCCACGCAACTCAGCGATGACGCCAGCCGGATCGTTCTTGAGCCGTGAAGGAAGGGTGTGCACGGTCATAACGCCATTGGCCAGCAAGGCGGAGTGTTGCGCCATCGTCCGTGCGTACGCATCGGGCGCAAGGTGAAACTCCACTGAGTCGATCTGCCAAGCGAGGCCGACGTCGCCCCACCAACCGTCCACGACTGCGAGCTGCTTGCCGGCCGTCGACCTGATCAGCACGTTCCACTGTGGTGCAGGCAGCGAAGAACGGTGGATCAGCGAGCGTGACCACGCCTCAGCAGCGGAGCGAACGCCGTCGTTGACCTCATCCATGACTCGTCGCGGCAGGTGAGTTCCGCCCAGGCGGAGGCATTTCAGCTCCTCCGCGAGTGCTTTGGGCGAACAAAGCTGCTGCTGGACGGCGTCAGCGATGAATGCCCGCACAACGTCGATGCGGCCTTCTTTGCGCGCAGCGTCGATGAGCGCACGGGCGAGCGTCACAACGGGGAAGCCGTCGATCAGCGTTCCGTCCCATGACCGGTTGGTTCGCTCGACGAGCATGGAGCCCTGGCTGGTGATGCGGCGGCCGTGTGGGACGAGAACATGGACGCGTTGGTCAGCGGGCAGTCGACGTACTCCATACCTGCGTGCTGCCTCGAGGCCGGTCAGAAAGGTCAGCGGGCCGGCTCGGAGCAGTGCACCGCGAACCAGCTGTCTCCGGTTGGGCGTGCCTCCAGTCAACAGGTAGACACCCAGGAACAACCGGGTCCAACCACCTCCAGGCCGGCACTTCCTGGCCAGCGTGTCACTGCTGAACCCGAGTTCGAGCAGGTGGCGGCGAGCAGCTACCCCGTCCTCGAAGACATCGGCGAGCAGCCCGTAGTCGATCGATCGTTGGTTGAGCACTCGATCAATCATCGGCATAACGGGCCCGCGCACAACCAGCCCTTGATCGACATGTGGACAACTCGCGATCTTCGAGCGCACGCGGGGAGCTTTCGTACGCTCATGGCGTACGCGGGGGCCCCGCGTGGCGCACAGCAGGAGGGCTTGGGCGGTGGGGTCTCAGTTCGTGCCGGTTAGAGTCGCGGAGGAGTCACGGCACACGTAGGGAGTCTGGATGAGCAGGCGCGGGATCAACGAGGACGCCGACGTCATCGTGGTGGGGGCGGGACCGGCGGGCTCGACCGCGGCGACCTACCTGGCCAGGGCAGGTCTCGACGTGCTCCTGCTGGAGAAGAGCTCCTTCCCCCGGGAGAAGGTCTGCGGCGACGGCCTCACGCCCCGCGGCGTGAAGCAACTGATCGACCTGGGCATCGACACCCGCGAGGACAACGGCTGGCTGCACAACAAGGGGCTGCGGGTCGTCGGCGGCGGCGTCACGATGGAGCTGGACTGGCCGGACCTGGCCACGTTCCCCAACTACGGCGTCGTGCGGCCGCGCATGGACTTCGACGAGATGCTCGCGAACACCGCGAAACAAGCCGGTGCGCGCATGCACGAGAACACCACGGTCACCAAGGCCATCATCGAGAACGGCCGGGTCGTCGGCGTCGAGGCCAAGCAGGGACCGGAAAAGAACCCGGTCACGTACCGGGCCCCGATCACGGTCGCGTGCGACGGCGTCTCCGCACGACTCGCCCTCAGCGTCGGCCTGCAGAAGGACGACGCGAAGCCCATGGGCGTCGCGGTCCGGCGGTACTACGCGAGCCCGCGCACCAAGGACGACTACCTCGAGTCGCACCTGGAGCTGTGGGCGCCGGACGGTCAGCTGCTGCCCGGCTACGGCTGGATCTTCGGCATGGGCGACGGCAGCGTGAACGTCGGCCTCGGCATCCTCAGCACGTCGAAGGCCTACGGCACCACGGACTACCGCCAGCTCCTGCGCTCCTGGCTGGACGGCACGCCGGAGGAGTGGGGCTTCCGCGAGGAGAACGCGACGAGCCGCATCGGCGGCGCCGCGTTGCCGATGGGCCTCAACCGCAAGCCGCACTACCGCGCGGGCCTCGTGCTCGTCGGCGACGCCGGCGGCATGGTCAACCCGTTCAACGGCGAGGGCATCGGCTACGCCATGGAGTCGGCCAAGATCGCGTCCGAAAGTGTCGTCCAGGCGCTCGCCCGGACCGGCGTCAACCGTGAACGCGCGCTGCACGGCTACCCGATTCGGATCGAACAGGCGCTCGGCAGTTACTACCGGCTAGGGAACGTCTTCTCGAAGCTCATCGGGAACCCGGCGGTCATGCGGACCGCAACGAAGTACGGAATGCCGCGAAAGCGCCTGATGAAACTCGTGCTCAAGCTGCTTGCGGGCCTCTACGACCCCAAGGACGGCGACGCAATGGACCGTCTGATCGTGGCCGCCACGAAGCTCGCGCCGACGGCATAAATTACTCCGAATAGGTGACGGCACCGGCTCAATACGAGCCGGTGCCGTTTCGCATGTTCCAACGAAGTTAAACCCCCAGGTCAGACCCTGTGATCTAGGTCATTTACAGGCGTTCTACACTGGCGGGCGAGCTTGTGAATCACTTCACAACAGTCTGAACAAGCTTGTGAACTGTTTCACAAGCGTTTGTTAGGTTCGCCTAACAAACGAGTCGCAGAACAACACCCTTAGGGTGCGCCTCGACCGCGAGGAAAGGACGACGGAGCGTGCTTGACCCTTACCTCCCCCTCGTATTGATGTTCGCGCTCGCCGGGGCGTTCGCGCTGTTCTCGGTGACCGCAGCGCCCTACATCGGACCCCGCCGCTACAACAAGGCGAAGCTCGACGCCTACGAGTGCGGCATCGAACCGAGCCCGCAGCCGGTCGTGGGTGGTGGGCGCATGCCCGTCGCCTACTACCTGACGGCGATGCTCTTCATCTTGTTCGACATCGAAATGGTCTTCCTCTACCCGTTCGCCGTAGCGGCCGACAAGCTCGGCCTGTTCGGGCTGGTGGAGATCGTCCTGTTCGTCGCCACGGTCGGCTTCGCGTACGTCTACGTGTGGCGTCGCGGCGGCCTCGACTGGAACTGAGGAAGTCATGGGTCTCGAGGAGAAGCTCCCGAACGGCATCCTGCTGGTCAGCGTCGAGAAGCTGGTCAACTGGACCCGCAAGTCCTCGCTGTGGCCTGCCACCTTCGGCCTGGCCTGCTGCGCCATCGAGATGATGACGACGGGTGGACCGCGCTACGACCTCGCCCGCTTCGGCATGGAGGTCTTCCGGGCCTCACCGCGCCAGGCGGACCTGATGATCGTCGCGGGCCGCGTCACCAACAAGATGGCGCCGGTGCTGCGGCAGATCTACGACCAGATGCCCGAGCCGCGCTGGGTGCTGGCGATGGGCGTCTGCGCGTCGACCGGTGGCATGTTCAACAACTACGCGGTGGTGCAGGGCGTCGACCACGTCGTGCCCGTCGACATGTACCTGCCGGGCTGCCCGCCGCGGCCGGAGATGCTGATGGACGCGATCCTCAAGATCCACGCCAAGATCATGGACGAGCCGCTCAACGCCGTGCGCGCCAAGGCACTCGCCGACTCGGGCTACCGCACCGATCTCATCCCGTCGTCCGAGCGTTTTGCGAGGAAGAAGTGACCGAGCCAGGGGGAGAGCACTCCAGCGCGGACCGCGCTGGAGAGGGCCTCGAAAAGACCAACGGTGCCGAAGCCAAGGCGCCGATCTTCGCGGGCAAGGAGCGCAAGGGCCTCTTCGGCGTCACCGGCTCCGGTGACACGTCCGGTTTCGGTGGCCTGCGCCTGCCCGCCCACGTGGCCGCTCCGTCCGAGCGCCCGTACGGCGGCTGGTTCGACGAGGTGGCCGACGAGCTGTTCGCCGCGATCAGCGACAAGGGCCTGCCCGCCGGCACGGTGCAGCAGGTGACCGTCGACCGCGGCGAGATCACCTTCTACCTCCTGCCGGAGACGCTGCTGGAGGTGGCGCGCATCTGCCGCGACACCCCGTCGCTGCGCTTCGAGCTCTGCAGCTCGGTCTCCGGTGTCGACTACGGCGCCGACGTGCCGCAGCGCCTGCACTCCGTCACGCACCTGACGTCGATGACGTACCGCCGCCGCATCCGGCTGGAGGTCGCGGTCGACGTCGAGAACCCGCACGTGCCGAGTCTCGTCGAGGTCTACCCGACGGCGGACTGGCAGGAGCGCGAGACCTGGGACATGTTCGGGATCATCTACGACGGTCACCCCGGACTGACCCGCATCCTCATGCCGGACGACTGGGACGGCCACCCGCAGCGCAAGGACTACCCGCTGGGCGGCATTCCGGTCGAGTACAAGGGCGCGGAGATTCCTCCGCCGGACCAGAGGCGGTCGTACTCATGACCGAGCGGCTTTCCGACGTCACCACGGGCACCGACACCAGCCCGGCGGGCCAGGACAGCGTCGAGACCCCAGAGGTCGCCGACTCCCGCAAGACCACCGAGGGCACCGTCTACACGGTGACCGGCGGCGACTGGGACGAGGTCCTCGCGGACGCGGTCCACGACGAGCGCATCGTCATGAACCTCGGCCCGCAGCACCCCTCGACCCACGGCGTGCTCCGCCTGGTCCTGGAGCTCGAGGGCGAGACGGTCACGCACGCCCGCAGCGTCATCGGCTACCTGCACACGGGTATCGAGAAGAACCTCGAGTACCGCAACTGGGTCCAGGGCGTCACCTTCATCACGCGCACCGACTACCTGGCGCCGCTGCACCACGAGGCCGCGTACTGCATGTCGGTCGAGAAGCTGCTCGGCGTCACGGTGCCGGACAAGGCGCAGGCCATCCGCGTGCTCCTGATGGAGATCAACCGGATCAGCTCGCACCTCGTCGCGCTCGCCACCGGCGGCATGGAGCTCGGCGCGCTGACCGGCATGACCTCCGGCTTCCGCGAGCGGGAGGAGGCGCTGCACCTGCTGGAGCACCTCACCGGCCTGCGCATGAACCACGCGTTCATCCGCCCCGGCGGTCTCGCGCAGGACCTGCCGGACGACGCGGTCGAGAAGATCACCGCGTTCGTCAAGGTCATGGAGAAGCGGCTCCCGGACTACGACAAGCTGCTCACCGGTCAGCCGATCTGGCGCAACCGCCTCGCGGGCGTGGGCTACCTGCCCGTCGACGCGTGCCTCGCGCTCGGCATCACCGGCCCGATCCTGCGCTCCGCCGGCCTCGGCTGGGACCTGCGCAAGATCGAGCCGTACTGCGGCTACGAGAACTACTCCTTCGACGTGCCCACCTCGAACGCGGCGGACTGCTTCGCGCGGTACCTGCTGCGCCTCGAGGAGATGCACCAGTCGCTGAAGATCATCAAGCAGGTCGTGAAGAGTCTGCCGACCGGTCCGGTGATGGTCGAGGACGCCAAGATCGCGTGGCCCGCGCAGCTCACGATCGGCAGCGACGGCATGGGCAACTCGCTCGAGCACGTCCGCAAGATCATGGGCCAGTCGATGGAGTCCCTGATCCACCACTTCAAGCTGGTGACCGAGGGCTTCAAGGTGCCGTCCGGCCAGGTGTACGTGCCGGTCGAGTCGCCGCGCGGCGAGCTGGGCTACCACGTCGTCTCCGACGGCGGCACCCGCCCGATGCGCGTGCACCTGCGCGAACCCAGCTTCGTGAACCTCCAGTCGATGCCCGCGATGTGCGAGGGCGGCATGGTCGCCGACGTCATCGCGTCCGTCGCCTCGATCGACCCGGTGATGGGTGGTTGCGACCGATGACTCAAGCGCCAGAACAGACCTTTGACCAGTCCACTGTGGACCGCGCGCAGGCGATCATCGCCCGCTACCCGCAGTCCCGCAGTGCGCTGCTGCCGATGCTGCACCTGGTGCAGTCGGTCGAGGGCTACGTCTCCCAGGAGGGCATCCGGTTCTGCGCCGGGCAGCTCGACCTGAGCGAGGCCGAGGTCAGCGCGGTCGCGACGTTCTACACGATGTACAAGCGCCGCCCGTGCGGTGAGCACCTGGTCAGCGTGTGCACGAACACGCTGTGCGCGGCGCTCGGCGGCGACGACATCTACAAGACCCTCAAGGACCACCTCGGTGTGGGCCACGAGGAGACCGCGGGCGAGCCGGGCACGCCGGGCTCGATCACCCTGGAGCACGCCGAGTGCCTCGCCGCGTGCGACCTCGGCCCGGTGCTCCAGGTGAACTACGAGTTCTACGACAACCAGACGCCGGACAAGGCGCTGGGGCTCGTGAAGGCGTTGCAGTCAGGGGACAAGCCCGCCCCGACGCGCGGCGCCCCGCTCACCGATTTCAAGCAGGCGGAACTGCAGCTCGCCGGCTTCTTCGAGGGTCGCGACGCGGACCTCGACGGACCGTCGGCGGCGCCGGAGACGTTGCGGGGCGCCCAGATCGCGAAGGACCGCGGCTGGGACGCACCGAAGATGCCGGCCAACGCCGAGTTCCCCGCCCTGCCGGAAAAGAAGTAGGGGGCACAAGATGGTCAACCCGCTGACTCCCGTTCTCACCAAGAGCTGGACCGAGCCCAAGTCCTGGACGATCGAGACCTACGAGCGCACCGGTGGCTACACCGCTCTGCCCAAGGCGCTGAAGGCTCACCCGGACCAGCTCATCCAGCAGTGCAAGGACTCCGGGCTGCGCGGCCGCGGCGGTGCGGGCTTCCCCACCGGCATGAAGTGGGGCTTCATCCCGCAGGGCGACGGCAAGCCGCACTACCTCGTCATCAACGCCGACGAGGGCGAGCCGGGCACCTGCAAGGACATCCCGCTGATGATGGCGGACCCGCACTCGCTGATCGAGGGCGTGATCATCACGTCGTACGCGATCCGCGCGAACTTCGCGGCGATCTACGTCCGCGGCGAGGTCCTGCACTGCATCCGCCGCCTCAACGCGGCCGTGCGCGAGGCGTACGCCAAGGGCTACCTGGGCAAGGACATCCTCGGCAGCGGGTTCGACCTGGACCTGGTGATCCACGCCGGTGCTGGCGCGTACATCTGCGGCGAGGAGACCGCGCTGCTCGACTCGCTGGAGGGCCGTCGTGGCCAGCCGCGACTCAAGCCGCCGTTCCCCGCTACCTCGGGCCTCTACGCGTCGCCCACTGTCGTGAACAACGTCGAGACGATCGCGTCGGTTCCCTTCATCGTCAACGGTGGCGCGGACTGGTTCCGCGAGATGGGTCGCGACCGCTCACCCGGTCCGAAGATCTACTCGCTGTCCGGCCACGTCACGAACCCCGGCCAGTACGAGGCGCCGATGGGCACGACGCTCCGGCAGCTGCTCGACATGGCCGGTGGCATGAAGGACGGCATCCCGCTGAAGTTCTGGACGCCCGGTGGTTCGTCCACCCCGCTGTTCACCGCGGAGCACCTCGACGTGCCGCTCGACTTCGAGGGTGCCGCCGAGGCCGGTTCGATGCTCGGCACGACGGCGCTGCAGATCTTCAACGAGACCGTGTCCGTGCCGTGGGCCGTCATGAAGTGGACGGAGTTCTACAAGCACGAGTCGTGCGGCAAGTGCACGCCGTGCCGCGAGGGCACGTACTGGCTCGTGCAGATCCTGCAGCGGATGGTGGCGGGCAACGGCACGGCGAGCGACATCGACACGTTGCTCGACGTCTGCGACAACATCCTCGGCCGCTCGTTCTGCGCGCTCGGTGACGGTGCGGTCAGCCCGATCACCAGTGGCATCAAGTACTTCAAGGACGAGTTCCTCGCCCTGTGCGACACGAACTCCAAGGTCCTGGCTGGAGCGAACGCATGACCATCGCCCCTGACAAGAGCACCACGACCGAGGTCGTCGTACCCGAGGGTCACGTCAAGCTCATCATCGACGGCGTCGAGGTCATCGCGCCCAAGGGTGAGCTGCTGATCCGCACGGCGGAGCGCCTCGGCACGGTCATCCCGCGCTTCTGCGACCACCCGCTGCTGGAGCCCGCGGGCGCCTGCCGCCAGTGTCTCGTCGAGGTCGAGATGGGCGGCCGGCCGATGCCGAAGCCGCAGGCCTCCTGCACGATGACGGTCGCGGACGGCATGGTCGTGAAGACCCAGCTGACCTCGCCGGTCGCGGACAAGGCCCAGCAGGGTGTGATGGAGCTGCTGCTCATCAACCACCCGCTGGACTGCCCGATCTGCGACAAGGGCGGTGAGTGCCCGCTGCAGAACCAGGCGATCGCCCACGGCCGCAGCGACTCCCGCTTCCACGAGCACAAGCGGACGTTCCCGAAGCCGATCAACATCTCGACGCAGGTGTTGCTCGACCGCGAACGCTGCGTGCTCTGCCAGCGCTGCACGCGGTTCTCCGCGCAGATCGCCGGTGACCCGTTCATCGAACTGCTGGAGCGCGGCTCCCAGCAGCAGATCGGTGTGGCGAAGGACAAGCCGTTCCAGTCGTACTTCTCCGGCAACACCATCCAGATCTGCCCGGTCGGTGCTTTGACGAGCGCCGCCTACCGGTTCCGCGCCCGGCCGTTCGACCTCGTGTCGACGCCGAGCGTCTGCGAGCACTGCTCGTCGGGTTGTGCCGAGCGCACCGACTGGCGGCGCGGCAAGGTGCAGCGCAAGCTCGCCGGCGACGACCCGCAGGTCAACGAGGAGTGGATCTGCGACAAGGGCCGGTTCGCCTTCCGCTACGCCACGTCCGACGACCGCATCACGCGGCCGATGGTCCGCGACGCCGAGACCGGTGAGCTGCGCGAGTCGTCCTGGACCGAGGCGCTGCAGGTCGCGGCGGCAGGTTTGGCGGCGGCGAGGGACGCGAACGGCGTCGGTGTCCTCACCGGTGGCCGGCTGACCGTCGAGGACGCCTACGCGTACTCGAAGTTCGCCCGGATCGCGTTGCGCACCAACGACATCGACTTCCGCGCCCGGCCGCACAGCGCCGAGGAGCTGGAGTTCCTGTCCGGTACCACGGTGTTCACCAACCCGGACAACGGCGTCACCTTCCAGGGCATCGAGAACGCACCGGCCGCGTTGCTGGTCGCGTTCGAGCCCGAGGAGGAAGCGCCGATCGTCTTCCTGCGCCTGCGCAAGGCCGCTCGCACCGGCAGGACCAAGGTCTTCCACCTCGGCCAGTTCACCACCCCGGCCGTGGAGAAGACCTTCGGCACGTTGCTCGCCTGCGTGCCGGGAGCCGAGGCCAACGCGCTGAACGCGTTGCCGGAGCACGCTTCCGACGTCGTCGACCTGCTGGGCAAGCCCGGCGCGGTGATCCTGGTCGGCGAGCGCGCCGCCGAGATCCCCGGCGCGTTCACCGCGGTCGCGAGGCTCGCGGAGCGCACCGGCGCCAAGGTCGCGTGGATCCCGCGCCGTGCCGGTGAGCGCGGCGCGCTCGCGGTCGGTGCCACGCCGAACCTGCTGCCCGGCGGGCGCCACGTCGCGAACGCGGCCGCGCGCACCGAGGTCGAGCGGACCTGGGGCATCGAGGAGGGCACGATCCCGGCCACGCCGGGCCGTGACACCAACGGAATCCTCATCGCGGCCGCCAGCGGTGGCCTGTCCGGCCTGCTGATCGGTGGCGTCGACCCGTTCGACCTGCCGGACCCCGCGCTCGCGGAACGAGCGTTGGGCATGGCCGGTTTCGTCGTGAGCCTGGAGCAGCGGCCGAGCGCGGTCACCGCGCACGCCGACGTCGTGCTCCCGATCGCCCCGGCGGTCGAGAAGTCCGGCAGCTTCCTCAACTGGGAGGGTCGCCACCGCGAGTTCGGCACGACGCTCGAAGGCACCGGCTCGCTGGCGGACTGCCGCGTGCTCGACACCCTCGCGGTGGAGATGGACGCGGACCTGTTCACGCAGACGCCCGCCGCCGCGGCCGCCGACCTGGCTCGACTGGGCGAGGGCGTCCCGAGCGGTTCCTCGCTCAACGTCGCCGCGCCGCTGCAGAGCCCGGCCGGTGCCGGCCAGGCCGTGCTCGCCACCTGGCACCGGTTGATCGGCAACGGCTCGCTGCAGGTGGACGAGCCGCACCTGGCCGGCACCGCACGCCCGGCCGTCGCCAAGGTCGCAGAGGCCACCGCGCAGCAGTTCGGTCTGGCGACCGGCGGCTCCGTGACGGTCTCCACCGACCGCGGCGCGATCACGCTGCCGGTCGAGACCGACGACCTGCCCGAGGGCGTCATCTGGCTGCCCACCAACTCGGGTGACGTGACCGTCCGGGCCACGCTCGGCGCGGGCCACGGCTCGATCGTCTCCGTCAGCGCCGGAACCTCGTCTGGGGTGAAGTCATGATCCAGCACGTCCTCGCGGAGAACGGCGAGACCGCCAAGTTGCTCGTGGACGACCCGATCTGGCTGGTCCTGATCAAGGTCGTCGGGATCTTCGCCTTCCTCGTGGTCATGACCCTGTTCATGATCAACTGGGAGCGCAAGGTCGTCGCGCGGATGCAGCACCGCCCCGGCCCCAACCGGGTCGGCCCGAACGGCTGGCTGCAGTCGCTCGCGGACGGTCTGAAGCTCGCGTTCAAGGAGGACATCCGCCCGGTCCTCGCGGACAAGTGGGTGTTCTTCCTCGCCCCGGTGATCTCCTGCATCCCCGCGTTCCTCGCGTTCTCGGTGATCCCGCTGGCCGGCAAGGTCAGCATGTTCGGCCAGGAGACCGCGCTGCAGCTCGTCGACCTCCCGGTCGGCGTGCTGGTGGTGCTGGCCTGCTCCTCGCTCGGCGTCTACGGCATCGTGCTGTCCGGCTGGGCCTCCGGCTCGCCGTACCCGCTGCTGGGTGCTCTGCGCAGTGCCGCCCAGGTGATCTCCTACGAGATCGCGATGGGCCTGTCGATCGTCGCGGTGATCATGTTCACCGGCTCGATGTCGACCGGTGACATCGTGGGTGCCCAGGCGAGCACCGTGCTCGGCGCGTTGCCCGGCTGGTTCGGCATCCTGCTGTTCCCCAGCTTCGTGATCTACGTGGTGTCGATGGTCGGCGAGACCAACCGCGCTCCGTTCGACCTCCCCGAGGCCGAGTCGGAGCTGGTCGGTGGTTTCCACACGGAGTACAGCTCGCTGAAGTTCGCGCTGTTCTTCCTCGCCGAGTACGTCAACATGGTCACCGTCTCGGCGCTCGCGACCACGCTCTTCCTCGGTGGCTACCACGCCCCGTGGAGCGGCGACTTCCTGAACACCGGCTGGTGGGGCCTGCTCTGGTTCATCCTCAAGACGCTGGCGTTCCTCTTCCTCTTCATCTGGCTGCGCGGCACGCTTCCCCGCCTGCGCTACGACCAGTTCATGAAGCTGGGCTGGAAGGTGCTCGTCCCGACCAGCCTCGTCTGGATCATGGCCGTCGCGGTCATCCGCACCGGCGCGATCCAGCAGCTCTCCACGGCGCAGCGGCTCATCGCGCTCGGCGTGATCGTCGGCCTCGTGCTGCTGGTCTCGTTCCTGCTACCGGACAAGAAGGTCCAGGACACCAAGGGCGTTCCGCTCGCGGGTTCGGGCTTCCCGGTACCGCCGCTCGACCTCGTCGTCCCCAAGGCCGCGCCCAAGCGCAAGGTCAAGGTCGCCAACATCCCCAAGGAAACGGCAGCCGTTACCACCGGTAAGGAGGCTGAGTAGGGATGTTCGAGTCCCTCAAAGGCTTCGGCGTCACCTTCGGCACCATGTTCAAGAAGGTGGTGACGGAGGAGTACCCCGAGGTCAAGAAGGTGACCGCGCCGCGGTTCCACGGCCGGCACCAGCTGAACAGGCACCCGGACGGGCTGGAGAAGTGCGTCGGCTGCGAGCTGTGCGCGTGGGCCTGCCCTGCGGACGCGATCTTCGTCGAGGGTGGCGACAACACCGAGGAAGCGCGCTACTCGCCCGGTGAGCGCTTCGGTGCCGACTACCAGATCAACTACCTGCGCTGCATCGGCTGCGGCCTGTGCATCGAGGCCTGCCCGACCCGTTCGCTCACGATGACGAACGAGTACGAGCTCGCCGACGACAACCGCCAGGACCTGATCTTCACCAAGGAGGACCTGCTCGCCCCGCTGCTGCCCGGCATGGAGCAGCCGCCGCACCCGATGCGGCTCGGCGAGAACGAGCAGGACTACTACGTGAACGGCCCGCAGCTGGCTAAGGAGGCTCAGCAGTGAGCTTCCTGATGTTCCTGGCGCAGCAGCCGGAACCGGTGCAGCGCGCGGTCGACACCGTGACCACGGGCGAGGCGATCTCGTTCTGGATCCTCGGTCCGCTGGCGCTGGCCGGCGCGCTCGGCATGCTCTTCGCGCGCAACGCGGTGCACTCCGCGCTGTGGCTCGTGGTGACGATGCTCAGCCTCGGTGTGCTGTACATGATCCAGCAGGCGCCGTTCCTCGGCTTCGTGCAGATCATCGTCTACACCGGCGCGATCATGATGCTGTTCCTGTTCGTGCTGATGATGGTCGGCCGGGACAGTTCGGACTCCGTGGTCGAAGTGATCCGCGGCCAGCGACTCGCGGCCGCGTTGCTCGGCATCGGGTTCGCCGTCCTCATGGTCGGCTCCGTCGCCCGCGCGCTCACCTCGGTCCAGTCCAAGGGCCTGGCCGAGGCGAACACCACGAACGGCGGCAACGTCGGCAACATCGGCCAGAAGCTCTTCACGGACTACCTGTTCGCGTTCGAGCTCACGTCGGCGCTGCTGATCACCGCCGCGCTCGGCGCGATGATCCTGGCCTTCGTCGGCAGGGACGGGAAGCCGTCCAAGAAGACGCAGAAGGAACTCGTCGAGGAGCGCTTCCAGTCGGGCAAGCGGGTCGGGTCCATCCCCGGTCCGGGTGTCTTCGCCACCGCGAACTCCGTGGCCACCCCCGCACTGCTGCCCGACGGCAGCGTCTCGGAGGAGTCGCTGTTCGAGGTCATCGAGGCGACCGACAAGGCCACGCTCTCGGACGACGTCGCCGACGTGGCCGGCACCGGGCACGAGGCAGACGCGCACGCGCTCAAGGGAAGTGAGTCGTGACTCCCACCTACTACCTGCTGCTGTCGGCACTGCTGTTCAGCATCGGCGCCGTCGGCGTCCTGGTGCGCCGCAACGCCATCGTGGTCTTCATGTGCGTCGAGCTCATGCTCAACGCGGTCAACCTGAGCCTCGTGACGTTCGCGCGGATCAACGGCTCGCTCGACGGTCAGGTGATGGCGTTCTTCGTGATGGTCGTCGCCGCGGCGGAGGTCGTCGTCGGCCTCGCGATCATCATGTCCATCTTCCGGACGCGTCGCTCGGCCTCGGTCGACGACTCGAACCTGCTGAAGTACTGAGGGGTCACCGGTGACGGAACCTGTTGTCGCCAGCGGGGTCGCGAGCTTCGCCTGGTTGTTGTTGGCGCTGCCCGCGTTCGGCGCGGCGGTGCTGCTGGTCGGTGGCAAGCGCACCGACAAGTGGGGTCATCTGCTCGGCTGCGCCACCATCCTCGGCGCGTTCGGCTACGGACTCGCGCTGTTCTTCTCGACGCTCGGCCTGTCGCCGGAGGAGCGGGTGCAGAACGTGCACCTGTTCAACTGGATCGACGTCAACGCGCTGACCGTCGACTTCGGACTGCGGATCGACCCGCTGTCGCTCACGTTCGTGTTGCTGATCACCGGTGTGGGTTCGCTGATCCACATCTACTCGGTCGGCTACATGGCGCACGAGGAAGGCAGGCGGAAGTTCTTCGCCTACCTCAACCTCTTCGTCTCCGCGATGCTCCTGCTGGTGCTGGGCAACGGTTTCGTGACCCTGTACTTCGGCTGGGAGGGTGTCGGTCTCGCCTCGTACCTGCTGATCGGCTGGTACCAGTACAAGCCGGAAGCGGCGTCGGCGGCCAAGAAGGCCTTCCTGATGAACCGCGTCGGTGACCTGGGCCTGGCCATCGCGATCTTCATGATGTTCAACCGCCTCGGGACCACGCAGTACACCGAGGTCTTCAGCCGGGTCAGCGAGTTCTCGTCCGCCGAGGTCCTCGCGATCACGCTGCTGCTGCTCCTGGGCGCCTGCGGCAAGTCCGGTCAGTTCCCGCTCCAGGCCTGGTTGCCGGACGCGATGGCCGGTCCGACCCCGGTGTCCGCACTGATCCACGCGGCGACGATGGTCACCGCGGGTGTGTACCTGATCGCCCGCTCGAACCCGCTCTACAACCTGAGCGAGGACGGCCGCCTGGTCGTGATGATCATCGGTGGCGTCACGCTGCTGATCGGTTGCATCATCGGTTGCGCCTACGACGACTTCAAGAAAGTCCTGGCGTACTCCACGGTCTCGCAGATCGGTTACATGATCCTCGCGGTGGGCCTGGGCCCGATCGGGTACGCCCTGGGCATCATGCACCTGCTGACGCACGGCTTCTTCAAGGCCGGGCTCTTCCTCGGTGCCGGTTCGGTCATGCACGGCATGAACGACGAGGGCAACATCCGCCGGATGGGCGGCCTGGCGAAGTACCTGCCGATCACGTTCGTCACCTGGACGCTCGGCTACCTCGCGCTGATCGGCATCCCGCCGTTCGCCGGCTACTTCTCGAAGGACGCCATCATCGCGGCGGCGTTCACCGGCGAGGGCTGGCGCCCGTACGTCTTCGGCGGGGTGGCGCTGCTCGGTGCCGCGCTGACCGCGTTCTACATGACACGCCTGCTGATCCTGGTCTTCCTGGGCGAGGCCCGCTGGAAGGACCTGAAGGCGGAGAACGGCAAGGACTACCACCCGCACGAGTCCCCGCTGTCGATGACCATCCCGATGATCATCCTGGCGGTCGGTTCGGTCGGCGGTGGCTGGTTCCTCTCCTCCGGCGGACGTCTGGCCGGCTGGCTGGAGCCCTCGCTGGGCGAGCTGAAGGAAGAGCACGGCGTGATCTCGCACGGCATGGTCGGGATCCTGACCGTCGTGCTCGCGGTGCTCGGCGCCGGTCTCGCGTTCCTGCTCTTCGGCCGCGGCAAGCAGCCGGTCGAGCGGCCGGCGCGGGTGTCGTTCCCGGTGCGCGCGGCTCGTGCGGACCTCTACGGCAACGCACTGAACGAGGCACTCTTCGCGCGGCCGGGCACCTGGCTCACCCGCGCGCTGGTGTTCCTCGACCTGAAGGGCGTCGACGGTCTGGTCAACGGCACCGCGGCGCTGCTCGGCGGTAGCTCCGGCCGGTTGCGCAGGTTGCAGACCGGATTCGTCCGCTCCTACGCACTGTCCATGCTGCTGGGCTCGATCTTCGTGCTCGGAGCGCTCCTGGTGGTGAGGTTCTCGTGAGCTGGGTTCTGATCGCACTGCTGGTCGTGCCGCTGGTCGGCGCGCTGGTGGTGTCGTTCCTGCGCAAGGACGACACGAAGGCCAAGCTCGTCGCACTGGCGTTCTCGCTCGTCGAGCTGGTGCTCGCCGTGCTGCTGTGGACCGCCTACGACGCCGACGGCGACCGCATCCAGCTCGCCGTGGGCGTGGACTGGATCCCGGCGTTCGGCGTGCGGCTGTCGTTCGGCATCGACGGCATCGCGCTGGTGATGATCGCGGTGATCGCACTGCTGATCCCGCTGGTGATCGGGGCCGGCTGGACGGAGAAGCTGCCGGCCGGCCGTTCCCAGGGCGGGTACCTCGCGCTGATCCTGGTGCAGGAGGCCGTGACGGTCGCGGTGTTCGCCGCCACCGACGTCTTCCTGTTCTACGTGCTGTTCGAGGTCATGCTGATCCCGATGTACTTCCTGATCGGCGGCTACGGCGGCGCGCGCAGGCAGTACGCGGCGGTCAAGTTCTTCCTGTACTCGTTCCTCGGCGGCCTGATCATGCTGGCCTCCGCGATCGGCGCCTACGCGATGGCGTCGGACGAGCTGGGCAAGGGCACGTTCGACTGGGCGACCCTGGTGAAGGTGGTCAGCGACGCCGACTCGACGACGCAGACCTGGCTGTTCCTCGGCTTCTTCCTGGCGTTCGCGATCAAGGCGCCGCTGGTGCCGTTCCACACCTGGCTGCCGGACGCGGCCGCCGAGGCGCCCATCGGCGTCACGGTGATCGTCGTCGGCATCCTGGACAAGGTCGGCACCTTCGGCATGCTGCGTTATCTGCTGCCGATGTTCCCGACGGCGTCGAAGAACCTGGCGCCGCTGGTGCTGGTGCTCGCGGTGGCCGGTGTCCTTTACGGATCGCTGCTCGCCACGGGCCAGCGGGACATGAAGCGGTTCCTGGCTTACGTCTCGATCGCCCACTTCGGCTTCATCGCGCTCGGCATCTTCTCGTTCACGTCGCAGGCCGGTGTGGGCTCGGTGTCGTACATGCTCAACCACTCGGTCTCGACCGGCATGCTGATCCTGGTGATCGGCATGGTGATCGCCCGCGGTGGTTCGTCGCTGATCTCCGACTACGGCGGCATGTCGAAGGTCGCCCCGGTGCTCGCAGGCATGCTGCTGCTCTCCGGCCTGACCACGCTGTCGCTGCCGGGCACGAACTCGTTCGTCTCCGAGTTCCTGGTGCTGATCGGCTCGTTCCCGACGCAGCCGGTCTACACGATCATCGCGACGGTCGGCATGGTGCTCGCGGCGCTCTACGTGCTGTGGCTCTACCAGCGGATCATGACCGGCCCGCTGCGCGGCGACGCGCTCGTGGGCGCGGCCGCCGGTCCGGGCGCGGTCGGCGACCCGGAGAAGAAGACGGCCATCGGCGACCTCTCCAAGCGCGAGATCGCAGTGCTGGCACCGCTCGTTGTCATCGTGCTGGCACTCGGGTTCTACCCGCAGCCGGTGCTCGACGTCATCACCCCGACTGTCGGGGCGACGCTGACCGAGGTCGGCGTGACCGACCCGGTCACCGTGCAGGAAGGCAAGTGACGTGAACCTTCTCGTCGCTCAGGCGCAGACGATCGAGGCGCCGGAGATCGATTACGGCGCCATCGCGCCGATGCTCGTCGTGCTCGGCGCGGCCTGCATCAGCGTGCTGCTGGAAGCGTTGCTGCCCAAGCACCAGCGGTGGGCCGTGCAGCTCGTGCTCACGCTCCTCACGTTGGTCGGGGCCACCGGCGCGTTGATCCTCTACGCGACCTCGGAGCGTCCCGAGCAGGGCGTGGCGACGCTGGCGGGGGCGATCGCGGTCGACTCGCCGTCGCTGTTCCTGTGGGCCACGTTGCTGGTGCTGGCGTTCGGGTCGGTGTTGCTGATCGCCGATCGCTCGGTGGAGCCGGGTGGCGCGTTCGTGGCGCAGGCCGCGATCCGTCCGGGCACCGTCCAGGACCGCGCGCAGGCGACGAAGACCGGCATGCAGACCGAGGTCTTCCCGCTCACGCTGTTCGCGCTCGGCGGCATGATGACGTTCGTCGCGTCGAACGACCTGCTGACCATGTTCATCGCGCTGGAAGTCCTGTCGCTGCCGCTGTACCTGCTGTGCGGCCTGGCTCGCCGCCGTCGCCTGCTCTCGCAGGAAGCGGCCGTGAAGTACTTCCTGCTCGGTGCGTTCGCCTCCGCGTTCTTCCTGTACGGCGTGGCTCTGCTGTACGGCTACGCGGGTTCGGTGAAGCTCTCGGCCATCGCGACCGCCGCGGCCGGTACGGACCGCTCGGACACGCTGCTGTTCGCGGGCTTCGGCCTGCTGGTGGTGGGTCTGCTGTTCAAGGCGGCCGTCGGCCCGTTCCACGCCTGGACCCCGGACGTGTACCAGGGCGCGCCGACGCCGGTGACGGCGTTCATGGCGGCGTGCACCAAGGTCGCCGCGTTCGGCGGCATCCTGCGCGTGCTCACGGTGGCGTTCGAGAACACGCAGTGGGAGTGGCGCGGCGTGCTGTACGGCGTCGCCGTGGTGTCGATGGTGATCGGTGCGGTGCTGGGTCTCACGCAGACCGACGTGAAGCGCATGATCGCGTACTCGTCGGTGGCGCACGCGGGCTTCCTGCTGATCGGCACGATCGCGTTGACCCCCGAGGGCACCTCGCCGGGTGTGAGCGCGACGCTGTTCTACCTGCTGGCGTACGGCTTCACCACGATCGCCGCGTTCGGCATCGTGTCGCTGGTCCGCAACTCGGACGGCGAGGCGACGCACCTGTCGCAGTGGGCGGGTCTCGCGAAGCGGTCGCCGATCGTGGCGGGCACCTTCACGTTCCTGCTGCTGGCCCTCGCCGGAATTCCGCTGACGTCCGGCTTCATCGGCAAGTTCGTCGTGTTCAGCGCGGCGATCGAGGCCGGCCTGACCCCGCTCGTGGTGATCGCCCTGGTGGCCTCGGCCGTCGCGGCGTTCTTCTACCTGCGGGTGATCGTGCTGATGTACTTCAGCGAGCCGGCGCCGGACGGCCCGACCGTGACGGTGCCCGGTGCGTTCACCACGATCGCGATCACGTTGGGTGCGGTTGTGACCTTGGTGCTGGGTTTGTGGCCCACGTTCGTGCTCGATTGGGCGGGTACCGGCACCTTCCTCAGCTAGGTGTACGTAGTCTGCTGGTGTGACCAGTAGCGAGCATGAGGGACCGGGGTTCGCGTTGGTGGACCCCGTGCTCACCGAGGTAGTCCAGGACGGCCTGGCCGAGGTGGAGCGCAACCTGCACGAGGTAGTGCAGAGCGAGTTCCACCCGGTCACGGAAACCTCGCTTCACCTTGTGGAGGCGGGCGGAAAGCGGATCCGCCCGCTCTTCACACTGCTCGCATCGCAGTTCGGCGCCGACTGGGACCGGGACAAGGTCATCAAGGCGGCCACTGTGGTCGAGCTCACCCACCTCGCCACGCTCTACCACGACGACGTGATGGACGAGGCGACCATGCGGCGTGGCGCGGTGTCCGCGAACGCCAAGTGGGACAACAGCATCGCGATCCTGACCGGCGACTTCCTGTTCGCCCACGCGTCACGGCTGACCGCCGACCTGGGGACGGACGCGGCGCGGATCATCGCGGAGACCTTCTCGGTCCTGGTGACCGGCCAGATGCGCGAGACCGTCGGCCCGCAGCCGGGCGAGGACCCGATCGCCCACTACCTGAAGGTGATCGAGGAGAAGACCGGCGTCCTGATCGCGACGGCGGCGAGGTTCGGCGGCATGTTCTCCGACGCGACCGACGAGCAGATCGACGCGCTGCGCCGGTACGCCGACGTGATCGGTGCCGCGTTCCAGATCTCCGACGACGTCATCGACATCGCGTCGCCGTCGGTCGAGTCCGGCAAGACGCCGGGCACCGACCTGCGCGAGGGCGTGAAGACGCTGCCGATGCTCTACGCGCTGACGGACCCGTCCGAGACGCGGCTCGCCGAGCTGCTGGCGGGGCCGATCGTCGAGGACGAGCTGGTGAACGAGGCGCTTTCGTTGCTGCGCAAGTCCTCCGGCATGGACAAGGCGCGCGAGACCCTCGACGAGTACGCGGACCGGGCCCGCACGGAGCTGGGCAAGCTGCCACCGTGTGCCGCGCGGGACGCACTCGACGAGCTCGCGACCTACGTGGTGGCGCGTTCCCGATAGGTGTTACTCGACCGGCGCGAGCAACTGCTTGCGCCGGTTCTTCACCGCGTCGAACGTGAAGACCGCCAGCGCCAGCCAGACGAGGGCGAACCCGATCCACCGGCCCGGCGGCATCGGTTCGTGCACCACGAACACGCCCCAGACGAACTGCAGGATCGGGGCGAGGTACTGCAGCATGCCCATGGTGATCAGCGGGATGCGCTGTGCCCCAGCGCCGAACAGCACCAGCGGGACCGCCGTGACGATGCCGGTGCTGAGGATCATCAACGTGTGGCCGGTGCCTTCGGTGGTGAAGGTGTTCGCGCTGCCGAGCACGATCAGGTAGACCAGCGCGATCGGGGCGATCACCGCGCTCTCCGCGGTGAGGCTGGAGATGGCGTCCAGCGGCACCTTCTTCTTCAGCAGGCCGTAGACACCGAACGAGCAGGCCAGGATCAGCGAGATCACCGGCAGCCGGCCGTAGTCGACGGTGAGCACGATCACAGCGACGACGACGACGCCGATCGCGACGGTCTGAGCGAGACGCAATCGTTCCTTGAGGAAGATCATGCCGAGTCCCACGCTGACCAACGGCGTGATGAAGTAACCCAGTGCCGCCTCGACGACGTGCTGGCTGTTCACGGCGTAGATGTAGGTGCCCCAGTTCACCGTGATCAACACCGCGGCAGCGGTAACGATGAGCCAGCCTTTTCCTGATAGTTCAAGGAAAGGGCGCCACCGCCGGAGGAACGCGACGGCGATGGCGAGTGTCACGAACGACCAGACGATCCGGTGTGCGAGCACCTCGATCGGCTGGGCGGGTACGAGGAGTGGCCAGTACGCGGGGAACAGGCCCCAGAGGACGTAGGCGAGTACGCCGTACGTGACGCCTCGCCCAGGGGTGTGAACTTCTGTCGAACTGATGGAAGAGGTCGTCAGAGGCGGCACAAAATGCCACTCTACGCTGGCGTTTCCTCCGGATATTTGCGCCGAACGGCGTAGTGACGGAGCATCATCGAAGGCACTGTAGTTTGGCCGTGCTCACCCTTCCGAGTGAGTGGGGCCTGAGTGTGGTCGTAGAAGGGGCTTACCCGTGAATGTCTTCGGGCAGGTCTGGCTGTGGAGTGTGCTGTCCTTCGTCGCGGGAGTCTTGCTCACGCGGCTGGTGATGGTTCGGCCCGCACGCCGGCAGGTGGCCGAGCTCGAAGATCAACTTCTCGAAGCGCGCCGGTCGGCACCCCCGATCGCGACGGCACTTCGCGTCGACGACTTCGAGGTCGACGAGTGGGACGACGCCCCGCCGCGTTCGCTCGGCGACGAGATGCTGGCGCCGCCCGCGCCTGCTCCCGCCCCCGCGCCATACGTGGAGCCGCCCGCCTACTTCGGCGAGCCCGTGCCGACGCCGTCGCAGGCGCCGCTGCCGGCCACCGAGCCGGAGCCCGTCGCCGCTCCCGAGGAGCCAGAGGAGGAGCCCTCCGCCCCGGTCCGCCAGTACATGGAACCGGAAGAGGCGCAGCGCCGCTTCGAGGAGCAGCTCGCCGAGCAGCAGGCCCTGACCGAGGACGACCGCCCGCGTTCCCTCTTCGAGCGCCTCGCCCCGGCCGACGTGCCGGAGGAGTCGCCGGCCGAGATGACGACGGTCCTGCCGCTGTCCGGGCTGGAGGCCGCCGACTTCGACGACGAGCCGGAACTCCCCGCGGAGCAGACGTCGTACGTGCCCACCGTCGCGGGGCCGACCGCCGAGGTCGCCCCGCGGGCCTCGGAGCCCACCGCCGGTCCCGAGGTCGACGAGCAGGCCGACGACTTCGTCTACCAGCCGCGCGAGGTCTGGGCCGAGGACGAGCAGGAGGCGTTCCTCGACGAGGCCCGTGAGCAGGAGGACGAGCCCGCCGGCACCAGGTCCGAGCAGACGACGTACATCGCGGTCGAGGAGGGCACCTGGCCCGCCAACGACCTCACCGGCGAATACGCCGGCCTGCGCGACGAGATCTCCGGCCAGCTGGACGGGTTCGTCGAGCCAGAAGCACCGGCCGAGCAGACCGGCCTGATCGAGCCGATCGACCTGGACGCGCCGCACGTGCGCAACGGCGTCTTCGAGACGACGCTGGCCGAAGAGCGGTCGTTCACCGAGCCGGAGCGCGAGCAGGAACCGGCGCACGCGTACCGCGAGCCGTCGGAGTCCGCGCACGCGTTGCAGGAGCCCGAGCCCGCCGTCGAGGAGTTCGTCGAGCCCGAGGTCGCCCAGGACGAGCCGTTCACCGACCCTGGCGCCCGCGAGCCGTACGCGGACTCTGGCGCCCGCGAGTCGTACGCCGACCCCAGTGCTCGTGAGTCGTTCGCGGACTCGGGTGCCCGCGAGCCGTTCGCGGACTCGGGTGCCCGCGGGTCGTTCGCCGACCCCGGCGTGCGTGAGTCGCACGCCGACTCTGGCGCTCGCGAGCAGTTCGCCGACGCTGGCGCTCGTGAGTCGTTCGCCGATGCCGGCGCCCGCGAGCCGTACGCGGACTCTGGCACCCGTGAGCAGTTCGCCGACCCCGGCGCGCGCGAGCCGTACGCCGATTCGGGCGTTCGAGAGCCGTACGCGGACTCCAGTGCACCCGCGCCGCTCCCAGTTCGTGAGCCACTCCCCGTTCGTGAGCCGCTTCCAGTTCGTGAGCCTCTCCCGGCTCGTGAGCCGCTTCCCGCTCGTGAGCCGTTCACCGATCGCAGCGCCCCCGCGTCTTTCGCCGACTTCGGCGCCCCCGCGCCGTTCACCGCTCCCGGTGCCCCGGCACCCGCGCCGTTCTCGGCGTTCGCCCCGCGCGTCGAGGCTGAGGAGGCCCCGGAACGCACGCCCCGTGCCGTCGGCGCCGCGTTCTCCTCCCAGACCGCGGAAGCACCCGCCCCCGCTCCGGTCCCCGACCGCCCGCGGTCGCTGTTCGAACCGCTGCTGGACGCCGACGAGCCGTTGCCCGCTCTCGGCCAGACCCGCCAGCTGCCGGACTCGAGCAACGACCAGCCGTTCGTGCCGAAGTTCGTGCCGAGCGACGAGCCGCTGCTCGCCGCCCCACCGGAGCCCGAGCCGGAACCCGAGACCGACCTGCCGCAGCGGACCACCGAAGCGGGCCTGCCGATCCGCGAGGCCCGTCGCACGACCCAGCAGCGGCAGCAGAGCTTCTCGGCGTTCGCGGCCTTCGAACAGCCGAAGCAGGAAGCCCAGCCCGCCCCCGCGGCGGCACTCCCGGCGCGGCCGCGTCCGGTCGGCTTCTCCCCATCCACGGGTGGGCGTCCGAACGGCACGCCCGCCGGCCCGTCGGCGCGGTTCCAGCAGCCGGAGGGCTTCAACCCGCGCTCGCCGTTCGGTCCCGGTTCAGTGCTGCCCAAGTCGGACGGTCTCGCGCCCGCCGCGGACTTCGCGGTGAAGGCGACCCTGACCGGTCGTCGTTACTACACCGAGGGTTCGGCGAACTTCGGCGACACTCGCGCGGACGTGTGGTTCCGCACCGAGTCCGACGCCGAGAAGGCCGGATTCCGACCGGCGCCCTGACCCCGTCTCCAACGCGAAAGGCCCGCCAGCAACGCGCTGGCGGGCCTTTCGGGTGTTCTGAGCGTTAGCCGACCACGGTCCAGGTGTCCTTGCCGTGCAACAGCTTGCTGAGGTTCGCCGGCTTCGCCGCCTTGGCCTCGTTCACCTGCGCGCGCACGCCGTCGTCGTACGTCGGCCGGTCCGCCCGTCGGAACACACCGGTGACGGTGTGCGTGAGGTCCTGCGTCGAGAGCCGCGAGAGCGCGAACGACAGGTTCAGGTCCGACGCGTCGTGCACGACGATGTCGCTCGCGTCGACGTCCGCGGACTTGGCGACCGCGAGCCCGAAGCCCTCCCGGGTCACGCAGTACTCGCCCTCACGACCGAACCGGATCGGCTCGCCGTCGACGACGTTGATGATCCGCCGCTGTGCCTCGTCCGCGTCCTTCAGCACGTCGAACGCGCCGTCGTTGAAGATCGGGCAGTTCTGGTAGATCTCCACGAGCGCCGACCCGCGGTGTTCCGCGGCCTGGCGCAGCACCGAGGTGAGGCCGGCCTTGTCCGAGTCCAGCGCCCGGCCCACGAAGGAGGCTTCCGCGCCCAGTGCCAGCGACACCGGGTTGAACGGGTGGTCGACCGAGCCGATCGGCGTCGACTTGGTGACCTTGCCCTCTTCGGAGGTCGGTGAGTACTGGCCCTTGGTCAGGCCGTAGATCCGGTTGTTGAACAGCAGGATCTTGAGGTTCACGTTGCGGCGCAACGTGTGGATCAGGTGGTTGCCGCCGATCGACAGCGCGTCGCCGTCGCCGGTCACCACCCACACGCTCAGGTCCGGCCGTGCCACGGCGAGGCCCGACGCGATGGCGGGCGCACGGCCGTGGATGGAGTGCATGCCGTAGGTGTTCATGTAGTACGGGAACCGGGACGAACACCCGATGCCCGAGACGAACACGATGTTCTCGCGCTTGAGGCCCAGCGACGGCAGGAACGACTGCATGGTGTTGAGCACGATGTAGTCACCGCAGCCGGGGCACCAGCGGACTTCCTGGTCCGACTTGTAGTCCCGCGCGGTCTGCTTCTCGTCGGTGGTGGGAACCCCGGTCAACCCGGGGATTCCGAGGTCGATAGCAGTCACGCCGACACCCCCTTGATCACGTCAGCGAGCACGTCCTGCAGCTCTTCCGCCTTGAAGGGCAGGCCCTGCACCTTGGTGTACGACACGGCGTCCACCAGGTACTTCGCCCTCAAGAGCAACGCCAGCTGCCCCAGGTTCATTTCCGGCACGATGACCTTTTCGTACGACTTCAGCACGTCACCCAGGTTCTTGGGGAACGGGTTGAGGTGCCGCAGGTGCGCGTGCGCGACCGGCAGGCCGAGCTTGCGGACCCGGCGCGCCGCCGCGCCGATCGGGCCGTAGGACGAACCCCAGCCCACGACCAGGACCTTCGCCTCGCCGCTCGGGTCCTCGACCTCGACGTCCGGCACCTCGATGCCGTCGATCTTCGCCTGGCGCAGGCGCACCATGCGGTCGTGGTTCTCCGGGTCGTACGAGATGTTGCCGGTGATGTCCTGCTTCTCCAGACCGCCGATGCGGTGCTGCAGACCAGGAGTACCGGGCACCGCCCACGGTCGGGCCAGCGTCTCCGGGTCACGCGAGTACGGCTGGAACGTCTCCGGGTCCGTCGCGAACTCGACCGACAGATCCGGCAGCGAGTCGATGTCCGGGATCAGCCACGGCTCAGAACCGTTCGCGATCGCGCCGTCGGACAGGAACAGCACCGGCGTGCGGTACTTGAGCGCGATGCGGGTCGCGTCGACCACGGCGTCGAAGCAGTCGGAAGGCGACTGCGGCGCCACGATCGGCACGGGCGACTCGCCGTTGCGGCCGAACATCGCCTGCAGCAGGTCGGCCTGCTCGGTCTTCGTCGGCAGACCGGTGGACGGGCCACCGCGCTGCACGTCGATCACGAGCAGCGGCAGTTCGGTCATCACGCCGAGGCCGATGGTCTCGGACTTCAGCGCGATACCGGGGCCGGACGTCGACGTCACGCCGATCGCACCGCCGTAGGACGCGCCGAGGGCGATGCCGATGCCCGCGATCTCGTCCTCGGCCTGCACCGTGGTGATGCCGAAGTTCTTGTGCTTGCTCAGTTCGTGCAGGATGTCCGACGCCGGCGTGATCGGGTACGTGCCGAGCACGACGGGCAGCTTCGCGAGCTGGGCCGCCGCGACGATGCCGTACGCCGTCGCCGTGTTGCCGGTGATCTGGCGGTAGGTGCCGACGTTCAGCTTCGCGGGCGCCACCTCGTAGGTGACGGCGAAGGCTTCGGTGGTCTCGCCGTAGTAGTAGCCGGCGCGGAACGCCAGGACGTTGGCCTCGGCGATGTCCGGCTTCTTCGCGAACTTCTCGCGCAGGAACCGTTCCGTGCCTTCGGTCGGCCGGTGGTACATCCACGACAGAAGGCCGAGCGCGAACATGTTCTTCGCGCGCTCCGCGTCCTTCTTGCCGAGCCCGGTCTCCTCCAGCGCACCGATGGTCATCGTCGCCATGGCGACCTTGTGCACCTGGAACTTCTCGAGCGAGTCGTCCTCGAGCGGGTTCGAGTCGTACCCGACCTTCGTCAGGTTCCGCTTGGTGAACTCGTCGGTGTTGACGATGAGGATGCCGCCGTCCGGCAGGTCGACGACGTTCGCCTTGAGCGCGGCCGGGTTCATCGCCACGAGCACGTCCGGCCGGTCGCCCGGCGTCAGGATGTCGTAGTCGGCGAAGTGGAGCTGGAAGGACGAAACTCCGGGGAGGGTGCCCTGGGGAGCGCGGATCTCGGCCGGGAAGTTGGGCTGGGTGGCGAGGTCGTTGCCGAACGCCGCCGCTTCCGACGTGAACCGGTCTCCGGTGAGCTGCATGCCGTCACCGGAGTCGCCGGCGAAGCGGATCACGACGCGATCCAGCTTGCGGGTCTCAGTGCTCATTCCTACGCCGATACCTCTCTCCAAGGGTGGCTGTGCCCCACATCGAGGGTAGTCGCCAGGACCGCCCGCCAGACCGGCCGTGTACCACCAGGCGGGACAAACTGTCCCATCCGCCGCACCGGGTCCTTAACTAAACGGTAAGCACAGCACTACCAGCGGATACCCGAATGCGGCACACGTCACCCTCGATACCTGTTACCCAAGGTAACACTTACCGCCTGCTGATCCGAGCCTTCATCGCGGCCAGCCTGGCAGCGAATTCTGGAGTGTCGATCGAAGCCACCTGTGGCCGCAGCTCGGTCTCGACCGCCTCCGCGTGGTCGTGCATTGCATCGGTCGCCCGCATCGTGGCCTTGATGGTCCGCACGAGTGCCGCCGGCGCCTCGGCAGCGTGTTTGGCCAGCTCCTTCGCTACTGCCAGTGGGTCCTCGGCCCTGGCGTAGGCGAGCCCGTGCTCGACGGCCTGGTCGGCGTCGAGGATCTGCCCGAACAAGGTCATCGCCGTGGCGGTCTGCCTGTTGGTGATCTTCTGCAACATCCACGTCATGCCGCCACCGGGGTGAATACCGAGCTGCAGGAACCGCGCGTCGAACCGCGCCTTGGGCCCCGCGATCCGCACGTCCGCGGCCAGCGCCAGGTTGAGCCCGGCCCCGACCGCCGCGCCGTTGACCGCGGCGATCGTCGGGATGGTGGCGTTCGCCACGGCCAGAAAACCCTGGTAGATCTTCTTGAGGCCTTCGTCCTTGGAGCTGCCGAGCTGCGTCAGGTCCGCACCGGCGCAGAACGCGGGCGGCGCACCCGTGATGATCAGCGCGTTGGCTGTTTCCTCTGCTTCCGCGACCTTGTCCGCGAGCTCCTGCGACAGGTCGATCGTCAGGGCGTTGCGCCGGTCCGGATCGCTGATCGTGATCACGGCGACGGATTCGTTGTGCTCCAGCAGAACCTCAGCCATGGGCCGGACTCTATGGGGCCAGCGGCCGGTCCAGGAGCCGGGACAGCACCACCGTCGACACGGTCCGATCGATGATCTCGACGGCCCGGATCTTTTCGAGCGCGGTCTCCAGGTGATGAATGTCCGCGGCCCGCAGGTGCACGATCGCGTCCGCCGCGCCGGACACCGTGTAAGCGGCACTGACCTCCGCCATCGGCTCCAGCCGGTGCTGGATGTCGTGCGGCGCGACGTTCCCCTTGCAGTGCACCTCGACGAACGCCTCGGTGCCCCACCCGAGCGCCTCCGGGTCCACCACCGCCGTGAACCCCCTGAGCACGCCCGTATCCAGCAGTTTGTCCACCCGCCGCTTCACCGCGGGGGCGCTCAACCCCACCTCTTTCCCGATCTCCGCGTAGCTGGACCGTGCGTTGGCCATGAGGCACGAAATGATTCGCTGGTCGATGCTGTCCACACGCAACATTCTGCCCTAGTTAACGCAATGTCGCGGCGTTGATCGATGGTCCAGGTGCCCTTTACATTTCGATCCATGACCGTATCCATCTCCGGGCCCGGCGAGCCGATCACGCTCGACATCGCCACGCCCCTAGCGCCGACGCGCATGCCGACGACCCGTCGGTACCTCATGTGCCCGCCGACGTACTTCACGGTGGAGTACGCCATCAACCCGTGGATGGATCCGACCCAGCCCACCAGCACCTCGCTGGCAGTGGAACAGTGGACGGCCCTCAAAGAGACCTACGAACGCCTGGGCCACGACGTCCAGGTGATCGACCCGGTAGCCGGCCTGCCCGACATGGTCTTCTCCGCCAACAGCGGCACCGTGATCGACGGCCGAGTCCTGGGCTCCCGCTTCCGAGCCGCCCAGCGAGCCGCCGAAGCCGACCACTTCCGCCGCTGGTTCCTGGGCGCCGGCTACAAGTCCGTCGTCATGCCCACCGCCGTGAACGAGGCCGAGGGCGACTTCACCTGGACCGGCTCGTTGTTGTTGGCCGGCACAGGCTTCCGCACCGACCCGCACGCCCACTCCGAGGCCCAGGAAGTCCTCGGCGTCCCAGTCGTGTCGCTGCAACTGGTCGACCCGCGCTTCTACCACCTCGACGTGGCCCTGTTCATGCTCGACGACCAGTCCCCGTCACCCCTGGTCGCCTACTACCCGGAGGCCTTCTCGCCGGGCTCGCAACAGGTGCTGCGACGCCTGTTCCCGGACGCCGTGATCGCCAACGACGCCGACGCGGTCTGCCTCGGCCTCAACGCCGTGTCCGACGGCAAGCACGTCGTGATGCCGGTCGAGGCCACACACCTGGCCGAACAGGTGGCGCGGCGCGGGTTCGAGCCCGTGTTCGTGGACATCTCGGAACTGCGCAAGTCGGGCGGCGGCCCGAAGTGCTGCACGATGGAACTGCGCGGCTAGACCTCGCCCACGCAGTCAGTGGATCTGCGCTGGTTGGAGACCTCAAACAGGCCTTCACCAGCGCAGATCTGATTTTGGGTGAAACGGCGTCCGTCACTAACCGGCACCGAACGACGGGTGTTGTCACGCTCCACGGGACAGTCACGGGACAGAAAAGGCCCCCGGCGATGATCACCGAGGGCCCTCTGAGCTGCACGAACATCATACCGCTAGCGCCCGGCGATCAGCTGGGCAATGCCGTCGTCGCCTTCGTCCCAGTCCGGGATGAGGTGCTTGAACCGTTCCGGTGCGCGGTGCGCTAAGTCGCGCAGCATCCGTCGCTCCTCCCTGGAGAGGTTCAGCCAAGCTTCCAGCTGGTCCCAGTCAGGCT
The DNA here is from genome assembly GCF_002150765.1 of Lentzea kentuckyensis. GTDB lineage: Bacteria > Actinomycetota > Actinomycetes > Mycobacteriales > Pseudonocardiaceae > Lentzea > Lentzea kentuckyensis. The sequence goes on from NZ_MUYM01000070.1 coordinate 51,594, forward strand.
TGGTCTGGGTGACGGGTTCTCCCAAGGTGCCGTCGATCTTGTTGTTCGAGGTGCCCAACTGGCCGTCCAGCACTCGTGCGTAGACCTTCAACAGGACCTCGACCGTGTGCCCTGCCCGCTCGGCGACCTCAGCCGCGGGAACGCCGGCCGCCAGCCACGTCGACACCGCAGCGTGCCGCAGGTCGTACGGGTCCTCCCCCAATGGGGAGTCGTATTGCTCCGGGCTCAGGCCGAGCTTGCGAGCTCGGTCCCAAGCGTCCGTGTAGACCGTTGCGTTGATGGGGCCGCCGCTGATCGTCCCGCGGAACAGCCGGCCGTCCTCGGTTACGCCGAACCGCTCTATGTGCCAACGAAGCAGCTGCACCAGCGCGGGCGGGATCGGAACCCGTCGGATCGAGCCCTGAGCCCGCCGCTTGAGGTTCCTAACCTCCCAGGTCTCGCCGGAGTCCGTGTACCGGGCGTTCGCTCGTGAGGCGGACTTCTCCAGCAGCAGTTCGCCCCAGCCCGACTCAGACAGCTTGCAGTCCTGCTCCCGCAGCCGGTTGACCTCCGCCGGCCGCAGCGCGCCGTAGTACATGGTCGCGAAGAACGCGTGCAGGTAGTCGTACTGGCCGGTGATCGTGCCCGCGTAGGTCAGCGCGGCGAGCACCTGGCGTGCCTGTCTCGGGTTGAGCACGACGCGCGGATCAACTTCGCTGTTGCCGCGTTCAATGGCGACCTTGGTCCGCGGGATCGGGTTGACGTCGAGTGCTCCAGCGTCGACGCCGAAGTTCAAGACGTGATGTAGAACACCCCGACGTGTGCGGGTGGTCCAGGAGGCTGCCGTCCTGCCGCCGAGGTTCCGGGACAGAGCCTGCAACAGCTTCTCGGCCTCGATCTTGTCCGCCAGGTCGCGCGCCGGACGCGATGCTTGCTCGATCCACCGCGCGGCCTTGTCTTCCTCGGGCGGTAGTTCGCGATCTCGCCGGTTGGTCGGAAGTAGGCAGCAGGTGAGGACCCGCCTAAGCACCCTCTCGTCAGGAGCTGACTTGTCCGGCAGGACGTAGGCCGCGACTGCAACGGCCATCGTGTCGACGTGGCGCCGACGAGTGTTCGGCGCCGAGTTCTGCCAGTGGTGATCGATGTACGCCTGAACCAGCGCGAGGAGCGACTTGGCGTTGCGCTCCCGGTACTCCGACTCGGGCAAGCCAGTAGCGATGTCGAAGGGCTCACCTTTGCGAGCCGCCTGCATCAGGTTCGACCGACGGTTGTCGGCTTGCGCCTTCAACATGAACCACTCAGAGTGCTCCTGACCTTCGGTGATCCACCGGACGCCGTAAGGCCGCCGCCGCGTCTTCTTGTGCTGGATGGCCCAGAACCGGACGTTGAACGTCGGCTTCATGCGGCCTCACCCCGCCGCTCGCCGAGCCAAGCCCGGTAGTCCGACATCGCGATGCGGAGCGATCCGTTGGGCAGTGGGAAAGCCACAGGGGCCTTGCCGAGCTGCCGCCACCGGTAGAACGTGTCCGGGCTGACCTTGAGCAGCTTGCAGACCACGGCCACCGTCATCAGGTCTTCGTCTGGGTTAGGCAGCTCGGACATGGTGTTCCCCCTCCTGTTCGTACTTGCGCAGTCGTTGAGCTCGGACCCGTTCAGCGATGCCGGCCGCGAGCTCGCGTTCCGCGTCGTTGTCGTAGCCGGACCCGGCGTACTGCCAGTCGTTGACGACGACCACAGACGCGGGATCGAGTTCGAGGCGTTCGAACATTTCGAGCGTCCGGAACGTCCTGCGCTCCTCACGGATGGCGCGGAACGTGGTCGAGTAGTGCTTGGACTTCGTGAGGAAGTGGCCGCGGAAGCCGAGCATGTGTGCCCACTTGCGCAGGTTCAGTTCCTCGAAGTCGGCCAGGGGGCCGCCGAGGTCCCATGCGGTCTGCACCATCCGCCGGTGGTGCTCGGAGATGTGCAGGACGTCGATGTCCAGTTGCGAGCGGATCGGCCGGTCCGCCGTGTCCTTCGCGCCCGTGCCTTTGGTCGCGTACTTGGCGACGTAGCCCGCCAACCGGGCCTCGCTGATCTCCCCGGTCTTGTCCTCCACCTGGGAGCCGCGGATTCCCTTGGTGTCGACCTGTTCGCCCCACAGGAGGCGCAGCGCCGAGCCGTCCGGCCGCGTGGTGTCGATCCCGACCGAGCGAGCAGCCGCCTTGATGCAGTCGCCGAGCAGTTCGGCCGTGGCCCAGGCCGGGGTGGGGTCGTGAGGTCCGTCCGGTCCATCGACGCGAACGACAGCGTGGAAGTGGACGAGGCCCCGCCGCTGGTACTCGGCGACCTTGGCGTACGACAGCCGGGCGTGGTCCTTGAACTCGGAGACCTTCAGGCCGGCCGCGCCAGCGAGCTTGCGGCGCAGGGCGATGATGAACCGGTGCCACAGCTTGCCCGCGTGTGCCTGCCAGAGCACCGCGCCCGTGTAGTCGTAGGTGGCGGGGTCGACAGCGCCACCGATGCGGGGATCGTCGCCGTGGTGCCACTCGCCGCAGCCCGTGCAGGGCCGGACCTTGCCGGTCGTGGCGATCGGTCGGTTGTGGACCGGGCCGAAGGAAGGAGCGGTGAGCGTCGCGAAGACCCGAGGCTTCTCGGAGACGTCCGCGGGAACACCCTTGCTTCCTCCAGCTAGGCCCGCGTGCATGAGGTGGTAGGCGTCGGCCGCGTAGCGGTCGGAGCAGGCCGGGCAGACCGACTCACGGCGGTTGCCGCACGGGACCATGACGTCCCCGCCGATGTGCTCGATCACGCCGCCGTTGAGGTCCTGGAGTTGGAAGGCACCGGACAACCGGATGGGCGCGGCACAACCACCGATCGCGGTCACCCGGTCTCGCCACGCCCGGAAGTCGACCGCCTTGACGCGTGCGGAGATGCGCTCTTCCAGAGTGAGCACGGATGACGCTCCTTCCGTTGTGGGGAAACGAAAAGGCGGGGCACGACCGGTGTTCTGGTCATGCCCCGCGTTGATCGAGTTGGGTCAGGCCGCGAGCTGTGCGGCGATGCGTTCCGCGTAGTCCGCAGGCACGTTCAGCGCGTCTTGGACGTCCTGCGCTGTCATCGCTCGGCCTTGAGCGCGGACCGCGTTCGTCTTGGCGTCCAACGCGCCCTGGAGGTGCCCAGGAAGCCGCACGGCGGATCGGACGGGTGGCGGGGTAGCAACAGGGTTGGTGGGAGCGGGAGCGACGACCTGAGCGGCCAGATCGCGCGCGGCGTTGCAGCGCTGCTGAATGACCGGCATGACTTCGGCCAGCAGGAACACCACGAGCGGAATCACGAGGTGCAGGAACACCATCCCGGCGTTGATCTGCCCGTCTGGAGGCCGCAGGGACGACCACACGTTGGTGACGAGCGTGGCCCCGAGCAGCACCCGCTTGAGCCACTTGACCGGCCGGTCATCGACCGCCAGGCCGTGCGACAACATCTGTGCTTCCCACCGTAGGAGCGTGATCAGGATTCCGGCGAAGGCCGGTTCCACGAGCCACGCGCCCCACCACATCGGGTCGGATGGCCCGAGGCTTCCGGCGAGGAACGCTTGCACGCCGGTCGCGGTGAAGCCGAGACCGCAGGTCATGAAGCACCACATGGAGCGCGTCACCGAGACTCGGAACCGGTCCGCCCGCACGGCCGCGAGCAACGGGTTCGCGGCGAGCTGGTGGATGTCCTGCGCCTCTTCAAGTTGCGCTCGCAGGCGCCGAACGGTTCGAGTCTCGCGAGGTTCGGAGGACTCGCTTTCGTTGGTGTGCTTGGACTTCCCGGACACCTGGCCACCTACTTCCCGTATGCGGCCTTGCGGAGGAGAGCCCCGAGCCAGAGCAGTTCGGCGACGAGCACCAGGAGCCCGACGAACCCGAACAGCAGGTACATGCAGAGCAGCGAGGCCGCAGCGGCGAGCACGATGTGAGCGACGCGGGCGAAGCTGCGGAGGTTGACCGGCACGGCGAGTACGAGCTTCATCAGGCCACGTCCTTTGTGTTCCTGGCGGGGTAGTGGATGCGGCGGCGTTCGGCGCCGGACAGGCCGCCCACGACGCCAAAGGCGTTGTCTCGGTACCGAGCGGGTCCGTTCGCTTCCCAGCTGAGTTGGTTCTCTCGGCACTCAGCGAGGACCGGGCAGGTGGCGCACACGGCCTTGGCGGCCGCAGTTCGGCCGGCGGTGTGGAACAGGGTTGAATCGGCGTCGGCGCAGGCAGCCCGGTCACGCCAGGCGGGCGGTTCGCCGCCGAACAGGAGCTTCATCAGCACGCGGTAGCCGTGCGGTTCGGCGTTCACGCGGCCACCGCCAACGGCGAAGATGGACTACGACGCGCGGCCTGGACGACCTGGGCGACCTCATCGAAGGTGACCTGTTCCGGCGTGCACGCGGAGAGCCGGAAGGCGTTGGCGAGCACCGCCGCCGAGCTGGACTTGAGCTTGCCGCCCAGCTCGACCACCGAGGCCGACGCGGCCAGCCCCAGCGTGATCCCGGAGCCGGTCCGTCCGGTCGCAGCAACCGACAGAGTTCCCGCGGCTTGCAGTGACCACGTCAGCTCGACCCCGTGCAGCGAGGCCGCCCAGATCAGCAGGCAGGCGAGCCGATCGGGTGCGGTGCCGGAGGTGAATTCGGCATGCACCGAGCCGGACGGCGTGGAGATGACCAGGCGGTCTGGCCGGGGCAGGCCGAGCGTGCGGATGTGGCCGCGGATCGAGCGGAGAAGGCCGTCCAGGCGACGAGGTGCGCTGTTTTCGGGCATGACAAGACCTCCACGATTAGTGGCGAAAAGTGTTGGGGTGAAAGAAGCTCAGGCGATCGAGCGAATGGAGCCGGTCTGTCCGTTGCGGACGAACTCCACGAGCTCGCGGATGTTCTCGTCCGTCGTGTACGCCGCGCGGACCCGGCGGGGCACTCGTGAGCGTTCGTCCGTGCGGTAGCCGATGCCAGCGGTCTCTGGCACGGCGGGAATCTGGTCGGCGATCGCGCCCCGCTCCCGAGCGCCCTCACCCAGCACCATGTCCGGGTGCGTTGGTGAGGTCGCGCGCAGGCACACGCGGTTCGGGAACAGGTCCCGGATCTTCAGCGTGTCCTTGTCCGGCTCCTGGATGTACGCGTCAGCGGCGTGCAGCGTCGCGCGGCCCATCGACGTTCCCCGAGCCAGCAGAGCCGTGATCTCTCGGGCGTACTCCGGCCGGTAAGCGACCAGAGAACCGATCTCGTCCACGATCAGGAGGTTGAGCGGGTACTCACGCGAGGGTTGGACCGACCGAAGCCCCGCCCGCTGCATCCGCTTCTGGGTGCGCTCCATGTCGTTCACCCACATCTCGATCAGCTCCAGGCAATCGCCCGCGTCATCGGCGTAGCGGTTCTCCGTGATCGGTTTGATGGCCGCGAACTCCAGGTACTTCGGGTCGCAGACCCACAAGCGGACGATGCCGTCCCTGATCAGCGGGGCCATCGAGCGAAGCTTGGCGAACGCGACCGAGTTCTTGCCCGACCCCGTGCCACCAGCCGTCAGGGTGTGCGTGCCCTGGATGGGTTCGGTCCAGTCGCCGCCGTACTCGTCCTCACCCAGCAGCACCGCCCGCAGGTTTACATCCTCGGAGTGCTCGGGCATGTCCGGCGCCGGGATGACCTCCGTGAACGGTTCGTCACGCTGGACCACGAGCGCCACGTAGCCGGGCTTCATCAGCTCGATCGCAACGCGTTCAGCCTCGATCGAGTGCGCCAGCTCCTCGGCCTGCCGGGCGAAGTGCATCGGTGACTGGCCCTTGGCCAGCTTCACCAACACGGTGTCGATCGACGGCGAGTACGACCGGACACGCACCACACGCGGGTAGTTCGTGACCTTCTTCCGGCGGTGCTCGGTCGTGAGCTTGTGGACGTCCATCAGGTCTCGCCAACGTCCACCGGAGTAGGCCCCGAACCACCGGCGCTGCCAGGCCCTCAAGACCGGCGCAGCCAGCGTGTCGAACGAGTCCGGGTGACCCCGGTACCAAAGCCCGGTCGCTCCGGCCGCGCCGCCGAGGACGTAGCCGGTGGTCGTAGGGCCGAGTGTGCATGCACCGGCAGCGACAGCCGACGGTGCGAGCATCCATTCCGGGTTCCTGGCCAGCCACCGCGCCGCGCGGAACTCGGCGGCCACAACGCGCTTGCTTGCGTTCCACTTCCAACCCACTGCTGAACTCCTTGGTAGATGCACGACGGCCGACCCTCGAATGTGTCGAAGATCGGCCGTCGCGTTGATCAGTGCGGATCTAGTCCTTGGGCAGTTGTCCGCGGGCGTAGGACGCTTCCGTGGTCAGCACGCTGACCGAGCGGACGAACCGGCGCCGCAGGTCCGTGAAGCCCTCCCGGCGATCCATTGCCGTGCGGAGTTGCTTCATCGCCTGGTCCACGTTGGACACGGCGTTGTCGAGCTGGTGAGACATCGATCAGGCTCCCCACTCTTTGGCCTTCAAATTGATCTCATGCCGCTTGGCTTGCTCCCGAAGCGCACTGAGGTCGTTCCGCGCGGTCCGCAGGTAGCCCTTGAGTTCGTCTGGCGTGGCGACCCTCCAACTGCCAGCCTTTCCCGGCTTCTCACTCATCTTGTTGATGAGCTTTTCCAGCGGCACGAGCAGTTCCTCAACGAAGTCCATCGCGCCAACGAACGAGCCGTACCGCTGCTGCGCCCGCTCGTTCAACATCTCTTGGATCAACTGGCCAACCTCTCAGTTCTGGTGTCTCCCACGTAGATGAAGCGGTACAGCGCCTGCTGCAACTCCAGGTGGTCTCGCCAGCTCTGGCCGACGCCCGGAAAGCCGTGCTTCGCAAGGACTTCGCCAACCTCGTGGACGAAGCCGAACGTGAAGCGCGGGTCATCGCCGTCCGGATCGGCGAGTTCGATCGGGTACGAGCGCTCTTCCATGCCGAAACTCCTTTCGGGAGGCACGGCAAACCCAGGAACGAAGGCGTACCTGGGTTCACCGAATCTCCCGGAGCGCACGAAATGCTCCGGATTTAGGCATGGTTCGACTCACTGTGGAATTCTCAAAGAACAAAAATGAGCGCCCTGGCCCGACTCGAAGCGGGCTACCGGCCTGCCGGGCAGGGCTCACGGGACTAAGCCGCGGGAGCCACCACGACCTGGGCCGCCGGGGTAAGGCCATCAGCCTTGAACCACAGGCCGGACGCGGTGATCTTCCCGTCGTCCCCGCGCATCTCGTACGTGTTGATCACGGGGTTGACCAGCTCGATGTAGTCGCCCTCCTCGAACCCCGCGCCGGGGTCGCGAGGGAGGTTGACGCGGATCTCTTCGCCCTTCGCCTTACGGCGGCCCTCGGTCGGTCGGGGCTTGGCGAACAGCACCACCACGAACTGCTCTTCGTTCGTGTGGCGGTCGATCACGGGCACCAGTTGCCCACCGTCAAGTTCGCGCATCTTCACGCAGGGCGTTTCGGTGATCATGAGCTTGTAGTGGGACAGGATCACCGGGATGTCGTTCAGGGCCACGTTGGTACCTCTCGTAGTAGGCCTTGCTCTATCACTACAACCAACATAGCTAGTAGAGCTAGAAGAGTCACTGGTCCAATCGGGTGATATTCAGCTTTGCTAGCTTTGTCGCTACAGTGTGTGCATGGCACTTGATCCCGCGGACCCGCGGCCGGCGTATCAGCAGATCGCTGATGACCTGCGGCGATACATCGCGTCCGACGCCGTACAGGTGGGGGACAAGCTGCCGTCGCTGGCTGAGTTGCAGACGAAGTACGGCCGCGCCGTCATGACCTTGCAGAAGGCACTGGACGTGCTGCGCACCGCCGGGCTCGTCATGTCCCGCCAGGGCGAGGGCACCATCGTGGTGAAGAAGCCAGAAGCCCACACGGAGGAGCCGGAAGTTGGCTCCCCGCATGAGCTTCGGGCAATCCTGGAGAAGATCAGCGGCACGCTGGACAACCTCAGCGAGCGCGTTTCCGCCGTTGAGGCGGAGGTGTTCGGCTCTCCTTCAGGTGGTCCTCGATCCGGGTCAGACGATCGCTGAGTTCGTCCACCTTGGAATCCAACTTGGAGGCCAAGGAGTACAGATCACGCCACGTCTCTGCGGTCCATCCGGTCTCTGACACCTTGCCCTCCTTCGCTGCTACCGGTTGTTCTTCTGGTGTGTTGGCGGTTCTGCCCTCCGAGCGGTGAACCGTTGCCAGGCGACGATGCCCGCGTAGACCACGACGAAGGACGTCAGAGCTTCCGCCGCTCGACCGATCACGCCGGCCTTTCCGGTCCGCCCGGGCCGGTTTCTCCGAACCACTCGGCGTCGACCGTCAGCGCGTGCCGCCCGGCGAGCTGATCCGGCAGCTCCTCGGGCGTAGTGCCGACCTTTGCGGCGAGATCCTCGAAGTTGAGCTTCGGCCAGTTCGCCGTGAGTGCGTCGACTCGATCGGCGAAGGCCGTCGCGGCGCGCGAAAGGTTCCGCGCGAAACCGATCGCGAGCTCAGCCGCGTCCTGTCGCCCCGCCAACTGCACGGTGATCTGGGAGTCGCCGCACATCACGACGAGCGACGGGTGGCCTTGTGCGTGTTCGACCAGCGATGCTTCTGCGTCCTCTTCTGGCTGCACCAGTACGTAGAAGCCCATGTGATCCACCTCCGTTTGCGCCTGGGTCTTGTAGAACCACAGTCGCCCGCACGGAGCATCGATCCAATATCAACTACCGATGGCCGTATCGCTGGTATCGATAAGTCCAGGTTAAGGGCGTAATCGACCCGCTACACTCGGCTCAGGTTTTGGGGGTTGACCAGCAGGGGAGGGGTCGCGCGTGAGTTCGTCCAAGCAGCGCTGCCGCACCTGCGACACGATCTTGGCGAGCGACCGCAAGGGCACCTTGTGCGGCCGTTGCGAAGCCGCCCACGCCACTCACGCGCCCGTGCAGCGGCCAGAGTTCTGGCTTCAGCCGTCGATCCAGGACGCCCTGCACACCTTCAACATCGGCCAGCTCTTCCGCGCGTACCGCCAGGCCCACAGCCCGACGTTGCCGCAATCGACCCTCGCGGCGTGGCTCGACATCACGCAAGGCCAGGTCAGCGTGATCGAGCGAGGACGCCGGCCGGTCACCGACCTCGAACGCCTTGAGCGTTGGTGCAACGCCTTGCGCGTACCGCACGAACACCGGTGGTTCCGTGCGGGTTATCGCGATGCGGAAACCCAAGCGCCGCAAGAGAAATCACTTTCCGACCTTGGTCTTGCCTACGCGGCCTCTCTCCCGACTACGGTGGAAGTCGTAGCCGAGCTTGGGAGGCACGACATGGAACGCCGCACCTTCCTGTCCAGCGCGTTGTTCTCCGTCGCCGCATCGGTCGCACCGAGCCGAGACTGGTTGCTCGCCACGCTGGACGAGGCGACCACGGCCACCGGCAAGATCAGCACGGAGCAGGTCCAGGCGATCCGCCGGACCTTCGGCGTGTTTCAGGAGCTCGACGTGATGCGCGGCGGTGGCCATGCCCGCGAGCAACTCGCGTCGTACCTGACCTCGCATGTTGTGCCGCTGCTGAAGTCGAACGACCCCGAGACGCCGAACGGCGCCGCGCTCTACGAGGCAGCCGCGGAACAGCTCTACCTCCTCGGGTGGATGGCGTTCGACAACGGCGAGCACGCCTTGGCCCAGCGCTACCTCATCCAGTCGCTCCGCCTGGCGGAAGCCGCTGCGAGCCCGGACCTTGGCGCGCATGTCCTGGCCGGCCTTTCCGACCAGGCGACGCTCACCGGCGAGCCGGAGCAGGCGGTGCAGCTCGCGAAAGCTGGACGTGCCGGACTTCTCGCCAAGGGCAGCTCGACCGCATGTCTCGCAGACCTCTATGCGCTCCAGGCTCGCGCTGAAGCGGCGATGGGGGACGGGAAGGCCGCTGCGAAGAGCGTGCACCTGTCTGAGACGGCGTTCGAAAACGTCTCCGCGGTGGACGAGCCGGAGTGGGCGCGGTTCATCGACCCCGCGTACCTCAACGGCGAGCACGCTCACACGTTCCGTGACCTGGAGCGTCCAGACGAGGCAGCCCACTTTGCCAGCTTGTCCATCGTGGAGTCCGAGCGCCAGAACCGGGCACGGCGCGGATCGATGGCGCAGGCCGCACTTGCTCGTGCCGCGATCGACTCGCACGATCTCGAAGCCGCAGCGTCCGCAGGCATGGCGGCGGCGAAGCTCGCGGCTACGGTGAAGTCTTCCCGGTCCGTCGAGGCGGTTGCAGACCTGCGTGTACGACTCCGTAGCCACGGTGAGTCGCCAGCTGTCAGGGACTTCCTCGATGTCTCCGGCGCACTACTGCCCGCCATGGGGCCGAAGTCATAGGCAGTCGGGGGAATCAGCTTCGATGACGCGTGTTTCTGAAGCAGGCGAGTCTCAGCGAGACTTCTTTATCAGCTATACCGCTGTCGACGAGACATGGGCGCAGTGGATCGCTTGGGAGCTAGAACAGGCCAACTACACTGTCTTTCTTCAAGCCTGGGACTTTACGTCCGGTTCTCGGTTCGTTCACGAAATGCAGCGTGCGGTTCAGATGGGGCGCAGGACGATCGCTGTTTTGAGCGGCGCCTACGCGCAGTCAAGGTTTGCCGCGCCTGAGTGGGAAGAAGCCTGGCGAGCTGATCCTGGAGGAGATGAGCGGAAGCTGTTGGTGTTCCGTGTTGAGGACTGCGAACGTCCAGGACTGTTGGCACAATTGGTCTCTGACGATCTCTTCGATGTCAGTGAGGAGGTCGCGAGGTCGAGGCTCCTTGCTGCGGTGCGGCAAGGACGACGTAAGCCACCTGTGCCGCCAAATTTTCCGGCTTCTGAAGCTCCAACAGAACCGCAGCCGTTTCCTGGTCGCCTAGTTCCTGTTGACCCTGAGGGTCCTCGACAGGTGATGGGACCGATGACTCCGGACAACCCATTCGCGGTCGCATTTGCATTCTGGTATGCGGCGATGAAAGCCGACTATAGTGCGCTAGATATTCTCGTAACGCCTGAATCGTACGGACACTGGGACTTGACCGTTGTCGATCAGTCGACCTCGAACGGCGGCATTGCGAGTGGTGTAACAAAACCATGTTACGACGTGGCATATGTTCGCGTCATATCTGACGTTGAAGATCAAGAAACTTTACACACTGTAGTTGACGGCAGCGCTCTCGTAGAAGGTCGCACGATAAGTCTCGTGCTTAGGCCTGAGCTCGGAGGGTGGCGCGTTCACGGATTCGGTGCACCGCACGAAGTAGGTGACTTGCCGCGGACATGGCGGGACTAGGATGCCGATCAGCCCTGGACGTCGAATACGTGTGAACGTCGTGTTCAGAGTTTCTTTTCTTCATCAAGGCGGCCCCCTGCGGGGGCCGCTGGTCGTTCGTGCCCTAGTCCATCGCGGAGTTCAGCCCCGGAGGTGTTGTTCGGCGCCTCCAAGCGGGCCTGGCGGCCCGCGTCGGCGCCGGCGAGGCAACCGGGGCTGTCCGCGACGGACGAGGCCACGACCAGCGGCCCCCGCACGACGCCGCAGAGCGAATCGACTCTGGATAACTCAGGTGATTGCTCCCGGCCTACCGGCTAGGAACGAGCGCCGTGTGGTCGGCTTGGCGCGGCTGGTCATGGCGCTCGGCTGCCGCGGTGTTGGTTGTCCTCGAACCACATATGGTTCGAGGACAACCAACACCTTGCCCTCGATAATGTCGATCGCTTAGAAGGCGATCAATTATCCAACTTGGCATCAGGAGGGACAAAGCGATCGGTATCCGACAACCTCAGGGCGATATTGATACCGCTTACAGGTGGCGGGTCGTTGTCTGTGACGATCACCTGCAGATCCTCGATATGTTCAGTGGCGATACGCAAGATTGTTTGGTACATGTTGCGCAAGCGTGCGAGGTCGACGCCCTCATGTCCCACGTTGCTGCTGACGCCGTCGATGATGAGAATGTTTGGTAGAGCGACTGAATGGTCTCCTAGAGCGACGACCTGGTGAGCGAGCACGTGGGCGACGTTAACCAGTACGCCTACCCCCTGTGACTGCAATCTAGTAAATGGCCGCCCATCTACCACCGGTAGGTAGGTTCGGCGGTCAAGACGAGAGCCCGTTTCGTCGTCGAAGCGTGGAGCGTCAAACTCACGAAGAATTGCATCAAAGGCTTCATCAAGATTGGACAGCCTGCGGCTTACTGCTGGATCACTATGGCGAGATGCGTCGATCTGTGCTATCAGATCTTCTCGCTCTCGTTCTAGCGAGGCGATTCGCACAGTTCGGTCGTTCATATGCTGATATAGCTTCAGTGCATCTTCGATGCGTGCCAAATGCTCGCGGAGAGTTGCCTGTTCGGCAGCTTCGCTGCGAATCCTTTCGACGTGATCGCTGATATATGACTGAGTTTCGCGATCAAGTTCCAGTGCTAGGACGCTACGCATCGCTAGCAATTCATCGCGCTGGCGGTTTAGATTTTCGAGCCGTTGTTTGCTGCGTGTGATGAGCTGTTCCGTTTCCGCTACCTGCTCGATCACGCGATCTTGCTCGGATGCCAGGAAGGCGGGAGTTTCCGCAGGTGGTGGGGTCTGCAAGCAAAGTCGACATGTATCATCATCGCCACGATCAGGTACGTCAGTTCCGCAACGAGGGCAAATATAGAACTCAAAGTCATTGAGGTAACGTTCGGCGATCAGCGCTCGGGTCAAGCGGCGACTTTGCGCAATTAGCTGGTCGTGCAGACGCGTCAACGACTCTGATGAGACGGTCTCTGCGTGCACTTCCGCCTGAACTGCGGAAATCCTGTTCTCTGTCTCCGCAACGCGTTCTCTGAGTTCTATTGCAGTTGAAGGAAGGTCAACCGTGGCCTGGCGTTCTATTTCCCTATCGACGGTTTCTAGTCGAGTGGCGGTGGTATCTCGTTCCAGTTCGAGTTGCGCTTGGGAGGCAAAAGGCGTGTCGGCTAGAATTCGCTCAAGCGTGGTGGTGTCAGCGGATAACATACTAAGCTCGGCCGTGACCTGGCGCAGGCGCTCTCGCAGTCCTGCGGCTTCCGGGGAGTAGATTCCGTACAGAATCTCGAAAACGTAGCGACGTTTGATGTTCTTGTCGTTGTTTTCGGGAGTTCCAAAAACCGAGGAATCGATCTCATGCTGTCGAAGAACACAGTACATCAGGTAGTCATTGATCGTTACCGGAACTAGAGGGCTTGACTCCTTGGTTGGAGCCTGCGGCACGCGAATGCTGGGAAGGCCGAGTATTTCAAGCCACCAGCTGCGAAAAGTTTTGTCGTATCCAGGCTGCAGTTCAGATGCAGGTAGGCGCCAGGCATTCTCTGTACCAATTTCTGCGATGTCTACTTTAGCGGTTGTAGTCGTCACAAGTCGGCGGATGATCCGGAATCTGCGCTCGCCTACGCGCACGGTCCCAGAAATGCTCCGACCAGACAGCTCCGGAACAACATTAACGTCGGCACCCAGAAGCGCTCGGAGACAACTTACAGTGGCGGTCTTCCCCCCGCTCATTCCGCCGATGATGGCGTTAACCCCAGAGGTAAATCTGACGGTGCGCGAGGTGCCAAGAAGCGTAATTTCCTCTATCTGCACTCTCACAGCAGCGTCCCTAGCTCAGCGTCCACGATGTCGGGAAAGGTCTCGTAGATAATATCTTTTAGTTTGGGGCCACTTAGATCTAGGTGGCGGCGTAGTACTCGCGTCCGATCTTTTACCGGCTTCCAGCTAGGAGTTTTAGCCAGTTCAACGGACACCTGTCTCCCTCGCTCTGTGGCTCGGTATGCTGCCCCGACTTTAGTATGCAGAGGCTGTATTAGCTGTTTGCCTGTAAGAGCCCCAAGTAGTGTGTAGTAGGAGGGGTCCCAAGGGCCGTATCTATACCTGATCATTCTTTGTTCAATAGCGCCTGTCAGCCAGGGATCTTCGCTTAGGTCGGCTTGAACCTTACGCGCTTCGAGCAGGGTCTTAAGTCGATCCGGATATCGCAAAAGGAAGTCCAGCTTTGCTAGCTTCATCCTCCCTTGTAGGGCATCATTGAGCTCAGATCCGGAGAAAGTATCGATAAGAATGAGCAAGCGAGCTTGGTCGTCTGCTGATGAAATTGTGGTGCTATTCATCTGTGCCACCCCAATTGAAGTGGCATTCATCTGAGAGCGCGCATGCGCGGCCTACGAGAAGAAAAGTGTCTCGGGCATACAACGGCACCCGGTCGATTGATTGAGCGTCGGAAGAAAACGTTTTGTGTAGCTCACTGAAGATCGCATTCGCCGGGCTGGGCGTTTCGCTGCGTAGCTGTATCACTATTCGGCGAGCGGTGAGAATCAGGCGCCTATCTAGGTCGCGTTCGATGTCTGTGTTCGCTGGCCATGTGCCCAGTGCCTGTTCACTCAGGCGATGACTATCCGCTTGTGCTCGCAAATACTGTGCGTCCTCGATGGTTTCACGCGCTGCAAGTCCTGTCCGTAGCTTGCGCACCAAGGAAGTTTGCAAGCCTTGTAGATCTTGGGTGATATCTTGCAGAAGTATATGGTCAGGTCGTATCAAGCGTTGCTTGATGTCCGAAAGGCTTAGATTCGTTACGCGCTTCCGGTCGACCCGATCAGAAGCGTCGGGAGTGGTTACGAGGAGCGGCCAACGCTGTCCAAGTTTGCCTTGCATTGCGAGTTGTGTGCGGCGGCAAAGTTCGTCGTAAAGTGCTTTTGTCTCTTTGTTTGTAAGTTGATCTCCTAGCTCCGAAAGCGCTGAGATGTTGCGCACCTCAATGTCGTCACGTCGTGGAAGCTGTCGAACTTGAATCCGCTTAAGAAATAAGGCAGCCTCTTCCTCGGAAATGCTCAAGTGGCGCGCTACTCGCTTGACGCACTCCGGGCGATTTCCGCCTTCGCCTCGTGAGAGTTCTTTTAGATTCTCGTCACCGGGGTCTAGATAGCCTTCAAGGCAGGCCGTAAGGCGATAGTTGATGTCTCTTGATGAGCTCTCCTGCAGTGTCTTTTCAGTTCGCCAGAGACTCTTCAATGCCTTGGAGGCTATTAGGTCGGTGAGTGACCACGGTTCAACTGCATCGCGGGTTTTCACTTGCTGGAAGTCCCATGCGACACCGCTTTCGGGATCGGTTAGGGCCTTGTTTGCGACGACGATATCTTCGATATGTTCGCATGTGACATGAAGTACAGGACCACCGGCAAGCATTTGTATGACGGGGCGCAGTGCCGCATGCACTTGGTATACGAAACGTTCCAGTGTTCCAGAGCCCGAGTCGTCCGGTGCTGTGGTTTCGATGGGGTCCGCCATCTATCCCCCCAGGGCTCTCTGGTCATCCCTACATCAACATCTTCAGCACCCTCATATCAGACAGTCAGAGGTTCCTGTTACACAGCGGAACGAAGTTCACTCAGTTGGCTCGCTGTGTTACTCGGGGTTGGGTCAGCCAGCGTCTAGCTGATGAGCCGCCGCGTTCCCGCCAGCCGGCGTCATGTTCAGGTTGGCTGTCGGGCCGCAGCCTTCGTTTAGAGACTCGTCGGTTGTCGCACCGTCGCGAGTCTGTGTCGGATCTGCCCCGCCATCGGCGTCCGCTCCAAAACAGAGGCTTCATGTCGGCTTTGTGCGCCTAGATCGGGTTCTGGTCAAGCTTCAGGCGCCTGAGGAGTTCGACCGCGTTCGATTCGGCCTTGGTCCCGCGGGCTGCTTCAAGTAGGCCGACCAGGGATAGAAGCGCGTAGTGGTTGAGGTGGAACAGATGCCGCATCAGGTCCTGGGCCGCCGGGCCGTCGACTCGCACGCACTCGCCGTTCGGCAAGCGGTCATCAACGATCACGGGGTGGCCGTCGACATCCCTGCCGACGCCGAACCGCGTGGAGGTATTGGCGAGCTTGCGCAGAAGATCCACCTGAGCGTCGAAGTGCGCTGCTTGCTGCCACGTCATCCGCACCTGGATACCATCGCACACGCGTTCGAATGAAGGTCAACCTTCGTTCGGTCGTGAATAGTCCCGGCGACCGGTGGAAGAGTGTCCAAACTGGACTGACTTGGGCCGTCCTGGGGCCGTGAAGCAACGCTATGAGACGACAAACGACGCTGACCGACGAGAGAGGTTTTCGCTGGTCAGCGTCGCTTGCAAGGCTCGGACCTCAGCCCAGCTTGGTCTCCCAGAAAATCTTGTCGATCTCTGCGTGGCGTTCAAGAATCTGCGTTCTTCTTACGCATCTTTTGCGCTCGCTCAAACCATGGTCGGACATCGTCGTGGCGGCCTAGAGCGTTCAGAGCAAGGCCGAGGCTGCTCAGGCAGGTGGCGACATGGGGGTGATTAGGGCCGTAGGCAGCCTCGTAGATGCCAATGGCGCGTTCGAACAGCGGCCGAGCGGCGTCGGGCCGGCCCAGGTTATTCAGTGCGAGGCCGAGGTTGGTCAGGCATGTGGCGACGTCTGGGTGATGTGGGCCGTAGGCGGCCTCGTCGATGGCGAGGGCGCGTTCGAATAGCGGCCGTGCGTCGGACGGCAAGCCCAGGGCGCTTAGAGCGCTGCCGAGGTTGCTCAGACAGGCGGCGACCTCAGGGTGTTTGGGGCCGTAAGTGGCCTCATAGATGGCGAGCGCACGCTCGAACAGCGGCCGTGCGTCGTCGTGGCGGCCTAGAGCGTTCAACGCGCTGCCAAGGTTGCTCAGGCAGGTGGCGACGTGGGGGTGTTTGGGACCGTAGGCGGCCATGTCGATGGCGAGGGCGCGTTCGAATAGCGGGCGGGCGTCGGACGGCAAGCCCAGGGCGCTTAGAGCGCTGCCGAGGTTGCTCAGACGGATGGCAACGTGGGGGTGGTGTGGACCGTAGGCAGCCTCGTCGATGGCGAGGGCGCGTTTGAACAGCGGTCGGGCGTCGTCTGGACGGCCGAGTGCGGTCAGTGCACTGCCAAGGTTGCTGAGACAAGTGGCGATTTGTGGGTGGTTGGGGCCGTAGTCGTCTTCGTAGAGGGCGAGAGCGCGCTCGAAAAGTGGTCGGGCATCGTCTGGGCGGCCATGAGTTTGTAGGTACGTGGCGGTCCGATCGAGCAGCCAAGCACTGTGCGGGGTGGTTACAGTCGATCCGTCGCTCAGATCGTGATGCACCGCGAGGGCATGAGGAAGTAGGGCACGCCATCGGGGCCAATTCTTTGGCGTTGCGATGATCTCGGCGGGCAGGTCTGCCGTGAGCAGCGCTTGGCTGACGACCCTGGCAGCCTCTAAGTCTTCTGTGGCTGGCTCCGTTCTTGTTCGGTTGCGTAGTGAGTGCTGGAGCATCCGATGTGCGATCGTCACGTCAGCGGAGTCCCGCCGGACCAGGAACCAATCGACGAGCCTTCCGACCGTGTCTGCCCAGCTCAGAGGGTCGGCCGCCGCGCCGGCCAAGGGCTGTGGGAGTACATCGGGGTGATTGGTGAACAGATCAAGCGGAATAGGTTCGGGCGCGAGCCATGCCAGTAGATCGAGCAATTGGACGGCAGCGGGATGTTGCTCGGTCAGAGTTGCGAGCGACAGGCTCCACAGGGTCGCCAGTGTCTCTTGACGTCCGTCAACCACCCCGCGGCTGATCATGTCGACAGTGTGGGTGCGCAGCAGCGACACATAGTCCGTCGGCCAAAGTCCCGTGACTTCCAGATAAGCGGACGCTTGTTCGATCGCTAGTGGGAGATCGCCGAGCAGCTCCGACAACTCCTCCGCCGTCTCCTGGGTGATAGCAGGTACCCTGCGCCGAAGCAGGCTGATGCTCTCAGCGCGGTCCAAGACGTCCACGTCTAGCACCGTGCCGAGAGCGCCGAATAGAGCCCTGCGAGTCGTGATCAGCACCTGTCCTGCGCCAGAGGGAATATAGGGACGTATGTCGTTGGGGTCTTCGGCGTTGTCGAACACCAGCAACCACCGCTGTTCACCACGCAGGGCGGCCAATACCACTGCGACGACCGACGCTGGATCGGTATCCGTTCCCATCACTCTTGCCAGCTGAGCCAGGTGATCAGGAATCAGTGCAGGTTGCGCTGACGGGATCCACCACACCACGTCGAAGTCACTGGCGAAGCGGTGCGCATACTCGATGGCAATCTGGGACTTGCCCACTCCGCCCAGACCACGCAGTGAGTGCACCGCGACAGTTCCTGACGAGTGCATCGCATCGCGCAGCCGTGCTATCGACTCGGAGCGCCCGGTGAAGTTCGGATTACGTGCAGGCACGTTCCAGACTGCTGGCAAAGCACCCGGAAACCGCGGTGCCGATGCCAAAGCCCGGCTCCCGCCAGGAAAGCCAGGGCGAGCCTCAGGCTTCATCCGGCCGCCGACAGCACCTCGGACGATCTGGTGGAGCCGCTTGCGGGCTATCGCTTCCCCGACACCGAACAAGTCCGCCGAGACGACCGACCCCAGTAGACCCGGCCGTTCACAGTCCTGTACCCGCAGTACCAGCAGCTTGCGGTCCTCCCCGAGCGGATCGTCTCGCCACGCCGCCTGCCACTCCACGGCCCCGTATAGGGAAGATATGTATGCCGTCGACAGTACTGCGATCGTTCGCGCAGTCCGTCTCACGCCCTCATCTATGCGTGCGACCCAGTTGGTCCCCGGCACCATGTCCCACGCCTGCACCAATACCCGGTGCCCACGTTTTTCCAGCTCCCATGCGATCCACTCAGCCCATGCCCGATCGTCCTGGGTGTAGGACACGAAGAAGTCCCACCCGCTGTCATCAGCCACCCGCCACCGCCCATCAGTCTGCAACCACTCAGATCGCTGATTGGGCAGACCCAGTTACCGTCGATCGCGAAGATGGCTGGGCAACGCGCTGCGCTCAACACGGATGCAGTAGCAGGACAGTGGATTGGCCGCGCTGCGACGGTGATGCCAAGGCGTGCCGCAGACGGCACCATCCGCTCGCTCGTTTGCTGCATGATCGCGATGCCGGTTCGTGCGGGACAGCTGCGGGACACGGGTCGCGTTCGGTAGACCTTGTGCAGGTCAGGGATCTGAGTGACTTGGTTCCAAGCTCCGCACGATGGAACTGCGCGGCTAGACCTCGCCCACGCAGTCTGCTTCGAAGGCCCCCGTCAACGACGCCGGGGGCCTTCGTCGTGCCCTCGGCGGATTCCCGCCAGGGCACTCGTCAGTTCCAACTG
The DNA here is from genome assembly GCF_002150765.1 of Lentzea kentuckyensis. Classification (GTDB taxonomy): domain Bacteria; phylum Actinomycetota; class Actinomycetes; order Mycobacteriales; family Pseudonocardiaceae; genus Lentzea; species Lentzea kentuckyensis. Next base: position 70,674 of record NZ_MUYM01000070.1, read on the forward strand.
GTCGCTACGCGGCCGGGCTGGTGCTTCGTACGGCCTGTCCGGCCTTGGTCTCCGGCTTGGTCAGAGCCTGGACGGCCCTGGGGAGTGACTCCTTGCCGGAACCCGCTGACATCGAAGCGCCGGCATCGGTGACTACGACTTTGCCGCCGATGCCGTTCCAGGCGGAGGAGACGATCCAGTTGACGTCCTTGAGCGTTGCTCGAGCCTGGGCGATCCCCTCGGCGTCGTCGCGGTAGAACGCTGCTCCCAGGCTCGCCAGTGCCACGCGGACCGCGATGGTGCGGATCACCCGCGACTTGTCCGCGAGGACCTGTGCGCCGCCGAAGTGCCCGAAGATCTCACCGAACCATGTGACGGCGGCGGTGTGGAGCTTGTCGAAGTCGACGCCTTCCCACTCCTCCTGTCCCTTGCGGGCGATGCTCTTCGTCTTGGCGAGAGCCTTCTGCGGGCCGATGGCGATGGACTTCACCATCTGCTCAGCGTGCGTCAGCAGGATCCACTCGTTCTGCGACTGGTGAGTACTGGTCAGCTGCCTGCCAGTCGTAGCGACGCCGATCTTCAGCTCGTCGAAGATCTTCTTGGTGGCACTGATCCACTTGTTGCGCGGGTCCAGGTTCGCCTTTGTGATCGTGTCGACCGGCGTCCCCTCGAAGTTGAGATCCACGAACATCTGTGCTGCGTGGTTCGTGGTAATCCCGTGGTAGATCTCGATGGTGACCAGCTGGTTTAGCAGTTTGTCCTTGAGCGCCGCGGGAACGCTGGGGTCGGCGTTGATGAGGATTCCGGCCTGGTGCCGGCATTCACCGTCGGCGAGGGCGCCGCGTCCCAGGTGGCCGTAGTCGTAGATGGTCCACGGGCTCGGGACGCCGTCGATCGAGATGTTGGCGTCTCGCTCTTCGAACGACTCCGGCCACACGGCCACGAAACCCGGCAGAACGCCGAACGCCTCGGTCGGGCTGACCGCGAATTGTTTCAGCAGGTACTCGCGCAGGGCGCCCGTCGTGTTCTTCATCTTCGCGGTCGGCACGAGCCTGGTCACCGGCACGGACTTACCGCCAACGCTGCGACGTTCCAGGTTCGCCTTGAGGAACGGCCGCTGCATCATTCCGCGCATGGGAGCGAGCACCTCAGCGCGCGGGTCGACGGACTTGCCGTCGGCCAAATCGCGCATCGCTTCCTCGAGCACCAGCCCTGAGATGTGGTTGTCGAGAACCCACTGGAACGGAACAACGGTGGTGAAGTGGAACTCGCTGCGGCGAATCCCGGTAATCGTCTTGGGGATGAGCACTCTGGTCCGCTTCCCTCGTCATCTGTTGATCTTGGCGCTCTGATGCGGCGGCTCGTGGCTCGCGATGCTTTGGAGCACGCACGCATGCATGCCCTTGTCGTTCGCGGTGTGACCGACAGCTCGAGTGAGCGAGAAGCGTACTCGAGTTCAACTTTTTGGTGCCATCCAGGTCGCTCGAGTGAGAGATCCACGATCAGGGTGTCGCGTATGGGCGTGTGTGATCATCATGCTAATGTGCCGCATCTCGCAGAGGAACGTTATCGCGCGAGATAACGGACATCTCTCGCAAGACGAGAGCGGCTCCCTCCGCATGCAGGCAGAGGGAGCCGCTGTGATCTCCGTTAGCGCTCTCAACAGGCGTTACCTGCGCAATTCCAAGCGAGGAGTCGCAGGAAACGCTGCCGTCAAGTTGTCTATTCAGAGGAGATCAGTGTGTCACAAGGCCAGCCGCCGAAGCACGACGAGCCGGATGACTCGAAGCCGGACGACTCAAAGCCTGAGAACCTCTGGCGCTTCCTGCGCGAAGGCCCGTCCACGTGGCCCGGTGTCATCCGGAGCCTCGTCCTCGCCGCAGGTCTCACCCTGCTCGGCGTCGTGGTGCTCGCGTTCGTGGTCTGGAAGGGAGTCCAGCTCGAGTTCCCCGGCGTGAACGTCGGTCCGGCGCAGATGTTCGCCGTGGAGCTCCTCGGCTGAGGTGCGCGCCCTCGGATCTTCGAAGGCCCTCGTCGACGCGGGGGCCTTCGTCGGTCTTGTCTCGTGCCGCGCAGCGATGCGAAACCCGGCACGGCTCGTCACGCGCAACGGCTCCATACGTTGGTTCCGCTCAGCAATACATGCGCACGAGAAGCGTAAGGAACGGAGCTGAGCGCAGTAGCGTTGGGGGAGTGCCCAACATTCTCGTGATCGGCTTCGACCCGCACACCATCCCCGGCTTCGACGCGGCCCCGGTCGCGGCCGCCATCGAACAAAGCAGCAAGGCGTTCGCCGAGCTGGGCCTCGCCGAAGACCTCTTCCTCATCGACTTCGCCGAACTGGACGGCCGCGCCCAGGCCAAGCTCGTCGAGAAGCTCGGCCAGAGTCAGTACGACGCAGTGGTGGTCGGCGGTGGCATCCGCAAGGGCCCCGGCCTGTTGGAGCTCTTCCAAACCGTGGTCAACCTCGTGCACTGGCACCAGCCGGACGCGGCGATCACCTTCAACGACAGCGCCGGCGACAGCCCGGACTGGGTGCTCAAGGCGCTGGAGCAGCGGCGAAATCGCTAGCGCCGGGCGATAGTTTCGAGAGCGTGCCAAACGTTCTCGTCATCGGATTCGACCCCGACACCATCCCCGGCTTCGAGCCCGGAGCCGTCGCCGCGCAACTCGACGAGGGCAGCAGGCGGTTCGCGGAGCTGGGGATGGTGGAAGAGCGGTGCCTGATCGGCTTCGGCGAACTGGACGGCGTTGAAACCGTGATCGTCGAACGGCTGCAGAAGAAGCAGTACGACGTCGTGGTGGTCGGCGGCGGCATCCGCAAGCCGCCGGAGCTGCTCGGCCTCTTCCAGACCATCGTCAACCTCGTGCACCGCCACCAGCCGCAGGCCGCCATCGCGTTCAACAGCGGTCCGACCGACAGTGCGGACTGGGCGCTCAAGGCGCTCGAACAACGGCACTAGAACACGGTCCGCCAGGCCCACCAAGCCAGCAGCCCCAGGCCGAACAGCACCCCCAGCACGACCCACGCCAGCAGCACCTCGAACGCGCCCTCACCGACCTCACGGCCCCACCACTTCAGCGAGCGCCAGAAGCGGTATGGCGCCGAGTACAGCCATGCGAAGAATCGGCGCTGCCACCAAGGGCGCGATGCCTCAAGCCGTGCCTCACGCACGGCCCGACGCGCTGCCTCACGATCGTGGTCCCCCATGAGGTTCATAGTGCCGTGAACCCCCAGAGGCCCGTATCCGTAACCCTCTTCAGAACAGCACTAAACGCTGTCCAGCGATCAAGTCCGCGCAGGTCAGCGTCACACACTCCAACAACACTACGAAGCGTGACTGCATCACTCGATCGCGTGGTCGTCGACCTAACCCATAACGAGAGCCGGGCTTACGCCGAACTAACAGACAGCTCCGCCAGTTCGTCAGGAGGCAACGATGAACTTAAGCAGGACGCAAGCGGCTCGCTGACTGTCTGTTAGCAGCGCATGGCCCAAGTCATCGGAAACGTGACGAGAGTCACCCAGCGGGCGCTCAGGCTTGCCTGCGCTCGTGACGCGAGGTTACGTTCTCGCCCGCCGATAACGGTTTGGTCACCGGCAGGACACAGGAACCACAGTGCATAGGGTCCTAAGTCCGGTCCGGAATCCCCCGCCGAGCAAGTCCGGTGGCCAAGCTCCCCGACGCAGGAGGCTCCCCCTTGGCCCGGCACAGCAAGGCCGCCGGCCGAACCGTGTACACGGTCGTGCCCACAGCTGAAACGAAACCCGGCGCTCACCGCGTCGAGGACGACAAGGTTCCGCTCGCTCACCGCGTGAGCGCGATCGTCGTCGCAGCAGGTGTCGCCGCCGGCACCGCCGCCATCGCCAACGCCGCTACCAGCGGGTCGTCCACCGAACTGGCCGCTGGCGCCGCCGAGCTGGGAGCCCTCCCGGACCAGCAGGCCAAGTCGATCCAGACGGTTCACGACGTCAATCCTGGCAACCAGGTCGGCAGGCTCCTGCAGTTCCAGCAGATGTACGCGCAGCAGACGTTCGAGCAGGCCACCAAGGTCGCCGCGGACGCCCATGCTCAGCGCGAGGCGGCCGCCAAGGCCGAGGCCGAGCGTCAGATCGAGATGCGCAAGCCGGCCAAGCAGCGCGAGGTCGAGGGCTGGATCAAGGAAGCCATCAAGGTCCTGCAGGCCAACGGCACGAACATCGACAACAACAGCGTCGATGAGATCTACACGATCATCATGAAGGAGTCGAACGGCAACCCCAACGCCGTGAACAACTGGGACTCCAACGCGATGAGGGGCACGCCTTCCAAGGGCCTGATGCAGTGCATCGACCCGACGTTCCGCGCCTACAAGCTGCCCGGCTACGACAACATCCTCGCGCCGGTCGACAACATCATCGCGGGCGTTCGCTACACCTACGCGCGCTACGGCGGCTTCCAGAACCACCCCGGCCTGGTCTCCATTGGCCTGGGTGGCGGGTACCGGGGGTACTAAAGAGGCCAATCACGCCGTGTCGGGGTGCGCGAAACCCATCGGCGAGCGATGCTGTCAAACAGGTTCACCCACAAGCATGGCGGCCCTAGCGGGCGCACGCCCGGTAGTGCTCCCATCGAAGCGATTTCCCGAACGCAGGGAGTGGCCGATGAACGAGCAACAGGCACGCGACGACGAGCTGGCGAAGATCCGCTCGGAGGCGACGAGTTGGCTGGCCAAGATGGCCAAAGCCCAGCAACGTCCCAAAGTCGAACAGCGGAGGCCTGAGCACGACGCCATGACACCCGCGAAGAAGTAAGGACAGCAGCACCCCAACAGGGAGCGCCTCGGCTACGGCCGGGGCGCTTCTGCTTTGAAGGCCGACCACAGCAGGTTCAACGGATGGTCCGCCGGATGCTTCGACAGCTCGTCCGTTCGGGCGAAAACGCCCACCAGCCGCTCCAGCGAGTCATCTGAGAGCTCGACGACGCGAAGCCCTCCGCCCTCCCGGAGTTCGTTGTTCGACGCCACCACGCCCAAACCAGACGTCACGATCATGGCTCCCTGGACCAGGTTCGAGCGCAGCAACGAGATGCCGTACTGGATCTCGTCGATCTCGGCCGCGATGTCGAGCCCCTGCCGGTAGTCCGGCCCGAACCAGCCGCGCAGGAACTCCGCGATCAACCCGGCCCCCGGCACCACCAACGGCACCGAGCGCAACGACGGCACGCGCACGCGATCTCCGACGACGGTCGTCGGCAGGTTCGTCAGCAACGCCAGCCCGCCGCGCCGCCACTCGATCACGTCGAACTCGGGACGCTCCCAGCCCGCGCCCGCCCGCGTCACGACGCTGCCGCAGACGATGTCGACCTCCTGCGTCTCGAGCTTCGTCCAGATGTCCTTGGTGCGGATGTGCACGACCTTGAGGTCCACGTCGCGCTCCCGGAACTCGTCCGCGACGTGGTGCCACGCCTTCGCGAGCGTGTCGAGCATGTATCGGGTGGTGCCGACGGTGACGGTCGTGCCGAGCTTGCGGCGGCACTCGTGAATTCCGTCGAGCCACTCCGCGAGTGTCTCCCGCGCCAATTCGACGAGCGACTCACCAGTAGGCGTGAACAGCACGTCTTTTCCGCGTCCCTGCTTCACCACGAGCGGTTCGCCGCACAGTTGCTGGAAGTTCCTGTTCAACGTGTCGATCTGCTTCTGAACGCTCGACTGCTCACGTCCCAGCGCCCGCGCCGCCCGCAGGGCCGAACGGGTCTCGTGCACCGTCAGGAGCGTCCTGAGCTGGTCCATTGTGGTATCCAGGAGTGCGCCGGGCATGTTCAGCAGACGGTGCAGCGAGGTGCTGGTGGGAAGCACCAACTGGGACGAGCCGGACATCGAGACCCTCTCTGGTGTTCTACCGATCAGTTGAACTGAACTTGACCGCATTTCGCTGACAAATTATCTGCAGATCCTGTTGGCAAATCCCTGGACACATATCGTGCGGTGTACAAAGCTATCTGCGGCGACCACGCGTGGGAGCCGATTCCGGGGGGAATCATTGGGGGGTGGGGGTCCGCCAGGCGCAAGCCGGCGGGCCCCCAAGTATTACCCTCGCTGGTTGTGACCGTTTCCGCTCGCCCGGACAGTGTTGTCCTGAACTGGGGCACCACCTACCGGGTCACCGTCCTCGAACTCGGGCTCGCCTGCTGTGGAGTCGAGGTGATGGCAGCTCTCGACCGCCTTCCCGGCCTCGGCGTCACGCCGGTCGACGGCGCGGGCGAGGCACACGTTCTCGTGGTCTCCGGCACCGTCACGGACGCCATGTTGCCTGCTGTGATCCGCAGTTACGAGGCCATGCCCGAACCCCGCTACGTGATCTCCGTGGGCGCCTGCAGCAACACCGGCGGCCCGTACTGGGATTCCTACAGCGTCACCAAGGGGATCGACCAGGCCCTGCCGGTCCACGTCGCCGTTCCCGGCTGCCCGCCGCGGCCGGAAGCGCTGCTCGAAGGTCTCAAAGCCCTGCACCGGCTGGTGAGCGCATGACCGCGAAGACCGCGTTCGGCCAGACGGTCCACCACGTCGAACTCACCGACTGGCTCACCACGGCCGCGGACCACCACGCGAACGGCTGCGTGATGTTCGACTGGCTCGGCGTCGAGGACGCCGGCCGGCCGGGAGCCGCCGGGCAACGCCACGCGGTGTTCCTGCACGTCATCAACCCGCGGACGCGCGAAGGCGTGATGCTGCGGACCGAACTGGGCCAGGCCGACGCGTTGCCGAGCATCGCCCACCTCTGGAAGGGCGCGCGCTGGCACGAGCGCGAGGCCGCGGAGATGTTCGGCATCACCGTAGACAGCGAACCCGAGCACCTGCTGCTGCCCGAAAGCTTCCAGGGCCACCCGCTGCGCAAGGACTTCGTGCTGGCCTCGCGCGTCGTGCGTCCCTGGCCGGGCGCGCTCGAACCGGGTGAGGACAACACGAGCGCCCCGAGCCGCCGCCGCACCGCACCACCTGGCGTGCCCGACCCGTCGTGGGGCCCGCGCAGAGAACGTGCCAGTGAAGAGGAGCAGTCGTGACGAACCTTCCCCCACGCACGAGGGGTGTCATCGCGCTGTTGGACGCCAACTGCACGGTCTGCATGATCTGCGCGCGCGAGTGTCCTGACTGGTGCATCCACATCACGAGCCACACCGAGGTCGAGCAGCAGCCCGGCTCAGCGAGGCCGCGCAGCCGCAACGTGCTCGACCGGTTCGCGATCGACTACGGCCAATGTCTCTACTGCGGCATCTGCGTCGAGGTCTGCCCGTTCGACGCCCTGCACTGGGCACCGGAGTTCGGCTATCCGGGAACGGGCTCGATCGAGGGCGAGGGCGCCGTCGCGGAACTCGTGCACGAACGGGACGTGCTCGCCACGTGGGTCGAGAAGGTGCCACCGCCGCCACCGCTCGACCCGGCCGCGGAAGCCGCGCCGGAAACGGCCACCGGAACCGGCAGGCGGCCTGGTTCGTTGAGAGGTAGGACGTAAAGACCCGGAGGCGGAACCGTGCACAAGCACTTCAACGGGTTGAAGACGGCCGTGCTGCTCGGCGGGATGAGCGCGCTGATCGTGCTGATCAGCAGCTTGTTCGGCCGGACCGCACTGCTCATCGGCCTGGTGTTGGCCTTGGGCGTGAACGCCTACGCGTACTTCAACTCCGACAAGCTCGCGCTGCGTGCGATGCGTGCCCAGCAGGTGTCGCAGGTGGAGCAACCTCTCCTGTACGCGATCGTGCGGGAGCTGTCGCAGAAGGCGCGCCAGCCCATGCCGAGGCTGTACCTCAGCCCGACCATCGCACCGAACGCGTTCGCGACGGGCCGCAACCCGCGCAACGCCGCCGTGTGCTGCACCACGGGCATCCTGGACCTGCTCGACGAACGCGAACTGCGCGCCGTGCTCGGCCACGAGCTCTCGCACGTCTACAACCGCGACATCCTGATCAGCTGCGTGGCCGGCGCGCTGGCCGGCGTGATCACGATGCTCGCGAACCTCGCCCTGCTCGCCGGCATCTTCGGCGGTGACGGGGACGACGACGGCCCCGGCCCGCTCGGCCTGTTGCTGATCGCACTGCTCGGTCCGATCGCGGCCACCGTGGTGCGCCTGGCCGTGAGCCGCTCACGCGAGTTTCAGGCCGACGAGTCCAGCGCCGAACTCACCGGCGACCCGCTGGCACTGGCGAGCGCGTTGCGCAAGATCGAGCTGGGGACGCGGGCGGCGCCGCTCGCACCGGAGCCGGAGGTGGTGTCGCAGAGCCACCTGATGATCGCGAACCCGTTCCGCTCGGGGGAGCAGTACGCGAAGTGGTTCTCGACCCATCCGCCGATCGCCGACCGCATCCGCCGGCTCGAAGAGATGGCCAGGCGTTAGCGCCCGACCTTCGCCACGGCCATGAGGTACTCGCCGTATCCGGACTTGCCGAGCTTCTCGCCGAGCGCGTAGCACTCCTCGGCGGAGATGAAGCCCATGCGCAGCGCGATCTCCTCAGGACACGCGATGCGCACGCCGGTCCGGTGCTCCAACACCTGCACGAATTGCCCGGCCTCGAGCAACGAGTCGTGCGTGCCGGTGTCGAGCCACGCGAACCCGCGGCTCAGGTCCACCAGCTGCGCCCGGCCCTCGCGCAGGTAGTGCAGGTTGACGTCGGTGATCTCCAGCTCGCCACGCGGCGACGGCTTGAGGTTCCGCGCGATGTCGACCACACCGTTGTCGTAGAAGTAGAGCCCGGTGATCGCCCGGTTCGACTTCGGCTTCGCCGGCTTCTCCTCGATGGACAGCAGCTTCCCGGTCGCGTCGACCTCACCCACGCCGTACCGCTCGGGGTCCTTCACCTGGTACCCGAACAGCACGCAACCGTCCAAAGTGGACACGTGGTGCGTCAGAGTCGTGGAGAAGCCCTGGCCGTAGAAGATGTTGTCGCCCAGCACCAGCGCCACGTCGTCGTCACCGACGAAGTCCGCACCGATGACGAACGCCTCCGCGAGCCCGTTCGGCATGGCCTGCTCCGCGTAGGAGAACGCCATGCCCCACTGCGACCCGTCGCCCAGCAGGCGGCGGAACAGCGGTAAGTCCGTCGGCGTGGAGATGATCAACACCTCGCGAATGCCGGCCAGCATGAGCACCGACAGCGGGTAGTAGATCATCGGCTTGTCGTACACCGGCAGCAGCTGCTTGGAGACGGCCTGTGTGATCGGGTGCAGGCGCGTCCCGCTGCCACCGGCGAGGACGATGCCCTTCACCGGTAGTTGGTGAACTGGAGGGCGATGCCGAAGTCAGAGCCCTTCAACAGGGCGATGACGTCCTGCAGGTGGTCCTTCTTCTTGCCGGACACCCGCAGCTGGTCGCCCTGGATCTGCGCCTGCACACCCTTGGGCGCCTCGTCACGAATCTTCTTGGCGATCTCCTTGGCCTTCTCGGACGTGATGCCCTGCACGAGATTTCCCGTGACCTTGAACACCTTTCCGGACACCGCGGGCTCGCCCACCTCGAACGCCTTCATCGAGATGTTGCGCTTGACCAGCTTCTCCTGGAAGACGTCGATCGCAGCCTTGCAGCGCTCCTCGGTCTCGGAGGTGAAGGTGATCGCCTCCTCGCCGGCCCAGGCCACGGTGGTGTTGGTCCCGCGGAAGTCGAAGCGCGTGCTCAGTTCCTTGGCCGCCTGGTTGAGCGCGTTGTCGACCTCCTGCCGGTCCACCTTGCTCACCACGTCGAACGACGGGTCCGCCACGACTTCACTCCTCAACGATCTCGGGGTCACAGCCAGCGTCGATGCTACTGGGGTACCCCGATTTGGGGCCTCCCGAAGGGGTTATGTATTGTTCCGCTTGCACCGTTACGGCGGTGTGGGGCGGGTTGCCCGAGCGGCCAATGGGAGCGGACTGTAAATCCGTCGCGAAAGCTACAGAGGTTCGAATCCTCTACCCGCCACAGCAGGACATAAGGCCCTGTGACCAGGTGACTGGTCACAGGGCCTTTGTAGTGTTCTCAGGTTGTGTGCGACTCGAACCAGGCCTGTATCGCGGTTCGTGCCGGGGGCGTGCCAAAGTTCGGTGGGCCTGGAGGCATGGACGAAGGGGACGCTGTGCGCACGCAGATGGCAACCGAGGCGGGAAGATCCACGGCGCCGAGCGAGGACCGGGCGTTGGTTGGCCCGAATCTGCTCGCCGTGCTCGACGGCGTCACGGCCAAGCCCGAGAACGGCTGCGAGCACAGCGTCGGCTGGTTTGCCGACCAGCTGGCCGCGGAGCTGCTGCGGTTCGCGCACCTCGGGCCGGCTCCGGCGCTGGCGGAGGCCATCGAGCAGGCTGCTGAGCTGCACTCCGGCACCTGCGACCTCGCCCACCCGGACAGCCCCAGTGCGGCGGTCGGGTTGGTGCAGATCAAGGACGACGTGCTGCGGTACCTGGTGTTGGGCGACGCCACGGTCGTGGTCGACACCAAGCGCGAGCTGCACGTCGTGAGCGACACGCGGACGAGCCGCACGGCCGGTGCGAACCCCGCGGACGTCGAGCACGCGCTCACGGGTGAGATTCCGTTGTCGGACGTGCGCCGCGTCGCGATCCTCTCCGACGGCGCCGCGCGGGCCGTCGACCTGTTCGGTCTCTTCGACTGGCCCAAGGCGCTCGAACTGATGGCGGCGAACGGGCCGGACGATCTGATCCGCAAAATGCGCGCGGTCGAGAAAGAAGACGTCAAGGCCGTCGAATGGCCGCGCAAGAAGGTTTCCGACGACGCGACCGTCGTTTATCTCGAACGGTGACGCTCGGCTCGCGGTCGACGGCGGCCTCGGCCAGGGGCTGACCGCGTAGGAAAAATCTTCGAACTACCTGTCACACATCCGTCGCCTGCCGGGTCGACCAAGCAGAAGACGAAGAGAGACAGGGAGAACGAAGATGAGGATCGCCAACCCGATCATGTCCGTGCCCGGCGCGATGAAGGCGCTGCTGGACCTGTCCGCGGCCGCCGGGAAGACGGGCCTGGACGCGGACTACGTCGAGTTGATCTGCCTGCGGGTCAGCATCATGAACGGCTGCGGCGCGTGCATCGACTACCACACCAAGTTGTTGCGCAAGGCGAACGTGGCGGACGAGAAGGTCTACGCGGTGGCCGGCTGGAGGGACGTCCCGTACTACACCGAGGCGGAGAAGGCCGGGTTCGCGCTCGCCGAGGAGGTCACGCGCGTGCACGTCAGCGACGCCGTGTGGGACGAGGCCGCGAGGCACTACACCGAGGAGCAGCTCGCGGGTCTCGTGATCGCCATCGGCGCGATCAACCTGTGGAACCGGATGAACGTGGCCACGCAGCAGAAGGTGGCCTGAGCAAGGCCTGCGACAAGGTTGAAGCCGGCGCGCAAGAGCTTCCTCTCTCTTGCGTGCCGGCCTCAGCGCGGAGCATACCCCATATCGAACAGATGTTCGATCATTGGGCGATCAACACGCCGGTCAACTGGCGGCGAGCGCTGCCCGGCCGTCGTCGGTCAGTTCCGCGCAGACGCGCAGACCGAAGCTTGTCGGCTGCGTGGGGCGCAGCAAGCCCGCGTGCACGAGGTCGTGCGTCGCCATCTGGTCGCAGCAAGGCAGTCCGTCGACGTACAGTTCGGGCTCCGTGCCGCCGGTGACCTCGGCACGTCCTGCGGCGACCGCCCGCAGCATCGCTCTCGCTCTTCCGCTGAGTTCCATTTCGACCCCCCAGGTGTGGTGTCCGAATCCGCTACCCCTTTGTCGAAATAGAGGCCGGATTCGTTCCACAAGTACGGGTTCGTTTGGCTTCTTCGCTTGTGTGAACGGGTAGATCATGTCCCACTAGGCCGTTCGGGTCACGAAGACACGCCGGAGGATGAGCGCAGAGCCGGGCGCCGAACCCACATCGTCCAGCGCGGCCGATAGCCGTGCGAATACCAGAACGGCGTCGAGCGCGGGTTCGGCAGGGCGTGGTGGAGCAGCGTCGATGCCACGCCGGCCCGGTCCAGCACGTCGTGCACGTGCGCCACGAGCGCGCTGCCCGCACCGCTGCCGCGGACGTCCGGACGCACGCCGAGATGGCCGAGGTAGGCGAACGGGCGCGCTTCCGCGTACCGCTCCATCCACCCCGCGTCCGTCGGCATGTCGACGTAAACCATGCCGACGGGCGTGTCGTCACGAACGGCGAGCCACATCGCCTCGTCGTCGCGATCGAGCACCTCGGTGAGCGCTGTGCGCAGGTGGCGTGCGCTGTTCGGGCGTTCGCTGACCATCCCGAACGCGGCGTCGTACCTGATGGTCTCCAAGTTCAACGCGATCGCGACGTCCAGATCGGCGTGCGTCGCGGGCCGGACGTGCACATCGGACGGCCGTTGCGGCGTCACGCGCTGGGCGAGGCGTTCGGCGATCACGACCAGCGGCGCGAAACCGTGCCGTATCAACGGAAGTGCGTCGCCGGTCTCGTGGCTCGGCAACGTCACGATCGCCGCGGTGTCCGGGTCGTCGAGGCCGGTGAGGCGGGTCTCCCACTCGTCGAGCAGCGCGGGCAGGTCCCAGCCGGATTGCCAACTGAGGCCGTGCGTGCGCAACGCTCCCCACGTGGGCATGAGGGAGTCCGGATCTGTCTCGCGGTAAGAGAAAATCTCGGTCACGCCACATCTGAACATGGCAGGGTCGGGCTGTGGAGATCCATGTCGTGGACGCGTTCACCGACAAGCCCTTCGCGGGCAACCCCGCCGCTGTCGTGCTCCTGACCGAACCGCGCGACGACACCTGGATGCAACAGGTCGCCGCCGAGATGAAGCACGCCGACACGGCCTTCGTCACCCCGGACAACCACCTGCGCTGGTTCACGCCGGAGGCCGAGGTCGACTTGTGCGGACACGCCACCCTCGCCACCGCTCATGTGCTAGGCGGCGAGCAGGAGTTCACCACGCGTAGTGGCGTGCTCACATGCGCAAATGACGATGGATGGGTCCGGATGGACTTCCCGGCCGACCCTCCAGAGTTGACTGACCCGCCAATCGGTCTAGCAGAGGCGCTGCCACATGCGACGATCAAGTCCGTCTCACGTGGGCGCTTCGACTACCTGATCGAGTTGGGAAGCGCGGCGGAAGTCCGTTCCTTGCGACCTGACGTCCAAGGACTGACACAGATCCCGTCACGCGGAGTAATCGTGACGGCGACTGGCGACGGTGAAGCAGACGTCGTGAGTCGCTGTTTTTATCCGGCTGTCGGCATCCCGGAGGACCCCGTCACCGGATCGGCCCACTGCACGCTGGCGTCCTATTGGGTGCCTCGGCTCCAGCGCGCTGACCTGCTGGCGGAGCAGGCGTCGCCGCGCGGCGGGTTCGTCAGGACCACCCTCGCCCAAGATCGCGTACTGCTCTCCGGGCAAGCCGTGACGGTGCTCCGGGGGCACCTGAGCGGGTAGCCACGTCTGGGTGAATCGAAGTCACACGGGGTGCTCGACCTGCCATTTCGTCCCCCGAGCGGGGTACATTGGTGCCCCTGGAGGGGTCCTGATCGCCAAGTGCGGGACCCCTCAGTCACGCCTAGAGGTTTCCCTCACCCCAGGCCGACGAGGAGGCTGGATGTCCGACCGAGCGTCGGCCCCCGTGTCGGACTCGGCCGCCTGGTCGGCCAAGTCGACCAACCGAGCGTTCAGCGCGTTCGCCGTCACCCTCCTGGTGGCCGGTGTCGTCTGCGCCGGCATGGTCGCGGCGTGGCTTCCGGAGAAGGAGACCACCTCCCTCTTCTGGATCGGCCCCCTTCTCGTCGTCGGCTTCCTGCTGGCGGAACAGCTCGCCATCAACGTCGACGTCCGCAGCGGCGTCGCGTGGACGATCTCCTTCACCGAGATCCCGCTGGTGCTGGGTCTTCTGGTGGCCCCGTTCGAGGTCGTGCTCGCCGCGCACGTGGTCGCGGGCGTGGGCACGTTGCTCGGCAGGCGGATCCTGGACCGCGCCGTCTACAACGCGGGCCTCATGTTCATGGAGATCTCCGTGGCGTTCGCGGCCGCGGAGGCCGTGAAGCGGATGATCGGCCCGGGCGGGCCGTTCTGGGCGGGCGCCTTCGTCGGCACGATCACCGTGCCGATGCTCGCGAGCGTGCTGGGCCTCTGCGCGTTGCGGCTCATGGGCAAGTCGATGCGCGTCGGCAACAGCCTTCGTCTCGTCCTGCAGACGCTCGTCGTGGCGCTGCTGAACACCTCGGCCGGCCTCGTCGGCTACCAGATCGTCTCCACCACCGAGTGGGGCGGCGTCCTGATCATCCTGGTGCTCGCGGGCATCGTGGCCACCTACCTCGCCTACTCGGGACTGCTGCGCGAACAGCGCGACCTCGAGGCGTTGAGCGAGGTCAGCCTCCGTGTCGCGAGGTCGGGACAGCACGGCACCGGACCGCGCCAGCCCGATGACGACCTCACCACGGGCGTGGAAGAGGACGAGTGGCAGCTCATCGCGGAACGCATCCGCGAGCAGCTCAACGCGAACAGGGTCGTGCTGCGCCTGCGCACCGACCCGCAGGAAGCCATGATCACCCTCGTCGCCGGCGAACCGCTGCCCGACGAGATGACCGCGACCGACCCGCGGGCCGTGCGCGAGGACCCGGTCCTGCAGCTGCCCGGCACGCACGTCCGCTACTACCGCGTGGCCGACGCGACCGAGGACGTCACGGAGGCCTTGCTGCGCCGTGATGCGCAAGAAGCGCTGGTCGTCCCGTTGCGCGGCGCGACCCAGCTGCTCGGCGCGGTCGAGGCGCACGACCGGCTCTCGCGCTGGCGTGGTTTCGGCAAGGCGGACATCCAGCTCCTGCGCACGCTGGCCTCACACCTCGCGACGGCCGTCGACAACCGGCGTCTGCTGGCCCGCCTGCGCCACGACGCCTACCACGACCCGCTGACCGGTCTGCTGAACCGCCCTGGCCTGCGCGAAGCGTGCGCCGAGCCGTTGCGCGACTCCCAGAAGGGAGTGGTGCTGCGAATCGACCTCGACATCTTGTCGACGGTTTCTGACGCGCTCGGCCAGGCCTGGGGAAACCGCATGGTCGTCGCGGCCGGACGCCGGCTGCGCGATGCCCTCGGAGCCGACGTGCCGCTGGCACGCCTGGAGGGTGGCGCGTTCGCCGCGTTCCTCGACGACTCGCGTGTCGGTGAGGCCCACACGATCGCCGAACGACTGCGCGCCGGGCTTTCCGTGCCCTATCCCGTTGATCGGCTCACGGTCGAGGCCTCCGCGGTCGTCGGATACGCGTCCAAAGCGGACTCCGAGACCGAGGACCCGGACCCGGACGCGTTGCTGCAGCGGGCGGACGTCGCCGTGCGCGCGACGTCGGAAGGCACGCCGGTGAAGGCCTACGCGCCTTCGATGGGGCACCTGTTCCTGCGCCGCTTCCAGCTCGTGACGCAGTTCCGCCAGGCCGTCGAGACCGGGCAGATCTCCGTGCACTACCAGCCGAAGGTGGCGCTGCCGTCCCGCCAGGTGGTGGGCGCGGAAGCGTTGGTGCGCTGGACACATCCGGAGTTCGGCCGCGTCGATCCGGACGAGTTCGTGCCGGCCGTCGAGGCCACCGGGCTGGTGGACGTGCTGACGGACTTCGTGATGGACCGGGCGTTGGAACGCGTGCGCCGCTGGCTCGACCGCGGGCTGCGGATGTCCATCGCGGTCAACCTGTCCGTGCGGACGCTGGGCGACGAGGACTTCCCGAATCGCGTGTCGGCCGCTCTTGAACGCCACGACGTGCCGTCCGGGCTGCTGACCTTCGAGCTCACCGAGTCGGGCGTCATGGCCGATCCCGAGCGCGCTCTGCCGGTGCTGCGGCGCCTGCACGCGATCGGTGTCGTGCTGGCGGTCGACGACTTCGGCACCGGCTACTCGTCGCTCGCGTACCTGCGGCAGCTGCCGGTCGACGAGGTGAAGATCGACAAGTCGTTCGTGCTCGGGATGGGCACGGATCTCGGCGACATGGCCGTGGTCCGGTCGATCGTGGAGCTCGGCCATTCGCTCGGTCTCGTGGTCGTCGCGGAGGGCGTCGAGGACGACGCCGCTCGCGATCAACTCGTGGGCATGGGCTGCGATGTCGCCCAGGGGTACCTGATCTCCAGGCCGCTGTCCGAGGACCGCTTCGAGGCGTGGCTGCGCGCCCGAACGGTGCAGGTCAGGGGTGCTCGCGATGAGACGGTGCTCACGCTGGTGCACTAATGGCACCCCCGGATTTCGTTCTTGGTTGAGGCGTGTTGTAGAGTTCTGCGTGTCAGCAGGAACGAAGAGCTGGCCCCTTTAGCTCAGTCGGCAGAGCGTCTCCATGGTAAGGAGAAGGTCTACGGTTCGATTCCGTAAAGGGGCTCTACAACTGGCCGCAGTGCTGAGCGCTGCGGCTTGAGTTGTGTAAAGCGGTGTAGCTCAGTTGGTAGAGCAAGCGGCTCATAATCGCTGTGTCGCCGGTTCAAGTCCGGCCACCGCTACTCAGCAAGATCCCCGCCGGGCGGTAAGCCCGCACCGGGTGCCTCACTCTGGGGCCGGGGCAAGTGCGCTCTCAGGAAGGCAAGGACCGTGGCTGCAACCGACGTACGCCCGAAGATCACCCTCGCGTGCGAGGAGTGCAAGCACCGGAACTACATCACCAGGAAGAACCGGCGCAACGACCCGGACCGCCTGGAGATCAAGAAGTTCTGCCCGAACTGCAAGACGCACCGCGCGCACAAGGAAACCCGCTGAGCGCGTAGCAGCTTCCGCACGAGGCCCGTCCCACACCTGGGGCGGGCCTCGTCGCATATAGGCTCTTCGGGTGCCTCTCGACCCCAGCTTCATCGGACGTAGTTATCCGCCGTCGCAGCCGTACGACGTGAGCCGCGAGAAGATCCGCGAGTTCGCCGACGCCATCGGTGCGACCAGCCCGGCCTACCGCGACGCCGAAGCCGCCAAGGCGTTGGGGCACAGGGACGTCATCGCGCCACCGACGTTCGCGATCGTGGTGTCGATGAAGACCAACGAGACGGTCATGTTCGACCCGGAGCTGAAGCTCGACTACAGCCGCGTCGTGCACGGCGACCAGAACTTCACCCACCACCGCCCCATCACCGCGGGCGACCAGCTCGTCAGCGTGGCGCACATCGACGCCATCACGGCCCGCATGGGCAACGACATGGTGACCGTGCGGACCGAGATCAGCACGGTCGACGGCGAGCTCGTCACCACCGCCAAGTCGATGCTCGTCGTGAGGGGAGAAGACGCGTGACCGTCGAAGTTGGTACCGAGCTGCCGGCGCTGTCCGTCCGCCTCACGCGTGACGACCTGGTGCGCTACGCGGGCGCCTCGCTGGACTTCAACCCCATCCACTGGAACGAGAAGACCGCGAAGGACGTCGGCCTGCCGGACGTCATCGCGCACGGCATGCTGACCATGGCCGTGGCCTCGCGGATCGTCGCGGAGTGGATCGGCGACCCCGGCGCGATCGTCGAGTACGGCTGCCGGTTCGGCCGGCCCGTCGTGGTGCCCAACGACGGCGAGGGCGCGCTGGTCGAGGTGACCGCGAAGGTCACCAAGGACTTCGAAGACGGAACTGTGAAGGTCAACATCAACGCGGCTTTTGCCGGCAAGTCGGTCCTGACCGGCGCTTTTGCGCGCGTACGTGTTTCTTGACACACGGGGTCGGGCTCAGTTGCCCGACCCTGATTCGTCTTCTCGGCTCGCGTGTGGGTAGGCTGTGCGACAGGCCGCTCGGCAAGTGCTTGAGCGGTCTGGTTGGAATGGACGGGACAGGCTCCCGTACACTTCCTGCTTGGCCAGGGGATCTCGCGTGGATCTCAAAGGGGTGTAGCTCAACTGGCAGAGCAGCGGTCTCCAAAACCGCAGGTTGCAGGTTCAAGTCCTGTCGCCCCTGCTGTCGAAGCGCGTCATGGGTGGAGTGGAGGCACGGCATGAGCGAGGGCCGCGAGCAGGACCAGCCGGAGGAGCGCGAAGGCGCTGTCCGGCCGTCCACTGCTGCGGCGCGACGTGAACGTCGTGCCTCCTCACGCCCGGCCGCCCGCAAGGACGGCAGCAGCGCTGAGTCGAAGAAGAGCGTCGTCAAGTCCGACGAGTCGGACGAGGACGCGAAGAAGGGTCGCCCGACCAAGACCCGTGAAGGACAGGAGAAGCGTCCCTCGCTGATCGGGCGGTTCTTCCGCTACATCCGCGAGGTCGTCGGCGAGCTCCGCAAGGTGATCTGGCCGACGCGCAAGCAGCTCGTCACGTACACCGGCGTCGTCCTGGTGTTCGTGGTGTTCATGGTTGCGCTGGTGTGGGCTCTCGACCTCGGCTTCGGCGCGGCTGTTTTCGAGTTGTTCGGCTGAGCCGGACAGCTGCCGCTGCAATCAGGAAGCGAGATCCACAGTGACCTCCGATAACGGCGTCGACGCCCAGGAGAAGACCGACCTCATCGACGACGAGGTGTCGGAAGACACCGCGACGGACGAGACGGTCGAGTCGGAGGCTGTGGACTCCGAAGAGGACGCCGTCGAGGCCGACGAGGACGTTGACGTTCTCGCCATCGACGAGACCCCGATCGACGAAGAGATCGCCGACCCCGCCGAAGAGCTGCGTCAGGCCCTGCGCCACGCGCCCGGCGACTGGTACGTCGTGCACTCGTACGCCGGTTACGAGAACAAGGTCAAGGCGAACCTCGAGACGCGTATCCACACGCTCGACATGGAGGACTACATCTTCCAGGTCGAGGTGCCGACCGAAGAGGTCACCGAGATCAAGAACGGCCAGCGCAAGCTGGTGCAGCGCAAGGTGCTGCCCGGCTACATCCTGGTCCGCATGGAGCTCACCGACGCGTCCTGGAGCGCCGTCCGCAACACGCCGGGCGTGACCGGGTTCGTCGGAGCCACCTCGAAGCCCTCGCCCCTCACGATCGACGAGGTGCTGAAGTTCCTGCTCCCCCAGGGCGAGCAGAAGCCGGCCGAGGGCAAGAAGGCCGCCTCCACCAGTGCGCCGAAGCCGACCATCGAGGTCGACTTCGAGGTCGGCGAGTCGGTCACCGTCATGGATGGCCCGTTCGCCACGCTGCCCGCAACGATCAGCGAGGTCAACGCGGACGGCCAGAAGCTGAAGGTCCTGGTGTCGATCTTCGGCCGGGAGACGCCGGTCGAGCTGTCGTTCAGCCAGGTCTCCAAGATCTGAGCGGTTCCCTCTCGCGAGGGGACCGATCGGCCACGCTGCGGCTGGCAGGGCCGCGCGCGGACACCGCAATAACAGGAAGTACGGACAATGCCACCCAAGAAGAAGAAGCTGTCAGCGATCATCAAGCTGCAGATCAAGGCTGGTGCCGCCAACCCGGCGCCGCCCGTCGGTCCCGCGCTTGGTCAGCACGGCGTCAACATCATGGAGTTCTGCAAGGCCTACAACGCCGCGACCGAGTCGCAGCGTGGTCAGGTCGTGCCGGTTGAGATCTCCGTGTACGAAGACCGCTCGTTCGACTTCAAGCTGAAGACCCCGCCGGCCGCGCGACTCATCCTCGCCGCCGCTGGTGTCGACAAGGGATCGGGCGAGCCGCACCGCGTCAAGGTCGCCAAGGTGACCATGGAGCAGGTGCGCAGCATCGCCCAGGTCAAGATGGTCGACCTGAACGCGAACGACATCGACCAGGCCGCGAAGATCATCGCAGGCACCGCCCGTTCCATGGGCATCACGGTCGAAGGCTGATCGCACCCTTTACTAGCAAGCGTGGGAGAGCCGAGCGCGGCTCATTCACCACGAACTGATCCACGGTAAGGACAGAAGTTATGAAGCGCAGCAAGGCCTACAAGGCCGCCGCCGAGCTGGTGGACCGGGAGCGGCTGTACTCGCCGCTGGAGGCCGCCAAGCTCGCCAAGGAAACGTCCAAGGTGAAGCTGGACGCCACCGTCGAGGTTGCAATCCGCCTCGGCGTCGACCCTCGCAAGGCCGACCAGATGGTCCGCGGCACCGTGAACCTGCCGCACGGTACGGGCAAGACCGCCCGCGTGATCGTCTTCGCAACCGGTGACAAGGCCGCTGAGGCCGAGGCCGCCGGTGCGGACGCCGTTGGCTCCGAGGACCTGATCGAGCGCATCCAGGGTGGCTGGCTCGACTTCGACGCCGCGATCGCGACCCCCGACCAGATGGCGAAGGTCGGCCGCATCGCCCGCATCCTGGGCCCGCGTGGCCTGATGCCGAACCCGAAGACCGGCACCGTGACCCCCGAGGTCTCGAAGGCCGTGAACGACATCAAGGGCGGAAAGATCAACTTCCGCGTTGACAAGCAGGCCAACCTGCACTTCGTCATCGGCAAGGTGTCGTTCGACTCGGAGAAGCTGGTCGAGAACTACGCGGCCGCTCTGGACGAGGTTCTTCGTGCGAAGCCGTCCGCCGCCAAGGGCCGGTACGTCAAGAAGGTCACCGTCTCCACGACGATGGGCCCTGGCATCCCGGTCGACCCGAACCGCACCCGCAACATGCTGGTGGACGAGGCCTGAGCCTCGCGGTTCTAGCTTTCTGAAAGGCCCCGGTGCTTCGGCACCGGGGCCTTTTGCTGCCGGTAGTCGCTCGGCGAAACGCCCACCTGCTTGAGGAAGTGGTGGCGGAGGTTGTTCGCCGTGCCGATGCCGCTCAACCCCGCGATCCTCTCCACCGGAAGGTTCGTGGTCTCCAGCAGGGCCTGTGCCCTGGCGATGCGTTCGCCGAGCAGCCACTGCAACGGCGTCGTACCGGTGGCGGCGTGGAGCCGGCGGTAGAACGTCCGCGGGCTCACGGCGGCGCGACGAGCCAGGTCGTCGATGGTGAGCGGCTCGTCGAGACGGGCACGAGCCCAGTCCAGGACCGGCTCCAGGCCCTCGTCGTCGCCGGCGGGGAGCGGGAGGTCGACGTACTGGCCGAGGTGGCCGGGGCGATGTCCCGGCACCACCATCCGGCGAGCGAGCTGGTTCGCGACGTGGGCGCCCAGGTCGCGGCGGACCAGGTGCAGGCAGATGTCGAGTCCGGCGGACATGCCGGCGCTGGTCAGCACGTCGCCCTCGTCGATGTACAGCTGGGAGTCGTCGACCTGGACCTTCGGGTAGCGCTCGGCGAGCAGGGCGGTGTGCATCCAGTGCGCGGTGGCCCTTCGTCCGTCGAGCAGACCGGCTTCGGCCAGCGCGTACGCCCCCACGCACGCCGACACGATCCGCGCGCCGTTGTCGTGAGCCTTGCGCAGCGCCGAGACCAGCTCGGGCGGGACAGGTGCGTTCTCCTCGATGACCTCGTCCGGCACCCACGACACCATGACGGTGTCCGCGTTCACGATGTCATCGAGTCCGCGAGTGCTGCGCAGGGAGAATCCCGGATCGGTGCCGCGCGTGCGGGTCTCGGTGCCGCACAACCACAACTCGTACCAGGGGTCGGCGAGGTCGGGTTGCGGCGTGCCGAAGATGGCTGCGGGGATGCCCAGCTCGTAGAGGTCCAGGACACCGAAGTCGCTGGGAACGATCAGGGCGACGGATCCAGCGCTCATGGGATCCAGCCTATGGCAGGAATTTGGTGACAGGGGTCATTCCGGTCACTGGTTGAGTTGATCAACCGCGGCGAAGCTGGACGCATGACACCTGAAGCGATCACCGTGCTGGGCCTCGGCAACCTCGGACGCGCGCTGGCCGAGACGTTCGTGCGAGCAGGCCACCCCACCACGGTCTGGAACCGTTCTGCCGCAAAGGCCGCGGGGCTTGTGGCGACCGTCGCGACCACGGCGGCCGAGGCCGTCGCGGCGAGTGAGCTCGTCGTGGTCGCCGTGCTCGACCACCAAGCGGCACAACAGGTTCTGCGCGGTGTGGACGTGCGCGGCCGGGCCTTGGTGAACCTCACCTCCGGCACTCCCGCCGAGGCCCGCGAGCTCGCACGCTGGGCGGCGGCCGCCGGAGCCGAGTATCTGCACGGCGCGGTGTACGCGGTGCCCCAGACGATCGGCACGGCCGAGTCCTCCATCAACTACAGCGGCTCCTCGGCCGTGGTCGAACGCTGGCAGAACCAGTTGGCATTACTGGGAAAGGTCGTTTTCGTCGGTGCGGACGCCGGCCGAGCCTCGGCGCTCGACGTGGCGATCCTCTCCGGGATGTACGGCCTGATCGGCGGCTTCCTGCACGCGGCCGCGCTGGCGCGAGCCGATGGCATCAAGGCCACCGAGCTGACGCCGATGCTGTTGTCCTGGCTGACGGACATGCACCCGGCGCTGGTCACGTTCGCCGAGGAGATCGACGGCGGGAACTACGACAACGCGGAGTCGAGCCTCGCCATGAACCAGTCGGGACTGGCCACGCTCATCCGGGCGAGCGAGGCACAGGGTGTTCCCTTCGCGGCGCTCGGCTCGCTCAAGGCGCTGGTGGACCGGCAGGTCGACGAAGGGCACGGTGCGCTGAGCCTCGCCCGTGCGGTCGAGTCCTTTGTGTCACAAGGGTTTGCGCGCGGCTAGCAGGAACATCAGTGGTGCGGCCAGGAAGTCGCCGGTCCGCAGTTCCGTCAGCCATCGTTCACCGTCCGCGCGCTCGATCGCGCCGGCTCGGATCGCCCGTTCGGTGTTGCGGGTGAAGGCGAAGATCTTGTCCGCCTGGGCGAAGTCGTGGAACACCTGCGACGCGGTGCGGACTTCGTCGATTTCGAAGCCGGCCACCCGCGCCAGCCGCGCGAGCTGACGGCCGACGGTGGCGTTGCGGACCATCGTCGAACAGGTGAAACGGTTGAACGCGCGGTTCATCTCCAGGTCGCCGTCGACCACCAGCGAATCCCAGTCGGGTTCGCCGATCCGCAGCAGACCGCCGGGCTTCAGCACCCGGAGGAGTTCGGCGAGGACGGCGGCGGGATCTGCCACGTGCTGCAGCGCGCGGTCCATCCTCGCGCGGTCGAAGGTGGCCTCCTCGAACGGCAGCGCGTGGCCGTCACCGAGGCGGATCTCGACGTGCGGCTGGTCGTGGAACCGGGTGTTCGCGGCCTCGACCATCTTCGGGTCGATGTCGACGCCGACGACCCGGCCGGACGTCCCGACCTCGTCGGCCATCGCCGTGAGATCCGCGCCGGGGCCGCAACCCAGATCGAGGACCTTCAGGCCGGGTTCGAGCTGGAGCAGGTCGAGCAGCTGCCGTTTGTAGTCGACGGCGACGGCGGCGACGTTGTCCATGTACGCGGCCTTGTCGGGGCTCGGCACCCCCAGTGCATCTGCCATGCACCCCAATCAACCACAGGTGCTGGGGGACCAGTCGGTGATGACCCAGCCGTTCTTGACCTTTTCCACGACGAACGTGCCCAGGCGCGGGCCGCCCTCCACGGTCAGCGAGCAGGAGTCGATGGTGACCTTGTCGCTGGTCGGCGTCTTGAGCATCTCCGGCGGGAACATGACCTGCTGGTACTTGTCGACGCTGGTCACCTTGGTCTTGAGGTCCTTGACCGCGGCAGCGCAATCGCTTGCGCCGTAGGCGTTCGCGAACTTCTGGCGCGTGTCGTCGCGGAGGAACAGGGTGCAGGCGCGGGTGGTGTCGGCGAACGAGACGTGCTTGTAGAACATGCCCACGGTGCCCTGCAGGCCGGCCGGGGCGGCGAGGCCCTGCGCCGGACCGGTGACGCCGCCGCTGTCCTGCGCGATGTCGCCGGGGTCGTCCACGCCGAAGAAGTGGTTGTAGGCCCAGATCACGGAGCCGACGACCAGGACGAAGAACAGCGCGCGCCAGAAGATCCGGCTGCCCAGGACGACGAGCCACCAGCGGTTGCCCTGCTGCCTGGGCGGCTGGGGTGCCTGGCCCGTCGCTTCCTGGTAGCGCTGGTACTCCTGGAAGCGCTGGAACTCCTGGAACTGCCTGAGCTGCTCCGGGTCCATCTGCGGGGCCGGAGGCTGCGGCTGGCGGGGCGCGAGGTCCTTGCCGGGCTCGTCTGTCACAGGTCACATCATGCCGATTTGGTCCGGCAGTACACAGTCGAGTACTGTTTTCAACGGTTCTACCGAAGACCGCTGGTTTTCTCCGCGAGGAGAACGAAGGCCCCGTTGCAACACGGGCGGCCCGCGCAGGGAGGACGAGGCTAGCTCTTGCAACGCCCCGTGCTGCTTGTGCGCGTGGGCGTTTTTGTTGTTTCGGAGCCTTCTCGGCTGGCGGTCTAACCCAGCCCAGAGAGGAGGCGATCATGGCGAAGCCCACGAAGGTTACGGCGGTCGCTGAGCTTGCGGATCAGTTCCGCACCAGCTCGGCAGCGGTTGTCACTGAGTACCGTGGCCTCTCCATGGCGCAGCTCACCACGCTGCGTCGCGCTCTCGGCGCGGGCACCAAGTACACCGTCGCGAAGAACACGCTGGTCAAGCTGGCCGCTGCGGACGCCGGCGTCGAGGGCCTCGAGGCTCTCCTGTCCGGTCCGACCGCCATCGCGTTTGTCGAGGGCGAGCCCGTCGACGCCGCCAAGGCGATCCGTGACTTCGCGAAGGACAACAAGGCCCTGGTCATCAAGGGCGGCTACATGGATGGCCGTCCGCTCTCGGTCGACGAGGTCACCGCTATCGCGGACCTCGAAAGCCGTGAGGTGCTGCTCGCGAAGCTCGCGGGCGCGATGAAGGGCAACCTGGCCAAGGCCGCGGGTCTGTTCAACGCCCCGGCTTCCCAGGTCGCTCGCCTGGCTGCTGCCCTGCAGGAGAAGAAGGCTGCCGCGGCTCCCGCCGCCGAGGCCGACGCTCCCGCCGAAAGCTGATCACCCGAAGACACACCCGACGCTTTCGCGCGGGACATAGAAAGGAACGCCGATCATGGCGAAGCTCAGCACCGACGAGCTGCTCGACGCTTTCAAGGAGATGACCCTCCTGGAGCTGTCCGAGTTCGTGAAGCAGTTCGAGGAGACCTTCGAGGTCACCGCCGCCGCGCCCGTCGCCGTTGCCGCTGTTGCGGGCCCCGGTGCCGCCGCTGAGGCTCCCGAGGAGAAGGACGAGTTCACCGTCGTCCTCGAGGGCGCTGGCGACAAGAAGATCCAGGTCATCAAGGTCGTCCGCGAGGTCGTCTCGGGCCTGGGCCTGAAGGAGGCCAAGGAGCTGGTCGAGTCCGCTCCGAAGCCGCTCCTCGAGAACGTGGCGAAGGACGTCGCCGACGCCGCCAAGGAGAAGCTCGAGGCTGCCGGCGCCAAGATCACCCTCAAGTGATCTGGGCCCCTTCGGGGGTCTGCGCTTTGCCTCGCAGTGCCTGAAACGGGCGTGCACCTTTCAACGGGGGTGCACGCCCGTTTTTGCGTACCCGCCCGACGTGTGGCACACATCACCCAAACGTGTTTGCGAGCGGTACGCGGGGACCCCGCGTACCGCATGTGGGTACGCAGGGTCCCCGCGTGCCGTCTGAAACGCACGGAAGTGGGTGTTTTGTGCTTTACGAACCGGCGGCGTTATCGGAACGCAACCGCCGTTAGGCCAACTGGTGAGTAACCTGCCGCGAACGAACTCGTTGCCCAGGTGTGACGCCGATCGCCACGGCGTCGTCGGGCGTGTGCGGAGGTGCGGATGGGCGTCGAGGTGGTCGTCGAAGGTCTGACCAAGTCCTTCGGCAAGCAGACCATCTGGCAGGACGTGACGCTCACGTTGCCGCCTGGTGAGGTCAGCGTGATGCTCGGGCCTTCCGGTACCGGCAAGAGCGTGTTCCTGAAGTCGTTGGTGGGGCTGCTCAAGCCGGAAAAAGGCAAGATCATCATTAATGGCACTGATTTGGTGAAGTGCTCCGAGCACCGGTTGTACGAGATCCGGAAGATGTTCGGGGTGCTGTTCCAGGACGGTGCGTTGTTCGGGTCGATGAACCTGTACGACAACATCGCCTTCCCGTTGCGGGAGCACACTCGCAAGACCGAGGCCGAGGTCAGGCGCATCGTCCTCGAGAAGATGGAGATGGTCGGTCTCGTCGGCGCGGAGAAGAAGCTCCCCGGTGAGATCTCCGGTGGTATGCGCAAGCGGGCTGGGCTTGCTCGGGCGCTGGTGCTGGACCCCGAGATCATTTTGTGCGACGAGCCGGACTCCGGGCTCGACCCGGTGCGCACGGCGTATCTGAGCCAGTTGTTGATCGACTTGAACGCGCAGATCGACGCGACGATTCTCATTGTCACGCACAACATCAACATTGCCCGGACCGTGCCGGACAACCTCGGGATGTTGTTCCGGCGCGAGCTGATCATGTTCGGGCCGCGTGAGGTGTTGTTGACCAGTGACGAGCCCGTTGTCGAGCAGTTTTTGAACGGGCGTCGGCTTGGGCCCATCGGCATGTCCGAGGAGAAGGACACGGCGACGATGGCGGCCGAGCAGGCGCACGCTGATGCCGGGCATTCGGACGGGTCGCCTGAGGGTGATGTGCGGGGGATCGTGCCGCAGTTGGAGCCGACGCCCGGGTTGCCGTTCCGCGATGCGGTGCGGCGGCGGAAGGACCGGGTCATGTCGATCATTCACCAGCTGCCGCACGAGGCGCAGCAGGGGATCATCGCCAGCCTCACGCCTGAGGAGCAGGCTCGGTATCGGGTGCATGCTGCCGCGCCTACGCCCAGCCCGTGGCCTCGGCAGGGTGGTGTGCTGTGACCACGCAGACGACGTTCCCCGGCGCTGGTGCGCTGCGGGAGACCGGGAAGTTGTGCCAGCTCGGTATCGACGTTGTGCGGACCTCGTTCCGGCGGCCGTTCCAGCTGCGCGAGTTCATTCAGCAGAGCTGGTTCATCGTCAGCGTGACGGTGTTGCCGACGGCGCTGGTCTCCATCCCGTTCGGCGCGGTCATCGCGTTGCAGCTGGGGAGTCTCACCCGGCAGATCGGTGCGCAGTCGTTCACCGGTGCGGCCAGCGTGCTCGCGATCATCCAGCAGGCCAGTCCGATCGTGACGGCGCTGCTGATCGCGGGTGCGGGCGGTAGCGCGATCTGTGCGGACATCGGTTCTCGCAAGATCCGCGAAGAGATCGACGCCATGGAAGTGCTCGGCGTCAGTCCGATCCATCGCCTGGTCGTGCCCCGCGTGCTCGCCACGATGCTGGTGTCCGTGCTGCTCAACGGCATGGTGAGCGTTGTCGGTGTGCTCGGCGGGTACTTCTTCAACGTGATCATGCAGGACGGCACGCCCGGTGCTTACCTGGCCAGCTTCAGCGCGTTGGCTCAGCTGCCGGACCTGTGGATCAGCGAGCTCAAGGCGCTGATCTTCGGGTTCATCGCGGGCATCGTCGCCGCCTACCGGGGGCTCAACCCGGCCGGTGGGCCGAAGGGCGTGGGTGACGCGGTGAACCAGGCCGTGGTCATCACGTTCCTGCTGCTGTTCTTCGTCAACTTCGTCCTCACCACGATCTACCTGCAGGTCGTGCCCGCGAAGGGGAGCTGATGGCGAACAAGGCCCTGTCCACTCTGGACGGATTCGGCGACCAGTTGGCGTTCTACATCAAGGCGCTGGCCTGGACGCCTCGTGCGCTCAAGCGGTACTCGAAGGAGACGATGCGGCTGCTGGCCGAGGTCAGCTTCGGTTCCGGCGCGCTCGCGGTCATCGGCGGCACGATCGGTGTGATGGTCGGGCTCAGTGTTTTCACGGGCACGGTCGTCGGTCTGCAGGGCTTCACCGCCCTCAACCAGATCGGCACAAGTGCGTTCGCCGGCTTCGTGTCCGCCTACTTCAACACCCGCGAGATCGCGCCGTTGGTCGCCGGTCTCGCACTGAGTGCGACGGTCGGGTCCGGCTTCACGGCACAGCTCGGCGCCATGCGGATCTCCGAGGAGATCGACGCGCTGGAGGTCATGGGCATTCCCAGCCTGCCGTTCCTGGTCACCACGCGGATCATCGCGGGCTTCGTCGCGATCATCCCGCTGTACGTGATCGGTCTGCTGACGAGCTATCTGGCCGCCAGAACGATCACGGTCGAGTTCTACGGGCAGTCGGCGGGCACATATGACCACTACTTCAACCTGTTCCTACCTCCGATCGACGTGCTCTGGTCGTTCGGCAAGGTGCTGGTCTTCGCGGTCGTGATCATCATGACCCACTGCTACTACGGCTACCGCGCGAGCGGCGGCCCCGCGGGTGTCGGTGTGGCGGTCGGACGCGCGGTGCGGACCGCGATCGTCACGACGGCGCTGCTCGACTTCTTCCTGAGCCTCGCGATCTGGGGAGCGACGACGACGGTGAGGATCGCGGGATGAAGAAACGCGTGCTGGGCATCGCCTTTCTTCTCGCGATCGCCATGTTCCTGTCGCTCACGGTGGCGTTGTACAAGGACGCCTTCGGCGAGTACGTGAAGGTCACGCTCAAGACCGACCACATCGGCAACCAGCTGCAGACGGCCAGCGACGTCAAGGTCCGCGGCCTGATCGTCGGCTCGGTGAAGGCCGTGCGCACCAGCGGGGACGGCGCCGAGCTGGAGCTCGCGCTGCTGCCGGACAAGGTCGAGCAGATCCCCGGCAACGTCAGCGCGCGCCTGCTGCCCAAGACGTTGTTCGGTGAGCGGTACGTGAACCTCGTGCTGCCGCAGCAGAAGAGCGGCGCGATCAAGGCCGGTGCCGTCATCGAGCAGGACCGGACCAGCAGCGCGATCGAGCTGGAACGCGTGCTCGACAACCTGATGCCGGTGCTGCAGGCGATCCAGCCGGAGAAGCTCGCCACCACGCTCACCGCGTTGTCGCAGGCGCTCGACGGCCGCGGCAAGCCGCTCGGCGAAACCCTGGTGTCGCTGGACAAGTACCTCGGCGAGCTCAACCCGCAGCTGCCGGCGCTGAAGGACGACATCTCCAAGCTTGCGGACGTCTCGAACGTCTACGCGGACGCCGCGCCGGACCTGTTGCAGGCCCTCAACGACATGACCACGACGACCAAGACCGTCGTCGAGCAGCGCGACAACCTCCTCGCGCTGTACGGGTCGCTGACCACGACCTCGCAGGACGTCACCAGCTTCGTCACGGTCAACAAGAACAACATCATCGGGCTCGCCGACACCAGCCGCCCGACGCTGGACCTGCTGGCCAAGTACGCCCCCGAGTACCCCTGCCTGCTCAAGGGACTCGCGGAGTTCGAACCGATCATCAGCAAGGCGTTCGGCGAGGGCACGAACGAGCCCGGCCTGCACATCACGCTGGAGATCACGCAGAACCGCGGCAAGTACAAGCCGAACCTCGACGAGCCCGAGTACAAGGACAAGCGCGGGCCCCGCTGCTACGACATCGTGCCGCGGCCGAACCCGTTCCCGCAGTACCCGCCGGAGGGTCCGGTGCAGGACGGTTCCAGTTCGCCGCCGCCCGCCCGCGTCGCCAACGACGGGACCCTGCCGCCCGCCAACGCCGGCAACACCTCGACGTCGTCGGCGCAGGACAACGTGCTCAGGCTCGCCAACTCGCCGGAGGAGGCCAGGTTGATCGCGGCGCTGTTCGGCCCGCGCATCGGCGTGGATCCGCAGGACATGCCCGGCTGGTCGAGCCTGCTGCTCGGACCGCTCGTGCGGGGGACGGAGGTGACGGTCAAGTGAAAGGCGTGCTCGCCCCGCTGCTCAAGCTGATCGCCTTCGCGGTGGTCACGATCCTCGCCACCTCGCTGCTCGCGGTCACCATCGCCAACGTGAACCTGGCCAGCGCCACCGAGTACAAGGCGCGGTTCACCGACGTCACCGCGCTGAACGAGGGCGACGACATTCGCATCGCCGGCGTCCGCGTCGGGCAGGTGGACGGCATCAAGGTCGTCGACCGCAAGACCGCCGAGGTCGAGTTCTCGATCGACGGTGACCGCAAGCTGCCGGAGGCCGTCACCGCGACGATCAAGTACCGCAACCTGGTGGGACAGCGGTACATCGCGCTGGAAGCCGGCACGGGTGACACCAAGGCGGTGCTGCCCGAGGGCGGCACCATCCCGTTGGAGCGCACCAAGGCCGCGCTCGACCTCACCGTCCTGTTCAACGGCTTCAAGCCGCTCTTCCAGGCGCTGTCGCCGGAGGACGTCAACAAGCTGTCGTTCGAGATCATCCAGGTGCTGCAGGGAGAAGGCAGCACGATCGACAGCCTGCTGCAGCACACGGCTTCGCTGACCAGCACGCTGGCGAGCAAGGACAAGGTGATCGGCGAGGTCGTCGACAACCTCAACACCGCGCTGGACACCGTGAACTCGCGCGACGAGGACTTCAACAACCTCGTGATCACGTTGCAGTCGCTGGTCTCCGGGCTCGCGCAGGACCGCCAGCCGATCGGTGACGCGATCACCGCGCTCGGCGACCTGACGCAGGCCACGTCCGGGCTGCTGGAGCAGGGCCGCGAGCCGTTGAAGAACGACATCGCGCAGCTCGGTCTCGTGTCGAAGAACCTGGCGGACAACGAGGTGCTCGTCGACCGCATGCTGCAGCGCCTGCCGAACAAGCTGGAGACGATCACGCGGACCGCGACCTACGGCTCGTGGTTCAACTTCTACCTGTGCGAGGCCAGCGGTCAGATCGCCGTGCCGCCGGTCATCTCCAACCCGATTCCGATCACGGCGTTGCCGGTGACACAGCAGAGGTGCCGCCGATGAAGACGAGCAACCCGATCAGGACCGGCGCGATCAGCCTGACACTGATCGCCCTGCTGTTGCTGGCCGCGTTCTACTCCGACGACCTGCCGATCGTCGGTGGCGGTACGAGCTATGCCGCGGACTTCAGCGAGGCCGCGGGGCTGGTGCCGGGCAACGAGGTCCGCGTCGCCGGCGTGAAGGTCGGCAAGGTCACCAAGGTCAAGCTCAACGGCGACCGGGTGCGGGTGACGTTCAAGGTCAAGGACGCCTGGGTGGGCGACCGGACGACCGCGATGATCCGCATCAAGACGTTGCTGGGCCAGAAGTTCCTGGCGCTCGACCCGCAGGGCAGCGCGCCGCTGTCGCCCGGTGACCCGATCCCGAAGGAACGCACGCTCGCGCCGTACGACGTGAACGAGGCGTTCAACGGGCTCGCGACGACCGTCGGCCAGATCGACACCAAGCAGCTCGCGGACAGCTTCACGGTCCTGTCGGACACCTTCAAGAACTCGCCGGAGCACGTGCGGGGCGCGCTGGACGGCCTGTCCGCGCTGTCCAAGACGATCTCCTCGCGCGACGAGCAGCTGGCCAAGCTCCTGGACAACACCAGGACGCTGTCCAAGACGCTGGCCGACCGCAACGCGGAGTTCGAGAAGCTGCTCTCGGACGGCAACCTGCTGCTCGGCGAGCTGCGCAAGCGCCGCGAGTCGATCAGCGCGTTGCTGACCGGGACCCGTGATCTCGCCAGGGAGCTGAGCGGTCTGGTGCAGGACAACCAGAACCAGCTCAAGCCCGCGCTGGAACAGCTCGGCAGGGTCACCACGATCCTGCAGCGCAACCAGGACAACCTCGACCGCAGCCTCGCGCTGATGGCCCCGTTCTACCGGGTGTTCGCGAACACCCTGGGCAACGGCCGTTGGTTCGACACCTACATCTGCGGTCTGCTGCCGCCCTCGGTGAACCTCGGCGTCGTCGGGTTCAACGAGGAAGGCTGCCTGCCTCCGGGGGTGCAGCGATGACCTCAGCTGTTCAGAGCAAGACCGGCCGTTTCATCGCGATCGCGTGTGTGCTGGCGCTGGTCCTGACCGCCGCGTTGTGGTGGGTCTTCGGCACCATGAACGGACGCAAGGTCACCGCGCACTTCGCCGCGGCCGTCGGTGTCTACCCCGGCGGTGACGTGCGGGTGCTGGGCGTGAAGGTCGGCACCATCGACGAGGTCACGCCAGAGGGCAAGACCGTCAAGGTCGTCTTCACCGTCGACCGCGATGTGCGGGTGCCCGAGAACGCGCAGGCCGTCGTGGTCGCGCCGAGCGTGGTCAGCGACCGGTACGTGCAGCTCGCACCCGCCTACACCGGTGGGCCGACGCTGGGCGACGACGCCGTGATCCCGCGCGAGCGCACGGCAACGCCCGTTGAACTGGACGACCTGTATTCGTCACTGGACAAGCTCACGACCGCGTTGGGTCCCAACGGTGCGAACGCCGACGGAGCCCTGGCGGATCTGCTGAACGCGGCCGCGAAGAACCTCGAAGGCAACGGCCAGGCGCTCAACGACACGTTGAAGAACCTCGGCCAGGCCACCCGCACGTTGTCCGGGTCCAAAGAGGACCTGTTCGCCACTGTCGACAACCTGCAGAAGTTCACCGCGATGCTGGCGGCGAACGACAGCCAGGTGCGCGACTTCAACAAGCAGCTCGCGGACGTGTCGAAGATGCTCGCCGACGAACGCGGCGACCTCGGTGCCGCGCTGTCGGAACTGGCGACCGCGCTGGGACAGGTGCAGGGCTTCATCAAGGACAACCGCGAGGTGCTCAAGTCCAATGTGGACAAACTCGCCTCGATCACGCAGGTGCTGGTGAACCAGCGGGCCGCGCTGGCGGAGACGCTCGACGTCGCACCGCTGGCGCTGGGCAACCTGCAGAACTCCTACAACGCGGCGTCCGGCACGCTCGACACCCGCGCGAACATCAACGAGCTGAACCAGCCGCCGATCGTGCTGATCTGCAAGCTGATCCAGCAGGCGACGCCGAACAACGTGCCGCCGGTGCTCACGCAGACCTGCAAGTCGCTGGAACCGATCCTGACCGGGGCGATTCCGCTGAAGTCGCCCGCCGAGGTGCTCGGTGACCTGAACGCGGGCAAGCTGCCGCTGCCCCTGCCGCTCGCGGGGGTGCCCCAGTGAAGACAGGCGCAGTGAAGAAGCTTCTGATCGGCGTTTTGTCGATGGGTTTGCTGGTCTCGGGTTGCGGGTCCGGTGGGTTCGACGGCGTCTACAACATGCCGCTGCCGGGTGGCGCCGACGTCGGTGATCACCCGTACCGGGTCAAGGCGCAGTTCAAGGACGTGCTGGACCTGGTGCCGCAGGCGGGCGTGAAGGTCAACGACGTGCCGGTCGGCCGGGTCGAGAAGATCGACCTCGGCTCCGACGGGTGGACCGCCGAGGTCACCATGCTGGTCAACGGTGACGTGCAGCTGCCGGCCAACGCGTTCGCGAACCTGCGGCAGTCCGCGCTGCTGGGCGAGAAGTTCGTCGAGCTGGGCAAGCCGAAGGACGCCGCTGGAAAGCTCGCGGACAACGCGGTGATCCCGTTGGCGAAGACGAACCGCAACCCCGAGGTCGAAGAGGTCTTCGGGGCGTTGTCGATGTTGCTCAACGGTGGTGGTGTCGCGCAGCTGCAGAACATCACCAAGGAGCTCAACGCCGCGATGGAGGGCAACGAGCAGGAGATCCGCTCGCTGCTGGGCAACCTGAACACGTTCGTCGGGGAGCTCGACAAGCACAAGGCGGAGATCGTCCGCGCGCTCGACTCGATCAACCGGCTCGCGGGAACGTTGGCCCAGCAGCGCGAGAAGATCGCGGTCGCGCTCACGGACCTGGAGCCCGGCCTGAAGGTGCTCGCGGAACAGCGCACGCAGCTGGTGACGTTGCTGAAGTCGCTGAACGCCCTGTCCGACGTCGCGACCGACACCGTGAACAAGAGCCGGGACGACATCGTGGCGGACCTGAAGGCGTTGCAGCCGACGCTGACCAAGCTCGCGGAGTCGGGGCAGAACCTGCCGAAGTCGCTGGAGCTGCTGCTGACCTACCCGTTCCCGGACGAGGCGGTCGACGGCATCAAGGGCGACTACACCAACGCGTTCATCGACCTGGACCTGAACCTCGGCACGATTCTCGACAACCTCGGGCGGTCGCGGCAGTCCCCGCTGGACTCGTTGCTGCCGACCCAGGGCACGCCGTTGCCGATGCCGAACATCCCGCTGCCGAACCTCGGGCAGGGCACCGGGTCCGGGCTGGGTGACCTGCTCGGCGGGCTGCTGGGAGGTGGCCGCAAGTGATCACGCGGGGAACGAAGGTCAAGATCGGCGCGTTCGTGCTGGTCGCGTTGCTGGGCATTTCGTACGTGAGTGCCAATTACGTCGGTCTGTTCAAGTCGTCGTCGACGGTCGTGACGATGCAGCTCGCCGACTCGGGCGGCATCTTCTCCAACGCCGAGGTCACGTACCGCGGTGTCACGATCGGCCGGGTCGGGCAGCTGCGGCTGACCTCCGACGGCGTCGAGGTGGACCTGGAGCTGGACGCGGACGCGCCGCGCGTGCCCGCGTCGACCGAGGCCGTGGTGGCCAACCGGTCGGCGGTGGGCGAGCAGTACGTGGACCTGCGGCCGAAGAGCGACGGGGCGCCGTACCTGGAGGCCGGGTCGGTCATCCCGCGCTCGGCGACCA
This sequence comes from Lentzea kentuckyensis, assembly GCF_002150765.1. Lineage (GTDB taxonomy): Bacteria > Actinomycetota > Actinomycetes > Mycobacteriales > Pseudonocardiaceae > Lentzea > Lentzea kentuckyensis. The sequence goes on from NZ_MUYM01000070.1 coordinate 104,792, forward strand.
AGACGCCGCCGCCGGTCGACGGCCTGCTGTCGAACCTGGACGCGTTCGCGTCGTCGGTGCCGACCGACTCCCTGAAGACCGTCGTCGACGAGCTGCACACCGCGTTCAGCGGCACCGGTGGCGACCTGCAGGTGTTGATCGACAACACCGCGGCGTTCACCCAGGCCGCCCAGGAGCACCTGCCGCAGACGACGCAGCTGTTGAAGGACGGCCGCATCGTGCTGGCGACGCAGGCCGCGCAGGGCGGTGCCATTCGGTCGTTCAGCGGTGACCTGCGGTTGCTCGCGGAACAGCTGAAGGCGTCCGACGGCGACCTGCGGCGGTTGATCGTCGCGGTGCCGCCGGCGTCCGAGCAGGTGTCGGCGTTGCTGAAGGAGAGCGGGCCGAACCTCGGGGTGGTCTTCGCGAACCTGCTGACGACCTCGAACATCCTCGTGACCAGGCGCGATGGTTTGGAACAGATCGCGGTGACGTACCCCATCGCCGTCGGTGGCGGTTTCAGCGTGGCGCCGGGTGACGGTTCCGCGCACTTCGGACTCGCGCTGAACGTGTTCGACCCGATGCCGTGCACGGTCGGTTATGAGGGCACGACCGTGCGACCAGGTTCTGACACCTCTGCTGCGCCGCTCAACACGCAGGCGTACTGCGCTCTCGCGCGCGGATCGGCGACCTCGGTGCGAGGCTCACAGAATGCGCCGTACGGTGGAACGCCGACGACGCCGGTCGGCAACGCGACGACGCAGCCGGGCCAGGAGCCGACCGGGCAGCAGGCAGCCGCCGAGCTGCCGTTGCTGACGTCGCTGGGCCAGCTGCTCGGTCTGCCTTCGGAGGAGAAGAAGTAGTGCGGATCTTCACGGTGGTCGCCGCGGTGCTGGCCGTCCTGACGTTCGGGTACGCCGCGTACTTCGGCGTGGCCTGGTACTCGGCGTCGCACTCCTCGGAGTCGTCGTTCGCCGCCACTCGCGACGACGCCCTGCGGTCCGGTCAGGTCGGCATCACGAACTTCCTGACGCTCGACTACAAGAAGGTCGACGAGGACCTGCAGCGCTGGCTCAACTCGTCGACCGGGGACCTGCGCGCCGAGATCGACAAGGACAAGGACTCGCGCAAGAAGCAGCTGGTCGACGCCAAGTCCGTGACGTCGTCGAAGGTCCTGGACTCGGCGATCACCGAGCTGGACGACCGCGCCGGCACCGCGTCGATGATCGCCGTCGTCGAGAGCACCGTGACCCCGGAGACCGGCCAGAAGGTCACCAAGATCAACCGGTACCTGACCAAGCTCACCCGCACCGAGGACGGCTGGAAGCTGAGCCAGCTGGGCCCGCTGCGGGCTGGCGTCTGAGCTGATTGGAACGAGTGTCCGTGCCCCCATCCCGCCGCCGCCCCATCCCCACGACACCCGCCGGAGGCCGTCCCAAGGTCGCCGGCCTGCACCGCCGCGCCGCCGAGCCCGGCGCGCCGGAGGTGGAGGACGTCGCGCCGGTCGTTCCGGAGCAGGTGGAGGAGCAGGACGAGCTCAAGGCGCCGACGCCGGACGAGTGGACGCCGCCCACCACGAAGGAGTCGGCCGCCAAGCAGCCGGCCGCCAAGCAGTCGGCCACGAAGCAGTCAGACACCAAGCCGTCCGGTACGAAGCAGTCGGGCACCAAGCAGCCGGCCGCTGAGAAGGCCAAGCCCGCCCCCGCCTCGAAGCAGGCCTGGCTGCTGCCGACGGCGTTGCTGCTGGTCGCCGTGCTGCTGGGCGGCCTGGGCACGTTCTTCCTGGTCAGGTCGCGCGCCGTGTCCTACGACGCGGCCCTGGTCGACTCAGCGACCACCTCGGCGGTGAACGGCCAGGTCCGCGAGGCCGTGGAGAAGTCGTTCTCGTACAACTTCGCCGACGTCGAGTCCACCGAGAAGGCGGCCAAGGAGCTGCTCACCGGCAAGGCCCTGTGCCAGTACAACGCCGTGTTCGGGCCGGTCAAGGAAGTGGCACCCCAGCAGAAGCTGGTCGTGACCGTTCGTGTGGTGTCGTCCGCCGTGTCGTCCCTGAAAGACGGCCACGCCACCGTCCTGGTCTTCGCCGACCAGGTCACCACCCGCACCACGGACAACCAGTCCGGCGGCGGCACCGCCATGCTCCGCGTGAGCGCGGTCGACGACGGTGGCCGCTGGAAGATCGACAACATGGAGATGTTCGGGGCGACGGCGGAGCAGAACCGCCAGCTGCAGGGCTGCTGACCGCACGCGGGGGCCTCCCGCTCGCTCCCGGCGAACGAAAGCTCCCCGCGTGCACTCGGCGGAGGTGGCTGCGGCTCAGTCGTTTGGCCCGGGCCGGTGGCGGGAACCCGATCTTCGTGCCCTAAGATCAACTCCGCCGTGAGGTCCTCGAAGTGCCCCGAAAGCACCGCCGAGACGCCCTCCGCCAGCCCCGACACGCGTGATCTCGGTCACACCGAATCTCGTGGCGCTCTGTAAGTCCGCTTGAAGCCGCCAACTTCCCACCAAATCGGCCGCACGCGTGTTTACGCAGGTCAAATGGGTGACTGACGGTGAAGAGCGCTCCATCCAGAGGGTGGATCGGTCGCCGACATCTTGACTGCACGCTCATGCAGGGTCACTCTGTCGGTGAGCAAGAGGAGGGTCCTTCCAGGTGCCTCTCGACAGTCGCCGTGCGCGTGGCTAGACTGCCCCTTTGCGCTGCCCATTTTCCGCTTGCCCTTCGCCGAGAGCGTGGATTAGTCGAGCAGCGCCGCACCCTTGACAGCCGTGCTAGTTCGCTCTAGCCAGCTATTTGTCCCTGGAAGGACGCATCTTGGCGATCTCTCGCGCGACCAAGGCCACTGCTGCGACCAACTCCACGTCGGGGATCCCCGGAGCGCCGAAGCGGGTCTCGTTCGCGAAGATTCACGAGCCGCTGTCGACGCCCAACCTGCTTGACCTGCAGATTCAGTCCTTCGAATGGTTGACCGGCGATGAGGCGTGGTTCCAGCGCCGCGTCGACGCCGGTGATGAGACCCCGACGGGTGGCCTCGAAGAGGTCCTCAACGAGATCTCGCCGATCGAGGACTTCTCCGGCTCCATGTCACTGTCCTTCTCCGACCCGCGCTTCGACGAGGTCAAGGCCTCGACCGAAGAGTGCAAGGACAAGGACATGACGTACGCGGCACCGCTGTTCGTCACGGCGGAGTTCACCAACCACACCACTGGCGAGATCAAGAGCCAGACGGTGTTCATGGGTGACTTCCCGATGATGACGAACAAGGGCACGTTCATCATCAACGGCACCGAGCGCGTGGTGGTTTCGCAGCTCGTGCGTTCGCCTGGTGTCTACTACGACACCGCGGTCGACAAGACGACGGACAAGGACGTCTTCAGCGTCAAGATCATCCCGTCCCGGGGTGCCTGGCTGGAGTTCGACGTCGACAAGCGCGACACCGTTGGTGTCCGCATCGACCGCAAGCGTCGCCAGCCGGTGACGGTGCTGTTGAAGGCTCTGGGCTGGAGCACGGAGCAGATCCGCGAGCGGTTCGCGTTCAGCGAGACGTTGCTGACCACGCTCGAGAAGGACCACACCGCGGGTACCGACGAGGCGTTGCTCGACATCTACCGCAAGCTCCGTCCGGGCGAGCCGCCCACGAAGGAGTCGGCGCAGGCGCTGCTGGAGAACCTGTTCTTCAAGGACAAGCGCTACGACCTGGCGAAGGTTGGCCGCTACAAGGTCAACAAGAAGCTGGGCCTGGACACCGAGATCAACACCGGTGTCCTGACCGAGGACGACATCGTCACGACGATCGAGTACCTCGTCCGTCTGCACGCCGGTGAGACGGTCATGGACGCTGCCGCGGGCGGCGACGTGCCGGTCGAGGTCGACGACATCGACCACTTCGGCAACCGTCGTCTCCGCACGGTCGGCGAGCTGATCCAGAACCAGATCCGCGTCGGTCTGTCCCGCATGGAGCGCGTCGTCCGCGAGCGCATGACCACGCAGGACGTCGAGGCGATCACGCCGCAGACCCTGATCAACATCCGTCCCGTCGTGGCGGCGATCAAGGAGTTCTTCGGCACCTCGCAGCTGTCGCAGTTCATGGACCAGACCAACCCGCTCGCGGGTCTGACCCACAAGCGCCGCCTGTCGGCGCTGGGTCCCGGTGGTCTGTCCCGTGAGCGGGCCGGCATGGAGGTCCGCGACGTCCACCCGTCGCACTACGGCCGCATGTGCCCGATCGAGACGCCGGAAGGCCCGAACATCGGCCTGATCGGTTCGCTCTCGTCGTACGCGCGGGTCAACCCGTTCGGCTTCATCGAGACGCCGTACCGCAAGGTCACCGACGGCCGGGTCACCGACCAGATCGACTACCTGACCGCGGACGAGGAAGACCGCTTCGTCAAGGCGCAGGCGAACTCGCCGACCGACGAAGAGGGCAACTTCACCGACGACCGCGTCCTGGTCCGCAAGAAGGGCGGCGAGGTCGAGTTCATCGACCCGATGGACGTCGACTACATGGACGTCTCGCCGCGCCAGATGGTGTCGGCCGCGACCGCCATGATCCCGTTCCTCGAGCACGACGACGCGAACCGCGCCCTGATGGGTGCGAACATGCAGCGTCAGGCCGTGCCGCTGCTGCGTTCCGAGTCGCCGCTGGTCGGCACCGGCATGGAGCTGCGTGCCGCGGTCGACGCCGGTGACGTCGTCGTCGCGAAGAAGACGGGTGTGGTCGAGGAGGTCTCCGCCGACTACATCACCGTCATGGCCGACGACGGTGCGCGCAACACCTACGCGCTGCACAAGTTCCGCCGCTCGAACCAGGGCACCTGCATCAACCAGAAGCCCATCGTGAACGAGGGCGACCGGATCGAGGCGGGTCAGGTTCTGGCCGACGGTCCTTGCACCGAGAACGCCGAGATGGCGCTCGGCAAGAACCTGCTCGTGGCGATCATGCCGTGGGAAGGCCACAACTACGAGGACGCGATCATCCTGTCGCAGCGCCTCGTGCAGGACGACGTTCTCACCTCGATCCACATCGAGGAGCACGAGATCGACGCCCGCGACACGAAGCTCGGCGCCGAGGAGATCACCCGGGACATCCCGAACGTCTCCGAAGAGGTCCTGGCCGACCTGGACGAGCGCGGCATCATCCGCATCGGTGCCGAGGTCCAGCCCGGCGACATCCTCGTCGGCAAGGTCACGCCCAAGGGCGAGACCGAGCTGACCCCCGAGGAGCGCCTGCTCCGCGCGATCTTCGGTGAGAAGGCGCGCGAGGTTCGCGACACGTCGCTGAAGGTGCCGCACGGTGAGTACGGCAAGGTCATCGGCATCCGCGTCTTCTCGCGTGAGGACGACGACGAGCTGCCTCCGGGCGTGAACGAGCTCGTCCGCGTCTACGTGGCCCAGAAGCGCAAGATCCAGGACGGCGACAAGCTCGCCGGCCGCCACGGCAACAAGGGCGTCATCGGCAAGATCCTCCCCGCGGAGGACATGCCGTTCCTCGAGGACGGCACGCCGGTCGACATCATCCTGAACACCCACGGTGTTCCGCGTCGTATGAACATCGGTCAGGTGCTGGAGACCCACCTCGGGTGGATCGCCAAGCAGGGCTGGAGCATCAACGGCGACCCGGACTGGGCGAAGAACCTGTCCGAGGAGCTGTACGAGGTCGAGCCCGGCACCAAGACCGCCACCCCGGTGTTCGACGGTGCGAAGGAAGAAGAGATCACGGGCCTGCTGGGCTCCACCATCCCGAACCGCGACGGTGAGCGGATGGTCAAGGAGAACGGCAAGGCGCAGCTCTTCGACGGTCGCTCTGGTGAGCCGTACCCGTTCCCGGTTTCGGTCGGCTACATGTACATCCTGAAGCTGCTGCACCTGGTGGACGACAAGATCCACGCGCGTTCGACCGGCCCGTACTCGATGATCACGCAGCAGCCGCTGGGTGGTAAGGCGCAGTTCGGTGGTCAGCGCTTCGGTGAGATGGAGTGCTGGGCGATGCAGGCGTACGGCGCCGCATACACCCTGCAGGAACTGCTCACGATCAAGTCCGACGACGTGCTCGGCCGCGTGAAGGTCTACGAGGCCATCGTCAAGGGCGAGAACATCCCGGAACCCGGTATCCCGGAGTCCTTCAAGGTGCTGCTCAAGGAGCTGCAGTCGCTCTGCCTCAACGTCGAGGTCCTGTCTTCGGACGGTGCCGCGATCGAGATGCGCGACGGCGACGACGAGGACCTGGAGCGCGCGGCCGCGAACCTCGGCATCAACCTGTCGAGGTCCGAGTCGCCCTCCGTGGACGACGTCGTCAACTAGTCACCTCGCCGGTCGGGGGAGGGCAATGCCTCCCGCGTCGCCCTCCTCCGGCCCTCCGACCAGCTCCTTTGCCACCGATCTAAAAAGGGGAAGAGAGTAGACGTGCTCGACGTCAACTTCTTCGATGAGCTCCGTATCGGTCTCGCGACCGCGGACGACATCCGCCAGTGGTCTTTTGGCGAGGTCAAGAAGCCCGAGACCATCAACTACCGCACGCTCAAGCCTGAGAAGGACGGCTTGTTCTGCGAGAAGATCTTCGGTCCCACCAGGGACTGGGAGTGCTACTGCGGCAAGTACAAGCGCGTGCGCTTCAAGGGCATCATCTGTGAGCGCTGCGGCGTCGAGGTGACCCGCGCGAAGGTGCGTCGTGAGCGCATGGGCCACATCGAGCTCGCCGCTCCGGTCACGCACATCTGGTACTTCAAGGGCGTCCCCAGCCGGTTGGGCTACCTGCTCGACCTGGCCCCCAAGGACCTCGAGAAGATCATCTACTTCGCCGCCTACGTCATCGTGGGCGTGAACGCCGAGCTGCGCCACAACGACCTGCCGACGCTCGAGAGCGAGATGCAGGTCGAGCGCAAGCGCGTCGAGAACCGCCGTGACGCCGACGTGGAGGCCCGCGCCCAGAAGCTCGAGGCCGACCTGGCCGAGCTCGAGGCCGAGGGTGCCAAGTCCGACGTGCGCCGCAAGGTCAAGGAGGGCGGCGAGCGTGAGATGCGCCAGCTCCGTGACCGCGCCCAGCGCGAGCTGGACCGCCTCGACGAGATCTGGTCCACCTTCACCAAGCTCGAGCGCGCTCAGCTGATCGCGGACGAGCTGCTCTACCGCGAGCTGTACGACCGCTACGGCGACTACTTCACCGGTGCCATGGGCGCGGAGGCCATCCAGAAGCTGCTGGGTGACTACGACGTCGACGCCGAGGCCGACATCCTGCGCGAGACGATCCGCAGCGGTAAGGGCCAGAAGAAGCTCCGTGCGCTCAAGCGCCTCAAGGTCGTTGCCGCCTTCCAGGCGACCCGCAACAACCCGCAGGGCATGGTCCTGGACTGCGTCCCGGTCATCCCGCCGGACCTGCGCCCGATGGTGCAGCTCGACGGTGGCCGCTTCGCCACGTCCGACCTGAACGACCTGTACCGCCGCGTCATCAACCGCAACAACCGGTTGAAGCGACTGATCGACCTCGGCGCGCCCGAGATCATCGTCAACAACGAGAAGCGGATGCTGCAGGAGGCCGTCGACGCGCTGTTCGACAACGGCCGCCGCGGCCGCCCGGTCACCGGTCCTGGTAACCGCCCGCTGAAGTCGCTGTCCGACCTGCTGAAGGGCAAGCAGGGCCGGTTCCGTCAGAACCTGCTCGGCAAGCGCGTCGACTACTCCGGCCGTTCGGTCATCGTGGTCGGCCCGCAGCTCAAGCTGCACCAGTGCGGTCTGCCCAAGCAGATGGCGCTGGAGCTCTTCAAGCCGTTCGTGATGAAGCGGCTCGTGGACCTCAACCACGCGCAGAACATCAAGTCCGCCAAGCGGATGGTCGAGCGTGCGCGCCCGGCCGTGTGGGACGTGCTGGAAGAGGTCATCACCGAGCACCCGGTGCTGCTCAACCGTGCACCTACGCTGCACCGCCTCGGCATCCAGGCCTTCGAGCCCCAGCTGGTCGAGGGCAAGGCCATCCAGCTGCACCCGCTGGTCTGTGAAGCGTTCAACGCCGACTTCGACGGTGACCAGATGGCAGTCCACCTGCCGCTGTCCGCCGAGGCGCAGGCCGAGGCCCGCGTCCTGATGCTGTCGGCGAACAACATCCTGTCGCCGGCGTCCGGCAAGCCGCTGGCCATGCCGCGTCTGGACATGGTGACGGGCCTGTACCACCTGACCCGGCACAAGGTCGGCGACCTGGGCGAGGGGCACTCGTACTCGTCGCCCGCCGAGGCGCTGATGGCGTTCGACCGCAAGGTCCTGGGCCTGCAGTCGATGGTGAAGATCCGCGTCACCGACAAGAACCCGCCCAAGGGCCAGGAGCCCGAAGGCTGGGAGCCCGGTCAGCCGTGGCTCGCGGAGACCACGCTGGGTCGCGTGCTGTTCAACGAGATCCTGCCGCAGGACTACGCCTTCATCAACGAGGTCATGCCCAAGAAGCGGCAGGCCGTGATCATCAACGACCTCGCCGAGCGGTACCCGATGGTCACCGTCGCCAGGACGCTGGACAAGCTGAAGGACGCCGGTTTCCACTGGGCCACCCGTTCCGGTGTGACCGTCGCGATCTCGGACGTCCTCGTGCCCGCGGCGAAGCAGGACATCCTCGAGGAGCACGAGCGCCTCGCGGACGCCGTCGAGAAGCGCTACCAGCGCGGTCAGCTCTCCCACGAGGAGCGCAACTCCGAGCTGGTCAAGGTGTGGACCAAGGCCACCGAGCAGGTCCACGAGATCATGGAAGACAACTTCCCCGAGGACAACTCGATCCGCGTCATCGTGCAGTCCGGCGCTGCCGGCAACATGACGCAGGTCCGTTCACTCGCGGGTATGCGTGGTCTCGTCACCAACCCGAAGGGTGAGTACATCCCGCGCCCGATCAAGAACTCGTTCCGCGAGGGCTTGTCGGTGCTGGAGTACTTCATCGCGACGCACGGTGCCCGCAAGGGTCTGGCCGACACCGCGCTGCGCACCGCCGACTCGGGTTACCTGACCCGTCGTCTGGTGGACGTCTCGCAGGACGTCATCATCCGCGAGGTCGACTGCGGCACCACCCGTGGTGTGCAGATGACCGTCGGCGAGCAGCTGGGCGACAAGGTCGTCCTGCACGAGTTCTCGCAGACCTCGGTCTACGCCCGCACCTGCTCGGACGACATCCTGGACGCCTCCGGCAACCTGGTGCTCAACCGCGGTGACGACCTCGGTGACCCGGCGCTCGAGCGCCTGGTCGAGGCCGGCATCGTCCGCGTCAAGGTCCGCTCCGTGCTGACCTGTGAGTCCGCGGTCGGTGTGTGCGCGTCCTGCTACGGCCGTTCGATGGCGACCGGCCAGCTGGTCGACGTCGGCGAGGCCGTCGGCATCGTCGCCGCCCAGTCGATCGGTGAGCCCGGCACGCAGCTGACGATGCGTACGTTCCACCAGGGTGGTGTGGCCGGTGACGACATCACGACCGGTCTGCCCCGTGTCCAGGAGCTCTTCGAGGCCCGTGTCCCGAAGGGCAAGGCGCCGATCGCCGACGTCGATGGCCGCGTGCGCATCGAGGACGGCGACCGCTTCTGGAAGATCACGCTGATCCCGGACGACGGCTCCGAGGAGATCGTGTTCGAGAAGCTGTCCAAGCGTCAGCGTCTCGCCAACACGGCCACCGGCCCGCTGCAGGACGGCGACCACGTGGCCGTCGGCCAGCAGCTGCTGGAAGGTACTCCGGACCCGCACGAGGTCCTGCGCGTCATGGGCCCGCGCGAGGCCCAGCTGCACCTGGTGCAGGAAGTGCAGAAGGTGTACCGCGCCCAGGGTGTGGCGATCCACGACAAGCACATCGAGGTCATCGTCCGGCAGATGCTCCGCCGGGTCACGATCATCGACTCGGGTGCCACGGAGTTTCTGCCGGGCTCGCTCGTCGAGCGCGCGGACTTCGAGTCGGGCAACCGCGCCGTCGTCGCCGAGGGTGGCGAGCCGGCTGCCGGTCGTCCGGTGCTGATGGGTATCACGAAGGCCTCGCTGGCGACCGACTCGTGGCTGTCCGCCGCGTCGTTCCAGGAGACCACTCGTGTGCTGACCGACGCCGCCATCAACGGGCGTTCGGACAAGCTCATCGGTCTGAAGGAGAACGTGATCATCGGTAAGTTGATCCCGGCTGGTACGGGCATCAACCGCTACCGCAACATCCAGGTCCAGCCGACCGAGGAGGCGCGGGCTGCGGCTTACGCGATCCCCTCTTACGACGACGGGTACTACACGCCCGACGTCTTCGGGACTGGGACTGGTGCAGCGGTGCCGCTGGATGACTACGACTTCGGGCGGGACTACCGCTAGTTGTCGTCTGGTTGAAGTGCTGAACGGCCCCTGGAGCTTCGGCTCCGGGGGCCGTTTTGTGTTTGCTGATCTTGTCGGGGGTGGTGGCCTGTTGCTTTTGGCGGCTGCGCGTTGCGTAGATGGTTGCGGGCTCGCTTGTTCAGGGCGGGGGAGGACTGCTCGGCTGCGTCTTCGCTTGATGCTGGGGCTAGCGGTTTGCGATGCCGTCCAGTCGTAGCGTTGTTGACTCGTCTCGGTGGCTGCCCTTGGTGCCTACGTGCTTCTCGCTGATTTGCGCGCCGTTCTTCAGCACGTGGTAGAGCGCCATGCCGTGGCCTCGGCCCAGGTCGTAGTCGGTCTTCAGCCACTCCAGGAACACGCCCGCCTTGGTGGTCGCGTCGTAGCCGTGTTCTGCGGCTGCCGCCAGCAGGTCGGCCGGGGTCTTGCCGGTCTTCTTCTCCGCGCCGTCGAGGTAGGCCTGGAAGGACATCGTGGTCTCCGTTCGTCGTTGGAACGAGCGTAAGACAACTATCCCTGTCTTGACAAGAAAAATTGTCGGTGAAGCCTCGTGAGGGACTCGACTGCAGGTCAGGAGGGTTGTGTCAGCGGCGGCGGGCTCGGGCCAGGGCTCGGGCGCGGATCACCAGGTCGTCCACCAGGTGCTCGTCTACCAGGGGTGGGATGCCGGGCTCGTCGGTGCAGCAGCGTGGCTTGGTGCGCTTTTCGGAGAGGCGGGGGCGGACGCCGGCCATTTCGTAGAGCGCTTCGTAGAGGTCCAGGCCCGGGTCGTCGTCGTGTGGGCCCACCAGGAGCACCCACACGACTTCGGGGGAGGGGAAGGCGACCACTACGCGGTCTGGGCCGCGGAGGTGTTTCACGCAGAGGCGCGGGAGGGGTTCTGGGCCTGTTACGCGGTAGCCCAGGGCGGTGCAGCCCGAGTGGGCCAGTTCGTCCAGGAAGCGCTCGTAGGCCAGGCGGGCACGGCCGCGCAGGCCGTTGGCCTGGGCGTGGGCGGTGTGGGTTTCTACTACCTGGATCAAGCTGTGCGGACCACGCGTCCCTTGCCGCTGCGCATCTCGGCCAGTGAGGAGGCGAGGTCTGGGCGGTCCAGCAGGGACTGGTCGCTGAGGCGGCGGTGGACTTCGTCGATCAGGCCGCGGGTCTTGCCGGCGCGGCGGAGGTCCGAGACGAGGTGGAGGACCTCGTGGAGGCGCACGGTGTCCAGGAGCATGCGCGGTTCTTGGCTGTGGATGGCCAGCACGCCCTCGCGGGCCCAGGCCTTCACGGTCTTCTCGGTCAGGTCGAGGAGCTCGCCTGCCACCACGGGGCGGACCGGTGGGGCCTGGCGGAGGGTCTTTGCCACTACGCCATCGAGTTTGCGGCGGCGGTCGTCGTCTTCCGCCAGAGATGACGCTACGGACTCGAGCTCTTCGATCGTCTCGAAGAGGTCCCGGATGTGGGCGGCCTCGGTCGCGACAGACATGGCTACTCCTCCCGTTGACTACCAAGTATCCACTACTTTTTCGGTAGTCGTCAACGGCCCCGGAGCAGGGATCCGGGGCCGCCTACGAAGTCACGAGGAGAAGAAGAGACCGCCGAGGCCGCGGTGCTTGCGGTGGCCGTAGCCGTAGCCCGCGTGGCCGCCGTGGTGGTGGTGGATCTGCTGTGGTGCGGCGCCCCAGGCGGGCTGGGCCGGCTGCGGGTAGGCGGCGGGCGGCGGCGCGACCGGGGGCGGCCTGCCTCTGGGCTTCGAGGCGCGTGATGGACTCGAGCTCGCCGTAGTCGAGGAAGACCCCGCGGCAGCCGTCGCACTGCTCGATGTGGACGCCCATGCGGTCAAACGTGCGCATGTTCGCATGACACTTGGGACACTGCATCGTGGTGAGCCTCCTGCGGTGGGACCGGACA
>NZ_MUYM01000071.1 GCF_002150765.1 Lentzea kentuckyensis
CCTCGGGACGGGGTGCGGGCGGGTCGATGCGGGGTGGCATCGGGTTCGGCAGACAGCCCGCCGCGTCGATCATGCCCAGCTGTGGGCCCGCCGACAGCTCCACCGCGGTGCCGGAGATCCGATAGGTGCGGCTGCGGCCCTGGTAGCCGTTGTTGGTGGCGTAGACGGTGCCGGCCGAGTCGATCACGACGGCGCCGTAGGTGGATTTTCCTGGCAGCTCAGCGATTTCCGTTCTGCTGAGCAGGCGGCCGGACACCGGGTCGAACGTCACGACCTCGCCCGGTCCCCAGCCCGCCGCCGACACGCCGGCCAGCTTGCCGTTCGCCGGGTTCACGGCGAAGTCGTCGAGCGTCAGCGCTGGCCAGTCCAGCACGACGGTGCGCACGATCTTGAGGTAGGACGCGCTCGCGGGGTCGATGTCGATCGCGTGCAGCCGGGCGTTGTCGCGCACGTAGAACGTGGTGCCGACGACCGCGCCCGCGGACACGTCGTCGGTGCGGAACCAGTGCGCGTCAACGGGTCCGAGATCGTTGACCACGCCCTTGGTGTCGATCAGGACGACGTGCGACGGGTTCTTCCACCAGTGATGGCCTCTCGACGTGAGGCCGACCAGACGTCCCAACGACGGCGAGTACCCCAGCGCGTTCACCGCGTAGTCCAGCCGAGCTATCTCCGTCACCCCACCGGATGACGCGTCGAACTTCGCCAACGTCGAGAAATCACCACGATTGGATGAACGGACTTGAAATGCGTCACAGTTCGGCGGTGCAGCATGAGCAACGGCGCTGGTGAACGGCGTGGAAAGCACGAGCAGAGACGAGATGGCGCTCAACGCGAGCAAATCCTGCCGCCACCGGAATGGAGCAGTCCAATACGACAACCGGGTATCACTGCTGTTGCCGCGCATTCCCACCTGACCATTGCTCGTTAACCAGACCGTGCTGTACCGGTCACAGTAGACCGTGGTCTAATCCCACACCAGAAAGGAGCCGAATTGAGCATTTACCTGACCGGCACGCTCTGGGTTATCGGTGCCGCCGTCATCTCCGCCGTCCTCGTCGTGATCACCCGTCGGTTCGGCTCGGAGGAAGTCGGGGAGAAGAACCTCGGCGCGGGCGGATCGGTGTTCAGCATCGTCGCCGGCCTGCACGCCGTGCTGGTCGCGTTCATCCTGATCTCCCTGTTCGACGCGTCCAACGGCGCCGAGGAGCAGGTGCAGAAGGAGGCCAACGCGCTCGTCGCCGTCGACTGGTCCTCCGACTCGCTGCCGGAGCCCGCGAAGACCAAGGTGGAGCAGCTGATCCGGGACTACGTCTCGACCGTCGTGGACGACGAGTGGCCGCGGATGCGCGACGGCCAGGAGGTGGACAACCGGGGCTGGACCACGTTGAACCAGCTCAGGGACACGATCGCGACAGCGGCTCCGGACGGCGCCTGGCAGGAGGACCGCAAGGCCGAGGCGGCGAACCAGCTGTGGGAGGTCTACCAGGCCAGGCAGGAGCGGCTGGACGCGGCGGGCAACGGGATCAACCCGGTGGTGTGGCTCGCGCTGCTGATCGGCACGGGTCTGTCGCTGCTGTTCCCGTTCCTGTTCGGCGGGCCGAACCTGATCTCACAGCTGCTGATCACCATCACGCTGAGCTCGACGCTGGTGCTGCTGTTGTTCGCGATCTACCAGATGCAGAACCCGTTCAGCGGCGGCGTGCACATCCCGCCGGACGCCTTCAGTTCCGCACTGGACCGGCTGAGCTAGCGCGAATCGGTCATTCCGTCCGCGTCTTCGATCTCCACCGAGAGCACCTCGCCGTCGATGACCTTCGGCAACGGGTCCGCGTGAGCGAAGTAGCGATTTGCGAATGCGCCGACCGCTCTGGTAGAGGCGGCGTCGACACCACCACCGATGACGCCGCCCAGCAACGGAACACCCTTCGCCGCGATCGTGCCGAGCTTCTTTGTACCGTATTTTGTGATAAGCGCCGAGGCGGCCTTCTTGGTGAACTGCTTGATGCCGACCTTTTTGAACAGTTCGGTTCCGGCATTGCCGAGCAGGCACAGCAGGATGGCCGTCTGCACCTCTTCGCTGTCCACGTCGTGACCGCGCAACGACGCTATCGACGCGATGAGGTGCGTCTGGATCACGTACGCGGCCGCGACGTTGGACGGCAGTGAGATCGGCAGCGTGATCAGGCCGCCGAGGTTCGTGATGAAACCCTGCGCGCCGGCCAGCGCCACGTGCGTGCGGATGAGGTGCTTGATCGCGTCGTTCTCGTCGCCCTTCTTGACGAGGGCGTCGGACGCGGCGTCGCGCGCGCTCTTGAACGGGCCGAACCCGTCCACCCCGGCACGCAGCAGGTAGTCGGCGAGGCCCTGCTGGACCTTGTTCAGCTCACCCTTGGACTCAGCCACAACTCCGAGATTACGCGGTCAGGTCCTCGAGTGTGGTCACTGCGCCCGTGCTGCCGTCGACGGTGATCCGCTCCCCTGTCTTGATCCGGGTCACGGCCTCGCGCACACCCACGACCGCGGGAATCCCGTACTCACGGGCGACAACCGCGCCGTGCGAGTTCGCACCGCCCATCTCCATCACGAGCCCGCCCGCCGTCAGGAACAACGGCGTCCAGCCAGGATCCGTCGACGGCGCCACGAGGATCTCGCCGGGTTCGAGGTGCGCGCCGACCGGGTCCATCACGACCCGTGCGATGCCGGTGATCGTGCCCGCCGACGCCGGCGTGCCGACCAGATCGCCCTCGGCCGGGGTGCCGTGGTGCACGGCTTCGGGTTCGGTGCCGTCCGAGAGCAGCACGCGCGGGATGTGCCTGCGCCGCATCTCGCGGTCGTAGACCTCACGCCGCGCGGCCACGATCGAACGCAGATCTCCTTCCGCGGCACGCATTTCCTCGAAGGTGAGGAAGTAGACGTCGTCGACCTTGGCGAGCCTGCCCTGGTCCACCAACTCAGCGCCGATGTCCGCGATGCGCTTCCGGAGTGCGCCGAACAGGGTGATGATCAGGTACTTCGGGTACTCCCGCAGGCCGGCGAGCAATCTGGTGCGGCGCAACGCGAAGCGCACGAACCAGCCGCGACCCCAGGCGCGTTTGGCCAGAGTCTCGATCATCGCTTCGGCTTCCGCGGCGCCGCGTGCGAAGACGCCGTCCGGGGCGGCGTTCTCGTCCTCCAGCAGCAGGAAGTTCCGCACCACACCGATGACGTAGGTCGGATCGTCGGACCACCTGGGCAGGCCGAGGTCGATCTCCGCGACGGCGCGGTGGCCCCACGTCGCGAGGAAGCGGTCGAGTGCGGCCGGGCGTTCGCCGCTCTGGAACTGCCGCAGCGCAACAGGATCACGCCTGATCTCCTGCGCGAGATCCCACATCGCCATGTCCATCTCGGTGGTGATGTTGTTGGGCAGGCCACGCAGAACGGTCTGCAGCTCGCCCGGCTTGACCTTGACCACCTTGCCGACGAGCGCGAGCATCACGAACCCGATCAGCGCGGTCGGCGCGAGGCGCGGCAGCACCGGCACGACGCACTGCCGCAGAGCCTGTTCGATCGAGAGGTTCGCGGACTTCTCCAGGATGTCGCGCTCCATCACCAACGCGTTCCGCACGGCCTTTTCCGGGTTCACCAGCGCCTTCGCGGCGATCACCGGCACGTGGAACCGCCGTGCGAGCCGCAGCACGCGCTTGACGGCGGGCATGGGCGACGAGTTCGTGATCGCGAACCTCGGATCGTCGAACAGTCCGCGCAGCACCTCGGAGGAACGCGCCTCCATCACGCCGAGCAGCCGGGTGACGAACTCACGGCCGACCCTGCTCCGCAGAACCTTGGTGGCGTCGAAGAAGATGCGTTCGCCGTTCTCCACATAGGACTGGCTCGTCGGGTCGCCGATCACGATCTCGAAGGCCGACTTGGCGATCTCACGGAACGCCGCGCGGCCCATCGGCGTGATCGGGCGTTCGAGGCCCTGCGCGAGGCTGAAGCAGAAGTAGACGTGGGCAGCGCCGTCGGGGTTGTCGGGCAACGGGAACAGCGTCGTGATCGGCCGGGCCTGGGTGAGGTGCAGCTCGCCGTCCGCGTCGATCGCCCACTCGGTGTCCTGCGGCGAACCGTAGTGCCGCTGCACCTTGCGGCCGAGCACGGCGAGCGCGTGGATCTGCCCGTCGGTCAGGCAGGCCGCGTCGTTCTCACCGACCTCGACGTGCTCGGTGCCGCCGCCCGGCAGCGAGCGGATGACGAACTTCTTGTCCCCCAGCCGCCTTTCGACGATCTCGGTCCCGTCGACGACGAAGTGGTCCGGGTTGACCGCACCCGACACCACCGCCTCGCCCAGGCCGGGGCTCGCGTCGATGACGATCTGGTCGCGCGTGCCGGTGACCGGGTTCGCCGTGAACATCACGCCGGAGACCGCGGACTGCACCATCCGTTGCACCACAACGGCGAGGTAGGTCGTGGTGTGGTCGATCCCGTTCGTGTCGCGGTAGCTGACCGCGCGGTCCGTCCACAGCGAGGCCCAGCAACGGCGCACGGCGTCGACCACCGCGTCCTCGCCGACGACGTTGAGGAACGTGTCCTGCTGGCCGGCGAAGCTCGCGAACGGCAGGTCCTCGGCCGTCGCGCTGGACCGCACCGCCACCGGGACGTTCTCACCGAGCTTGCGGTACCCGGCGACGATCGCGTCCTGGATCTCCTGCGGCACAGGGGTTTCCACCAACGTCCGGCGGGCGTCCTCCGGGGTGGTGTTCGCCAGCTCGTCGGTGGCCGCGACCGCCCGGTACGCGTCCGTGGTGACGCAGAAGCCCTGCGGCACCGGCAAACCCGCCCTGGTGAGCTCGCCCAGGTTCGCCGCCTTGCCGCCCACGGTCGCGAGCATCGTGCCGTCGATGGCCCCGAAATCCACGCAGTAGTCGTCCATGGCCCTGAGGCTACGAGCGTCCGGCCAAAAACTCAACACGTGATGAATAAATCACTCCGTTGAGATGAACGCCCTGATCAGCGTGGCGATCTCCCTCAGGTTCTCCTCCAGCGCGAAGTGGCCGGTGTCGAACAGGTGCAGCTGGGCGCCGGGCAGGTCGCGCAGGTACGCCTTCGCGCCGGGCTCGAGGAAGAACGGGTCGCCGCGGCCCCACGTGATGAGCGTCGGCGGCTGGTGCTCGCGCAGGTAGGCCTGCCACTCCGGGTACTTCGCGACATTGCTGTGGTAGTCGAGGAAGAGATCGATCTGGGGCTGCGGACGCAGGTCGAGGTAGTGCTGGTCGAGGGTCCACGTGTCGGGCGAGATCGCCTCGGGGTCGCGCACGCCTTCGAGGTAGCCGAACTTCGTGTACCGCAAAGCGAGCATGTCGCGCGCGGCCTGCGGATCGCGGTTGCCGATGAAGCCCCGCGCGAGGTCCGAGAGGCCGTCCTCGTAGGCGTTGCCGTTCTGGACGATCAGGCCCTTGATCCACTCGGGATGCCGGGTCGCGACGCGGAAGCCGACCGGGGCACCGAAGTCGAAGACGTACATCGAGAAGCCGGTGAAGTCGATGACCTGCAGGAACTTCTCGATCGCGGCAGCGAGGAAGTCGAAGCTGCAGGGCCGGTCGGGAGCGTCGCTGTGGCCGGAGCCGGGATTGTCGGGCGCGATGACGTGGAAGTCGTCCTGGAGCTCCTCGATGAGCCGCGCGTACTGGTGCGACGCCGACGGGAAGCCGTGCAGGAGCAGGAGTTTGGGCGCGGCCGGGTCGCCGGCCTCTCGATAGAAGATCTTGATGCCGTCGACGTCGGCGAACCGATGCTTCGTCACATGCGTCTTTGCCGTCATGACACATTAGGCTAATGGGTACTTCGCGTGATGTACAGTTAGATGATGCTCGCGCTTGAGTTCGTCAACACGCTGACGTCCGAGGACGACCACTTGGAGGAGTGGTTGTCGTCGCAGGGTCTGCCCTGCTCGGAAGCCCTGAGAGAGCTGCGCGGGCACGTCGAGGCGGCCGTGCTCGCGGCGCGGGACGGCCAGGAGCCTGACCTGGCACCGTTGAACGCGGCTTTGCGCGGTGCACCGGCTTACGACGTGCTGTCGTGGTCCGGCGCGGTGGAGGTCTCGCGCGAACGGGACGGTGACGAGGTCGCGCGGGCACTCGCGCTGCTGGCGGGCGCGGCGGGCGAACTGCTGGCGTCACCGGCCGTGCGGAAGGTGAAGACGTGTGAGGGGCCGGGGTGCCGGCTGCTGTTCGTGCCCGCGCACCCGCGACGCCGGTGGTGCGACCCCGCGACGTGCGGGAACCGGGTGCGGGTGGCGCGGTACTACCAGCGGCACAAGGACTAGCGGCGCACCCAGTCCGGGAGTTCTTCGCGTTCCCGGCGCCACTCCGGCGGCGGTGTCGCGATGATGCCGCCGACGATCGCGGCGGTCGTGTCGACGTCACCGCCTGCTTTGACGCACGCCGTGATGGCGGCACGGTAGTCGTCGAGGTGATGGGCGGCGACCCAGAGCGTGAACGGCACGGTGTCCTGCGCCGTCACGCGTGAGCCGTTACCGAGGACGTAGGCCGCCTCCTCGGCGTTCTCGATCTTGCGCGCCTTCTCGATCCCCTTGCGCACGAACGAATCCTCGAGGTGGTCGAGAACGCTGCCGAGCAGGTCGCTGGGTGGCGATCCGGACAGCCGGGCCTTCGCCGCGATGGCGGCGGCATGGGCCACGGCCACACCGCCCGCGATGCCCTCCGGATGCTGGTGCGTGACCTCGCTCGCCCGGATCGCTTGCGCTGTCACGGTTTTCGCGTCGTCGGCGAAGTACGCGCCGAGTGGCGCGATCCGCATGGCGGCACCGTTGCCGCACGAACCCTGCCCGTCGAACGCGCTTGCGGCCGCCTCTTTCCACGGCGTGCCTTGGCGGATCTTGCGCAGGATGGTGAACGCTCCCGCACCGTAACCGCGGTAGGGCTCGCAGCGGTCGGCGAAGATCGCCGCGAGCCGGTCCTGGTCGACGTCACCGTGATCACGAAGCTCGGCGACGAGATTGCAGGCCATTTCGGTGTCGTCGGTCCACTCCCAGGGCCCTCGTGGCGGCTTGCCGGCCACGAGGTCGGACAGCGAGCGGCCGACCATGAAGAACTGTGCGCCCAGAGCATCGCCGACAGAGAGCCCGTCGAGCGAGTCGTATGCAAGGTCCAGGCGCGCACGTGCATGCAGAACTATGCGCATCACCTGCCATTTTACCTTGCCCAGCAACGGATTTCAGGCGAGCTGAGGAGTCAGCGCGATTGCCCGGCAGGTGTGAAGACGAAACTGTCGCGGAACCCTCCGTCACCCCGCCGCGTCGCCATCAGCCGGAGCTCCGGCATGAAGTGGAAGAACACCAGCGACCCGGACCGGTCCGGATAGCCGAGCGTCTTCGAGTACTTCGGGTTGGTGCCGCCCAGCCACAACGGCGGCTCGCCGTACTCCTCGATCACGTCGTCGAGCAAGCAGTCACGTTCGCCCAGCACACCGGGAATCCGGCTGTCGGCGTCGAGCGACAGCCAGCCCTGCCGGTGCGCGAGGTCCGCGTACACCGAGGCCATGACGTCCTCGCTGCGGTGACCGAGCACCTCGTGCACCGCGCCGCTCACCATCGCCGCATTGGCCGCACCGCGCGCCACCAGCGCGTCGAGCTCGACCTGCCACCGATCCGTGCGGTCGTCGGCGAACGCCAGCGCGTCGAGCAGGGTGAGGATCACCGCCTCGCCGCCGTACATGCCAGGTCGCCGGACAGCGGCGTTGAGCTGGCCGAGCAGGTAGCGGCGTAAATCGTCGAACGAGCGCATCTGTTCCCCTCCCCCGTTTTTCTATCAGTTGAACGATGGTGAAACGCAATCGCCTTCGTCACCGACAGGAAGGTCAACTCAACTGGGGAGGGCACGTGGGCGTCAGCAACGAGCAGATCGTCGGGTACTGGGTCGAGCACGAGATCGACCTGGCCATCGACTGGAGCGAGGCACACGAACGGTGCTGGCGGTGCGGGTACCTGGCGCAGCTGGAGAAGTGCCACGTCGTGCCCGCGGCACTGGGCGGCGGCCACACGGCCGACAACCTGGTCCTGCTCTGTGGCCGGTGCAGTCGCGAGGCGCCCAGCCACCAGGACCCCCAGTACCTGTGGAGGTGGCTGCGGGCGACGTCCGTCTCGTCCTACGACACGTACTGGACGTTGCGCGGCTGGAAGGAGTTCGAGGTCATCTTCGGCCGCAAGCCGCTGGAGTGCTTCAAGGAGGCCGCGGTCGACCACCGCTCGCTGAACGCCGAGTGCCGGGCGCTGGCGGCGGACGAGTTCGCGAAGACCGTCATCCACTTCGGCGAGGGACGGCTCAACCCGTCGACGATCGCGTGCGTGATCGCGGAGATCGAGAAGAAACTGGCGGACCGCCACGGCATCGAGCTGCCGTGACGGTCCGCCAGGTGTTCGATCAGCTGCAGCCGGACGTGCTGCCGCAGCCCTCACACAGGTAGCACGAACCGGCCGGGCGCATCTTCGTGCCACAGGTCATGCACAGCGGCGCGTCCGCGGCCTTGCCGAGGTGCAGCTCCAGCAGCTCGGTCGAGCTGCCCACCTGCTTCGGGGTCTCGACGGCGGCCTCGACCTGCTTCGGAGTGGCCTCCACCGACCCGCGCAGACCCTCGAGGTCCACATCGGACGACGCGGGCGCGCCGTACTCGCCGGCGACCTGCGCGGAACGCTCGTCGGCGGTGAAGATGCCGAGCTGCGCGCGCTTGTCGTACGGCAGGTAGTCCAGCGCCAGGCGGCGGAACAGGTAGTCCAGCACCGACGTCGCGATGCGCACGTCCGGGTCGTCGGTCATGCCCGCCGGCTCGAAGCGCAGGTTCTGGAACTTCGAGACGTAGAACTCGAGCGGGATGCCGTACTGCAGACCCACCGAGATGGACATCGAGAACGCGTCCATCACGCCGGCCAGCGTCGAGCCCTGCTTGCCCAGCTTGACGAAGATCTCGCCGAGGCCGTTGTCCGGGTACGAACCGGCGTGCAGGTAGCCCTCGGCGCCACCGACCGTGAACGACACGGTCTGCGACGGGCGCTTCTTCGGCAGGCGCTTGCGGACCGGGCGGTACTCGACGACCGTCTCGGTCTTGGCCTCGGCACCCTTGTTCGCGCCCTTGCCCGCGGACAGCGGCTGGCCGACCTTGCAGTTGTCGCGGTAGATCGCGAGCGCCTTCAGGCCGAGCTTCCAGCCCTGGTAGTAGATCTCCTCGACGTCGGCGATCGTCGCCGTCTCCGGCATGTTGACCGTCTTGGAGATCGCGCCGGACAGGAACGGCTGCGTGGCCGCCATCATCCGCACGTGGCCCATGGGCGCGATCGAACGCTCGCCCATCGCGCAGTCGAAGACCTCGTAGTGCTCGCGGCGCAGGCCAGGCGCGTCGACGACGTGGCCGTGCTCGCCGATGAACTCGACGATCGCCTCGATCTGCTCGTCCTGGTAGCCCAACGACTTCAGCGCGCGCGGCACCGTCTGGTTGACGATCTGCATCGAGCCGCCGCCGACGAGCTTCTTGAACTTGACCAGGGCCAGGTCCGGCTCGATACCGGTGGTGTCGCAGTCCATCATCAGGCCGATGGTGCCGGTCGGGGCCAGCACGGACGCCTGGGCGTTGCGCCAGCCGTTCTTCGCGCCGATCTCCAGCGCCTGCTGCCACGCCTCGGTCGAGACCTTGTGCACCGCCGCGTCGTTCGCGTGGTACGTGCGGATCAGGTCGTTGGCGGCGGCGTGCTTGCGCATGACGCGCTGGTGCGCCGTGGCGTTGCGCTTGTAACCGTCGTACGCGCCGACCATGCCCGCGAGCTCGGCGGAACGGCGGTACGAGACACCGGTCATCAGCGAGGTGATGGTCGCGGCGAGCGCGCGGCCGCCCTCGGAGTCGTACGCGTGGCCGGTCGCCATCAGCAGCGCGCCGAGGTTGGCGTAGCCGATGCCGAGCTGGCGGAACTTGCGGGTGGTGTCCGCGATCGGCTCGGTCGGGAAGTCCGCGAAGCAGATCGAGATGTCCATCGCCGTGATGATCAGCTCGACGGCCTTGGCGAACGTGACGGCGTCGAAACGGCCGTCGTCACCGAGGAACTTCATCAGGTTCAGCGACGCGAGGTTGCAGCTCGAGTTGTCGAGGTGCATGTACTCCGAACACGGGTTGGACGCGGTGATGCGGCCCGACTCGGGGCAGGTGTGCCAGTCGTTGATCGTGTCGTCGTACTGGATGCCGGGGTCGGCGCACTCCCACGCGGCCTTCGCCAGCTTGCCGAACAGCTCCTTGGCATCGACGCGCTCGATGACCTCGCCGGTCTGACGGCCGCGCAGACCGAAGTCGCCGCCGCTCTCGTAGGCGTGCATGAACTCGTCCGAGACGCGGATCGAGTTGTTCGCGTTCTGGTACTGCACGGACACGATGTCCGCGCCGCCGAGGTCCATGTCGAACCCGGCGTCGCGCAGTGCGCGGATCTTGTCCTCTTCGCGCGCCTTGGTCTCGATGAACTCCACGACGTCCGGGTGGTCGACGTCGAGGACGACCATCTTGGCCGCGCGGCGGGTCGCGCCACCGGACTTGATGGTGCCCGCGGACGCGTCGGCGCCGCGCATGAACGACACGGGGCCGGACGCGGTGCCGCCGGAGGACAGCAGCTCCTTGGAGGAACGGATGCGCGAGAGGTTCAGGCCGGCACCGGAGCCGCCCTTGAAGATCAGGCCCTCCTCGCGGTACCAGTTCAGGATCGACTCCATGGTGTCGTCGACCGCGAGGATGAAGCACGCGCTGACCTGCTGCGGCGAGCTGGTGCCGACGTTGAACCACACCGGCGAGTTGAAGCTGAACACCTGGTGCAGAAGCATGTAGGTGAGCTCGTGCTCGAAGATCTCGGCGTCCTGCTCGGAGCCGAAGTAGCCGTGCTCCTTGCCCGCGCCCACGTACGTCTTCACGACGCGGTCGATCAGCTGGCGCAGCGACTGCTCGCGCTTCTCACTGCCGACGGCACCGCGGAAGTACTTGCTGGTGACGATGTTGGTGGCGTTCACCGACCAGAACCCGGGGAACTCCACACCGCGCTGCTCGAAGTTCACCGAGCCGTCGCGCCAGTTCGTCATGACGACGTCGCGGCGTTCCCAGGTGACCTCGTCGTAGGGGTGGCGGCCCTCGGTGGTGTAGACGCGCTGGACCTTCAGCGCGGCAGGCTTGGCAGCCGCCCGTGCGGCTGTCTTCTTGGCTGAGCCGCCGACGGTCTCGGTCACGGTGGATCTCCCTCGTACTGGTGCTTAGAAAGTGTTGGTGTCTGCACGCGCTTCGAAGCGCGCGGATCACTGCTCGGCCGGAACGTCCTCGGCTCTGGCAGTGCGAAGATCAAGAATTTCCTTCTCGAAGTCCTCGACGGACGAGAAGGACCTGTAGACGCTCGCGAAGCGGAGGTACGCAACTTCGTCGAGCTCCCGCAGCGGGCCGAGAATGGCGAGGCCCACCTCGTGACTGGCGATTTCCGCGCATCCTGTCGACCGGATCGACTCTTCCACCCGCTGGGCGAGCTGCTGGAACGCGTCCTCGTCGACCGGGCGGCCCTGGCACGCCCTGCGCACGCCGACGACCACCTTGTCGCGGCTGAACGGCTCCGTCACCCCGGAGCGCTTGACCACGGCGAGAACCGCTTCTTCGACCGTGGTGAACCTGCGGCTGCAGCTGTTGCAGGAGCGACGACGACGGATCACCTGACCCTCGTCGACCTCACGGGAATCAACCACCCGTGAGTCCGAATGACGGCAAAACGGACACCGCACGTCTGTTCACCCCTCCCCGGCGCAGCACCCGTCACAGCAGCCGCACGAGGTTGGAGTTACCCACAACCTGTGGACTACTTACAACGGTGTAACCACTAGATGTAGGGGTAGAACCTAGATCGCAACGCAAGAGGTTGCAACTCGACACGGCGTGTCGGGCGACACTCGGATGGAGGAATCGTGGGTGAACTGCGGCTACTGCGCACCGGCGCCGGCACGTGACCGTCGCGCAACCTCCGCCGGCGCCCTCGCGTGATATTCCTGTGACGCGTCACTCGGGTGGCGCAACGACCAGAGGGAGATCATCTTGGGGGCTGGGGTGAAGAGAGCCGCGCTGCTGGCTCTGCTGATGGCCGCGAGCGGCGTGGTGGCACCCGCCGCACAGGCCGTCACGGGGTCGGTGACCGCCACCTGCACGGAAGGAGACTTCAGCGGCACGTTCACGCTGTCGTACGACCGCGGCACGGAGTACCGGTTGAAGAAGGGCACGGGCGCGGCCGGTCCTTACATCGCCGACACCGGTGCGATGCACGTCAAGGTCTTCCACAGCCTGGGCACCACGCTGACCGCGGTGCTCTCGCGGTCGAAGTCCGGCCTGAGGTCGGACGAGACGGCCGAGGTGCCCGTCAACGGCACGACGGTGGAGCGCACGGGGCGCGCCTGGGTCGAGGTGAAGTTCGCCGACCGCAGTGGCGCGAAGTGCACGGCGCAGAAGGGTCTGCGCTGAGGTATCTCCTGCTCGGACCGGTGACGGTCCTCGGCCCGGCCGGGCCCGTGCGCCCGGCCGGGCCGAAACAGGCGTCGGTGCTGGCGGCGCTGCTGCTCAGTCCCGGCCGGGTCGTGCCGGAGGACCGGCTGATCGACCTGACCTGGGGTGAGCAGGCGCCGCGCAGTGCCCGCGGGCGGCTGCAGGTGCACGTGTCCGACCTGCGCAAGCTGATCGGCGCCGACGTGATCACGCGCGGCGCGTCCGGCTACTCGATCGAGGTCGCCCCCGGCGAACGCGACCTCGACCTGTTCGACGAGGCCGTCGCCCACGCCAGGACGCTGACCGGTGAGGCCGCCATCGCGCGGCTGCGCGAGGCACTCGCGTTGTGGACCGGCACGCCGCTGGACGGCGTGAGCGACGAGTTGGCCGAGCTGGAACGCCCGGCGCTGGCCGAACGACGGCTCGCGATCGTCGAGGAACTGCACGAGCTCCAGATCGCCGAGGGCCACCACGCGGAAGCGGCGGGCGGCCTGCGCAAGCTCGTCGACGAGCACCCGTATCGCGAACGGCTGCGCGCGGCGTTGATGCTCGCGCTGCATCGGTGCGGGCGGACGGCCGAGGCGCTGGAGGTGTACTCACAGGGACACGAACTGCTCGCGTCCGAGCTCGGCATCGAGCCGGGACAGGCGTTGCGGGACGCGCAGCTGCGCGTTCTGCGCGGCGAGGACCGGGTTCCGGTGCAGGCCGTCACCGAGGTGCGGCCCGCCGAACTTCCTTTGGCGACACGGGGTTTCGCGGGTCGTGCCGCCGAGCTGGCCGCGCTGGAGGACGGCGAGGACGGCGTGTGGCTGATCACCGGCACCGCCGGGGTCGGGAAGACCGCGCTCGCCGTGCGATGGGCGCACGCGGCCCGCGACCGATACCCGGACGGGCAGCTGTACGTGAACCTGCGCGGGTTCGACGCCGACGACGAACCACTCAGCCCGACCGCGGCGCTCGCCCAGCTGCTGCGCGCACTCGGTGCCTCACCGTCCGAATCGGACGACCAAAGTGGACTGTTCCGGTCGTTGCTCGCGGACCGGAAAGCCTTGGTGGTGCTGGACAACGCCCGCGATGCCGCTCAGGTGCTGCCGCTCCTGCCGTCGTCCGGCCGCGTGCTGGTGACCAGCAGGCACCGGCTGGTGGACCTGGTCGCCCGGACCGGTGCGCGCGCGATCACCCTGACACAGCTCCCGGAACAGGACTCGCACGCGCTGCTCGTGTCGGCGCTCGGCGCGGACCGAGTGGCTGCCGAACCCGCCGCCGCGGCCGACCTGGCCGAGGTGTGCGGGCACCACCCGCTGGCGTTGCGCATCGCCGCGGCCGGCGTGGGCACGAGCATCGAATCGGCGGTCGCGGAGCTGCGCGCCGACCCGTTGCTCGCGTTCGACGGCGCGGAGCAGAACGCGGTCGCCACGGCGTTCTCCATGTCCTACCAAGCACTTCCGGCTGACCAGCAACGGCTGTTCCGGCTGCTCGGAGTCGTACCTGGACCG
This sequence comes from Lentzea kentuckyensis, assembly GCF_002150765.1. GTDB lineage: Bacteria > Actinomycetota > Actinomycetes > Mycobacteriales > Pseudonocardiaceae > Lentzea > Lentzea kentuckyensis. The sequence continues at coordinate 14,028 of NZ_MUYM01000071.1, forward strand.
GACTTCACGCCGCACGACGCGGCGGCGCTGCTCGACGCCGACGCCAGTGTGGCCACCAGGTTGCTGCGGGGGCTGAGTGCCGCGAACCTGGTCGAGGCGCATGCGCCGGGCCGTTACCGGTTCCATGACCTGGTGCGCCGCTACGCTGAAGAACGTTCGGGAACCGCGGAGACCACGCCGGCCTGGGAGAGGTTGTTCGCCGGCTACCTCGCTGCCACCGACGCGGCCGTCGCACAGCTGGGCAAGCGGGTCGTGTCGCTCCCCCGCGACGACGAACCGGCCGAGAGCCCGGTGCGGTTCGCGACCAGTGTGGCGGCCGTGGCGTGGCTGGACGTCGAGGCGCCGAACCTGGTCGCCGCGTTGCGACGTGCCGCGGTGACCGGACCGCGCCCGCAGGTCTGGTACCTCGCCGACGCGGTGCGGCGGTTCTTCCACGACCACGGCAGGCGTGTCGAGTGGCTGGAGCTCGCGTCGGAACTGTTGCCAGCGGCCCGGCGGCACGGTGCGCACGCCGCGGAAGCGTTGCTGCGTCTGACGATGGGCGGCGCCGCGTTCCGCGAGGGACGGCACACCGACGGCGTGGCGCACACCGAGGAGGCGGCGCGGGCCAGCCGCAAGTGCGGCTGGCGCGAATGCGAGGCGACGGCCGTGTCGAACCTCGGGTCGATGCTGGACTGGACGGGCAGGATCGCCGAGGCGGTCGAGCACAGCCTGCGCGCGATCGAGCTGTTCCGCGAGCTGGGCAACCCGTCAGGCGAGAGTCACGCGTTGAACTCATTGAGCTGTCACTACCGGCAGCTCGGCATGCTGGCCGAGGCCAGGAAGTGCCTCGACGAGTCGGTCTCGTTGTGTCGCAACAACTCTCTCGCTTTCTGGGAGGCCGCCAACCTGGCGGACCTGGGGTCGGTGCTGCTGGCGCTCGGCGACGTCGCGGACGCCGAGCACACACTCCTGCTCGCGCTGGAGTCGTTCCGCGAGCAGGGATCCCGCTTCGGTGAGGCGACCGCGCTCAGCGGGCTGAGCGCGGTGCACCTGGCCCGCGACGACCACGAGACCGCCGGCCGGACCGCCGCCGAGGCGCTGGAGTGCGCCCGTCAGGACGGTGACCAGCAGGCCGAGGCGATGGCGTTGATCGGACTCGGCCGCGCGAGGTCCGAACGGGAACACCTGGTGCGGGCGTTGGAGATCGCCGCGCGGTCCGGCCTGCGCGGATCGGAGGCGGAGGCGTCCGCCGCGCTCGCCCACGTCCTCGCCGCGACCGATCCGGCGGCGGCGAGAACGCATGCGGCCACGGCCCTCGACGTGGCGCGAGCGCGCGGGTTGCGGCTCCTGGAGGCGGAGGCGCTGCTCGCCGTCGCCGCCGTGGAGTCCGCTTCCGGTGGGAGCGCGCAGGCCGGACACGCGGTGCGGGAGGCCCTGCACATCTGGCGCGACACCGGACACGTCACCGGCGCCGCACGCGCGACGCGCGCCCTCGCGGGCCTCACCGCGCGGTCGTGAGCGGGGTTGACGGACACCCGCTCACGACCCTGCCAACTCAGGCCACGCCGGTGTCGGTGTCGCAGTACTTGAGCGTTGCGCCCTTTTCCTTCTGCAGACACACCTGCAGGTACACCTTGGTGCCCTCGGGGATGTTGATGTCGTCCGGGTAGGTGTTGCAGTTCAACCGCGGGTCCTGGTGGTGGCCCGAGTGGTGCCACAACTTGTACTCGTGCGTGATGCCGTTGTACGTGTAGGTGAGGCGGCCGCGCACGCCGAGGTCGTCGTAGTCGCGGTCACAGATCCCGAAGTGCTCGCCGTAGGCCTTGAACCAGGCCATACCGCCCTTGGGGTCCGGGTCGTCGGTGTAGACGTCGACGTCCCTGGACGCGGCGGCACTGGCGGCAGGCGCCATCGACATCACGGTGCCCACCGCGATCGCCGCTGCCGCGACGATTCGTCCCATCCTCATTCTTGTTTCCCTCTCGGTGTTTCCAGCGAAGAACCCCAGCGCGGAACAGGTGAAGTCCCGCTGCGGCGGCTTTCAGGAGCGTTGTGCGGCGACGTGCCGCTCAAGCGGAGAGCTGGAGTCGTCCAGCCGGTTGAGCACAGGCCTGGAACCAGGTGGCGGCGGGCCTCTCGGCCGCGCCGTGATGGGGGATGCTGCCGTCGTCCGAGCCCAACCCCAGGGGGCTCGTCTCGACGGTCACGGCCACGCCAGGTCCATCGCGATGTCGAGCATCGCGCCGATGATCACACTTCTCACCACGACGTCAGGTCGTCACGGGGGTGATAGGTCCGCGTCGCCATGGTGTGCCTCCGGGGGTCTCGACTGTCACACCGAATGGTGGACAGGGCCACTTCCGTGAGGCTTCGGTTTCGCTTCGGTCCTACTGGGCCGGTCCTACTGGGTGACGCCGACCTGCTGGAGGTAGAGCACGCCGAGGGCGATGATCGTCAACGCGCTCAGCACGCCGACCGCGAGGAGTTCGAGAGCGGACGACTCGCGCTTCGGCCGGACCTCGCACGAGCTGGAATCGCGCGACGAGGGCACCGCGACCGGTCGCGGCTTGGTCGCCGGGCGTCGCGGCATGACACGGGGACCCGAACGGAGTGGCCGCCCCGCTGCGACATCCGCGTCCTCGACAACGCGCAACCGCTTCTCGACGAGCACCGCCATGACGACCTCCATCGCAGGTCAACCACCATGATCGAACAGGGGTTCGATCGAACGTCCGTGCGAATTTCTACCACGCCGACTCGCCGGACGCCACAACACGCGCCCAAATACCTCGAACAGGTGTTTGATCTGTGCAGCAAACACGACTACCGTCGACCACGAAGATCGACGGAGGCCGGAATCCCATTCGAACTGGGGGCGGCGAGGAGGACAGCGACCGTGGCAGGCAAGACGATCGACCCAGACCCCGCTCTTGCTGAGACAGAGGTAAGCGAGATCGCGGGCAACGCCGGCCTGACCCTGCGCCAGCGCAAGGTGCTCGATGTGATCCGCGACTGGGTCGACCGCTTCGGCTACCCGCCGAGCGTGCGCGAGATCGGCGAGGCCGTCGGCCTCACGTCGACCTCCTCGGTCGCGTACCAGCTGCGCGCGCTGGAGCGGAAGGGCTTCCTGCGCCGCGACGCGAACCGCCCGCGCGCGGTGGGCATGCTGCCGTCCGAGATCGATCCCGGTCTCGACCCGATGTCCAAGCCGACGCCCGCGTACGTGCCGATGGTCGGCCGCATCGCCGCCGGTGGCCCGATCCTGGCCGAGGAGTCGATCGAGGACGTGTTCCCGCTGCCGCGCGAGATCGTCGGCGAGGGCGAGCTGTTCCTGCTGCGCGTCGTCGGTGACTCGATGATCGACGCCGCGATCACCGACGGCGACTGGGTCGTGATCCGCAAGCAGCCGACCGCGGACCAGGGCGAGATCGTCGCCGCCATGATCGACGGCGAGGCGACCGTGAAGACGTTCAAGCGCAAGGACGGCCACGTGTGGCTGATGCCGCACAACCCTGCCTACCAGCCGATCAACGGCGACGAGGCCACCATCCTCGGCAAGGTCGTCACGGTGCTGCGGCGCCTTCCGTAGCTCCCTCACGGGTTTTCTCGCGGGCCCGTTTCTTCTTCTCGAAGAAGTCGAGCCACTTCTGCCTGGTGGACTCCATGTCCACCACGACGAACGCGAAGAACTGACCCATGTCCTTGAGGCGTGCACCCACTGGCGTGTCGAGCCCGAAGATCTCGGCACCGTCCAGTGCGGTGTGCGCCCACACGGAGTTGCGTTCGGCGCTGGACAGCCACGCCCGGTACCAGATGTCCTCGTCGAGGAAGTAGCGCATGCGCTTGCCGTCGCGCTCGCCGCGCAGCAACCCCAGGTCCTGCAGGTAGGCCGTCGAACGCGAGACGGTGCCGGGGCTGACCGACAGCCTGAGCACGAGTTCGGTCGCCGACAGGCTGCCCTTGTCGACCATGAAGATCTCGGCCAGGATCCGCGCGGCCGTCTTCGGTATGCCGGTCTGCACGAACGACGCGACGAGCCTCAGGTGGAACTCCTGCACCTCGCCCGGACTGCGCCCGAACGAGTACGCCTCGTCGTCGACGTCCAGATCGTCCACAGCAGGCATCCGGCGCATCGCCCGCTCACTCGCCGCCCGGTGCGCGGCACCCGGCCGGTAGCTGTTGTGGCCCCCATTGCGAGCCACCTCGCGCTGAATCGTGGACGCCGGCCTTTGCAACCGCCTCCCGATTTCCGAGTAGCCCAGCCCGTCCCACAGGAACTGGGCGATGAGCTGCCGTTCCTCTTCATCTAGCCGCTTACCAGGCACAACCCCATCGTGCCTTGCGCTTCAAGCCATTGCAATGAGTCTTTTGACTTCGTCCGCAAACGTTTTTAGCTTGCAAGGAGGGGAAAGACCTCGTTGCAAGGGGGAGGCAATGCCACTCAGCCCGATGACGTACCCGGACGGGCACGCCGGCTGGCGAGCGCACGACCACGCGACCGTGCGCGCCGTGCTGGCGGACCACCGCTTCAGCATCAGGCCGGACCTGATGCACAACCCGTTCGGCCCCGGCAGCCCCGGCGACGCGCCGCCGTCGCCGCCCGGCGCGTTCACCGACCACGACCCGCCCGACCACACCCGCTACCGCAGCAGGCTGACCGGTCAGTTCACCGTCCGCCGCATGCGGCTGCTCGCCGAACGACTCGAAGTGATCACGGCCGAGCACCTGGACTCACTCGCGGCACAGGGCTCGCCCGCGGACCTCGTCGAGCACTTCGCGGTGCCGGTGCCGGGCCTGATGATCTGCGAGCTGCTGGGCGTCCCCTACGAGCGCCGCACGGAGTTCCAGCAGGACGCGATGCTGCTCACGGGCGGCAGCGGCGCCGAAGCCGACGAGGCCGCGGCGATGTCCGCCGCGTTCGAACGGCTTCAGCGGTTCATGCTGGAAATGGTGGCTGCCAAGCGCGCCCGTCCGACCGACGACGTACTCAGCGACCTCGTCAACTCCGGCAGCGATCTGACCGACGACGAGATGGCCACGATGAGCATGATGTTGCTCGGCGGCGGCCTCGACACGACGACGAACATGCTGTCGCTCGGCACGCTGGAGCTCATGCGCGCGCCGACGCGAGTGGACGCGATGCTGGCTAATCCCGACGCCGCCATCGAGGAGCTCCTGCGATATATCAGTCTGACGCCAGCGACGGTGCGCACCGCGTTGGAGGACGTCGAGGTCGACGGCATCCTCGTGCGCCAGGGTGACACCGTGTTCGTCGAGCTGGGCTCGGCCAACCACGACTTGGCGCGCTACGCCGACCCCGACGTCCTCGACCTCGCCCGCGGCGCGGCCGGGCACGTCGCGTTCGGCCACGGCGTCCACCAGTGCATCGGCCAGCACCTCGCCCGGATCGAGCTGAAGATCGCCTTTCCGGGTCTCTTCACCCGGTTCCCGAAGCTGCGCCTGGCCGTGCCCGAGGACGAGCTGCCGCACCGCGCGAGCCTGGTGATCGGCGGTCTGGAACGCCTGCCGGTCGCCTGGGACTAGCCACCGAAACCGATATATCAGTCGGCCGTGAGCCTGCCCGCTAGGCCTTAGCAATGAGTCTTTTGACGACGACGTCCAAAGACTCATTGCTAAGGGGCAGGTCAGCAGGGGCGCGCGAGGTGCGGGAAGCGGGTGGGCTGGGTCAGGCGCGGCGGCGGAAGCGGAGGCCGATGACGAGGGCGGCGATCAGGACGAGGCCGCCGAGGGTCAGGGCCAGGGGCCAGTTCTGCCAGGAGGAGCTCGACGCGTCCGCGGGCGCGGAGGACTGGGGCTGGTCGGCGGCCGGTGGGGGTTGCGTGGTCGTCGGCGCGGGTGGCTGGGCCAGGGCGGCGGCGCCTGCCACGGCGCGGATCGGGGTGCCGACGCCCTCGGAGGCCGAGAGCAGAGTGCCGTCCGGGTCGAAGGCGATGGCCTCGCCCTGGGGTTCGTTCGGCAGCGGGACGCGGACCGGGTCGCCGGAGAAGGCCTTGACGACATCGCCGTCGGGGACCGGGTAGAGGTAGGCGTCGGTGTAGGTGCGCAGGGCGATGACGGAGCCGTCGGACATGGAGGCGGCGCCGGTCACCAGGCGCGAGTCGAGGGTGCCTTCCAGGGGGCCGCCCGGGGTGTCGGTCGTTGCCAGCGACACGCGCGCTACCTGCTCCAACGGGACTGATATATCGGTTCGCAGCGGGGCTGTGGGGCGATATACCAGCGCGGAGCCCAGGGGTTCCTTGGTGATGATGTACGGGGTGCCGGCCTTGTCGATGAGCAAGGCCTCGGCGTCGTGCTTGCCGTCCGGGTAGGTGACGCGGAACCGCTCCACGGCGCCTGAAGGTGAGACCTTGTGCAGGGCGACCGTGGAGCGGGACTTGTTGTTGTCGCCGGTGTCGGAGGCCCAGAGGGTGCCGTCCGGCGTCATCGCGAGGTCTTCGACGTCGAAGGGGTCGACGGGTGCGGTGATCGTGCGCGTGATCACGCAGTCACGGCCCATGACCTGGATGCGCAGCGTGCCGTTGTCGCTGTCGCTGACGGCGAAGAACTGCTTACCGTCGGACGTGAGCCCGGAGAGCTCCTGCATGGCTACCGGGCACACGTCCACCGGTGGAGGCGGGATCAAGCAGGCGTCCCGTTCGTCGCGAACTCCTCGAGCACGCCGGCGAGGTCCGGACGCACGCGGGCGCTGAGCAACGTGCCCGACTCCGTGTGCTTCTCGGACAGCACCTCGCCGTCGCGGTGCACGCGGGCGACGACCTCGCCGCGCGCGTACGGCACGAGGGCCTCGACGACGACCTCGGGGCGTGGCATCAGTTCGGCGATGCGGACCCGCAGCTCCTCGATGCCGAGGCCCGAGTGCGCCGACACGAACGACGCGTCCGGGAACAGGTGCCGCAGCCGGGCGAGGCCGAGGTCGCCCACGGCGTCGATCTTGTTCACGACGAGCAGCTCGCGCGGCATCGGCGTGCCGGTCTCCTCGTTGATCTCGGAGATGACCTCGCGCACGGCGCTGACCTGCTTCTCCGGCATGCCGTCGGAGCCGTCGACCACGTGCACGAGCAGGTCCGCCTGGCCGACCTCCTCCAGCGTGGAGCGGAACGCCTCGACCAGCTGGTGCGGCAGGTGCCGGACGAAGCCGACCGTGTCCGTCAGCGTGTACGCCAGGCCCTCGGGCGTCACCGCGCGGCGCGTCGTCGGGTCGAGGGTGGCGAACAGCGCGTCCTCCACCAGGACACCGGCGCCAGTCAGCGCGTTGAGCAGCGACGACTTGCCCGCGTTCGTGTAGCCCGCGATGGCGATGCTCGGGATCTCGTTCGCCGTGCGGCGGCCCCGCTTGGTCTCGCGGATGACGCCGATCGCGGCGATCTCGCGGCGCAGCTTGGCGATGCGCGCGCGGATCCGGCGGCGGTCGGTCTCGATCTTGGTTTCACCAGGACCGCGCAGACCCACACCGCCGTTGCCGCCGCCGGCACGACCACCGGCCTGCCTCGACAACGTCTCACCCCAGCCGCGCAGGCGCGGCATCAGGTACTGCAGCTGGGCCAGCTCGACCTGCGCCTTGCCCTCCTTGGACCGCGCGTGCTGCGCGAAGATGTCCAGAATGAGTGCGGTGCGGTCGATGACCTTGACCTTGAGCTTCTCCTCCAGCTGACGAAGCTGGCCTGGCGAGAGCTCGCCGTCGCAGATCACGGTGTCCGCGCCGGTCGCCTGCACCACGTCGCGCAGCTCGGAGACCTTGCCGGAACCGATGTACGTCGCGGCGTCCGGCTTGTCGCGCCGCTGCACCACGCCCTCGAGCACCTCGGAACCAGCGGTTTCCGCGAGGCGGGCGAGTTCGGCCATCGAGGCGTCGGAGTCCGCGGCTGTGCCCTCGGTCCACACCCCGACGAGCACGACCCGCTCCAGGCGAAGCTGCCGGTACTCGACCTCGGTGATGTCCTCGAGTTCGGTCGACAACCCGGCGACACGGCGCAACGCGGCACGTTCGACGCGTTCGTAGTCGCCCGTCGAGAAGTCGTCTTCGTCCCACGTCGAGTCGAACTCGGGGTCGAACTCTGTGCTCTGGATGTTTTCCGTCATTTGCCCTTCATCGTCCCATGGACCGTCAGTCCCCCGGATACACCGCGAGGTAGATCGCCACACGGGGAACATCCGGCTTGACCGGTTGCGCGGCCAGCTCATCCATCAACGACGCGAGCCGCTGCTTTAGTTCCTCGGGGTCGACGGTGACGACCAGACGGCTCTGATCCACGTCTTCGAGCCCGATGTCGGCAACCTCGCCGAGGAAAGCGTGCAGCATCGCCTGACCGACGGCGACCGCATTTTCGCTGTTGTCGAGCTGCCACGACAGTCCTGTCGACCGATAGGGGATTTCCTTCGCACCCCGATTGCCCGCGCGCGGCGGCATCGCCTCCAGGAACCCGGCGGCGACGAGCTTGCGGACGTGGTGCAGCGTCGTGGCCGGGTCCTTGCCGAGCCGCTGCGCCAGCTCCTTGTTGGTGAGCGGGCGGTCGAACGTCATGCGGATCATCCGCAACCGCAGGTCAGAGCTCAGAGCCGCGGCTTCCTCGTTCGTCGCGGGACGACGCTTGCGCGAGAGTGGCACGGCACCAGCATAAGTGATTGACAGTTTCCAATCACTCAGCGCAGACTTCTCGGCATGGCGCTTTGGGGGCATCCCGACTTCCGCCGGCTCTGGATCGGCGACACGATCAGCCAGTTCGGCGCGAACGTCGGCATGACGGTGATCCCGCTGCTCGCGGCAGGTGTGCTGAACGCGACACCGTTCGAGATGGGTCTGCTGGCCGCGGCGAGCACGATCGCGTTCCTGCTGATCGGCCTGCCGGCGGGCGTCTGGGTCGACCGGATGCGCCGCAAACCGCTGATGATCGCGATGGACGTCGTCCGCGCCGCGCTGATGCTGAGCGTGCCCGTCGCGTGGTGGCTGGACCTGCTCGACCTGCCCCAGCTGATCGTCGTGAGCCTCGCGGCGGGCGTGTGCACGGTGTTCTTCGACGTCGCCTACCAGTCGTACCTGCCCTCACTGGTCGGTCGCGGCCAGCTCGTCGAGGGCAACTCGAAGCTGCAGGCCAGCCTGTCGGTCGCGGAGGTGTCGGGACCCGCGATCGGCGGTTACGCGGCCCAGCTCCTCGGCGCGGCCAACGGCGTGCTCGCGACCGGGCTCGGCTACCTGAGCTCGGCGTTCTTCCTGGTCCGGATCAAGACCGTCGAGCCGGCGCCGGAACGACACCCCGACCCGCAGTTGCGGCGCGAGATCGCGGAGGGGCTGCGGTTCGTGTTCGGCAACACCACCCTGCGGATGATCGTGGCCTGCACCGGCACGTCGAACTTCTTCCACGGCGTCCAGAACGCCGTGATGGTGCTGTTCCTGCTGCAGACCGTCGGCCTGAGCGAGGGCACGGCCGGTCTGGTGCTCAGCGCGGGCGGCGTCGGCGGAGTGCTCGGCGCGGCGCTCGCCTACCGGATCGGCGTGCTGGTCGGGCAGGCCAGGATGATCTGGCTCATCCCCCTCGTGACCTGGCCGTTCATCCTGGTGCTGCCGTTCGTCTCCGGCGGCTGGGGCCTGGTGCTGCCGATGGCCGGCCTCGCGGTGACCGCGTTCGGGATCGTCGTCTACAACGTCGGCCAGGTGAGCTACCGGCAGGCGATCTGCCCCGACCAGCTGCTGGGCCGGATGAACGCCTCGATCCGCTGGGTGGTGTGGGGCGCGACGCCGCTCGGCGCACTGCTGGGCGGCGGGCTCGGGTCGTGGATCGGCATCGTGCCGACGCTGTGGGTCTCGGTGATCGGCTCGGTGCTCGGGATGGTGTGGTTGCTGCTCTCCCCGTTGCGGTCTATGCGTGACCTGCCGGCCACGTCTAACGTCGAGGCCCATGGCTGACACGAAGGTTGTTCGCGAAGGTCTCCATTTCGGCGAAGGACCGCGACGCGGCCCCGACGGACGCCTCTACTACTCCGACTTCTACGCGGGCGAAGTACACGCCCTCGACCTCACGACAGGTGCCGACGAGGTCGTCGTCGCCTTCGACGGCCAGCCCTCAGGCCTCGGCTGGCTGCCCGACGGCCGTCTGCTCGTCGTGTCGATGCTCGACCGCACCGTGCGCCGCCTCGAAGGCGACGATCTCGTCCTGCACGCCGATATATCGGATATCGCGACCTTCCACGCCAACGACATGCTCGTCGACGGCGAGGGCCGCGCGTACGTCGGCAACTTCGGCTTCGACCTGCACGGCCTGATCGACGAGGTCGGCATCCCGCGGCTGCTCGAGCCGGACTTCGAACCGCAGGGCGCCGCGCTCGCGCTCGTCCAGCCCGACGGATCCGTGAGCGTCGTCGCCGAGGACCTCAAGTTCCCGAACGGCATGGCCCTGCTGCCCGACCCGACGGGTGAGTCCGAGACCGGCACCATGTTGGTCGTCGCCGAGACCATTGCATTCAAACTCACTTCGTTTTCGGTCGACCGAAACGGATCGTTGCAAAACCGCAGGGTGTGGGCCGATGTGAAGGAGTTCGGGATCGCGCCGGACGGGATCGCCGGGGACGGCGACGGCGTGTGGGTGGCGCCGGCGTTGCAGGCGGCGGCGTTCCGGGTGACCGAGGGCGGGAAGATCACGCACCGCGTGGAGACGACGCAGACGTGCTTCGCGGTCGCGGTCGTCGACGATCACCTCGTCTGCCTGACGGCGCCGGACTCGAACCCGAGCGTGGTCAAGCCCGAGCGGCTCGGGAAGATCGAGGTCTACCGGCTGAACTGATATATCGGATATCAGTTCAGGCAGCATCAGTCAGGCCAGGGCGTCCCACCAGGACTTGTCGAGCTCGCCGCGCGCGACGAGCACGGCGGGTCCGGTGAGCGTGGACGTCGTCGGCTCGATCGTCACGAAGACCTGACCACCGAGGACGTCGACGGTCGCCGAGCCGGTCGTACGGCCCTGGCCCGCGAGCCAGGAGGCGACGGACGCGACGGTGCCGGTGCCGCAGGAGCGGGTCTCGCCGACGCCGCGCTCGTAGACGCGCATCTTCAGAGCGCCACCGCGCGGGGAGCCTGCGTCGGATTTTCCCGGGTCGAGCACGTTGATCAGTTCGACGTTGACTCCGTGCGGGAAGAACACCGGGTCGAAGCCGGGCGGCACGGTCAGGTCGAAGCCGTCGACGTCGGCGTCGGTGACGCACGCCAGGTGCGGGTTGCCGACGTCGACGGCGAAGCCGCCGATGCCCTGGCCGTCGACCGCCGCGATGGACGTCCCGGTCACCCGTGCGGGACCCATGTCGTTGGTGACGGAGCCGTCCGGGTGGGTGATGACCGTGCGATCCCCCGCCCGCGTGCCGACGACGAACTCGCCCTGCGGCTGGTGGCCGGCGTCGACGAGGTAGCGGGCGAACACGCGCAGGCCGTTGCCGCACATCTCGGCGATGGAGCCGTCGGCGTTGCGGTAGTCCATGAACCATTTGCCGCCGGAGTCGCCACCGGACCGCACGACGCGCAGCACGCCGTCCGCGCCCAGGCCGCGCTGCCGGTCGCACAGCGCCCGCACGCGCGCCACCGTCAGGTCCAGCTGGTCATCGAGGTCGGGCAGGATGACGAAGTCGTTCTCCGTGCCGTGCCCCTTCACGAACTCCACGGCACCAGGTTACCGGCGGCTGCCAAAAGATCCGGCCGCGCACCGTCCAGCCAGGTGATGCGCTGGTCACGCCGGAACCACGACCGCTGCCTGCGCACGAACCGGCGGGTGGCGCGCTTGGTCTCCTCGGCGGCGAAGTCGATCGTGCACGCTCCGTCCATTGCGGACAGCACCTGCTGGTAGCCCAGCGCCCGCGAGGCGGTCTTGCCGTCCCGCAGGCCCAGCCGGACCAGAGCACGCACCTCGTCCTCCAAGCCGGAAGCGAACATCACGTCCACCCGCCGGTCGACGCGGGAGTCCAGTTCGGACACCTCGCGGTCGACGCCGATCTGGACGGTGCCGTACCGCGCGGGTCCGGGCTTGGGGAGGTTCGCCGAGAACGGCTGCCCGGTCAGCTCGATGACCTCCAGCGCGCGCACGATGCGGCGTCCGTTGGACGGCAGGATCGCGATCGCGGCGGCCGGGTCGAGCGACCGCAGCCGCTGGTGCAGTGCTTCCGGGCCGACCGCCGCCAGCTCCGCTTCGAAGCGCTCCCGCACGGCGTCGTCGGTACCGGGGAACTTCAGGTCGTCGAGCACCGCCTGGACGTAAAGTCCCGAACCACCGACCAGGATCGGCGGGCGTCCGGCGGCCAGCAGGCGTTCGACGACGGCACGCGTTTCGCGTTGGTAGGCAGCTACGGACGCGGTCTCGGTGACGGAGAGGACGTCGAGCAGGTGGTGCGGGATCCCACGCCGCTCGGCCAGGGTCATCTTCGCCGTGCCGATGTCCATGCCGCGGTAGAGCTGCATGGCGTCGGCGTTCACGACCTCTCCCCCGAACCGTTCCGCCAGCGCGACGGCCAGGTCGGACTTTCCGGACGCGGTGGGTCCGACAACAGCGATCGGAACTATTGGGGTCGTGATCACGGGCGCTCCCAGACAGCGACGTGGTAGCCCACGCCGAACGGTGCGAAGAACTCGGCGCCGGCACAGCGCCACGGTCCGGGCACGCCGGCGAGGACCTGCCACGCCGCGCGACCCTGTGCGCCCAGCTCACGGGCGAGTTCGAGGTCGAGATCGAGCAGGCCGTCCACATCGGCGGCCGCCAGCAAGGAGTGCACGTGCTCGTCGAACGGTCCCGAACGCTCGTCGTGGGAACCTGGCGAACGCAGGCCGTGCCGAGTGGATCCGTCACCGAGGATCAGCAGTCCGGCGTCTTCCCCGGCGAGTTGTTGTCCAAACGAGACACAGTCGGCGGGGGGCAGATCCGGCGGCACGAGTTCAACGCGTGACACCTCGACCGCGCAGTGTTCCCGCAGCCACGCGGTGATTAGCACTGGCAACGGAATTCGGGGGTCAGGCCGCAGGTCACCTCCGAGCGACACAGGTACATCAACGCCGAAACCGAGAAAAGTTCCCGACAACGGTGGCACCACCGTCGCGGGCCCGCTGACGTCGGCCGCGACCGCGATCCACGGACCGGGCAGTTTTCCTGCTGCCGCAAGGGTTGCGGCACGCACGGGGGCGGTTTCGGCGGCGGCTCCCGCGACCAGTTCTGGGACCAGAAGAGGCGGGTGGGGCACCACCGCGGCACGGGTGATCACGACGAACCAGGCTACCTATCGTGGACTCCCAGTACCGAGTCGAGCTCTGACCTGTTTGAATGCGCGCGGGGAACTGGGGACGGGAGACGCCTCCAGCGCCCGTATTGCATCGGCCCCGCCGCGGCGGGGCGCCCGTGGCAGGCACGGGCGTCAGATGGGAGGAACCGGCGATGTCGGAGCAGGACAGCACACCGGAGGCCGTGGTCGAGACCGCCCCCGCAGAGGGCGCCGTCGCGGCCGCAGCCGAGGGTGGAGTCGAGGAGACGCCGAAGGAGACCGCGCAGGCGACGCCTCCGGCCGTCCCCGTGGCGTCGGACCACCCTGACCGCTGGGGGCGCGTTGACGCCGACGGCACCGTGTACGTGAAGACCGAGGACGGCGAGCGCGCCGTCGGGTCCTGGCAGGCGGGCGAACCGGTCGAGGGCCTCGCGCACTTCGCGCGGCGCTTCGACGACCTGCGCACCGAGGTCGAGCTGCTGGTGACGCGGCTCGCGTCCGGTGCCGGTGACCCGAAGCACGCGATGACCAGCGCGAAGCACGTCAAGGAGCAGCTCGCGGAAGCCGCCGTGGTCGGCGACCTCGCGGCGCTCGCCCGGCGCGTGGACTTCGTGCTGGAGCGCGCCGAGGCTGGCATGGAGAAGGCGAAGGAGGCCAAGGAGGCCGCCCGCGCCCAGTCCGTCGCCCGCAAGCAGGCGCTGGTCGACGAGGCCGAGTCGATCGCGAACGAGTCGACCCAGTGGAAGGTCGCCGGCGACCGGCTGCGCGCGATCCTCGACGAGTGGAAGACGATCCGCGGCGTCGACCGCAAGACCGACGAGCAGCTGTGGCGCCGGTTCTCGAAGGCCCGCGACGCGTTCAACCGCCGTCGCGGCTCGCACTTCGCGGACCTCGACCGGCAGCGTTCGGTGGCGAAGTCCTCCAAGCAGGCGCTCGTCGAAGAGGCCGAGAAGCTCATCGACTCCGACGACTGGGGCCCCACGGCCGGTCGCTACAAGGAGCTGATGGTCGAGTGGAAGGCCGCCGGGCGTGCGCCCAAGGAGGCCGACGACGCGCTGTGGCAGCGGTTCCGGGCCGCGCAGGACGCGTTCTTCCAGAAGCGTTCCGAGGCGTTCAGCGAGCGTGACGCCGAGTTCTCGGCCAACGCGAAGCTGAAGGAGGAGCTGCTCGCCGAGGCCGAGACGATCGACCCGACCGGCGACCTCGAGGCGGCGCGCAACCACCTCTACAAGATCCAGGAGCGCTGGGACGCGATCGGCAAGGTGCCGCGCGAGCGCATCCGCGAGCTCGAGGGCAAGCTGCGCACGATCGAGGAGAAGGTCCGCGGCGCGGTCGACGCGCAGTGGCGTCGCTCCGACCCCGAGGCCGAGGCCCGCGTGGCGCAGTTCCGCGAGCGCGTGGAGCAGTTCGAGGCGCAGGCCGCGAAGGCCCGTGCCGCGGGCGACAAGCGCCGCACCGAGCAGGCCGAGGCACAGGCCGCGCAGTGGCGCGAGTGGCTCGCCGCCGCTGAGCAGGCCCTGGCGACCCGCTAGTTCCAACGCATGAAGGCCCCCTCCGCGGAGGGGGCCTTCATCGTGTCGGGGGACTACAGCTGCGGCGGGCGGGAAGCCGCGATCCTGACCCACTTCACCAGCAGGACGATCACCGCGATCACCGCGATGATCAGGCCGACACCGGGACCGGGGCCGATCGCCTTGTTGCTCGTGGTCGTCTGCTGCGTCCAGATCGACAGCACGCCCGTCACCGAGCCGGCGAACAAGCCCAGCGTGCACACCCACGCGAGGCCCCAGCGCCGCACCGCGAGCGTGAGGCCGGACCCGACCACGCCAACGCCGAGCGCGAGGAACGAGAACAGCCGCGGGACGAAGCTCGTGGACTCGCCGAGCACCACGCCGAGGCCGGTCTTGTCCCCGACCCACGGCAGCACGAGCGACACCAGCAACGCCAGCACGGCGATGGAGATCGTCAACGCGCCGGTGCCGGGGTCGATCCGCCTGGCGGCCTGCTGCTCCACCGCGTCGATCTCCTTGCGCAGGTACTCGTCGTCGAACTTCGGGTCGCTCACTGGGCCGCGCACCCGGACACGGCGGGCAGCGGGGCGGGCGCGCCGAACGACGGCAGGCCGAGGCCGATGCCCGCGGTCTTGGGCTTGATGCCCGCCTCGGACCTGTCACCGGCCTTGGTACGCCGCCACGTCAGCGGTTCGCCGTCCGCGACGAGGTAGTGCGGGGCCGCGTAGGTCACGACGGTCTCGACGACGTCACCGGGACGCGGAGCCGTGTCGCCGGGCGTGAAGTGCACGAGACGTCCGTCGCGGGCACGGCCGCTCATGCGGTGCGTCTCGGCGTCGCGCTTGCCCTCACCGGTGGCCACGAGGACCTCGACGGTGCGGCCGACCTGCTCGATGTTCAACGAGTGGGTCATCTCGTTCTGCAGTGCCACGAGCCGGTCGAAGCGCTCCTGCACGACAGCCTTGGGCAGCTGGTCCGGCAGGTCCGCGGCCGGCGTGCCGGGGCGTTTGGAGTACTGGAACGTGAACGCGGAGGAGAACCTGGCCTGGCGCACCACGTCGAGCGTGCCCTGGAAGTCCTCCTCGGTCTCACCGGGGAAGCCGACGATGATGTCCGTGGTGATCGCGGCGTCCGGCATGGCGGCGCGGACCTTGTCGATGATGCCGAGGTACTTCTCGGTGCGGTACGAGCGGCGCATCGCCTTGAGCAGCCGGTCCGAACCGGACTGCAGCGGCATGTGCAGGCTGTGGCACACGTTCGGCGTCTCGGCCATGGCGGCGATGACGTCGTCGGTGAAGTCCTTGGGGTGCGGCGAGGTGAAGCGCACGCGCTCGAGCCCGTCGATGTCACCGCACGCGCGCAGCAGCTTGCCGAACGCCAGCCGGTCGCCGAACTCGACGCCGTAGGAGTTGACGTTCTGGCCGAGCAGCGTCACCTCCAGCACGCCCTCGTCCACCAGCGTCTGGACCTCGGCGAGCACGTCACCGGGGCGGCGGTCCTTCTCCTTGCCGCGCAGCGACGGGACGATGCAGAACGTGCAGGTGTTGTTGCAGCCCACCGAGATCGACACCCAGCCCGAGTAGGCGGAGTCGCGCGCGGCCGGCAGCGACGACGGGAACGTCTCCAGCGCGTCGAGGATCTCGACCTGCGCCTCCTCGTTGTGCCGCGCGCGTTCGAGCAGCACCGGCAGCGAGCCGATGTTGTGCGTGCCGAACACGACGTCGACCCACGGGGCGCGGCGGACGATCTCGCTGCGGTCCTTCTGCGCGAGGCAGCCGCCGACCGCGATCTGCATGCCGGGCTTGGCGGCCTTCTGCGGGGCGAGGTGGCCGAGCGTGCCGTACAGCTTGTTGTCGGCGTTCTCGCGGACCGCGCAGGTGTTGAACACGACGACGTCGGCCTGGTCGTCCCCGGTGGCCCGCTCGTAGCCGGCGTCTTCCAGCAGTCCGGCGAGCCGCTCGGAGTCGTGCACGTTCATCTGACAACCGAACGTGCGAATCTGGAAGGTCTTCGGAACCTGCACGGTGCTCACGACCAACACCATAACCCCTGCTCAGAGCCCCAAGTCACGCGGACCGGGCAGAGGTGCGCGCAGGTGCGCCTTGACCAGGCACGACCGGGACACGCCCGAAGAGCGGACCTTCGTCGGGTGCAGGCTCGCGACGCCTCCGTGGCACGATGCGGTGGTGCTGGGACGAGTGCATGCAGCCGTGAGCCTGTTGACCGCCGCGACGGTCCTGACGGGCTGCAGCAGCACGGTGGAGAACATCAAGATCACGATGGCCACCGGCAGCGAGAACGGCGTCTACTACGCGCTCGGCAACGGCCTCGCGGACATCTGGAGCGGGCGGCTCGGCATCGTGCGCCCCCAGGTCGTCCCGACGGACGGGTCGATCGACAACGTCACCCGGCTGGTCAGCAACCAGGCCGAGGTCGGCTTCTCGCAGGCCGACGCGCTCGACGAGGTGCAGGGCTCGTCCCGGTTGCGCGCGCTGGCCCGCATGCACGACGACTACCTGCAGATCATCGTCCGCAACGACCTGCCGGTGACGAAGCTGAGCGAGCTGTCGGGCAGGCGCGTGTCGATCGGCGCGAAGGGCTCGGGGGTCGAGATCATCGCGAACAAGCTGCTGCGGGCCGAGAACGTGACGCCCCAGAAGGTGAACCTCAGCCTCGACGAGTCCGCCCAGGCGATGGAGGAGGGCAAACTCGACGCGTTGTTCTGGTCGGGCGGGCTGCCGACGAAGAAGATCACCGACCTCACCAAGGGGCTCGGCGTGCGCATGCTCGACCTGAAGGAGGAGCTGCCGAAGTTCCGTCGGCAGTATCCCGTGTACGGCTCGGCCACGCTGCCCGCGTCCACCTACAACCTGCAGTCCGGGCCGGTCGTCACGCTCGTGGTGCGCAACTTCCTGCTCGTGAACGAGTCGATGCCGGACGACGTGGCCGAGGCGCTCGTGCGGCAGCTGTTCGAGGGGCAGCCCGATCTCGTGAAGGCGCACTCGGCGGCGCGCACCATCGAGCAGCGGTCGGCGATCGAGACGTCACCGGTACCGCTGCACAACGGCGCCATGCGCTACTACCGCGAAGCCAAAGTGTAATATCCAATATATTAGACGCCGGTACATCAGACGGCCGGCAGCTCGATCACGACCTTCAGGCCGCCGTCCTCCGGCGACTCCAGCCGGACGACGCCGCCGACGCGCTCGACGACCAGGCGCACGATCGACAGCCCGAGACCGGAGCCCGGCACGTTCTGGTGGGCCGGACTGCGCCAGAACCGGTCGGTCGCCCGCTCGAGTTCGTCGGGCTGCAGGCCGGGCCCGTGGTCGGCCACCGAGAGCCGGACGACGCCGTCGGACTTGCGGACGTCCACCACGATCAGCGTGCCCTCGGGGGTGAACTTCAGGGCGTTGTCGAGCAGCGCGTCGAGGATCGTCTCGACGCCGCGCGGCGGTGCGAGGGCCATGCCGACGCGTTGCCCGTCGAGCACGAGGTGGACCTCCTTCGAGGCCGCGGCCGCCTGCCACGCCGAGAGCCGCGCCGCCACGGACTTGTCGACGTCCACCGGCATCGGGTCCACGGAGCTCGACTCGGCGCGCGCCATGGCGAGCAGCTCGTCGAGGATCCGGTTCAGGCGGTCGGTCTCGCTCAGCGCCTCGACCTGGTGCACCTCGGCCTCGGCGTCGACATGACCCTCCAGGTTGGACAGTCGCAGTTTCAAGGCCGTCAACGGGTTGCGCAGCTGGTGTGAGGCGTCGGCGACGAACGCCCGTTGCGCGGCAAGCACATCGCTCACGTTCGCGGCCATCTGGTCGAACGACCGCGAGAGCTGCCGCAGTTCCGGCGGCCCGCTCTCCGCGCCCACCGGCGGCACCGGACGGCCCGACACGACAGCGCCCAGGAGCTTGCCCGTCGCGTCGTCCAGCGCCTGCACCGGCCGCAACGTCCAGCGCACCACCGGTAACGCCAGCAGCACCGCGAGCGCCAGGACCAGCAGCGACGCCGCCAGCAGCAAAGCCCACCACGCGAGCACCTCGAAGCGGGTCTTCGACGTCGGCGAGAACGTGATCACCGCCCCGCGCACCTCGCCGTCGACCAGCACCGGTTCGGCGAGCACCACCTTCGTGTCGCTCCACGGCATGAACAGCGGCGGCGCGACCGGCAGCCGCCCGGCCAGCGCCTTGCTCACCAGGTCCTTCACCGCGCTGTCGCCGAGCGCCAGGTCGTTGCGCGACGCCACCACCGCGACGGTCGGCGCGTCACGGGTCACCACCGCCACGCCGATGTCGTAGAGCTCGTCGTAGCGCTCCAGCTCGGCCCGCAGCAGATCCGGCTTGTCGTCGATCAGCGGCCGTTGCGCCAGCGAGGCGAACCGGCTGGTGTCGGTGAGCCGGTCCAGGAACATCTCCTGCTGCTCCGCGGCCGCCACGCCGCGGCCCAGCGGCAGGCCGAGACCGACGAGCACCAGCACGATCAGGGCGAGCACCACGCCCAGCAGTCGGGACCTCACGAGCCGTCACCCGGCCCGACGACGACACGCCGACGAAAGATCACCCAATGGAGTTCACACCTGCCCCAGCCGATAGCCGACGCCACGCACGGTCTCCAGCAGCGCTGGCCGCCCCAGCTTGGTCCGCAACGTCGCCACGTGCACGTCGAGGGTCCGGTTCGCGCCGGACCACGTCCGCCCCCACACCTCGGCCAGGATCCGCTCACGCGTGCACACCGCGCCACCCGCCGCCATCACCAGCGCGAGCACCTGGAACTCCTTTCGGGACAGCGCGACGGATTCACCCGCGACGGTGACCTCGTGCCGCCCCAGGTCGACCCGCACGTCGCCGGTCTCGAACACCTCCGTCGACACCGCGCCCACCCCGACCGGGTCCGCGCCACGACGGCGTCGCACGGCGTGCACGCGGGCCACGAGTTCACCCACGTCGTAAGGCTTCACGAGGTAGTCGTCGGCCCCGGCGTGCAGGCCGAGGATCCGGTCGTCGATCTCCCCTCGCGCCGACACCACGATGATCGCGACGTCCGACGCCGCGCGGATGGCGCGGCACAGCGTCACGCCGTCCATATCGGGCAGACCGAGGTCGAGCAGCACCACGTCGACGCCGGTGAGGCGATCGAGCGTGCCGCGGCCGGTGGCCTGCCGATCCACGTGGAAACCCCGTCTGGTCAGGGCTGGGACCAAGGCCTCTGCGACCCTGTCGTCGTCCTCGACGAGCAGCACGCGCACTTTCGCTACCTCCCGGGCAACCGATGTCTGCCTGTGACAGAGTTGAGACCCTAAGTCTTGCTCAATGTCCTGGACTGGTGTGGTGGCGGACACCTAGGTTTCCGCCAACGCCGACGACCCCAAATGGAGGACTGGATGACTGCCGCCTCTGCCCCGCCGATGATTCGTGTGGCGGGCGTGGACAAGTTCTTCGGCCCACTGCACGTGCTCAAGAACGTGCAGCTGGAAGTGCCGAAGGGGCAGGTCGTGGTCGTGCTGGGGCCGTCGGGTTCCGGTAAGTCGACCCTGTGCCGGACCATCAACCGCCTCGAACCGATTGATTCCGGTGTCATCGAGGTCGACGGGCAGCCGCTTCCCGCCGAAGGAAAAGAACTGGCCCGCCTGCGCGCCGATGTCGGCATGGTGTTCCAGTCGTTCAACCTTTTCGCGCACAAAACCATCGTCGAGAACGTCATGCTCGCTCCGACGAAGGTGCGCAAGACGCCGGCCGCCGAAGCGCGCAAGACCGCCATGGAACTGCTGGAGCGGGTCGGGATCGCCAACCAGGCGGAGAAGTACCCGGCTCAGCTCTCGGGTGGGCAGCAGCAGCGCGCCGCGATCGCCCGCGCGCTCGCGATGAAGCCCAAGGTGATGCTGTTCGACGAGCCCACGTCCGCGCTCGACCCGGAGATGGTCCAGGAGGTCCTGGACGTCATGACGGGCCTGGCGAAGGACGGCATGACGATGCTGGTCGTCACGCACGAGATGGGCTTCGCCCGCAAGGCCGCGGACCGGGTGATCTTCATGTCCGACGGCGAGGTCGTCGAGGATTCCACCCCGGAAGAGTTCTTCTCGGCCCCGAAGTCCAACCGCGCGAAGGACTTCCTTGGCAAGATCCTGACTCACTAGTAGTCAGCCCACTTTCGAACGAATGGCAGGAGAAGGACGATGAGGGTTCGCACCCTTGCGGCGGTGCTGCTCACGGGCGCACTGGCCCTGACCGCGTGTGGCAAGGAGGGCAGCCCGACCGACCAGGCGGCGCCCGCCGGCCTCTTCGAGGTCGCCAAGGACGTCAAGGTCGAGGGCTCGCCCACGTTCGACAAGGTCAAGGCGCGCGGCAACCTCGTCATCGGCGTCAAGGAGGACCAGCCGGGTCTCGGCTACAAGGACCCGACGACGAACAAGTACAGCGGTTTCGACATCGACATCGCGCGGCTGATCTCGGCGAAGCTGGGCTTCGACCCCGAGAAGATCCAGTTCAAGACGGTCCAGTCGGCCGCTCGCGAGCAGGCGCTGATCAACGGTGACGTCGACTACTACGTCGGCACCTACACGATCAACGCCGGCCGCAAGGAGAAGGTCAGCTTCGCCGGCCCGTACTTCGTCGCCGGCCAGGACCTGCTGATCAAGGCCGACAACACGACGATCACCGGCAAGGAAACCCTCAAGGGCAAGAAGGTGTGCTCGGTGACCGGCTCCACGCCGGCCAAGCGCATCAAGGACGAGGGCCTGACCGAGGCCACGAACGTCATCGAGTTCCAGGGCTACTCGCAGTGCGTCACGAAGCTCCTCGAGGGTGAGGTCGACGCGGTCACCACGGACGACGCGATCCTCAAGGGCTACGCGGCCGCCGAGGAGGGCAAGCTGAAGGTCGTCGGCAAGACGTTCTCCAGCGAGCCGTACGGCATCGGCCTGCCCAAGGAGGACAAGGCCCTGCGCGACAAGGTGAACGACATCCTGCAGGCCTCGCTGGACGACGGCACCTGGCAGAAGATCTACGACGGCACCCTGGGCAAGTCTGGTTCGGCCGCCCAGAAGCCGAAGATCGACCGGTACTGACCGGGGAGTTCACGTGGCCGGTGGATCCCACGTGGGTCCACCGGCCGTTCCTTTAGAGGCGGACGACGGCAAGGAAACCGATGAGCGTCCTCACCAACAACCTCCCGCTCTTCCTGGACCTGTTCTGGAAGACACTTCAACTCTTCGCGGTCTCCGCGGTGCTGTCGCTGGTGCTGGGCACGATCCTCGCCGCGCTGCGGGTCAGCCCGGTGCCGGTGTTCCGGGCCATCGGCACGGGGTACGTGACCGTGCTGCGCAACACGCCGTTGACGCTGGTGTTCGTGTTCTTCGTCTTCGCGTATCCACTGCTGGACATCCTGAAGATCGAGAACTACACCGCGGCCGTGGTGGCGTTGTCGCTCTACACGGCGGCTTTCGTGTGCGAGGTCGTGCGATCGGGCATCAACACCGTGCCGGTCGGCCAGGCGGAGGCGTCCCGCGCGCTCGGGCTCACGTTCGTGCAGATGCTCGGCAACGTGGTGCTGCCGCAGGCGTTGCGCTCGGTGGTGCCGCCGATGACGAGCACCATGATCGCGTTGCTGAAGAACACGACGGTGGCGTCCGGCTTCGCGGTCGCCCAGGCAGGCAACATCCGCGACTCGCTGTCGGAGCAGGGTGAGAACGTCCTGTTCGGACTCCTGTGGGTGGCGCTCGGGTTCGTCATCCTGGTCATGCCGCTGACGTACGTGCAGCAGGTCTTCGAGAAGCGGTGGAGCGTGGCCCGATGAGCATGGTGCTGTTCGACGTCCCCGGCCCGAAGGCCCGCGCTCGTCACAAGATCATGGCCGTCATCGGCATCGCGGCGGTGCTCGCGGGCCTGGCGTACGTGGCCATGCGTTTCATCTCCACCAACCAGTTCTCCGCCCGCAGGCTCGACTGGATCAACTACAAGCAGATCCAGCTCTCGCTCGTCGAGGCCATCGGCAACACGCTCAGCGCGTTCGCCGTCGGCGCGGTGCTGGCGCTCGCGTTCGGTGCGATCTTCGCCGCGGCCAGGCTCTCCGACCACGCGTGGGTGCGCACTCCCGCGGCGGTGATCGTCGAGATCTTCCGCGCGATCCCGCTCGTGATCATGATGTTCTTCTTCTACTACGGCCTTCCCGTGGCCGGGGTGAAGCTGAGCGCGTTCACGGCGGTCGTGCTGAGCCTGATGCTCTACAACGGCTCGGTGCTCGCGGAGATCTTCCGCGCGGGCATCAACTCGTTGCCGAGGGGGCAGAGCGAGGCGGCGTACGCGCTGGGCATGCGCAAGACGCAGGTGATGACGCTCGTGCTGCTGCCGCAGGCGTTGCGGGCGATGCTGCCGACCATCATCAGCCAGCTGGTCGTGCTGTTGAAGGACACCGCGCTCGGCTTCCTCATCACCTTCGAGGAGCTGCTGCGGTGGGGTACCCGCATCGGTGGTGACGCGGTGAACTTCGGTCGTCCGATGATCTCGGTGATGATCGTGGTCGCACTGATCTACATCGGCCTGTGCCTGTTGCTGACGTGGCTCGCGACCTACCTGGAGAAGCGCAACCGCCGCAACAAGAAGGTCATCCACCTCGATGACGACGCGGCCGGTCAGGTCCAGCTCGGCAACGCGTCGACCACGATCGGCGTCGGGTTGACCGTCTGACGCCGAAACCGTGAAAAGAGGGCGTGTCCACATCGGACACGCCCTCTTTTCACGCGTGGACGTTCCAGTCGACGACACCGCACCAGTCCTGCCCCGGACCCACGACGTCCAGCGAGAAGGTGGTGCCGGCGCGGAAGTTCGTCCCCAGGCAGCGCCTCGAGCGATCCCCCGCGGGGAACAGCACGGGACTGCCGGCCACGCGGCGGTCACCGTCCTGGTAGCAGCGGATCTCCAGGTCGACGGGACTGGACGTGACCCGCAGGTAGACGTCCGAGCCGTCGACGGTGATCGTGCGGACGGAGAGCAGGTCGGCCGATGCGGTGCGCATGCAGCGGAACGTATCGACGCGAGCGGAACCGGGTCGTCTCACGAAGAGTGGATCTCCCGTCAACTTTCGCGGTACGCTCTGAGTTGGGGGATCTACCGCGGTGACGTCACATGAATGAGGGGCATTGTGACGCGCGTGTTCGTTGTCGACGACCAGCCGTTGTTCAGAGCGGGCCTGGTCGCGTTGCTGAACGCTTCACCTGATCTGACCGTCGTCGGCGAGTCCGCGGACGGCGAGACCGCCGTGCGGCTGGCCGAGTCGCTGAGTCCGGACGTGATCCTGCTGGACATCCGCCTGCCGGGAATCGCGGCGCTCAAACGCGTCGCGACGTCCGCGCGGTTGCTGGTGCTGACCACTTTCGACCTGGACGAGCACGTCCACGAGGCGTTGCGCCTGGGCGCCGCCGGATTCGTGCTGAAGGAGTCGGAACCGGCCAGGCTGATCGCCGCGATCGCCGCCGTCGCGTCCGGGGAGATGCAGTTCAGCCCCACCGTCATGCGCCGGCTCGTGGCCGCGTACCTGCGGGGTGACGCGGTGGTTTCCCCGTCGGGTTCGGTCGGTCTGGACGAGCTGACCGGTCGCGAACGCGAGGTGTTGCGGCTCGTCGGCACCGGTCTGACCAACGCCGCGATCGCGGCCAGGCTGACCGTCACGGAGGGCACGGTGAAGACCCACCTCAACCGCGTGATGACGAAGCTGCGGCTGACCAGCCGGGCGCAGGCCGTGGTGATGGCCTACGAGTCCCGGCTGGTCATTCCGCAGGCCGTTACCGCCTGAACAGCTTGTTGCCGAGCCAGACGATCGGGTCGTACTTGCGGTCGGCGACGCGCTCCTTCATCGGGATGAGCGCGTTGTCGGTGATGTGGATGTGCTCGGGGCACACCTCGCTGCAGCACTTGGTGATGTTGCAGAGCCCGAGGCCGTGCTCCTCCTGCGCCTGGTCGACGCGGTCCGCCGTGTCCAGCGGGTGCATCTCCAGTTCCGCGACCCGCATCAGGAACCGGGGCCCGGAGAACGCCTCCTTGTTCTCCTCGTGGTCACGCACCACGTGGCAGGTGTTCTGGCACAGGAAGCACTCGATGCACTTGCGGAACTCCTGCGAGCGCTCGACGTCGACCTGCTGCATCCGGTACTCGCCCGGCGCCAGGTCCTTCGGCGGCGCGAACGACGGCACCTCGCGCGCCTTGGTGTAGTTGAAGGACACGTCGGTGACGAGGTCTCGGATGATCGGGAACGTCCGCATCGGCGTGACCGTGATCGTCTCCGCCTCCTCGAAGGTCGACATCCGGGTCATGCACAGCAGCCGCGGGCGTCCGTTGATCTCCGCGGAGCACGAGCCGCACTTGCCCGCCTTGCAGTTCCACCGCACCGCGAGGTCCGGTGCCTGCGTGGCCTGCAGCCGGTGGATGATGTCGAGCACGACCTCACCCTCGTTGACCTCGACGGTGAAGTCCTCCAGCGAGCCGCCGGAGTCGTCACCGCGCCACACCCGGAACTTGCCCTGGTAGCTCATGACAACTCCTCCGCGGTGAGGTACTTCTCCAGCTCGGTGCGGTCGAACAGGTCCAGCAGGTCGCCGCGGATCGGGATCTGCGGTTTCTCCTCGACGGTGACAGCATCGTCGGAAACGTTGCACACCAACAGCTTCCGCCGCCACTCAGCGTCCATCACCGGGTGGTCGTCGCGGGTGTGACCGCCACGCGACTCCGTGCGCAGCAGTGCCGCCTTCGCCACGCATTCCGACACCAGCAGCATGTTGCGCAGGTCGAGCGCGAGGTGCCAGCCGGGGTTGAACTGCTGGTGTCCCTCGACCGTCAGCGCCTGGGCGCGCTCCTTGAGCTTCTCCAGACGCTGCAACGCCTCTTCCATCTCACCGGCGCGCCGGATGATGCCGACGAGGTCGTTCATCGACTGCTGCAGCTCCATGTGCAGCGTGTACGGGTTCTCGCCGCCTTCCTGCTGGAACGGCTTGAGCGCGGTCGCCCGTGCCTCGGTGACGGTGTCCTCGGAGACGGTCGGCCTGGAGCCGAGCGCCCGCACGTATTCCGACGCACCCGCACCAGCACGGCGGCCGAACACGAGCAGGTCCGACAACGAGTTGCCGCCCAGGCGGTTCGAGCCGTGCATGCCGCCGGAGACCTCGCCGGCGGCGTAAAGCCCTGCCACGGAAGAGGATCCGGTGTCCGGGTCGACCTCGACGCCGCCCATCACGTAGTGACAGGTCGGGCCGACCTCCATCGGCTGCGCGGTGATGTCCACGTCGGCCAGTTCCTTGAACTGGTGATGCATGGACGGCAGTCGCTTGCGGATCTCCTCGGCGGGCAGACGCGTTGACACGTCGAGGAAAACGCCGCCGTGCGGTGATCCGCGCCCGGCCTTGACCTCGGAGTTGATCGCGCGCGCGACCTCGTCACGCGGCAGCAGCTCCGGTGGGCGCCGGTTGTTCGCCTGGTCGGTGTACCAGCGGTCGCCCTCCTCCTCGTTGTCGGCGTACTTGTCCTTGAACACCTCGGGGATGTAGTCGAACATGAACCGCTTGCCGTCGGAGTTGCGCAGCACGCCGCCGTCACCGCGCACGGACTCGGTGACGAGGATGCCCTTGACGGACGGCGGCCAGACCATCCCGGTGGGGTGGAACTGGATGAACTCCATGTTGATCAGCGAGGCGCCCGCGCGCAGGGCCAGCGCGTGGCCGTCTCCGGTGTACTCCCACGAGTTCGAGGTGACCTTGAACGACTTGCCGATGCCGCCGGTCGCGAGGATCACCGCGGGTGCCTCGAACAGCACGAAGCGGCCGGACTCGCGCCAGTAGCCGAACACGCCGGCGATGCGGTCGCCGTCCTTGACGAGGTCGGTGACGGTGAACTCCTGGAACACCCGCAGGCGTTCCTCGTAGTCGCCGAACTCCTTGAAGTCCTCCTGTTGCAGCGAAACGATTTTCTGCTGCAACGTGCGGATGAGTTCGAGGCCGGTGCGGTCGCCGACGTGCGCGAGGCGCGGGTACTCGTGGCCGCCGAAGTTGCGCTGCGAGATGCGGCCGTCCTTCGTGCGGTCGAACAGCGCGCCGTACGTCTCGAGTTCCCAGACCCGTTGTGGTGCCTCCTGGGCGTGCAGTTCGGCCATCCGCCAGTTGTTGAGGAACTTGCCGCCGCGCATGGTGTCGCGGAAGTGCACCTGCCAGCTGTCGCTCGAGTTCACGTTGCCCATGGCGGCGGCGATGCCACCCTCGGCCATCACCGTGTGGGCCTTGCCGAACAACGACTTGCAGAGAACGGCGGTGCGCATGCCGTGCTCACGGGCCTCGATCGCGGCACGCAGTCCGGCACCACCGGCGCCGATCACGAGAACGTCGAACGAGTGCCTTTCCAGCTCGGGCAAAACCACTCCTTAGTTGATGAAGCGGAGGTCGGAGATCGTTCCCGAGGCGACCAGCGCGACGTACAGGTCCGTGAGGCAGACGAAGATCAGCGAGGCCCACGCCAGCTGCATGTGCCGGTTGTTCAGCTTCGAGATCTGCGTCCACATCCAGTACCGGACCGGGTGCTTGGAGAAGTGCTTGAGCCGCCCGCCCGCGATGTGGCGGCACGAGTGGCAGGACAGCGTGTACGCGCCGAGCAGCGCGACGTTCGCGAGCAGGATGATGTTGCCGAGCCCGACACCGGTGCCGAACGCGAGGACCGCGTCGTAGATGTTGATCAGCAGCAGGATCGAGGCCGCGTAGAAGAAGTAGCGGTGCAGGTTCTGCGCGATCAGCGGGAACCTGGTCTCACCGGTGTACTTGCTGTGCGGCTCGGCCACGGCGCACGCGGGCGGCGACGCCCAGGCTGCCCGGTAGTAGGCCTTGCGGTAGTAGTAGCAGGTGATCCGGAAGCCCAGCAGGAACGGGATGATGATCACCGGCGGGGTCAGGAAGCCGGGCAGCGCCGGGAACCACTGACCGAAGTGCGAAGCGGCCGGGACACACTCCTCGGTGAGACACGGCGAGTACATCGGTGTGAGGTAGTGGTACTGGTCGACCCAGTAGTAGTCCCCCTGGAACGTGCGGAACGCCGCGTAGATCGAGATGAGCAGCAGGCCGACGAATGTCGTCAGCGGCGGCAACCACCATCGGTCCGTGCGCAGAGTCCTGGCGGCGATCTCTGCCCTCGCCATTACTCACCTTTCTGGGGGTCCACGTCGTTGTGGAGAAACGCCGAACGGCCCCCGCGTCGGCGGGGGCCGTCTGATCAGTTCGGCTCAGGTCCGGTTGCGGTAGCCACCGAGTCCTTCGTCGTCCGCGTCCTTCCACAACGACTCGTCGTAGGGCGTGTCGGGCACGACCACGACCTCGCGTTCCACTTGAGGAGCTTCACGCTGCCTCGGGGTGCTGAGGTCGACGAGTTCGGTGGCGTCGATGTCCATGCGTTCAACGTCGTTGGCAAGGCGCTGAACCGCTGCCACGTCGCCATACCTGCCGCGCAACGCGCTGACGGCATGTCGCATCTGACCGATGACCCGGCGCAGTTCGACGATCTCCGTGGACGTCATGGGACACCTCCGTTCCAAGGTCGTGCCCCGCACTCTGCCCAATCTCAAGCCATGTGACAAGCACCACACGCGAAGATTCAAAACTGGACCCCTCCCAGTTACTGAATCGTTTTTGTGTCTTCCACCAGCCATGACTTACTGTGTGTGGCGTCACGCCCGTCTGTGGGACGCCACCGTTGTCGTCTCGTAAGGGCCCCACCACGGCCCGTGATGACCCGGAGACCCCCATGACCGAACTGCATCCTGTTCTGACCGAGGTCACCCGCCGGATCGCCGCCCGCAGCGCCGATTCCCGTCGTGTGTACCTCGAACGTGTGGCCGCGGCCGCGCAGGACGGAACGTCCCGGTCCGGCTTCGCCTGCAGCAACCTGGCGCACGGCTTCGCCGGAATCACCGGCGGCGACAAGGCGGCGCTGCGGGCGCTGCGCAAGTCCAACGTCGCGATCGTGTCGTCCTACAACGACATGCTGTCCGCCCACCAGCCGTTCCAGGAGTACCCGGCCTGGATCAAGGAAGCGGTCCGCACGGCGGGCGGGGTGTCCCAGTTCGCCGGTGGCGTGCCCGCCATGTGCGACGGCATCACCCAGGGCCGGGACGGCATGGAGCTGTCGCTGTTCAGCCGCGACGTCATCGCGATGTCCACCGGGGTGGCCCTGTCGCACGAGATGTTCGACGCCGCGGTGTTGCTGGGCGTCTGCGACAAGATCGTGCCGGGCCTGCTGATCGGCGCGCTGTCGTTCGGTCACCTGCCGTCGATCCTGGTGCCCGCGGGTCCGATGTCGTCCGGCCTGTCGAACAAGGAGAAGGCCCGCGTCCGGCAGCTCTACGCGGAGGGCAAGGCGTCGCGCGAGGACCTGCTGGAGGCCGAGGCCGCCTCGTACCACTCCCCCGGCACCTGCACGTTCTACGGCACCGCGAACTCGAACCAGATGGTCGTCGAGGTCATGGGCCTGCACCTGCCGGGCGCCTCGTTCGTGCCGCCGGGCACCTCGTTGCGACGCGCGTTGACCGAGCAGGCCGGCCGCCGCGCCGTCGAGATGGCCCGCGGTGACGACTACACCCCGATCGCGCACATCGTCGACGAGAAGGCCGTGGTCAACGGCGTGGTGGCGCTTCTGGCCACCGGTGGCTCCACCAACCACACGATGCACCTGGTCGCCATCGCCGCCGCCGCGGGCATCGAGCTGAGCTGGGACGACCTCAACGACCTGTCGGCGGTCGTGCCGCTGATCGCGCGGGTCTACCCGAACGGCAGCGCCGACATCAACCACTTCCAGGCCGCGGGCGGCGTCCAGTTCGTCGTGGGCACCCTGCTGGACGCCGGTCTCCTGCACGCCGACGTCAACACGGTGGCCGGTTTCGGCCTCGACCGCTACCGCCAGGAGCCGACGCTCGTCGACGGCTCGGTGGTCTGGGTCGACGGCCCCGGCCGCTCGCTGGACCTCGAAGTCCTGCGTCCGGCCACCGACCCGTTCGCCCTGGACGGCGGCCTGCGGATGCTCACCGGCAACCTCGGCCGCTCGGTCATCAAGGTGTCCGCGGTGGCGGCGGAGAACCACGTCGTCGAGGCGCCCGCCCGCGTGTTCACCACGCAGGAGGCCTTCCAGGAGGCCTTCCAGGCCGGCGAACTCGACCGCGACGTGGTCGTCGTCGTCCGCCAGCAGGGCCCGCAGGCCAACGGCATGCCCGAACTGCACAAGCTGACCCCGCCGCTGGGCGTCCTGATGGACCGCGGCTACAAGGTGGCCCTGGTGACCGACGGCCGCATGTCCGGCGCCTCGGGCAAGATCCCGGCCGCCATCCAGCTGACCCCGGAAGCCGCGGTCGGCGGCCCGCTCGGCCGCGTCCGCGACGGCGACGTCGTGCGGCTGGACGCCTCCGCCGGAACGCTGGAGGTCCACGTGCCCGCCCAGGAACTGGCGTCACGACCCCTCGTCGACTTCCCGCCGACCGGCCGCGAATGGGTCGGCACGGGCCGCGAACTGTTCGCCGCCCTGCGCCGCACCGTCGGCCCTGCCGACCGCGGCGCGACGGTGTTCGGCCCCATCACCGCCGATCACTTCGCCCCGGTCACGCACCACTGACCGGCCCGCACCGCCAATATATTACTTCCGCACCATCGCTGACCTGCCCCTTAGCAATGAGACTTTGGACTTCGTCGTCAAAAGACTCGTTGCAAAGGGGTGGTGGCGTCCGACCAGCCCGCCCGCCACACCCGCCCCGCCGGTCCGGCAGTCCAACCCTGCCGACCCACCCCGCCAGCCTTTGCAATGAGTCTTTTGACTTCGTCCGCAAACGTTTTTTGCATCCGGGTGGGTGCGGGGCAGGTGTGACAGCATGCGATATATCGGTTTCCGATCCCCCAAGATCTGGCTAGGAGAGCAGCAGTGACAACCGGCGCGGACCTTCTCACGCTGTCGCCCGTCATCCCCGTCGTCGTGGTCGACGACGCCGACCACGCGGTGCCGCTCGCCCAGGCGCTGCTGCGAGGGGGCGTCCGCGTCATCGAGCTCACGCTGCGCACGCCAGCCGCGCTCGCCGCGATCGAGAACGTCGCGCGGGAGGTGCCGGAGATCGTGATCGGCGCCGGCACCATCACGGCGCCGGAGCACGCGGAGCAGGCGGCGAAGGCGGGGGCGGCGTTCCTCGTCACGCCCGGCACGACCGACCGGGTGCTCGACGCCGCCGACGCGACCGGGCTGCCGTACCTGCCGGGCGCGGCGACGGTGTCCGAGGTGATGCGGCTGGCCGAGCGCGGGCTCAGCGCACTGAAGTTCTTCCCTGCCGAGGCTGCCGGTGGCGTCGACTACCTGAAGTCGATCGGCGGGCCGATCCCGCACGTGAAGTTCTGCCCGACCGGTGGCATCACGCCGCAGACCGCGCCGAACTATCTCGCGCTGCCGAACGTCGGCTGCGTCGGCGGCTCATGGCTCGCCCCGAAGGACGCGCTGGCGAACGGCGACTGGGATCGCATCGAGACCCTCGCCCGCGAGGCGAGCCGACTCGGGTAACCCAGGTCACGGACCGGAAATTCGGCTCACATCACGAGACCGGCGTCCCACCACGTTGGAATCTTCACCCAACGGGAGGTGACGCCGGTCTCTAATTGACGGGAGTTTGATGAAAGGTGAACTAAATCGTCGCCTATTGAGATTTCTCCCGGAATAACGCCCAGGCCCCCGGTGTCACACTTGCTCGTTGCAATGGCGCACGAGAGGAGCGGGTGTGGCTGTCCAGGAAGTCGACGTAGCGGGATTGGTGGGGGAACAGCTGACGATGTCGGCATTCAACCAGCTGTCCGGCAGTCTGGGTGGATATTCCTTCGTCAAAGTGGTCGTCGACCGACACAACGAGACGATCCACTTCCTGAACAACGCGCGCCACGAGTTCCACGCGCTCTACATCGGACAGGAGATCCTCGGCATCGGCGGCGAGGAGATGCGCGCGCGGATCGACGAGTTCAACCAGAGCTTCTACCACGCCTCTGACCGGCGGTTCTTCCTCGGCATCCTGTCGCTGCACAAGCGCGAGGACAGGCGCATGTTCTCGCTGGAGACGGTCGAGGTCGACACCATGTCGGCGGACATGATCGAGTTCTTCCACGCCGAAGTGCGCAGGAACGTGGACCCCGCGACGCCGTTGTTCTTCAAGCCCGCCAACCACCTTCAGGAACAGGCGGTGGCGGAACTTCCCGCGGAAAGGCTTCCACGGATCCTCGCGCACGAATTGTTCTCCACCGCCGAGTTCGTGGCGTTGAACCCCGGTACGACCAAGGGCCGGTTACGCGCATTCCGTTCCGAGCAGGAGTATCGCGAGAACTCGCTGGAGTGGTTCGACATCGTGGTGATGCACCGCGTTCCCGACGACATTCCGCGGCTGGCCGGCATCATCAACGCCAGCCACACCACTCCCCTGTCGCACACGAACGTTCTCGCGACCGGATGGTCCATTCCGAACGCGATCCAGCTCGGCGCGTTCGACCTGATCGACCGGGAGAACCTGGACGGTCAGTGGGTCGAGTACGAGGTGTCGCCGAAGAGCGCCGAGGTCGGTCTGCGGCTGATCGACGAACCGGAGGACCTCGGTCAGCGGCCCGCCTGGTACGCGCAGCGCGTCACGCTCGAGGAGCCCGAGGACACCTACAACCCGATCCTCGACCTCGGCAGGATCCGCTACAACGACAGCCACCGCTACGGCACCAAGGCCGCGAACCTCGGCGAGCTGCACCACGTGCTGGCGGCCGAGTCGCCGCGTCGCCTGCTCGGTTTCTTCTCGGTGCCACGTCCGCCGCGGGACAACCTCATGCCGTACCTGGCGAAGCTGCTCGGCAACAGCGACAACAGCGACAAGGGCGACCTGCTCGCCGCCGCCCAGCAGTTGCTCGCGGAACGGGTACGGGTGCCGCGCGGCGTCGCGCTGCCATTCTCGATGCACCAGGGCTTCCTGGAGTCGTCGCCGAAGATCCAGCAGGCCATCGGCAAGCTGAAGATGGCGCTGGAACTCAACGCCCGCGAGATCGAGCCGCTGTGTATCGAGCTGCAGCAGCTGATCCGCAAGACCCGCGTGCCGGACTACCTGCTGTCCGAACTGGACACCGCGCTCGTCGAGAACCTCGCGGGCGTGCGGACCTTCGTGGTGCGCAGTTCGTCGAACGCCGAGGACCTGGCCGGGTTCTCCGCCGCGGGCATCTACGAGTCGTACAACCACGTCACCAGCGCCGAGAAGATCGTCGAGTCGGTCAAGGAGGTGTGGGCCTCCCTGGTGTCGGCGCGCAGCGTGCGTCTCCGGCAGCAGGCCGGCATCTCGCTCGACGACTGCTTCATGGGCGTCGTGATCCAGGAGCAGGTCAAGGCGGACTTCGGCGGCGTCATGGTCACCACGAACCCCATGAACCGCAACGACTTCCGCAACGTCTACATCAACGTCTCGCCGAACGTCACCGACGTCGTCGAGGGTTCGAAGCAGCCGATGCAGTACCTATACTCCACTGTGGAGGGTGGCGGACGCACGGTCTCCCTCGGTGACGCCACGGAGGATCTGAGCGTCAACGGACACGCGCAGTTGCAGCGGCTCGCGATCGTGGGCCGGTTGCTGCAGTCGCACTTCTCACCGGACTACACGTTCGACTCGCCGGTCGACATCGAGTGGCTCGCCACCGACGAAGTCCTGTACGTCCTGCAGCTGCGGCCGTACTCGATCTGATGCTGGGTCTTCGCGTACCGGCGACTCCGGAAGTGGCGCGTGCCGTCCGCCTGACGTACGGCTTCCAGTTCTTCTTCGGGCTGCTGCTGTGGATCCCGATCTTCTACGAGTACCAGAAGCAGCTCGGGCTGACCGACGCCGAGATCTTCGGCATCCAGTCGATCTACTACATCGCGTTCTGCCTCATGGAGATCCCGACCGGCATGGTCGCGGACCGCTTCGACTACCGCACGTCGTTGTGGCTCGGGGCGAGCGTGCTGGTGGGAGCGAACCTGGTGCCGGTGTTCGCGGGCAACTACACCGGATTCCTGGTTCACTTCCTGATGATCGCGCTGGCGAGGTCGTTGATCTCGGGCGCTCAGAGCGCGTACCTGTACGAGTACCTCAACGCGCACAACGCCGGGCATCTCTACCTCAAGGTCGAGGGCGTCGGACGGTCCTACAGCCTGGTCGGCAAGATCGTGTACTGGCCGGTCATCGGCCTGTTGATGCAGTGGAACATGCCGTCGCCGTACTGGCTCACTGCGATCAACGCCGCTGTCGCGGTGGTCCTCGCCCTGAGACTGCCGCCGATTCCGGGCTGGGCACGGCCCCAAAATGATCCAACACAGCGCAAGACGTCCAGGCTGCTCGCGGGTGTCGGTGGCGCGTTCGGTTCGCTCAGGACCTCGCGCTGGCTGCTCCTGCTGATGGTCCAGGGCATCGCGATGTTCACACTGGTGCGGATCCTGCAGGTGAACCTGTTCCAGCCGGTGCTCGAGTCGAAGAACGTCTCGGTCACCTGGTACGGCTCGGTACTCGCCGCGATGACGATCTTCGAGGCCGTCGCCGCCGCACGCCCGCATCGGCTGTCGAAGAAGATCGGGCCTGCGAAGTCGGTGTTCCTGCTGACCATCGTGATGGCGTTGGCCATCGGCTGCATCGTGCCGTCCGGTGGCGCCGTGACGATCGTGTTGCTGTGCCTGTTCTCCGTGACGGCGGGCATGAGCTTTCCCATCCAGAAGAAGCTGCTCAACGACGCGATTCCGGACTCCCGTTACCGCGCAACGCTTCTGTCGATGGAGTCCATCATGGACCGTGCGGTGTGCGCGGTCGTCGCCGTCGCGCTCGGCGCCTACCTCGCCGGCGGGCGGCTCAACGAGTTCCTGGTGCTGTCGTCCGTCGTCACGGTGATTTTGATGGCGTTGCTGGCGGGCCTGCTGATCGTCGTCAGGACCACAAAGCGGCGACGAGCTCAGCTCGTCCCGTGATGCCGAGCTTGCGGTAGGCGCTCGACAGGTGCAGCTCCACCGTGCGGCGGGTGAGGTGCAGGGTCTCGGCGATCTGCCGGTTCGTCAGGCCCTGCGCCGCCATCCGCGCGACGCGGTTCTCCTGTTTGGTCAGGCCCTGCACCTGGTCGTCGCCGTCCCGGACCTCGTCACCGGCGAGCTTGGCCAGCGGGTGCGCACTGAGGTGGCGGGCCAGTTCGAACGCCTGGCGCAGGTGCGGGGCGGCGGCGTCGGTGCGGCCCTTGCGGCGCAGGTGGTGGCCGAGCCAGTACGACGACTGGGCGTGCAGCAGCCGGTGCGGTGACGAGGCGAGAAGTTGTTCCGCCTCAACGAGGACATCGACGTCATCGGTGCTGATGCCCACGCTCATCAACGCTGTTCCCACGACGCGCGTGGAGCCCCACCTCTTGGCCAGGTCAAGCTCTTCGTGCGCGAGCCGCGCGGCGTCGTCGCGGTTGCCCAACGCCAAATACGCACGCACGGCGTGGTGCCGCCAAGCGACGAGCGCCGGGTTGGGCATCTCGCGTGCGGCGAGTCGGCGTCCCGCTTCGAGCAGGTCTTCGAGCGCGCCCTCCGCGTGGCACGACGCGAGCTTGAGCCGGCCGCGGGCGTAGACGACGTTGATGTGCTGCAACAGCTCGCCGTCTTCGGTGACCAGCGGCGCGGCCTCGTCGAACTGCCCCATCTCGACGCACACCTCGGCCAGTTTCGCGCTCGCCAGCAGGACCGAGGGGCAGTCGAGGTTGCCGGTCGAGACCGGTGGCGTCAGGAACGTGTAGGCGCGGGCGAGGTCGCCGCTGTTGTGGAAGGCGGTGGCGCGGGCGATCATGCTGAGCATGCCGCGGCGCAGATGCGGGTCGTGCGAGACCGGCGCTGTGCTGTGCGAGAGCCAGAGCTTGTTGATGTGCTCGGGATCGTCGCCGAGCACCGGCACCAGGAACGTGAACAGGTACGACTCGCCGAACACGTCGACCCATTCGCCGTCGAGCGCCTCCAGCGCGTGCCGGACGGCTTCCGCGGACGAGTCGCCGCTGCGGGCGTTGCCGACCGCGAGCAACGCCGACCGCGCGCGCTTCAGGTTCGGGTCCTGCGGGATGTCGCCGATGAGGTCCTCGAAGTACTTGCCGGCGCAGTTCGCCATCCGCGCGTCGCGGTTGGCGGAGAGCAGGTAGGTGGTGCAGACGATGTGCCAGACGAGGTCGCGGTCCTCTGGCAGCAGCCGGGCGATGACCATGATCGCCAGCGAGACCGCGAAATGCGCGTCCGAATCCGTGCACATGCGCTGGATCAACGACAGCGCGACGTTCGCGGCGAGATGCGGGTCCTCGCACTTGACCAGCGCGTCGCGGACACGGTCGCGGCCGAGCGCGTTGTCCTTCAGGTGTTCCGCGTGGCCGAGTTCGACCTCGATCGACAGCCGGTCCTCGTCGGACAGGTGTTCGTCGAGCGCGCGTTCCAGGTGCTCGACACCGCCGACCTCCCGCAACAGGTCGACAGACCACGGCAGGCGGACCGACCTGGCCTTCAGCACATGTTCGGCGACGCGCTCGTCGGGTGCGTCCGACTCGAACAGCAGCCAGGCGGCGCGGGCGTGCGCGGCGGAACGGACCGCGACCGGCATGTCGGCGAGGATGCTGTTGCGCACGAACGGATGCCGGAACGTCAGCGGGTCGGTGTCGGCGAGCACGCCGAGACGGACGAGTGTGTCGACGGCGGGCAGCGCGTCGAAGCCGGTGAGCGCGGACAGCAGTTCGAGCCCGGCGTCGCCGTCCAGCACGGCGGCGGAACGGGCGACCTCGGCGGCTCCGGTGTACTCGCGCAGCCGCATGCCGATCATCTCGCCGACGGCGGCCGAACCCTCGCCTTCCTCACGTAGCAAGGCTTGTAGCAGGTAGGGGTTGCCGCCGGTGAGCTCGTGGCAGCGCGCCGCGTCACGGTCCGGGAGGTTCTCGGTGAGGCGTTCGACGGCCGCGATGTCGAGGCCGTCGAGGTCGATGCGGTGCGGGTGGCCGCCGGCGATCTCGGGCAGCGTCACCTCGTCCGTGGAGAGATAGCCCTGCGACGCGCCGAACGCGATGACGACCGGCATGTGCTGCAGCCGCGGGCGCAGGTAGGCGAGCGCGCGTTTGGAGAACGTGTCGGCGACGTGCACGTCGTCGATGACCATCAGGATCGGCGCCCTGCGGGCGGAGTTCGCGGCGCGCGCGTACAGCTCTTCGAGGTCGTGCTCGTTCGCGAGGCACGGCGCGAGCTGGCGGACCACCGCGCCGGGCAGGTGGCTCTCCAGCCGGGCGCTCTTGGCCAGGCGGACGGTGAAGCCGCGCTCACGGGCCTCGGCGGTGAAGGCCTCCAGCAGCGCGGACTTGCCGACGCCGAACCCTCCGGTGACGACCACGCACGAGCCGGTTCCCCGCACCGCGTCGTCGAGCAAGCGTCCGAGAGCCGCGAGTTCCGCGTCCCGGCCGAGTAGTGGAGATGTCACCGCTGTCTTCCCCTGACTTCGGTACCGAGAGGACCGCAGGTCGAACGTTTCGGTGTTCCTTCGGTGAGGACCGTAGAGACCTGCGCTTCGTCGTCGGGCAAACTTACCCACAGGTAACGGTTAACGGAACTGTGAGCTGTGCGGGAGCAAGCGATGATCTGGGCCAGGCTGGTGCGAGGGTGGCTCCGCCTCGCCTGCCTGCTCGCTGACCCGATCACTGTCCCACTCACCCGCTCAAACGTGCCAGAACAGCGGAAACGACTCGACGTGAGCAGACTCCGCGCGCGTGAGATTGCTGATCTCGACAGGGTCGTCGGGCTGCGAGGACCACGACTCGACGACGGACAGCACCGCCGCGACGGCCACCACGAAGCCGGCCGCCACCAGCAGGATGCCGCGGGTGATGCGACAGGGCGGACGCCCGGTGGGCTGACCGACGACCTGACGCAGCACTGGCGCGAACATGCCGAAGTCGGCCGCGTCGCACTGGCAGCTCTCGCACCCGGCTAGGTGCCGGGAGAAGATCACGTGCTGCGCGGGGTCGAGGACTCCGAGCACATACGCCGCGACATCACCGCACGGCCCTTCCGGGCTCGTGCGGTTTTCGTCGTCCTCTCCTACGTGCGCGTCCTCGTGATGTGGTTGACGAGTCACCATCGCGCTAGCTCCTGTCCTGCAATGCCCGGCGGATCGTGTGCATCGCCTTGTACAGCCGGGACTTGACGGTTCCTTCCGGGACTCCGAGAACTATCGCGGCCTCCTTCACCGTTCGTCCCATGACATACGTTTCGTAGATAGCCGAACGGTGTTCATCACTCAATTGGCGTACCACGTCGGTAATGACCATCACTGAAAGTGTCTGTTCGGTGTCGTCCGGAGATTCGGCGATGTCCGGGCGAAGCAATTCCACTTCCTGCGGGCGTGCCTGTCGGCTGCGCCATCCGTCGATCACAATGCGACGAGCCACAGTACAAAGCCAACCACGCAACATCCCCGGTTCACGAACGAGATGTGCGGAGTTCTGCCAAGCCCTGATCAACGTCTCCTGAACAACGTCTTCCGTCCACTGACGGTCGTAGTTGGTCAAGCACAGGACCTGCGAGAACAACATCCGCTGGAACTGCCCGTAGAGCAGCGTGAGCAATTCCTCGTCCTGATGGGCTTGTGCGACCTTGCCCTGATCAGCCATGAAGCTTGCGCCCTCCCCAAATATCGGCGACGTGTTCGCTTCGGGCGGCAGACCTAGCGACTCGGTGGCCGAGTGTGGAATCCATCAGATCCTACATCGTGAACACGAAATCCTCTCGGGTACGTAAATCAAGTCCCAATGGTTCGCAAGTTCCACTGTGATCCACATCACATACACATCTTCGCATGTCAGATGAACCAGAGCACCACCAGCGCGTATCTACTTCGAAGGCAGCTCGATCGCGGGGAGGAACGGGCACTATGCGTTACCGGTTGGGCACGCTGGGACAGCATGCAGCGCTGTTTGCTGCCCTATCTGTCGTATTTTTCGGGGCCGTTGTGGGAGCCGTCCCGGCACATGCGCAGTCAACGGAAGTACAGCCGTCGGACCGCTCTTTCATGGTGTCTCTGCGTCAAGCAGACTCTTGGCTGATACCGGTGAGCAAAGAAGCGCCGACGCGGACGACGAATGCGGGCATCAGCAATGCCGGAAAGGAAATATTCGAAGGACATTCACGCCTCGACGTCGAGCTTCTCAAAGCCGCCACCGATCTCGACGTGGTGCTGCCGAACGACGTGAGCAGTGAACACCAGTCACTCATCAACGAGATGGCCGCACGCACCGGAGACAACCACGATCGCGCCTACGCGACGATCGTCCGGCAGACCCAGGGCGGGCTACTCGTGATGGCCACGCAGACGCGGGCCACAACGCAGAACACCACAATTCGCACGCTCGCGCACCAGACCCTGCAAATGCTGATCCGCACGATGACGACCCTGGAGAACACCGGTTTGGTCGACCCGTCCGCACTTGAACTGGTGACGGCCAAGGCGCAGGTCAACGCGGTTCGCGTTATCGGCCAGAACATAGAACCGTCGGACCGGGAATTGCTCATTCTGCTCGCCCAGCATTCGCTGTGGCAGAAACCGGCCAGCCGCGAGAGCTCTGACCGGGCCCGTGACGCGAAGGTCCGCAAGGTCGCGGGGCAGCTCGCCTCCGAGCACACCCAGCTGACCGCGGCGGTCGCCGAGGCGGCCCGGCAGATCGGCGTGGATCTCCCGTCCGAACCGACGACCGAGCAGAAGTCGTGGGCGAACGCCATCTCGTCCAGTTCGGGCGACGAGCTCGACCGCATGTACGCGAACCTCTCGCGAGCCGCTGACGGCTCACTCATCACCCAGGTCGCTCAGGCCCGCGCGACGACCAAGAGCGCCCCCACCCGGATCGCCGCGCAGACCGGCCTGACCCTCCTGCTCAAGCACATGCTGCTGCTGGAGGGCACCGGCCTGGTCAAGTCGAACTCGCTGCAGATGACCGACCCGGCCATCGCCCAGCCGAAGCCCAACTCCAGTCCGTCACCCCAGCCCGACGACTCCTCTACGAGCATCGGCTTCCTCACCGGCATCGCCGTCCTGGTGGTCGCCGCCGCCGGCACCCTCTGGCTCGTCCGCGCCGTGGGCCACCGCGGCGAACACCGCCGCTAGCCACCACCCGATCGGCCTCACTGATATATCGGCTGCCGCCCTCGCCACCCGATATATCGCCGCCCCCGCCAGCTCTTGGCAATGAGTCTTTTGACGACGTCGTCAAAAGACTCATTGCTAAGGGGCAGGTCAGCGGGTTGGTGGGTTGACATAATCAGGGTTGAAGGCGGAACGTGCCGAGCACTTCGAGGCCGGTTCGCCCACCGTCGCGGCTGTCGCGGACGACGGCGACGTGGTCGGCGTCGGGTGTCGCGGGCACCACGACGGTGAGCACGCGTGGGGTGTCAGCACTGATATATGGATCTTGGGGGAACGTTTCTACAGTGCTGCCGACGCCCGTCCACACCGGCACACGGCTCACGGTCTGGCCGTCGCGGTTGCGGACCTCGACGTAGTCGCCGGTCTGCGGATCCCGGGAGGCGCCGGCGGTCACGTTCTTCGGGACGCTTTTCGGGACGTTGACCGAATGCTGTTCCAGTAGCCGGACACCGTCCGGGCCGAACTCGAAGATCAGGCGGACGGATCTGGCCGGCGCGCCGTCGGGCATGGCGAGCTCCTCCCCGGGATCGGGACGCTGGTCGGGCAGCGTCCCCTGTAGGAGGCATCGGCGGCGGGGCTAAGTACGTGTCGAAGTCTGTGCTGTGTCCACCCGTTCGACGGCATGCGCCTCGGTGACGTCGACCGCTTCCCACTTGTCGACGAGCCGGTCGATCACCGCGGCCGGCACCGGTTCCGGGCGGGCGCGGTTGCGGGCGTGGATCACGTCCTTCGGTGCTTCGAGGCCGACCAGCGTGATCCGGGCGCGGTAGTCCGCGGCGAGCCCGACGCACCGCTCGCGCAGCTGCCGCGAGATGTTGGTCGCGTTCCAGACGAACCGCTCCCCCGCCCTCAGCAACGTCCGCGCTTCCTCGAACGCCGCGGCCGCCACGGCTCGTTGGTCGCCGTCGGGAGCGATGCCGAGTCGCGCGCGCACGGAGTCGAGGCTCACGACCGGCCAGCTCGGCCGATGAGTGGCGATCCAGTGGTCCTTGCCGACACCGGGGAGGCCGGACAACACCGTCACCTCGACGCGCGTGTCGTCGTAGGCGGCGTAGTCCGGGTCGCGGCCGGGCGTGCGGAAGTACTGGAACCGCGCGTGGTCGGACGGGAACGAGCGCGGCCGGTCCAGGCAGTCGCGGTCGCGGCAGTACTCCTCGAACAGCGCGATGTTCTCCAGCACCGACTCGGCGTCGCCGCAGATCCGGCCGAGGATGTCGGCGCGGGCCAAGGTCGCCAGGTCGTCGTTGCGCGCGAGCAGGCTCACGCGGAACGCGATGCGGTCGAGGTCCGGCCGCTCCAGCGCCCAGAACGGCACCTGGTGGTGCCGCACCAGCGCGGCGACGTGCTCGCGCCAGGCGATCGGGCGTCCCATCTCCCACAACACCTTGCGCGCCAGCAGATCCCCGGCACGGGAGTGACCGTGCGCGGTGATCCGGCCGTCGTCGATCTGGGTGCGGAACGGCTTCG
The DNA here is from genome assembly GCF_002150765.1 of Lentzea kentuckyensis. GTDB lineage: Bacteria > Actinomycetota > Actinomycetes > Mycobacteriales > Pseudonocardiaceae > Lentzea > Lentzea kentuckyensis. Next base: position 55,433 of record NZ_MUYM01000071.1, read on the forward strand.
CCACGTCGTGCAGCAGGACGGTGGCGAACAACCGCACCCGGTCCGGCTCCGGACGGGCGCGCCACTCCGGCAACGACACGAGCGCCTCGCACGCCATCCGGGTGTGCGTGGCGACGTCACCCTCCGCGTGGTGGATCGGGTCCTGGTGCACGCCTTCCAGGGCGCGCAACCAGGAGAACGCCGAACGCACGGCGTGCCAGTCGAGCGTCCACTGTGGACCGCTGGGACAGAGCGCCTCAAACACGGGTCACCACCCGGTTCGGCAGGATCGGGCGGTCCTGCCAGTGGCTGCCCGAGTCCAGCACAGCGGTGAGGAACGTCGGCCGCACCCACTTGTACCGCTCGACCGTGCGTCCGTCCTCCTCCACCTTGATGTAGAGGCCTTCCATGTCGTCGTCCGAATCCGTCTCCGCGACAACGACATCCGGGTCCTGTCCCGTCGCCCGCGCCGCCTCGACCAGCACCTCACGCCAGCCGGGCGTGCGGCAGGTGGACGGCCCGATCAACGTGGTGAGGTCCTTCAACCTCCGCAACGGCCCCTCGTGCAGCACCGGCACGGATACCACCGGCGTGCCCGAGAGCAGCCGGCGACGTTCCGGTGTGGACAGGAACTCCCCGGTCTCCCGGTCGAGCAGGTCGAACTCGCAGAAGTGGTGCGGCAGCGCGTCGTAGAACACGGTGTGCTTGGCGTACAACCATTCCCCGTAGAGCACGAAACGGGTGCCGAGCCGTTCCCACAGCACGCCCTGGTGCGTCGCGGCCCACGCCTTCAACGGAGCGAACTGCCGCTCGCGCGGTCCGCCGACCAGGAAATGGCCGCGTGACTGCAACTTCAGCGTGCCGTCCGAATCGAAGCTGATGCCCGCGTTGGCGCCGTCGAGCTTCTCCTCGACGACGAGGTGCCGTCCCGCGATCGCGCGGAACGGCACCTGGTCGAGGTCCTCGTCGCCCGGTTGCAGGCGCGAGCCCTCGAGGTGGGGCGTCCGCGGATACTTGCGCAACATGCCCCGATTTGTAACCCGTTCGAGCGCCCGCTGGCGAACGGTTTACGCCTGACCGACGAACGCCGCCTTGTCGGCGTTGAAGCTCGGCTCGAACACGAGCTGCATCTCACCCGGCTGCGCGCCGACGGAGTACGCGACCTCGTAGGTGTAGGTCTTGCCGGGCAACACTGTCGCCGTGTCGAGTGTGCCGCCACAGGCGCCGCTGGTGTCGAAGATCCGCTCGGCCTTCTGGCCGTTGTACTGCGCGTCGTTGCCCAGCAACAGCAACGCGGTCTCGAACGCAGCGCTCGTCCCGTTGGTGATGATGACCTTGAACTTCACCGCGCGGGTGATGTTCGGCGGCGCCGAGTACTGGCCGGGCGTGCACGCGACAGGCGCGGCGACGTCGACCGAGAGGCCGTTCGCCCACGTGTACCGCTCGCCCCAGGTCGGCGGATCGGCGAGCGCGTCCTGCTTCGGGGTCTCCCCCGCGACGCCGGTCTGCCCCTGCCCGGCACCGCCGTCGAGGATCTTGTCGAGCTCCTTGACCGCGGACTGCTGCGCCACCACCGTGAAGACGATCGCCGCGATGCACAGGACAACGCCGATGACCGCCAACACCTTGCGCGTACCGAACAACGCGATGACACCGAGCACGAGCCCAACGACCGCCGCGACCGCGGTGAGGTTGTTGAAGATGATGATCGGCGAGCCGACGACACCGACGATCCCGAGGATCAACGCGGTCCAGGCGAGCGCACCGAACCTCACGGGTTTCGGCGGCGCGACCGGAGGCGGTGCGTAGACGGGCTGCGTCGGATAGGTCATCACGGCTCCTGGCGGTTGCGATGTGTGACCACGACGTCGATTGGTCTGCTTCACCCGTTAGCCCTAGACCTCAGCGTCACTCGATCGAGTTACGAGTGGCACGTCAGCCAACTTCCGTCGGTAGCGGGCTGGCTACGATCCGTACAGGCTTGGCGGCGAATGCCATCCCTGAAAGGAACCCTGCACATGGCACGACGATTCGTCCTATCCCTGCTCGCGGCGATCACCGCCGTGGGCGTGACGACGGCACCCGCACAGGCCGCCGTCGACTTCACCGGCACCGTGAAACTCAGCGGCTGCTCCGGATCCCTGGTCCGCCTGCCCAGTTCGACCTCCGCCGACAAGGCGCTCGTGCTCACGAACGGGCACTGCGTCGAACTCATGAAGGCGGGCCAGGTGTTCGTCGACAGGACGGTGAAGAAGCGCACCTTCGAACTGCTCAACGGTTCCGCCACCACGGTCGCGACGCTGAGCAGCACCAAGATCGTCTACGCGACGATGACCGGCACCGACGCCGCGTTCTACCAGCTCGACTCGACCTACGGGCAGATCCAGCAGCAGTCCGGAATCCGCGGGTTGGAGCTGTCGGCCACGCATCCCGTGGCCAAGACGGACATCCGCGTCGTCTCCGGCTACTGGAAGAGGATCTACTCCTGTCAGGTCGACGGCTTCGTGCACCAGCTCAAGGAAGCCGACTGGACCTGGCGCGACTCGCTGCGCTACACGTCTTCGTGCAACACCATCGGCGGCACCTCGGGCTCGCCGATCATCGACAACGCGAGCGGCAAGGTCGTCGGCGTCAACAACACCGGCAACGAGAGCGGCGGCCGCTGCACGATGAACAACCCGTGCGAGGTCGACGCCGCCGGCAAGGTCACCGTCCGCAAGGGCATCAACTACGGCCAGCAGACGTTCGACTTCGTCGCCTGCTTCGGTCCCGGCACGACGCTGAACCTGTCACTGCCGGGGTGCAAGGTCGCCAAGCCCTGAGAACCGGCGGGCATGACGAAAGCCGGGGCGCCCCTGCCGCGCCCCGGCTTTCCGCTTCCATTAACGCGCCGCGCGCACGATCAGGTCGGCCACGGTTTCCGGCTGGGACACGGCAACCGAGTGCGAAGCGTTGGGGGCCTCGACGACGGCACGGGCGTGGGCACGCTCGGCCATCCACTTCTGCGCCGCCATCGGGATGTTCTTGTCCTTGCCCGCCACCACGAAGTACGACGGGATGGTGTGCCACGCGGGCTCGCCGGCCTTCTCGTTCAGCGCGGTGTCGTTGACCGGCCGCTGTGTCGCCGCCGCCAGTGTCGCGTCCTTGCGGGACACGTCGGCCGCGAACTGCTGCCAGTACTTGTCCTGCTGGATCACCAGGTCCGTGCTGCCGTCACCGATGTCGATGGTCTGCAGCGTGTCGCCGAGGGTGCCACCGGGGAACTTGTTCGACAGATCGAGCGCGCTCTCACCCTGCTCCGGCGCGAACGCCGCGACGTAGACGAGCGACTTCACGTTCGGGTTGCCGAGCGCGGCCTGCGACGCGACCATGCCGCCGTAGGAGTGCCCGGCGAGGATGATCGGCCCCTCGATCGTGGCCAGCACCTTGCGCAGGTAGTTCGCGTCGCCAGTGAGCGATCGCAGCGGGTTCGCCACCGCGACTACCCGGAATCCCTTGTGCTGTAGGCGTTCCACGACACCGTTCCAGCTGGATGCGTCCGCGAACGCACCGTGCACGAGCACGATGGTCGGCTTCTTGGCGCCGGACTTCTCAGCATCGTCCGAGGCGCCCGCACCCGACGGAACGGAAGCGGCCAGGGCCAGCAGGGCTCCCAGAACGACGAACACCTTACGAACTCGCATCGGTCTCTCATCTCTCGTCAGGCACCTTGGTGGTGCATCGTGCTCGATTAGATCGTGCACGATGTAAGTTACCTGACGAGTTACCTCGTGCGCGATGTGTTTCAGGTCACCCGCTGGTCACGGGCGTCGCGGTCAGCGTTCTGCGCCGTGCTTGACGCGGCGCAACGCCTTGCGGAGAACGGTGATCTCCTCAACGGTCATGCCGAGGGCCTGGCCGAGCTGGTTGGTCATCTCGGCGCCGATCCACTGCAGCTCACGGCCCTTGTCGGTGAGCTGGACGAGCACGGAACGCTCGTCGTCGGGATGCGTGACGCGGACCAGCAGGCCGCTCTTCTCCAGCCGCTTGATCAACGGCGACAGCGTGCTGTACTCGAGGTCGAGTTCGTGCACGAGCTCCCGGATCGGCCTCGAATCCCGCTCCCACAGCAGGAGCATCACCAGGAACTGCGGGTAGGTGATCCCCGCCTTGTCCAGGATCGGGCGGTAGAAGCCGGTGACCGCTCGCGACGTCGTGTAGAGGTCGAAGCAGAGCAGGTCGGAGACCGTGGGGGTCTCGCTGGACGGCGCGTCGGGAGTGGTGCTCACGTCAGCCAGGTTACTCGCGGTAGCGCCAGAACCGACGCTACTGCCAGCACCTACGACCAGGGCTCGTCCAACGCCGACGCCTCGTCACCGGCCGCGCGCAGTTCGTCGCGCACCACCCGATAGGCGAGCCCTTCCGCGTATCCCTTACGCGCCAACGCCCCCACGAGACGCCGGATCTTCGCTGTCTCGTCCACACCCGACATCGTGCGCAGCCGTTTGCGGACCAGCTCGCGCGCCTTCTCCTCCTCGGCCTCGCCGTCGACCGCGGCGACCGCTTCGGCCACCACCTCGTCGGCGACGCCCTTGCGCCGCAGCTCCATGGCCAGGGCACGACGGCCCAGACCGTTGTAGTTGTGGCGGGAGCGCACCCACATCTCGGCGAACTCGGCGTCGTCGATCAGGCCGGCGCGGTCGAACCTGCCGAGGACCACCTCGGCGGCGCCGGCGCTGATTCCCTTGCGCAGCAACGCGTCGTGCAGCTCTTGCCGAGATCGGGCTCGAGCGGTGAGCAGCGCGTAGCAGATGTCCCGCGCCTTGCGCTGCTCCTCAGCCTCGTCCAAACCTCACGACCTCAGAACTCGACGGGCGCGGCGGGAGCCGACTCGTCGGCGTCGAGCGTGGCGCCGATGCCGAGCTTGTCCTTGATGCGCTTCTCGACCTCGTTCGCGATGTCCGGGTTGTCCAGCAGGAACTTGCGGGCGTTCTCCTTGCCCTGGCCCAGCTGGTCGCCCTCGTAGGTGTACCAGGCACCGGACTTGCGCAGGATGCCCTGGTCGACGCCCATGTCGATGAGCGAGCCCTCGCGGCTGATGCCCTTGCCGTAGAGGATGTCGAACTCGGCCTGCTTGAACGGCGGCGCGACCTTGTTCTTCACGACCTTGACCCTGGTGCGGTTGCCGACGGGCTCGCCGCCGTCCTTCAGGGTCTCGATGCGGCGCACGTCCAGACGCACGGAGGCGTAGAACTTCAGCGCCTTACCACCGGTCGTGGTCTCCGGGGAGCCGAACATCACGCCGATCTTCTCGCGCAGCTGGTTGATGAAGATCGCGGTCGTGTTGGACGCGCTGAGCGCACCGGTGATCTTGCGCAGCGCCTGGCTCATCAGGCGGGCCTGCAGACCGACGTGGTTGTCGCCCATCTCGCCCTCGATCTCGGCGCGCGGCACGAGGGCGGCGACCGAGTCGATGACCAGGATGTCGAGCGCGCCGGAGCGGACCAGCATGTCCGCGATCTCGAGCGCCTGCTCACCGGTGTCGGGCTGCGACACCAGCAGCGCGTCGGTGTCGACGCCCAGCTTCTTCGCGTACTCCGGGTCGAGCGCGTGCTCCGCGTCGATGAACGCGGCGATGCCACCGTTGCGCTGCGCGTTCGCGACCGCGTGCAGCGCGACCGTGGTCTTACCGGAGGACTCCGGACCGTAGATCTCGACGACACGACCCTTCGGCAGACCACCGATGCCGAGCGCCACGTCCAGCGCGATCGCACCGGTCGGGATCACCTCGATCGGGGCGCGGCCCTCCTCGCCGAGGCGCATCACGGAGCCCTTGCCGAACTGCTTGTCGATCTGCGCCAGGGCCAGCTCGAGCGCCTTGTCCCGGTCGGGTGCTGCGGGTGCCATCTTGGGTCCACCTTTTGTCGTCTGCCGTTGCTTCGTCATGTTGGACCTGACGCTACTGGCGGGGTCTGACAATTTCGCGAAGCCGGGTCGGGGCCACTGTAGCCGAACACGTGTTCGAGCACACGTGACACTCCGAACCGGCAGCTCAACGCCGATTTTCAGGAATTTCGAACGCGTCGCAGACCGCGACCCAGACGTCCTTGGCGCCGAGCCCCGCTTCCAGCGCCTCGTCGGCGGTGCGCCCTCCCAGTGACGACAGCACGTGGTCGCGGGCGATCATCTCGGCCCTGACCTGGCCGAACTCCCCGGCCATGAGTTTGCGGAACATGGTGATGCGCACCCGCAGACCCTAACGAACGGGCCTGCGCAGTGATGCGAAGAGGCACACGATCAGCAACGGCAGCGCGGTGAACCCGACGATCAGCCCGAGCGCCGCGTACGACCAGGCCGTCACGACGATCCCCGACACGGCGCCACCAACGGCCCCGCCGACGTTCATCACCAGATCGGACAGCCCCTGCGCGGCCGGCCGGTCCTCCACCCGCACGGACTCCGTCAGCAGCGCGGACCCCGACACCAGTCCCGCCGACCAGCCGAACCCGAGCAGCGCCAGTCCCGCGGCGAGCTGCGGGGCGTCGTGCGACGGGGCCATCCCCGCGACCCCGGACGCCGCCACCACCAGCGACGCGCCGATCGCGAGCACCGGCACGCGGCCCAGCCGGTCCGCCATCCACCCGAACAACGGGCTCGCGGCGTACATCGCGGCGACGTGCAGGCTGATCACCACGCCGACCACGCGCAACGACGACCCGGCGTGGTTCATGTGCACGGGCGTCATCGACATCAGCCCGACCATCGCGGTGTGGCACAACATCACACCAACGAGTGCAAGTCGCGCCATCGGCCCGAGCGAGCCCCAGATCCGCAGCCCGCCAGGAGATCCGCTGCCACCGGCGCAGTGCGGGGATTCAACCGGTCGAGTGCTTTTCACGACGACCAGCGGGTCCGGCCGCAGCCCGAACTGGATCACCAGCACGGCGACCCCGAGCACCGCGGCGGCCAGCAGGAACGGCCCCGCCCCGACCGGCAGGCCCAGCCAGGCCGCCAGCCGTCCGGCGGGATCGGCGAGGTTGGGTCCGATGATCGCGCCGATCATGGCCGCCCACACCACGCGCGAGAGCTCCCGCGCACGGCGTTGAGGGTCCGCCAGATCCGTTGCGGCATAACGAGCCGCATAGTTCGCGCTGGACGCCCCTCCGAACAGAAGGAGCCCTACCAACAACACCTGCCACAAACCGAAGCTCACGGCGACGGCGGCGACCAACGCACCTAGTGCGCCCATGCCATAGCCAAGGATCAGCGCTGGGCGACGCCCACGCCGTTGCGCGAGACGAGCACCGGGCAGGGCGAGCACCGCGGCACCGGCGACGGCGGCGGTCTGCGCGAGCCCTCCCACGGCGTCGGAACCGGACAGCGACGCGGCTATCAGCGTGCTGATCGCAAGGCCGATCGTCACCGCCGCCGACCCCAGGATCTGGGTGCCGGTCAGCACGCGGACGACCTTGCGCTGCACGCGTTCGACCTGCGGCGCGACGGTCACCATGATCGCGATGGTGGCACGCGGCGACCCGGTGCCGACAGGTCCATCAGGGGCGGTTACTCACCCGGTTGCACGGACTTCTCGAAGAAATCCGCCATTTCGTCCGGCTTGAGCTCGTCCGCGTTCTCCTCGGCGGTCTTCGTGAGGATGCCGAACATGGGCCGGCCCTTGGCGGTGAACACCAGCACGCCGGTGCCGCTCGAAGTGGCCGCGCGGTAGTCGCCCTCCAGGCCGTTGCCGGTCCAGTCGGCCTCGACGCGGTCGGTCTGGAACGACTTCGCGATGGCGGCGGCGTTGTTCTCGGCGCCGGTGACGCTGTCGGTGAGGATGTACTGGACCGCGTAGCCGTCGCGGATCGTGCAGCTCACGACCGTGCCCTTGATCTCCTCCATGCCGGTGATCTGCGCGGAGTCGGCCTTCTCACAGCCGCCGCCGTCCGGCACGTGGCCCGCGAGCTGGCGCAGGCATTTGGTGAAGCCCTGGCCGTCCTGGGCCGTGTCGTCCTTGCACTCGTCCGCGCTGGGCAGGTCGGGGCCGGAGAACGCGAACGCCGCGCCGGCGACACCGGCCAGTACGAGAACCAGGGCGCCGACGCCGAGCAGGACCTTCTTGTTGTCCTTCTTCGGGGCCTGCTGCGGGAAGTTCATCGGGTAGCTGCCGCTGACGTTCGGGTTCACCGGGTAGGGCCCGGTGACCGGGTAGCTGCCGCTGGCGGAGTAGGGCCCGCTCACGTTCGGGTTGGGGTACGACCCGCTGATCACCGGGTTCGGACCGCTGACGTTCGGGTTCACCGGGTGCGGGCCGGTCACGGCGGGGCTGACCGGCGCGGTCACGACCGTGGGCGGTTCGACGAACTTGGGCTTGTCGTCCTCGGGCTTGAGCGTGATCATCGCCCGGTCCACGACCTGCGCGCCGGACGCGACGATCGTCTCCGGGTGGTCCGGGTTGGTCGGGACGATGCCGACCTTCTCCGCGATGACCTGCGCGACCAGCGGCATCCGGCAGGAGCCGCCGACGAGGTAGACGTGCTCGGGCGTGATGCCGGCCTTGCGGACCGTGGAGATCAGGAGCTCGGCGCTGCGGATCAGGCTCGGCCGGATCAGCGCCTCCAGCTCGCCACGCGTGACGACGACCTTCTCGAACGGCTCCGGCATCAGCACCTCGACCTGGGGCAGCTCGGAGAGGTCCTCCTTCGCGAGCCGCAGCTCCTCGCGCAGGCCGAGGCGGGCGCGGTGGTCGTCGATGGTGACGGGCCGCAACAGCCGCTGCCAGCCGGCCGGGTCCTTGTGCGAGACGCTGCGGCCGATGTGCTCGAGCAGCGCTTGGTCGATGTCGAGACCGCCGACGTCGCTGAGGCTGCCGTCGGCGAGGATGCGGTGCTCGGAGTCGAGCATGGAGACGTCGAACGTATCGGCGCCGAAGTCGTAGACCGCGAGCGGGCGGCCGCCGCCGAGCGAGGCCACCGCGATGGCCTCGGGAACGGGCACCAACTCGCCGGTCATGCCCGCGAGCCTGGCCGAGGACAGCAGCTTGTTGCGCCTGCTCGGGCCCCATTCGGCGGGGTGCGTCAGGCGGATCTCGTCGAGCGGAACGCCACCGAGCAACGGTGTGACGGCTTCCATCACGCGCGCGTAGATGGCCGCGAGCGCGTCGTTGACCGGCAGGTTCTGCTCGCCGAGCTTGATCGTCGCCTTGTCGATGTGGCGCTTCGGGTTCGCCTCGTAGCGCGACGGGTCCTGGCGCGAACGCCGCTCGGCTTCTCTGCCGACGCGCAGGGTGCCGTCCTCGTCGAGGTAGACGGACGAGGGCATCGTGGGCCCACCGTCCACATCCACCACACCGTGGTCGGACAGCACCGCAACCGTGTTGGCAGTGCCCAGGTCGACGGACAGGACGCGCACCGTGCTCCCCTCGAAGGACGTACCGGGTGATCGTGCCACAGCGGGCTTCGGCGGGTGCCCGGACCTGCGCAATCAGAAATTGTCGGACCCCGGCGTCATGATGGTCGCCATGGACGTGATGAAGGCATTCTCACCGGCGACCAGGCAGTGGTTCGCCGGGGCCTTCGCCGCGCCCACCCAGGCGCAGACGGGTGCGTGGGCGGCCGCGGCGGCGGGCGAGCACGCGCTGGTCATCGCCCCGACGGGGTCGGGCAAGACGCTGGCCGCGTTCCTGTGGGCGCTCGACCGGCTGGCTTCTTCCGGAACGCCGTCGGAGCCGAAACGGCGGTGCCGCGTGCTTTACGTGTCGCCGTTGAAGGCGCTGGCGGTGGACGTCGAGCGAAATCTGCGCGCGCCGCTGACCGGTATCCGGCAGGCCTCGCAACGGCTGGGGCTGGCGGAGCCGTCGATCACGGTCGGCATGCGGACCGGCGACACGTCTCCCGAGGAGCGGCGGGCGTTCGGGCGCACTCCCCCGGACGTGCTGGTGACGACCCCGGAGTCGTTGTTCCTGCTGCTGACGTCGTCGGCGCGCGAGTCGTTGCGCGGCGTGGAGACGGTGATCGTCGACGAGGTGCACGCGGTGGCCGGCACCAAACGCGGCGCACACCTGGCGTTGTCGCTCGAACGGCTGGACGCGCTGCTCGACCGGCCGGCGCAGCGGATCGGGCTGTCGGCGACCGTCCGGCCGGTCGAGGAGATCAGCACGTTCCTGTCCGGTGGCCGGCCGGTGCAGGTCGTGCAGCCGAAGACCCCCAAGGTCATCCAGGTCGAGGTGGAGGTGCCGGTCGAGGACATGGCGCTGCTCGGCCAGCCGACGGGTGAGGTGTCCGGATCGGCCGCCGGAGCCGAGCAACGCACCTCCATCTGGCCGTCGGTCGAGGCGCGGGTGCTCGAACTGGTGCGGGCACACCGGTCGACGATCGTGTTCTCGAACTCGCGTCGGCTCGCGGAACGGCTGACCGCGCGCCTCAACGAGCTCGCGGAGGAAGCGACCGAGCTCGAGTCGTTCCCCGCGGAGGCGATCGGCCAGTCGGGCCTGACCGTGCAGAAGACCGCGTCGGTGGCCCGTGCGCATCACGGTTCGATGTCGCGAGAGCAACGGACGGCCGTGGAAGAGGATCTGAAGTCCGGCCGGCTGCCGTGTGTGGTGGCCACGTCGTCGTTGGAGCTCGGCATCGACATGGGCTCTGTCGACCTGGTGGTGCAGGTGGAGGCGCCGCCGTCGGTCGCATCGGGCCTGCAGCGCGTCGGCCGGGCAGGGCACCAGGTGGGCGCGGTGTCGCGGGGCGTGATGTTCCCGAAGTTCCGCGGCGACCTGGTGTCGTGCGCGGTGGTGGCGGAACGGATGCGCGACGGCGCGATCGAGGCCGTGAAGTTCCCGCGCAACCCGCTGGACGTGCTGGCGCAGCACATCGTCGCGATGGTGGCGATGGAGACGTGGACGGTCGAGGAGCTGACGGCGCTGGTGCGGCGGGCGGCGCCGTTCGCAGGGCTGCCGGACTCGGCGCTGCACGCGGTGCTCGACATGCTGTCGGGGCGGTACCCGTCCGAGGAGTTCGGTGAGCTGCGGCCGCGGATCACCTGGGACCGGGTGAACTCCGAGCTGCGCGGGCGTCCTGGTTCGCAACGGCTGGCGGTCACCTCCGGCGGCACGATCCCGGATCGTGGGTTGTTCGCGGTGATGACGCCGCCGTCGGAGAACGGTCCCGGTTCACGCGTGGGTGAGCTGGACGAGGAGATGGTCTACGAGTCGCGGGTCGGCGACACGTTCCTGCTGGGCACGTCGTCGTGGCGGGTCGAGGACATCACACACGACCGGGTGATCGTGGTGCCCGCGCCGGGTCAGCCCGCGCGGATGCCGTTCTGGAAGGGCGACGCGCCGGGCCGTCCGCTGGAACTCGGCAGGGCGATGGGCAAGTTCCTGCGCGAAGTGTCCACAATGGAGGATTCGGCCGCGCGCGAACGGGCCGTGGCCGCGGGCCTGGACGAGTGGGCGACGGACAACCTGCTCGCGTACCTGGGCGAGCAGCGGGAAGCCACGCGGCACGTCCCGAACGACAGAACCGTTCTGGTGGAACGGTTCCGCGACGAGCTGGGCGACTGGCGGCTCGTGGTGCACTCCCCGTTCGGTGCCCAGGTCAACGCGCCGTGGGCGTTGGCGATCGCCGCACGGCTGCGCGAACGCCGTGGCGTCGAGGTGCAGGCGGCGCACTCCGACGACGGCATCGTGCTGCGGCTGCCCGACGCGCTCGACAGCGAGGGCATGGAGGTGACGGCGAGCGCGGAGGACGTGCTGCTGGATCCGGACGAGGTCGAGCAGATCGTGGTCGCGGAGGTGGGCGGCTCGGCGTTGTTCGCGGCGCGGTTCCGCGAGTGCGCGGCCCGTTCGCTGCTGCTCCCCCGCCGTGATCCGAAGCGGCGCACACCGTTGTGGCAGCAGCGTCAGCGCTCGGCCCAGCTGCTGTCGGTGGCCGCGAAGTACGAACGCTTCCCGGTGGTCCTGGAGGCGATGCGCGAGTGCCTGCAGGACGTCTACGACGTGCCGGGCCTGCGCGAGCTGATGTCGGACGTCCGCGCGCGCCGGGTGCGCGTGGTCGAGGTCGAGACCCAGTCGCCGTCGCCGTTCGCCCGCAGCCTGCTGTTCGGGTACGTGGGCATGTTCCTCTACGAGCTGGACGCTCCTCTGGCGGAACGCCGTGCGGCGGCGCTGTCCCTGGACTCGACGCTGCTGGCCGAACTGCTCGGTTCGGAGGCGATCCGCGAGCTGCTCGACCCCGAGGTCGTGGCCGAGGTCGAACGCGGCCTGCAGCGCCTCACGGAGGACCGCCGGCCGCGGCACGCCGAGGACACCGCGGACCTGTTGCGGTTCTTGGGAGATCTCTCCGACGCGGAGGCGCTCGAACGCGGTGTGCCCCGCGAGTGGCTGGACGAGCTGGTGGCCCAGCGCCGGGTGATCCGCGTCCGGATCGCCGGTGAGGAACGCTCGATCTCGATCGAGGACGCGGGCCGGGTCCGCGACGCGCTCGGGGTCGCCCTGCCCGTCGGCGTTCCGGAGGCCTTCACCGAACCGGTGGCGGATCCGCTGGGCGAGCTGCTGAGCCGCTACGCCCGCACGCACGGTCCGTTCGCCGCTTCCGAACCCGCCGCCCGGTTCGGGCTGGGCGTGGCCGTGGTGACCGGGGTCCTGGAACGGATGGCCGCCACCGGCCGCCTGGTCCGCGGCGAGCTCCGGCCCGGTGGCACGCACACCGAGTACTGCGACGCGGACGTGCTGCGGCGCCTGCGCCGGGCCTCGCTGGCCCGGCTGCGTTCCGAGGTGGAACCGGTCGAACCCGCGGCGCTGGGCCGGTTCCTGCCGTCGTGGCACGGACTGGGTCGCCGGCTGCGTTCGGCGCCCACGGTCGACGACGTGTTCTCGGTGGTGGAACAGCTCGCGGGAGCACCGCTTCCCGCGAGTGCGCTGGAGTCACTGCTGCTCCCTTCTCGCCTGCCGGGGTACTACCCGGCGCTGCTGGACGAGCTGACCGCGTCCGGCGAGGTGACCTGGACGGGTTGTGGCGCGCTGGCCGGCGGCGACGGCTGGATCGCGTTGGCACCGACCGACGTGGCCGACCTGCTGCTGCCGGACCTGGTGCCGGAGTCGATCCCGGAGTCACCGCTGCACACCGCGGTCCTGGAAGCGCTGTCGGGCGGCGCTTTGTTCTTCCGTCAGGTGGTCGACCGGGCCTCGCAGTCCGTGCCGTGCACGGACGCCGAAGTCGTCGGCACGCTGTGGGATCTGGTGTGGGCGGGCCTGATCACCAACGACACGCTGTCACCGCTGCGCGCGCTGGTGTCCGGTGGCGGCGCGGCCCACAAGCCTCGCCGGAGTGCTCCGCGGGGTCGTTATGCCCGGCTGCGGGCCGCTCGTCCAGACCTGCCTTCGCGCACGGGTCCGCCGACAGCCGCGGGCCGGTGGTCGCTGGCCGTGACACCGGCGGAGGACCCGACCCGCCGGGCGCACGCCCGTGCCGAGGCTTTCCTGGAACGCCACGGCGTGCTGACCCGCGGCGCGTTGGACACCGAACGTGTGACCGGTGGGTTCAGCGGCGTCTACAAGGTGCTGCGGGCGATGGAGGAGTCGGGGCAGGTCATCCGCGGCTACGTCGTCGAGGGGCTGGGCGCCGCCCAGTTCGCGGCGCGGGGTGCGGTGGACCGGCTGCGGGCGTTGTCGCGCCCACCTGGTCAGCCGTCGCAGGCCGGCCAGGATGCCGTGGTTCTCGCCGCGGCCGACCCCGCCCAGCCCTACGGCGCCGCGTTGGCGTGGCCGGATCCGTTGGGAGAGGGCAAACACCGGCCGGCCCGCAAGGCCGGCGCGCTGGCGGTGCTGGTCGACGGCACCCCGGCGCTGTACGTCGAGCGGGGCGGCAAGTCGCTGCTGTCGTTCACCGACGACGACCCGACCCTGCGCACCGCCGCGAACGCCCTGAGCCGGGCGGTCCGCGACGGCTGGCTGGGCCAGCTGGCGGTCCAGCGAGCCGACGGTGAGGTCGCGCTGACCTCGCACCTCGCGACAGTGCTGCAGGAGGCGGGTTTCCGCGCCACACCGAAGGGCCTGCGCTTGAGAGCGTGAGCCGCTGCCGGAATCACCGTCGAGGGGCGGTGGTTCTCCGTACGCTTCGGACAGTCATTCACATGGGGGATTGGGGGCCGCGGTGAGCGGTAGCAGGGTGTTGGTGGCCGGGGCGAGCATCGCGGGACCCGCGCTGGCCCACTGGTTGCGCCGGCGGGGAGCCGAGGTGACCGTGGTCGAGCGGGCTCCCGGGTTGCGCCCCGGCGGTCAGGCGGTGGACGCGCGCGGGGTGACCAAGGAGGTCATCCGGCGGATGGGGCTGGACGCTGCGGTGCGCGCGGCCCGCACCGAGACCGCCGGGGCCTACACCGTGGACGTCGACGGGACCGTGCTGGAGACCTACCGCGCCGACGACGACGGTGGCGACGGGTTCATCGCGGACATCGAGATCCTGCGCGGAGACCTGTCCCAGGTGCTCTACGACGACACCCGCGACGGTGTCGAGTACCTCTTCGGCGACCGGATCGCCGAGCTCACCCAGGACGCCGACGGGGTCGACGTGACCTTCGCGGGCGGCGACCGGCGGCGCTTCGACCTGGTGATCGGGGCCGACGGGCTGCACTCGGCGCTGCGCGCGATGGTGTTCGGGCCGCGCGAGCGGTTCATCCGCCACCTCGGGCTCGTGCTGGCCTTCTACAGCGTGCCCAACGAGTTCGGGCTGGACCGCTGGTTCATCGAGTACCAGGACAAGGAGACCGCGCGCTCCGCCGCCCTGCGGCCCATCCAGGACGCCACCAGGGCGATGGCCATGTTCGCCTTCCCCGCGGCCGGCTTCGACGTCGACCACCGCGACGTCGAGGGCCAGCAGCGGCTGCTGCGCGAGCAGATGGCCGGCCTGGGCTGGCTGACCCCGCGCATCCTCGCGCACCTGGACGACACCCCGGACTTCTACCTCGACCAGGTCGCCCAGGTGGTGATGGACCGCTGGTCGGACGGCCGGGTCGGACTGATCGGCGACGCGGCGTTCAGCTCGTCGCCGATGTCCGGGCAGGGCACCGGACTGGCCCTGGTCGGTGCCTACCTGCTGGCCGGAGAACTGGCCGCCGCCGGGTGGGACCCCGTGGCCGGGTTCGCCGCCTACGAGACGCGGATGCGCTCGTTCGTCGAGGCCAACCAGGAGATCGGCCGGCTGCACGCGCAGAGCCGCGCCGTCCCCCGGCCGGACGCCGAGCCGGGCCCGGAGCCCGACATGGACGCGCTCATGGCGTTGGTCGACCGCGCGCTCAACGGTGTCGAACTACCCGACTACGCCGGCCTGCCGGACTCCGGGGGCGGGAACAGCGAACTGTAGGCGTTCAGCGCCGGCTGGCCGCCGAGGTGGGCGTAGAGGACGGTGGAGTCGCGGCCGATCTCGCCAGAGGACACCAGGTGGATGAGGCCTGCCAGGGACTTCCCCTCGTAGACCGGGTCGGTGATCATGCCTTCGAGGCTCGCGCCCAGGCGCATGGCGTCCACAGTGGACTCGTCGGCGATGCCGTAGGTGCCGGCGTGGAAGCGGTCGTCGAGGAGGATGTCCTCTTCGGACACCTCGACCTCGCGGAGCTTGGCGGTGTTGTGCGCGATGCGGGTGATCTGGTCGAGGGTCTCGGCCGGTTTGGCCGACGCGTCGATGCCGAGCACGCGGCGGTTGGGGTCGTTCGCGAACCCGGCGACCATGCCGGCCTGGGTGCTGCCGGTGACCGAGCAGACGATGACGGTGTCGAAGAAGACGCCGAGCTGGGCTTCCTGCAGGCGGACCTCGTCGGCCCAGTTCGCGAAGCCCATGCCGCCCAGCGGGTGGTCGGAGGCGCCGGCCGGGATCGGGTAGGGCTTGCCGCCGGAGGCGCGGACGTCCTCGATCGCCTGTTCCCAGGCGGGTTTCACGCCGATGCCGAACTCGGCGTCCACCAGGCGGACGTCGGCTCCCATCATGCGGCTGAGCAGGATGTTGCCCACCCGGTCGCTGCCCACGTCGGCCCAGTCGACCCAGCTCTCCTGCACCAGCACGGCTTTCAGGCCCGCGCGCGCCGCGGCGGCCGCGACCTGGCGGGTGTGGTTGGACTGGATGCCGCCGATCGACACGAGCGTGTCGCAGCCGGTGGCCAGCGCGTCGGCGACGAGGTACTCGAGCTTGCGGGTCTTGTTGCCGCCGTAGGCGAGGCCGGAGTTGCAGTCCTCGCGCTTCGCCCAGACCGCCGCGCCGCCGAGGTGGGCCGTCAGGCGGTCCAGGCGGTGGACCGGCGAGGGTCCGAAGAGGAGCGGGTACCTGTTCACAGTTCCTCCTGCAGGGTGCTCCAGTTCTGGTCCACCAAGGTCGTGGCCAGCGAGTAGTCACCCTGTTCGCACGCCTCGATGATCTGCTGGTGCTGGGTGACGGAATGCCGGGCGTTCGGTGAGGAGAACCGGCTGTGCTCGACCCTGCGCACCAGCGGGGTGAAGCGGTCGATCGTCGCGGCGATCGCGAAGTTGCCGCAGCAGTGGACCGCCACCGCGTGGAACTCGTCGTCGGCGGCCAGCGCGGCGACGGCGTCGTCGGCGTCGAGCGCCTTCTTGAAGGCCTTGTTCGCGGTGCGCATCGCGGTGATGTCCTCGGCCGTCATCTTCGGCACCGCCAAGCCGATGGCGAGGGCGTGCATCGCCTGCACGACAACGAGAGCGTCGCGCACCGGCTCCGCTTCCAGCGCGGTGACGCGGGTGTACGCGTGCGGCTTGGTCTCGACGAGACCCTCGTCGGTCAGCGTGGCGAGCGCCTCGCGCACCGGCGTGCGGGACAGGCCGAGCTTCTCCGCCAGTTCGACGTCCTTGATGGCCGTGCCCGGTTCGAGGTCACCGCGCACGATCGCCGATCGGATCTCGGCCGCCGCCCGCTCCTTCAGTGACCCATATCCAATATATTGCATATTGGTGAGCGTAGGGCTGGACCCAGGTGATCGCAACAGCAAGCCCCCGAGCCGCGTCGCGACTCGGGGGCCTGTGGGTGGCTTTCGGGGGTGGGCTAGGCGAGCGGCAGGACGCGTCCGAGCACCGCGAACGGGCGCGGGTCACCGGTGAACTGGTAGTGCCGCAGCACGTCGACGAAGCCGACGCGGCGGTAGAGCTTCCACGCCTTGCTCGGCCCCTCGGGCGTCGACAGCAGCACGCGGGAGGACGGCACACTCTCCAGCAGCCGGCGCAACAGGTCCTCGCCGAGGCCACGCCCCTGGGCGCGCGGCAGCACGTGCAGTTCGGTCAGCTCGAAGTAGTCGGTGAGCCACTCGTCGACGACGGCGAGCGGCGAGACGGCCATCAGCCCGCGCCGCACCTGTTCGTGCCACCACTGACCGCCCGCACCGCGGTAGCCGTAGCCGATGCCGACGAGTTCGTCCTGCTCCCCCAGCGCGACGACGCAACGCCAGTCCTCGCGCATCATGTGCGCGAGCCACATCGGGGCGCGCTGCTCGACGGTGCCGGGCGGGTAGTTCATCGCGGTCACGTACAGCGCGAGCGCCTCGCCCAGCCGCATGTTCAGCTCGGAGGCGGTCATCTCGACGATGCGCTCCAGGCGCGGCGACGCCGTCACGGCGCCACCACCGCCACACGCCCGCCCGTCAGTGCGACCAGATCCGCGAAGGTCGTGGGGTAGACGGCGTGCGGATGTCCCGCCGCCGCCCAGATCTCCTCGTAACCGGACAACGCCCTGTCCACCACGGTCTCGATCGACCTGGGGTGCCCGACCGGCGAGACACCGCCGATCACCTGGCCCGTGTGCTCGCGCACGAACTCCGGGTCAGCGCGCTTGACCGCGTCCGCACCCACCAGTTCGGCGATCATCGACGTGTCCGCCCGGTGCGCCCCCGAGGTCAGCACCAGCAGCGGGGCCGCCACGCCGTCGCGCACCGCGGCGAACAGCAGGCTGTTCGCGATCGCACCGACCTGCACGCCCACCGCCTCCGCCGCGGCAGCCGCGGTCCGGACCGCGTCCGGCAGCACGACGATGCGTTCGGCGGTCGCGGGCGGCAGGGCGTCCGCGACCCTGCGGATTCCGGGGTGTTCGAGCGCACTCACATCACCATCAGACCACGACTCGCGCCCACGTGGTGGGGCGGGTTGAGGAATCCATCGGCCGGGAGCTACGCTGAGCAGGACTCGAACATGTGTTCGAGTCGCACCATGCCTCGGAGGTGGGGTGGGGGAAGCACCCCACCTCCGAGAGCCGCCGGCTTCCCCTCGGCGGTGACGTCGTTCACCGACGCCACGAGGAGGCCGAGATGACAGCTGAGATTTCGAATCCGGCAGCCTTCCCCATCCCGTTGCCACCCGCGTCCGCGCTCGCGCTGCTGCAGCAGGCTCGCGACGCGCTCGCCGAATCCGAACGCACACCAGAGCCGTCCGAACGGTTCGCGACCGCCTATCTCGCCGCGCTGCGTGCTGCCGCCGCGGTACTCGCCTTACGTGGACGGCCCCATCGCGGGCGTTCGCGGCCGACCAGCGCGTGGGTGCTGCTCGCCGCGATAGCGCCGGAAATGAGTGAGTGGGCCACTTTCTTCGCGTCGTGGTCGTCCACGAGGGCCGCCGTGCTCGCGGGCATCACCCGGAACGTCAACGCGCGCACGGCCGACGACCTGGTGCGCCAGACCGGTCAGTTCGTGACGCTCGTCGACCGCGTGATGAGTGAGGCGAGGCGGTGAACTCGCTCGACATCCTGCGGCGTGAGGCCGAACTGCTCGCGATGTCCGCCATCGGCCAGCCACCGCACAAGGGCGTGCCCGCCTGCCCGGGACTCAATCTCGGGGAGACCGTGCGGCACGTCGGCAGCGGCTATCGCAGCGCGCTGGAGTGGATCAGGCTCGGCCGTGAACCCCAGGACGGGGAGTGGCAGGACCATCCCGCGCAAGGCGAAGATCCGTTGGAGTTCATGCGCTCGGGTGCGGAGGCCGTGCTCACTGAACTCGGCGCGCACGAAGAAGACGAACCGTGCGCGACGTGGTGGCCGGATCGGCAGAACTACGGGTTCTGGCGGCGCCGGCTCGCACACGAGACCACGTTGCACCGCATGGATGTCCAGGGCGCCGCGGGCATGGAGGTCGGCGCCGTCACCGACGAGGTCGCGATCGACGGTGTCGACGAGGTGCTCACGTTGTGGCTGGGGCACAAGCTGGACGTGCTCGGGGTGCGGGGGTCGCGCGACAGCCTGGTCGCCATCAAGGTCGGGGACCACGTGTGGCTCACGCGTTGCGGTCCGCACGGCTCGTCGGCATGGCGGGTGGTCGACCCGGAGGACGCCCACGTCGCCGACGCGCAGGTGTCGGCGAGCCCCATGACGATGTACCGCTGGCTGTGGGGACGGCTGCCCGACCGGATGGTCCAGGTGATCGGCGACCACGACGCGATCGCACAGCTGTGGGCGCTACTGCGGCTCGCGACCAAGTGACACCGACGCCGTCTCGGTGACTTTTCCTGGGCCCGCTGCCGAGAACAACCGGTAGCGGGCACGGCGGCCGTCGAAGTCCAGCAGTGCCACGGAGTTCCCGAAGTGCGGGCCACTGGTCTTGCGCCAGCGCATCAGGTCCTCTGGCACACCCGCGAGCGTCGCGAGCCGGCGGAACACCCATGCCGCGGGGCGGGACCACGACAGCCGGAAGGCGGGCTCGAACACCTTCGGCGGTTCGTTGTGCACCGGCGAACACACGAGCTGAGCGACCGTGGCCTTCGTCGGCGTGGGGAACTCGGCTTCGGCGACGTAGCTGTGGTGGACGTCGCCGGACAGCACGCAGATCGTCGCGGAGCCGTTGTTCGCGGCCTTCTCGATCATCCGGCTGAGCCGGTCGAACGACGCGCGGAACGCCGGCCAGTGTTCGAGGTCGGCCACCTGCCGGATCGCCTCGGCGGCTTTGCCCTGCCAGCCTGGCTTGCGCGCGCCGATCTCGTTGAGGGACTGGAGATGGCTGAGCGCGTGCGGCATCAGCCACGGCAGTGACGAGCCGATCAGCAGGTGGTCGAAGTCCCCTTCCGAGTTGCGTTCGATCCACTCGAACTCCTCGTCGCTGACCATCTGCCGCTTGTCGGCGGTGAGGATGCGGCCACAACGCGTGTCGACCATCAGCAGCCGGGCGCGGCCGAAGTCGCGGCGGTAGCTCCACCACGTGGACTTGCGGCCCTCGACCTCCTTGTCCGCCTCCTCGGCGAACTCCTCCAGCAACGGCAGGACGTCCGTGCCCTGCGCCTTCACCTTGGCGTACAAGGGATCCCTGGCGAGCTCGTCCGGGCCGAGGTTGCCGAGGTGCTGGTACACCCAGTAGGAGGCGATGGCGCCGCGAATCCGGTCGCGCCACCAGGGTTTGCCCGCCATCTCCTCACGCCACACCGCGGAGGTGTTCCAGTCGTCGCGCACGTCGTGGTCGTCGAAGATCATCGAGGTCGGGACGACCGACAGCAGCCAGCGGATCTCCGGGTCGCCCCAGGTCTCGTGGTAGAGGCGGGCGTACTCGGAGAAGTGCACGACTTCGCCGTCGGGTTCATGCGTGCCGTGCCGGTGGTCGCGCAGCCACTGCTTGGTGGCGTCGGTGGGTTCGTCGGCGTAGACCTGGTCTCCCAACAGGATCAGCGCCTGCGGCCACTCCTGTTCGGGAGCGCTCATCAGCCGTTGCGCGAAGGCGTCGAGGGCGTCGGGGCCGACCGGCTGGTTCGGTGCGGCGCGGCACGACCCGAAGGCGATCCTGCGAACCTCGCCGGTGCGGATGACCGGCTTGGGGAACTCGCTGTCCGGCTCCGGCCAGACGACGTTCTTGTTCAGCCGGACGTCGTATTCCGTGCGCGGGCCCAGGTTTTCCAGTCTGACGAGGGCGAAGTGCTGGCTGCCGGCCTGGAACGTGCGCGCGGTGTGCCCGGCGATCGTGACGTCGCAGGACTCGTCCGTCTCGACCCACACCGTCGCGGACGTTTCGTTGACATGCCTGAGGAGCGGTCCGAGCACCAGCTTCGCCACCCGCGAGACAGTACCCTCGCACGAGTGGAAATCACGTTCGAGGCCGCCGATCCTCCCGCCCTGGCCGCGTTCTGGTCCGAGTTCGCCGGCGACGAGCTCGAGTTGACGTTCGTGTGGAGCGACGCCCCGAAGGTCGAGAAGAACCGGGTGCACATCGACCTGGCCTCGTCGTCGCTCGAACACCAGGCGGACATCGTGGCGCGGGCCCTGAAACTCGGCGCCGAACACGCCGACGTCGGCCAGCGCGACGTGCCGTGGGTGGTGCTGCGGGATCCGCAGGGCAACGAGTTCTGCGTCCTGGAGCCGCGCCCCGAATACCCCGGGGTGATCGCCGCGGTGGTCGTCGACTCCCCGGATCCGCTCGCGTCGGCTCAGGCCACCGGACACCCGGTGGTGCGCAGCGGCGACGGTTTCGCCTCGGTGCGGCCGGAGCCCGGACCTTGGCTGGAGTTCGTGCGGACCGACGACGCCGAGCCGATCACGAACCGCGTGCGCGTGCGGTGGGCCGATCCTCGCTGACGCACAGGTGTGGCGCTCACGGCGTTGGCCGGAACGCGTCCTGGTGGTCGCGAACCCAGGTGGCGAAGGCGGTGGCCGGTCGCCCCAGGATCAGGTGCACGTCGTCGGCCAGGATGGCGTTGTGCCCGGCTCGGGCCCAGGCCATTCCGGTGATGGCGGCGTCCACGGCCGCCTGGTCGGTGCCGTGCCGCAGCATCTGCTCACGGGCGATGTCGAGCGGCAGGTCGACCGTGGTGACCGGGCGATCCAGCACGGATTCCAGGATGGCGGTCTGCTGGGGGACGCTGAGCAGTTCCGGACCGGTCAGAGTGTAGGTCCGTCCGTTGTGGCCTGGCGTGGTAAATGCTTCGGCGGCGACGGCGGCCACATCGCGCGGGTCGATGACGCCCTGGGTGGCGGTGCCGGTCATGTTGGGGACGGGATGCCCGGCGTTGATCGTGGGTGCGAACCGCAGGACGTTCGAGGCGAAGCTGGAGGGGCGCAGCACCGTCCAGGCCATGCCGCTGGACCGCACGGCCTGCTCGGCCTCCAGATGCCAGGCGCCGACCGTCCGGTTGTCGCCGATCGTCTCACCGGTGCCGATCGCGGACAGCTTCACGACCGTGGTCACTCCCGCTGACCTGGCTGCTTCCAGCATGGCGAGGTCGTGTCGCGGGGTGGGTGAGGCGGGCGCGGTGAGCAGGAACACCGCCCGCACGCCGGCCACCGCCACGGCCAGCGAGGCCGGATCGTCGAAGTCCGCCTGGACGAGTTCGACTCCGGGTTCGGCCCGCACGGCGGCGGGGTCGCGGGTCATGGCCCGGACTGCCTCGCCGCGGGAGGTCAGCTGGCGCAGAAGGTGGCTTCCGATGGTGCCGGTGGCACCGGTGATCAGGATCATGCCGGCGACGCTGTCACGGCGGCCGTCCCCGCGGCTTGGAAGTTTCGGCACGTACTGCGCCGCGACGCACGCCTACTGTGGCGCCATGGGTGTGGATCAGCACGCCGTCGAGGTCCCCGCGGGCCTACGAGCGAGGATCTCCGAGATCAGCGTCGCGACGGTCAACGATCATGGCCGCGGGCGGACGATGCTCGACGAACCGGACCACGCCACCACGTTGGTGCTGCGCGCGGCGCCTGGGCATCGCAGCGAGCTCGTGGTCATGGGACCGCGCACCCGCGGCCGGTACCACGTGGGCCAGCCGGGGCCGTGGTGCGTCAAGGCCAGGCTCCACACCGGCCAGACCCGGAGCCTTCTCGGCCGTCCCGCCCACGAACTCGTCGACCGGATCGTGCCCCTCAGGACGTTCTGGGGTGAGCCCGCCGACCGCATGGCCGGCGAGCTGGCCGGCCTCACCCCCGGTGCGGCCGGTGAGTTGTTCGCCCGGCTTCTCGTCCACGGTCCCGCGGCCGGTGCACACGGTGACCCGCGGCGAGACGAGCTCGTGCGCGCGGCGACCGCGTTGCTGGCCGCCGATCCCGGCCCAGGAGGGGTGGCCGCGGCCGCGCGCCGGCTGCACATCAGCGAACGCCACCTGCGCAACCTCTTCGCCAACGGCGTCGGCCTGTCACCCAAGCACTTCGCCCGGATCGATCGGGTGCGAACCGTGCTCGCCCACGCCCGAGTCCGGCCGTGGGCCGATCTCGCGGCCGCTGCCGGCTACTACGACCAGTCGCATCTGACCGGCGAGTTCCGCCGGCTCATGGGCGTCCCTCCCGCCGCGTTCAGCCGAGGCGAACTGCCCACCGCCACGCCGTGCCACGCGCCCGTCAACTGATATCCCATATATCAGTTATGCAAAAGACGTTTGCG
>NZ_MUYM01000072.1 GCF_002150765.1 Lentzea kentuckyensis
CGTCGCGCTGCCCTCCGGTGAGACCATCCCCGCGCTCGGCATGGGCACGTGGATGATGGCCGAGAGCCCCGCCAAGCGCTCGGACGAGATCGCGGCGCTGCAGGCCGGCATCGACCTCGGACTCACCCTGATCGACACCGCGGAGATGTACGGCTCCGGCGCCGCCGAGTCGCTCGTGGGCGAGGCCGTGTCCGGACGCCGGGACGAAGTGTTCCTCGTGTCGAAGGTCCTGCCGTCCAACGCCTCCGCCAAGGGCGCTGTGCGGGCCTGTGAGGCCAGCCTGCGCCGTCTGGGCACCGACCGGCTGGATCTGTACCTGCTGCACTGGCGCGGCCGCGTACCGCTCGCTCAGACCCTGGACGGCTTCGCGACGCTGGTCTCGGCCGGCAAGATCCGGCACTGGGGTGTCAGCAACCTGGACCTGGCCGACCTGCGCGAGCTGAGTGAGTTGCCGGGGTTCTGCCAGACCAACCAGATCCTCTACAACCTGTCGAGGCGCGGGCCGGAGCACGACCTGCTGCCGTGGCACGCCTCGGCGGGGATGCCGGTCATGGCCTACTCCCCCGTCGAGCAGGGGCGGTTGCTGGGGTCGCCGGTGCTGGCGGAGGTGGCCGGGCGGCACGGGGCCACGCCCGCTCAGGTGGCGCTGGCGTGGGTGCTGCGGCTGCCGTACGTGAACGCGATTCCCAAGGCCGGCACGGTCGCGCACGTGCGCGAGAACGCCGGGGCGCTGTCGGTGCGGCTGTCCTCAGAGGACCTGGCGGACCTGGACCAGGCGTTCCCGCCGCCTGACGGCCCGGAGCCTCTCGCCATGCTCTGACCCAGAGCTCACACCACGCCCGGTAGCGTGCACGACCGGTCTTACCAACCAGACACGAGGAAGCGAGGTGAGCGACACATGCCAGGCGACAGTAGCCCGTGCGGGTCTTTCACCTCGCACGTCCAATTCGGGCACGCTTCAGTTTCTGGCGTGTGACGCACACCCCTGCACAAAAGGGGAGTCACACGATGCACGTCTTCGACATGACGCTGCGCATTGCCGAGAGCATGGGCCTCGGCGCGTTGATCGGTTTCGAGCGGCAGTACCGCGCGCGGATGGCCGGCCTGCGGACCAACGCCCTCGTGGCGGTGGGAGCAGCGCTGTTCGTGTTGCTGTCCGCGCAGGGTTTCGACGGACAGGGCGGCGACCCCACGCGGGTGGCCGCTCAGGTGGTGTCCGGAATCGGGTTCCTCGGTGCCGGCGTGATCCTGCGCGACGGGTTGTCGGTGCGCGGCATCAACACCGCGGCCACGCTCTGGTGCGCGGCCGCGGTGGGGGCACTGGCGGGCGCCGGAATGCACGCGATGGCGGCCGCCGGCACCGTCGCGATCATCGCGGTCAACGTCGGGTTGCGGGAACTCGGCCGGGCCGTGGACCGCAAGGACGAGGAGAGCTAGCGGCGCTAACGGGGTTGGTAGGTCAGGCAGTTGGCGTGGTGGTCGCCGGCGCCGGGACCGATGCGCACGCTCTGCGCCGTGCATTCCAGCGAGGCGTTGTGCGTGCAGTCGGTGCGGAGACAGGCACCCACCTGCGCCACGACCTTCTCCAGGCCGCCCTTGGTGCTCAGCGGGATGAAGGTGCCGCAGTCGGCGGCGCCGTTGTCGCCGCGCACGGTGATCGCGAACGCGTGGCAGCCGTCGTGGTTGTACGAGCAGTCGCTCACGGTGCAATCGTGGACGGCGGGCATCGCCGGGTTCTCGAGGGTGGTCATGTCCGCTCCTGCCGTGGTGGGAAAGGTTCGGTGATTCGGACCATGCCACCACGGCAGGAGGGCCGCAATTCGAAAGGAATTAGGCGAGCCTATCCTCCAGAAATGCGAGACATCATTTAGTTGAGCACGCAGAGCAGCGAACACGCCTTGGCGGACGACCAGTCGGTGTAGGTCCGCGCGGCGTTGGGCGGGGTGTACTTCGCCTTCGCCTTGTTGGTCATCGGGAACAACGACAGCAGCGCGTAGGTCGAGCAGTACACCTGCTTCGACTCACCCGGCTGCAGGGCGAACGGTCCGGTCTGGCAGGCCGGTTCCACCTCGTCGACCACGTAGGCGTCGGCGATCGGGATCGGGCCGTTGTTGGTCACGGTGACGCGCCAGTACGCGGTCGCGAACAACAGGCCGAGAACACCCACCGGTGCTTCCTTCACCCACGGCCCGGCGCCGCCCGCCTTGCAGTGCGCGGGTGTGTGCGAGGCGCAGATCTCCTTGTTCACCACCACGTTCGGCATGCACGCCGCTCCAGGTGCGACCTGCCGGGTCACGGTGTTGGACGTGAGGGTGCCGGTCGCGTCGGTGCCGCCCGCGGTGTTGGCGATCGACGTGACCGGGCAGTCCGCGGAGATCGTGGTGCGGAAGCACATCTGTGGCGCGTCACCGGTGAACTCCACGACCAGCGACGGCTGGTTGCCGCCGCCGAAGTCCGCCGCGTTGTTCAGCACGAGCGACGCCGTGACGGTCAGCGAGGTGGCCGAGGCGCCGCTCAGGTCGACGGTGCCGTCCGGGGCGAAACCCGGTGTGGTCACCGGGTTTCCGTTCTGGTCGACGACCGCGACGGTGGACGCGCCGAAGTTCACGTTCGCCGGTGTCACGCCCGTCAGGCGTGCCTTCGTGTAGGTGACGGCGCGCGGTTTGCCGTCGCAGTAGAACTGCGACGGGGTGAGCGACACGGAGGCGCCACTGCGCACGCATGGCGACGCCCCCGTGTCAGGATCCATCGAGAACAGCACGCCCGCGTCCCCCAGTCCGATCAGGCAACCGGTGGGAGCGTCGTAGGCGTAGCCGTAATCCCTGGTGACGCCACCGTTGACGTTCGGATGGGTGATGCGCGGTGGCACGCCGGCGCACGACGTTCCGGTGCTCCAGTCGTGGCACACCGCCGCTCCCACGTACGGGCCGTTCCACACCGCGAGGTAGCTGCGCACGCGGTCACCGGTGCGGATCACCTCCGGGTTGAACACCAGCACGCCGCCTTCCAGCCCGGCCGCGGCCGACGGTGCGGGCAGGGACGACCCGTCCACCGCGTAGCAGGTGGTGACGTTCGCGCCCCCGGTCGTGCTGGAACACGCGCCGGCCTCCGCACCCGTTGTGCTGTAGGCGGTGTAGGCGTTGTAGGTGGAGTTGCCGGACGGACCGACCGGTTTCGGGGCCGGCCAGCCCGCGCACGCGGTCGTGGTGCCGGGATCGAAGCAGCCGAGCACGGGGACGCCTCCGCCGGCCGGTGACGACGAGGCGAACAGCTTGCCCGCGGCGACGGTCGCCGCACCGAAGTAGTAGCTGCCGTTGTTGGTGTACGGCACGATCGGCGGGTAGGGCTGGTTCGCGCACGCGCTCTGCGTGGCGGGCGTCCAGCAGAGGACATGACCGGAAGTCGCCACGCCGTAGAGGTTTCCGCCGACCTGGACGAGTCCGGCCAGGTCGGTCGTCTGCCCGCCGCGGGGCATCAGCGGCCAGTAGCCGCAGTTGCCGGGCGCGGCGAGGTCGAGGCAGCCGACGCCGATCGACGCCGCGGTGATCGCCGCGTAGTACACGCGGGCCGGGTTCGCCGGATCGCGGACGTACTGCGGTTCGAGCGGGCTGGCGATGTCGCCGGTGTTGCCCGCGCCGAACGGGCCGGGAGTCGTGTTGAGCGGCTTCGGCCACGGACCACCCGCGCACAGGGCGCTGGTCGTGACGTCGGTGCACACGAGTTTGGGGGCCGCGGCGGCCCCGTGGTGGTAGACGTTCCACGCCTGCAGGCGCCCGTCCGGCGTGCGGTGCAGGATCGGGGTGAAACCGTCGCCACCGGTGGCGGTCGCGCTGGCCTGCACGGGTGGCGTGAGCAGGCTGGACAGCGCCCTGCCGCCGTTGCGCACGGCGGGAATGGTCGCGCTGACCGGGTTGCCCTCGGTCCCGGTCCAGCCGGGCGGCACCTGCAGCGAGCCGGGCAGGTAGGTCTGGCCCGCGCCGATGGTGTCGGTGATGGTGGCGGCACCGGGAGCACCGCTCGCGTACGACACGACCCAGGTGGCGGTGTCGCCGTGACCGGCGGGATCGGACACGCCTTGCACGGACTTGGTGAGCGTGGAAACGGACGGCTGGGCGATCACGGGGACAGCGGCGGTGAGCGTGCTGCCAGCGAGCGCGGTCGCCAGCAACAGCACCGGCAAACGTCTTCGCACGAGCGAGATCCCTTCGGCGGCGGATGAGTTCGGGAACTGGTCGCCGACGCTAGGGACGTGTTCCGCGGCTCATCAACGCCCTCACCCGCGTGCGTGGGATGTCCGCCCCATCAGACGAATGCGCACAGCCGGAACATGTGATTCGACAAGAGATTCCACCACGACCCCGAATCGGATTTCACCTGAACGCCGCCGATCTGCCGATCCGAGAAAC
This sequence comes from Lentzea kentuckyensis, assembly GCF_002150765.1. GTDB lineage: Bacteria > Actinomycetota > Actinomycetes > Mycobacteriales > Pseudonocardiaceae > Lentzea > Lentzea kentuckyensis. Next base: position 4,407 of record NZ_MUYM01000072.1, read on the forward strand.
CAATGCGCGGCAGTTTCGGGCGGCGCGCTATCTCAAGGTCGGCGGGCTGCCCGACACTGGCCGAGTGAGTCTTCACGACGAACCACTGCGGATCCGGGTTCTGGGAACGTTCGAAATCACCCGCGGCAATCGAAGATGCACGCCGACAGCGCCGAAGCAACGGGCGTTGCTCGCGCTGCTCGCCCTGCACGCCAACGAGTTCGTGGCCACCCGCCGCATCGTGGACCAGTTGTGGACGCGGGGTGCTCCCCGATCGGCCATCGCCGCGTTGCACGGATACGTCACCGCGGCGCGGCGCGCACTCACACCGGGGTGGAAGAGTTCCCGCAATTCACATCCCGTCCTGAACACGCGCCCTTCCGGCTACGTGCTCTGCCTGGAACCGCAGCAGCTGGACCTCACCGGATTCCGTGAACTGGCGAAACGAGCACAGACGGAGATCGCGGCCGGCGACTGCGCGCGAGCACGGGAGACAGTCACAGCGGCGCTGAGTCTGTGGCGCGGCTCGCCATTGGCGGATCTGCGCGAGACCGGCATGTTCGACCACGACATCACTCGCTTGGAAAAGGAATACCTGGAATTGCTGCGCAACCGGTTCGACGTCATGCTCTGTGACGGCGACGGCCACCTCGCGGTGGGCGAACTCGAGGAGCTGTGCACGAACTACCCGCTGCGCGAACGGTTCCACGAACAGCTGATGCTCGCGCTGTGCCAGGCCGAGCGCCGCGCCGACGCGCTGACCGCCTACGCCAGGGCGTACCGCGAGCTGTCGAGTCATGCCGGCATCGAGCCAGGGCCCCGGTTGCGGGCCCTGCACCAGGTCGTCCTCAGCGGGGACGACCCGTTCGACCGCGGGCGCCGGCACCTCGCCGGGCTACGGGTGGCGCACGCCGTTTCTCCTTAACCCCCAGTCGAACAGCCGCCGGTAGCAGACCAGCGGCTCGGCCTCCGTCACCTCGGTCCGGGTGACCTCGCCGATCAGGACGGTGTGGTCGCCGTGGTCGAACACGGCGGTGGTGGTGCAGCGCAGGTAGATCGGCGCCGCGCACAGCCTGGGCACCGCACCGTCCCACTCCCACCCGACGCCGGCGAACTTGTCCGCGCCCCGGCTCGCGAACGTCCGCGCGGTTCGTTCCTCGGTCCGGCCGAGCACGTGCACGCCGAACTCCGCGCAGTGCGTCAGCGGGTCACGGCAGCGCGAGGCGTGATCGACGACCACCAGCACCGACGGCGGATCCACGCTGTACGAGCAGATCGACGAGACGAGCAACCCGCACGGCTGCCCGCTCGCCTGGCGCGTGGTGACCACGGCCAGGCCCGACACCAGCCGGCTCATCGCGTCGGTGAACGTGGCCACTGGGAGGCCGGCGGCCACGTTCTCCGTTGCTGTCACCGCGGTTCCTCCTACCGGGCCGTGGCGGCGGCGCAGAGTTCCCTGCGCTGCCGTGCGTCCTCGTCGTCGGTGACGGCGAGCACCGCGTCGTAGTCGAGGATCGCCGCGCCCAGGTCGCCGGACTCCTCGTAGGCGATCGCGCGGTTGAACCGCGCCTCCGGGTTGTCGTCGAGGGTGATGGCCCGGCTCAGGTAGCTGATCGCGTCGGTGAGGTCGCCGGACGCCACCGCGATCGTGCCGCGGATCGCCCAGGCCTCCGCCAGCCGTTCGTCGCGCCGCACGGCCTCGGCCAGCGCGGCGGAGGCCTCGGCGTACTCCTCCTGTTCGACGAGCAGCTGTCCCTTGAGACACAACAGGTGTGCGTTGTCGGGCGCCAGTTCGAGCGCGGCGGCCACATCGTGTGCCGCCCCTTCGATGTCGCCGACGGCGAGCAGCAGCCCGGCGCGGTTGATCCTGGCGTCGACGTGCCGCGGGTCCAGTTCGATGACGTACCCGAAGTCCGCCAGGGCACCTTCGGTGTCGCCGAGGGCGAGGCGAGCGTCGGCGAGGTTGTAGTACGCCTCGGGGAACGGCGGCGACAGTCGCAGTGCCTCGCGGTAGGCGGCGATCGCCTCCTCGTCGCGGCCGAGCCTGCGCAGGACGTTGCCGACGTTGAAGTGGTGCTCGGGGAAGTTCGGATCGCGTTCGAGGACGTAGGTGTAGTCGGCGAGCGCGTCTTCCAGCCGGCCCATGCCGCCGTAGACCTGCGCCCGGTTGTAGCGCAGCACCAGGCGGTGCAGCGCGTGTTCGTGCGGCTCCAGGTCCCGGTCGAGCCTGGCCATGCCCTCGTTGACGAGGGCGAGCGCGACCTCGGGCTTCCTTTCGCGCACTTCCACGAGGGCCAGGCCGTTGCGGGTGAAGACGGACTGGAACGCCTCAGCTTTGGGATCAGTCAACACTGAAGCCATCGCAATAGCCAAATTCATCCACGCCCGTGCGCGCACATAGTCCCGTTGGGCTTCCGGGTAGTGCCGGGCGTGCAACATCGCCGTCGAGTACGCCATTTCCAGGTGCACGGCCGGATCCGTGGACGCGGCACGACCCTCGACGTACAGCGCTTCCGCCTCGTCCGCCCGGCCGACCGCCGCCAGCACGATCCCGGTCTGCATGGTCAGGTGCCACCAGGTCTCGGTCTCCCGGTCCGCGACCGCCCGGCCGCGCAGGCCGGCGTCCGCGGCGGCCTGGTAGAGCCCGGTCTTGTGGCAGTGGTCCAGTGCGGCGCGCAGGGCCGCGGCACCGGCTCCGGCGGGGTCGCTGCCGTGCTCCAGGTGATATGGGATCGCACCGAGGTGCAACGAGAACTCCGTGGACCGTGCGAGCTCCTCGGCGCGGGCGTCGTGCAGCGCGGCTCTGGCCTCGTCCGACAGCGCGAGGTAGGCGGCGAGCACCAGCGGGTCGTCGTCGGTGCCGTCACTGTCCACATAGGCCTGGGCCGGGTGGTCGGGCAACGGGTGGTCTCCGCCGCAGGCTTCCACGACCTGTGCGTGTGCGGCGACCGTCTCCGCGAGCGACACGTCGATCTCGCCGCGCGGGTCCACCAGCGGTTCCCGGCTCGTGCCGACGACCACGGTGAGGCCGGGCAGGTCGCCGCGGCGCAGCAGGACCGCGATGAACTCCTGGTCCGACGGGTCGGCCTCGTGCGCGTTCTCGAACACCAGCGTGCGCGGCCCACCGCCGAGTGCGGCCAGATAGTCGCGCAACAGCTCGGCCAGGCCGTTCGCGATGTTGCGGGTGTGCAGCCGCGAGTAGTAGCGGGTGCGTTCGCTGTCCTTCACCTCCCACTCCAGCGTGTGCCACGCGCTGGGCACCCTCCCGGCCAGTTCCGGCGTGCTGGTGAGGAGCTCGATGTTGTGCCGCTCCCCCAGTTCCGGACACCGCTCCAGCAGGTCGTCGGCGATCATCCGCACCAACGACCCCGCCGCGGTGTACGGCCCGCGCAGCCGCCGATGCGCGTCGACAGCCGCCCAGACCGGTGGCAGGTCCAGTGCGGCGAGCGCGTGCGTCCGGTCGCCTCGCCGATCCGCGCGGATCCAGTAGCGGCTGTCCATGGTGCGTCCTTTCGGTGAACCGAGTCAGTGGATGACGTGCTGCAAACCGCGGTCCCGGCGGGTCTGCACGCGCTCGCGGACCATGAGCCAGCCGAGCACCGCGCACTGCGCTATCGCCACGCCGCCGAACACCACCGAGTCGAGCAACAGGGGCGCCGGCACCCCGTCACCGGTGATCCGGCCGATCACGCCGGTGGCGAACCGGTAGGCCACCGGGGCGCCGGCGAGCACGAACGTCGTGAGGCTGGCCGTGTACCCGGCCACGACGAGCCACGAGTACCAGCGCGCCACCTGGCGGTCGACCGGGTGCAGCAGCGACTCGTCGGTCTCATCGCGCCCGAACAGCCGCCGGAACCGGTTGCGGACGATCTGGCGGGCCGCGCCGTGCAGGTCGACGCAGCCGAGCACCGTGGTCACGAGGACGTAGATGTCCGTGCGCAGGTAGAAGAAGAACTGCCAGATGACCCGCAGCAGGGCGGCGAACGCCACTGCCAGCAGGAAACGACCCACACCCGACAGCGAACCGTCCGGGTGCCGCGTCAGGTCGGCGGCGATGGTGCACACGGCGATCCCGATGAGGTCGGCCAGCAGCCCGGCCACGATCGGCAGGTACCGCTTGCGCCGCGGCACCGCCACGAGCCCGTCCAGCGAGGTCTCCAGCACGATGAAGTAGAGCCGCCGCCCGATTCTCAGTCGCGATTTGACGCCGAGTCTGCGTCCGGCCAATGCGTGAAATGACTCGTGCATGAGCAGCAGTGGAATTGCGGCGACGAACAGGCCGGCCTGGATCACCATGTAATAGTCGGAGAAGAATATGTTGTGATAACTCGGCCTGAGGTCCGCGTTGAACACCATGACGAACAACGCCCACCCGGCCAGACCCGCGTAGACCACCCAGGCCACCGGGGAGAACAGCGCGGCACCGAGCCGTGAGAAGCGCACCGGCGCGCTCTCCGTGGCCAGTTCGCCGGACCTGCGGATGAGGTCGAGCTCGCCCAGTCCCGCGACGACGTCCTCGATGTCGACGTCTTCGCCGTAGGCCTGCTCGAACCAGCCGGCGGCCTGGCGCGGCGTGTCGCCCGCGACCAGTCTGCGCACGAGTTCGGCGCCCTCAACTGGGAAGATGCCGTAGGAGTCGACGTCGGCCCTGCCGATCGTCACCTCGTCGCCGTCCTCCAGGAACACCAGCGGGTGCAGTGGCACCGGCCGGTCCGGATCGAACTCGGTCACCTCGCTCCTCCCCCTGGTGAGATGCGCTGGGCGCCGAGGCCCAGCGCATCCGCGCCGCGCCTTAGACCGGCTTGGTGTTGTACTGCGAGCAGGCGGCCGCCGTGAGGCGGACCGGCCCCACCTTGCGCACCGTGATCTTCTTCATTTTCGTCGACTTGGTCTTCTCCATGAGAGCACCTCCTCTGGCCTGGATACCGACACGAGTGAGTCTGCCCGCGCTCTCCAAGAAATCTCCAAGAGTGCTCCAAAATCGAATTCACGCCTCCGGGAAATGAAAGTTTCGGCGATTGACTAAGGTGAGGCCATGGCTGAGCTGCTGACCATCGACGACGTGCGGGCCGCCGCCGAGGTGCTCGACGGACGGGTGCTGCGCACGCCGACGCTCCGCTCCCCCGGGCTGTCCGCGCTGTTCGGCGTCCCGACGACGGTGAAGCTGGAGTTGTTGCAGCGCACCGGTTCGTTCAAGACGCGCGGCGCGTTCGCGAAGATCCTCTCGCTGTCCGGCGCGGCGCGGGCGGCGGGCGTGGTCGGGGTCAGCGGCGGCAACCACGGCATCGCGCTGGCGGACGTCGCTCGTTCGCTGGACGTGGCCGCGACCGTCGTGATGCCCTCCACGGCACCCGCGCGCTCGGTGGAACTCGCCCGCGCCTCAGGGGCGGACGTGCGGCTCACCGACGATCTGCCGTCCGCGTTCGCGCTGTTGAACGAATTGGTGGCGGCAGGCAAGACGCTCGTGCACCCCTATGACGACCCGGTCGTGGCCGCGGGCCAGGGCACGGTGGGCCTGGAGTTCGCGACCGACGCCCCTGACCTGACCGACGTGCTCGTGAGCATCGGCGGTGGAGGGCTCATCTCCGGTGTCGCGACGGCGTTCCACGCGCTCGTACCCGGCATCCGCGTGTGGGGTGTGGAGGTCGAGGGCGCCGACGCGATGCACCGCGCGCTGGCCGCGGGCGGGCCGGTGGACTTCACGCCGACGTCGATCGTCTCGACGCTCTCGGCTCCCCACGTGTCGCAGCTGACCTACGACCACACCGTCGCTCTGGTCGAGGACGTGCTGGTGGTGTCGGACGCCGAGGCCGTGCGGGGCTCGATCACGCTGGCCGAGACGCAGAAGGTGTGGGCCGAGCCCGCCGCCGGGTGTCTCGTCGCGGCGGCGGGCTCGGTGCTCGATCGGGTCGGGCCGGGGGCCCGGCTCGGGATCGTGGTGTGCGGTGGGAACGCGACCTTCGCCGATGTGGCGAGGTGGGCCGATCAGCACCTCTCCCAGTAGTTCGGCGAGATCTGGCGGATGGTGCTGGTGGTGAAGGTGTTCCACAGGCCGAGCGGCTGGTTCGAGCCGAGCGCGTAGGTCTGCCCGAGCGTGGCGTAGGCGCGGCCGGCGGTGGTGTGGGCGTAGTTGCTCGCGGTGACGCACTGCGGGACCGGTGTGGTCGTGGTGGTCGTCGGCGGTGGGGTGTCGCCGCTCATCGCCTTGACCATGTTCACCACGGCGGCCATCTGCGGGCCGGTCTTCAACGCGTACTGGGCGGACTGGTAGCCCCACCAGTCCCAGCAACCGCGCGGGTTGCCGGTCATCGTGGTGGCCTGCGGGTAGAGCACGATCATGTTGTTCGTGTCGGCGTACTCGTTGAGGTATCCCTTGTCCATCAACGCGTTGCCGACCAGACCGTAGTACTGGTAGCAGCCGTGCAGCGTCACCATCAGCTTGCAGGGTCCGGACTCGCACGCCTTCGGCACGTACGCGAACCCCTCCGCGCCCATGCTGATCGACGCCGCGTTGCCGCCGGGTGCGTACCGGCTCTGGTCGAACCGGACGAGCTTGCCGGACAACGCCGACGCGGCCGGGTTCACCTGACCGAACAGGTGCGCCAGCATCTCCTTCACCGGATCGGCGGCGCCGCAGTTGTTGACGTACGGCGACGACGTGGACCCGCAGCTGTTCGGGCCGATCGGGCTGACCCACGCGTGACCGGCCGCGGAGGTGTTGTTGTAGGCGACCCGCGCGCCGAAGTCGCGGTAGTAGGTGGCCAGGTCGTCGTTCACCGCGGGGGCGACCGTCTGGTCGGCGGTGCCGTGGAACAGCCACACCGGGTCGCCGGACAGGTTCTGGGCCGGGTCGACGGTGCCCGCCGCCGCACGGGTGCGGGTCAACTGCTCCAGCTCGGCCGGTGTCTTGCGCGGCTGGAAGGTGTCCATGCACGCGTACAGGGCGGTGTTCACGTTGTTCTGCGCGCAGTCGTACGCGCCGGCGGAGAAGATGCCCGCGCCTTGGAACACCCCGGAGTACGCGACGTGCAGCTGGTTGGCCAGGAAGCCGCCGGACGACAACCCGCTGACGTAGGTGCCGGTGATGGTGTAACCGCCGAGGGTGCCCGCTTGGGGCGGTGGGACCGCGGCCGTGGAGATCGAGAGGGACGCCGCCGCCAGGCCGGTGGCCACGGCGAGTGCCAGGAACACTTTCCTCAATCGCATGTGCTCGCCTCCGTCGTTGCAGGCAGGACGGCGCCGAGGTTAAGAGCCGATAACAGGGCTGCACCACGTGTGCGGCCTACACCTCGCGTCGCCGCACGACGTCGGTCAGAGCCATAGTGCACTTTCGGCGACAGCTGATCGCACCACAGCGGACTGGTCCGTACGGCCCTGCGGCCCAATTGCGCACGAAACTTCTTGCAACACTTCCCGGTCCGTCCCAGGCCTGTTAGACCTGGAAGAGAACCCCCCTGCAGCTTGGAGACAACGTGGTTTCCTCGGCTCTTCGCGTCCTGCTCACAGCCGTGCTGGCCGTCGCCCTGTGCACACCCGTGCAAGGTTTTGCGGCCCCGCCCGGCAGCAAGGACGTCACCGTCACCCTGTTCCAATGGCCGTTCTCCCGCGTGGCCTCGGAGTGCACAGGCGTCCTGGGCCCCAAGGGCTACGGGTACGTGGAGGTCTCCCCCGCCACCGAACACGTCCAGGGTCCCCAGTGGTGGACCTCCTACCAGCCCGTCAGTTACCGGATCGCGGGCCGCCTCGGCGACGAGACCGCGTTCCGGAACATGATCACCACCTGTCACGACGCGGGCGTCAAGGTGATCGCGGACGCGGTGATCAACCACATGAGCGCGGGATCCGGCACCGGCACCGGCGGATCCGGCTACTCGAAGTACAACTACCCCGGCCTGTACAGCGACTGGGACTTCCACACCTGCCGTTCGGCGATCAACAACTACCAGGACCGCGGCAACGTCCAGAACTGCGAGCTCGTCAACCTGTCCGATCTGGACACCGGCAGCGACTACGTGCGCGGCGCCATCGCCGGGTACCTCAACCGGCTCCTCGCCATGGGCGTGGACGGGTTCCGGATCGACGCCGCCAAGCACATCGCCGCCGCCGACATGTCCGCCATCAAGGCCAAGCTGACCAACCCGAACGTCTTCTGGGTGCACGAGGTCATCTACGGCGCGGGCGAGGCGGTGCAACCCGGCGAGTACACCGGTTCCGGCGACGTGGACGAGTTCCGCTACGCCTACGACCTCAAGCGGATCTTCAACAACGAGAACCTCGCGTACCTGCGCACGTTCGGTCAGTCGTGGGGCTTCCTGCCCAGCGGCCAAGCACGGCCGTTCGTCGACAACTGGGACACCGAACGCAACGGCTCCACACTGTCCTACAAGGACAACTCCACCTACACGCTGGCCAACGTGTTCATGCTGGCCTGGCCGTACGGCGCGCCCCAGGTGTACTCGGGCTACGAGTTCAGCGACAAGGACGCGGGCCCGCCCGGCAACTCCGTCTGCTTCAGCGGCTGGAAGTGCCAGCACCTGTGGACGCAGATCGCGAACATGGTCGCCTTCCGCAACACCGTCGCCGGCACCGACGTGAACAACTGGTGGGACAACAACGGCCAGGACGCCATCGCGTTCGGCCGCGGCACCAAGGGTTTCGTGGCGATCAACCGGGAGACCTTCGCGGTCACCAACACGTTCCAGACCGCGCTGCCCGCCGGGACCTACTGCAACGTCCAGGAGAACGGCTGCGCCCGCGTGACCGTGGACTCCTCCGGCAAGTTCACCGCGACCCTGGGTGCGGGGACCGCGCTCGCGCTGCACGTCAACGCACGAGGGTGAGGCGAGTCGGGCCCGCCCGCGCGGCGAGCCCGACTCAGGACCCGCAGGAGTTCCGGACGACCAGCCGGGTCGGCAGCACGACGGGTTCCTCGCGGCCGCCGCCGGTGATCATGGCCATGATCGCCTTCGCCGCCGCCACCCCGAAGCCCGGCTTGTCCTGTGCCACGGTGGTCAGCGCCGGGTCGATCACAGCGGCGATCTCGATGTCGTCGAACCCGACGAGCGCCAGGTCGTCCGGCACGCGCAGGCCCGCGGCACGGGCGGCGAGCAGCGCGCCCACCGCCATCTCGTCGCTGGCCGCGAACACCGCGGTCGGTGGCTCGTCCAGCGCGAGAAGTCGTTGCATGGCAGCGGTTCCGCTCGCCCGGTAGAAGTCGCCGGAGACCACGTGCTCGTCCCGGAACCGCAAGCCCGCCTCCTGCAACCCCTTGCGGTAGCCCGCAACACGGGCGTCCGAGGGCTGGTTGCCGACAGGTCCCGTGATCATGGCGATCCGCGAGTGGCCAAGACCGGTGAGATGCCGGACGGCCGACCGCGCGCCGCCCACGTTGTCCGAGGTCACGTAGGTGGCTCTGGGGCCGTCGACGGCGACGTCCAGCGCGACGCACGGAACTCCGGACTGCGCGAAGGCTTCGAACGCCTCGGCGTCGGAGCCGCTGTCGATCAGGACCAGGCCGCCGAGGTGGTGGCGGCGGGTCATGTTCACGTAGCCGACGGGATCGGCGAGCGACGCGCCGACTTCGCGGGCGTCGCCGCTGGTGGCGAGCATCAGCAGGTGGTAGCCGTGCGCGCTGAGCGCGGACTTCAGCCCGATCAGCAGGTCCTGCAGGTACGGGTGCCGCCAGTCGGGCCGGCGGTGGTCGGTGTCCCAGACCAGTCCGATCATCGTGGACTGCTTCGTCGACAGCGCACGCGCTGACTCGTTGGGTTGGTAGCCGAGCTCTTTCGCCACCCGCAGCACACGTTCGCGCGTTTCCTCGTTGACCGTTTCCGGCTGGTTGAAGACGCGCGACACCGTCGCCACGGACACGCCGCAGAGCTGGGCGATCTCACGCCCGGTCGCCATCCGGCCCTCCGTTTCCACCGTAAGCGGTTACATAGACCCTATGAGCAGCGCTTTGCCTAGTCAAACCGGTGCGCGAGTTGATCTGTTTATCGTTTTGTTACTTGACGTCCACCGCGTAACCCCGCTGTCATAGGCGCCACACATCTTCGGCCGGTGGTTCGGACCACGCCGGTTCACCTGTTCCACCAACACTTTTCTGCTTCAGCGCGCCCAAAAACGACGCACACAGATCGACGGAGGCCTGGAAATGCGCCCCAAAGCACTCGCCCTCGGCTGCGCCGCGCTGGCGACAGCCGTGGTGCTCAGCGGTTGCGGCAGCGACACCGCCGGCGGCGGGAAGACCAAGCTGACCATCGGGTTGTTCGGCAACTTCGGGTACGCCGAGCTGCTCAAGGAGTACGCGAGCACGCACCCGGACGTCGAGATCACGGACCGCACCGCGTCCTACTCCGACCACCACAAGAACCTCGCCGCCCACCTCGCGACCAACAGCGGCGCCGCCGACATCGAGGCCGTGGACACCGGTTACATCAACCAGTTCAAGGCGACGCCGGACAAGTTCGTCGACCTCAACACCAAGGGCGGCGGCGAACTGAAGGACCGCTGGCTGCCGTGGAAGTGGGAGGGCTCGCTCAGCAAGGACGGCAAGCAGATCGGGTACGGCACCGACGTCGGCGGCCTGGCCATCTGCTACCGGCGTGACCTGCTGCAGAACGCCGGGCTGCCCGCCGACCGCGAGCAGGTGGCGGCGCTCTGGCCGACCTGGCAGGACTTCATGGCCGCGGGCAAGAGGTTCCAGGAGAAGGCACCCGAGGGCGTGAAGTGGTTCGACGGCGGGCCGACCGTGCTCAACGCGATCGTCGGCCAGGCCTCCGTCGGTTACTACGACAAGTCCGACAAGATCGTCGTGGGCGAGAACAAGGAGATCAAGGCCGGCTGGGACCTCGTGGTCGACGGCGTGCAGGCGGGTCTGTCGTCGAAGCTGCTGTACTCCACGCCGGTCTGGAACACCGGGTTCAAGCAGGGCCAGTTCGCGACCGTGACCTGCCCGGCCTGGCAGATGGCCAAGATCAAGGATCAGGCCGGCTCGGAGGCCGCCGGCAAGTGGGACGTCACCTCGGTGCCCGGCGGTGGCGGCAACTGGGGCGGTTCGTACCTCACGGTGCCCAAGGCGGGCAAGAACGTCGACAAGGCCGTGGAGCTGGCGGCGTGGCTGACCGCGCCCGAGCAGCAGGCCAAGGTGTTCAAGAGCGCCGGGTTGCTGCCGTCGATCCCGAAGCTCTACGACGACCCGTCGATCGTCGACTACAAGAACCCGTACTTCAACGACGCCCCGATCGGCAAGCTGTTCACCGACGCGGCGAAGAAGCTGAACCCGCAGTACCAGGGGCCGAAGGCCGGCGACATCCAGACCGCGATCGGCAACGCGATGCAGCGCGTCGAGCAGGGCAAGCAGAACGGCGAGGACTCGTGGCGCCAGTTCGTCGGCGACGTGCAGAAGTGACGCGCTGACATGGCTTTGATCGACCGGCAAGTGGTGGACAGGGCGGCCAGGAGGCACCGCTGGGACACGAAGTTCGCGCCGTACGGGTACGTGGCGCCGTACTTCCTGATCTTCGGTGTCTTCGGGCTGTTCCCCCTGCTCTTCACCATCTGGGTCTCGCTGCAGGAACGCAACCTGCTCGACGAGAACGCCGCGCACCTGGTCTGGTTCGCGAACTACGCGCACCTGCTGGCGGACCCGTACTTCTGGAACGCCATGGGCAACACGATGAGCCTGTGGCTGCTCACCACCGTCCCGCAGATCCTGTTCGCGCTGGGGATCGCGGCCCTGCTCAACCGCAAGGTCCGGACCCGCACGCTGTTCCGGATGGGCGTGATCCTGCCGAACATCACCTCGGTGGCGGCGGTGACGATCATCTTCGCCCAGCTGTTCGGCCGGGACTTCGGCCTGGTCAACTGGGTGCTGGACCTCTTCGCTGCCGGCCAGATCGACTGGCAGGCGGGCACGGCCACCTCGCACGTCGCGATCGCCGTCATGGTGGTGTGGCGCTGGACCGGGTACCACGCGCTGATCTTCCTGGCGTCCATGCAGGCCATCTCGCCGAGTCTGTACGAGGCCGCCACTTTGGACGGTGCGAGCGGGTGGCAGCAGTTCTGGCGGATCACGGTGCCGCTGCTGCGGCCGCAGATCATCTTCACCACGATCATCGCGACCACCGGGAACATGCGCCTGCTCGCCGAGCCGTTGCTGTTCAACCCCGGTGCGGCGGCCGCGACCGGCGGTTCGGACCGGCAGTTCCAGACCGCGGCGCTGTACCTGTACGAGCAGGGCTTCACCAAGTACGACTTCGGCTACAGCTCGGCGATCGCGGTCGTGCTGGCGATCGCCACGATCATCGTCGCCGGTCTCGGCTACCTGGTGACCAAACGGATCCAGACGGAGTGAACCCATGACCGCTGTGCTGGAACGTCCCGCACCGGTGCGCCCCACCGGTCCCACGGGAAGGGCGCGCAGGCTGGCCAGGCGCGTGGCCGGACCGTGGACGTACGCCGCGTTGATCGCGGTGCTCGCCGGGTCGGCCTTCCCCGTGTACTGGTCGTTCGTGGTGTCCTCGCAGACGCCGGACGCGATCGACAGCGTGCCGCCGGTCCTCGTGCCGGGCGGCCACCTGTTCGAGAACATCGCCCGCGTCTTCGACACCACCGACTTCGCGCTGGCGTTGCTGAACTCGATCATCGTGTCGGGCACGGTCACCGTGTCCGTGGTGTTGTTCTCGACGCTGGCCGGGTTCGCGTTCGCCAAGATGAAGTTCCGCGGCCGCAACGTCCTGCTGCTGCTCATCATCGGCACGCAGGCGATCCCGACCGAGCTCGGCATCATCCCGCTGTACATGATGATGAGCGAGTTCGGCTGGGCCGGACAGATCCACGCGGTGATCGTGCCGGGGCTGGTGACCGCGTTCGGCGTGTTCTTCATGCGGCAGTACTTCGAGCGGGCCATCCCGGACGAGCTGCTCGAGGCTGGACGGATGGACGGCTGCCACTCGTTGCGACTGTTCTGGCACGTCGCGCTGCCGGCGGCCCGGCCGGCCGCGGCGGTGCTCGGGTTGTTCACGTTCATGCAGGCGTGGAACGACTTCTTCTGGCCGCTCGTGGTGCTGGTGCCGGAGAACCCGACCGTGCAGACCGCTCTGTCCACTTTGGCCAGTGGTTACACCACCGACTACACGCTCGTGCTCACCGCCGCGACGATCGGCACGGTTCCCGTGCTGGCCGTGTTCCTGTTGTTCGGCCGCCAGATCGTCGGCGGCATCATGTCCGGTGCCGTCAAGGGCTGACCTCCCCGAGGAGATCGTTGTGAGTTTTCCGGCCGGCTTCCGCTGGGGTGTGGCGACCTCGGCCTATCAGATCGAAGGGGCGGCGCGACTCGACGGCCGCGGTCCGTCCATCTGGGACACCTTCGCCACCGTGCCCGGTGCCGTCGCGTCCGGCGACACCGGTGACGTGGCGGCGGACCACTACCACCGCTGGGCCGAGGACGTGCGGCTGCTCGCCGACCTGGGCGTGGACGCGTACCGGTTCTCGGTCTCGTGGTCGAGGATCCTGCCGGACGGGCACGGGCGGGTCGAGCAGCGCGGCCTCGACTTCTACCGGCGGCTGATCGAGTCGCTGCTCGACAACGGGATCGAGCCCTTCGTCACGCTCTACCACTGGGATCTGCCGCAGGCCCTGGAGAACCGGGGCGGGTGGCGCGTCCGCGAGACCTCCGGCTGGTTCGCCGACTACGCGGCGACCGTGCACGAGGCGCTCGGTGACGTCGTCTCCAAGTGGACCACGTTGAACGAGCCGTACTGCTCCTCGATCGTCGGCTACGGCGAAGGCCGCCACGCACCGGGCGCCCGTGAAGGCCACGGTGCGCTGGCGGCGGTGCACCACCTGCTGCTGGGCCACGGCCTGGCGGTGCAGGCCATGCGCGCCAACGGGTTGCCGGGTCAGGAGTTCGGCATCGTGCTCAACCAGTCCCCCGCCGTGCCGGTGACGGACTCCCCCGCCGACGTCGCCGCGGCGAGCCGTCAGGACTGCCTGTTGCGCCGGCAGTTCACCGACCCGTTGTTCGGTGGCGCGTACCCGGACGAGCTGACCTCGATGTTCGGTGCCATCACCGACTTCTCGTTCCGGCACGACGGGGATCTGTCGATCATCGGCGAACCACTGGACTACGTCGGCCTCAACTACTACTACCGGCTGCACGTCGCCGACGCGCCACACCGGGAACCGGACCCGGCCAAGCGCACCGCCCACGACATCGGCGTCGACACGACGCAGCTCCCGGACGTCCCCCGGACCGGCATGGGCTGGCCGGTGGAACCCGCCGGGCTCACCACCGCGCTGACGGACCTCAAGGCCCGGCACCCTGATCTGCCGCCCGTCTACGTCACGGAGAACGGCTGCGTCTATCCCGACGTGGACGGGTTCGCGGACCTCGACCGCATCAACTACCTCCGGGACCACATCGAGGCTGCCGAAGCGGCCGCGCGGGCCGGAGTGGACCTGCGCGGCTACTTCTGCTGGTCGCTGCTCGACAACTTCGAGTGGGCGCACGGCTACAAGCACCGGTTCGGCCTGATCCACGTCGACTACGCGACCCAGGCCCGCTCACCGCGAGCGAGCTACCACTGGTACCGCGCGTTCATCGCTGCGGCTCGACCGCTGGGCAGCTGACCGCCGGGATCGTCAGGTCCAGCAGGTAGGCGTCGACGCCACCGCGCGTGCAGTCGCTGCGGGGATAGGCCACGTGGCCCCAGCCCTCGTAGGTCAGCAGCGCGGTGTTGCGCGGCGCCTGCCGGTGGATGTTGGCCGCCCAGGCGTACGGGGTGTTCGGGTCGTGCCGCGCGCTGAGGACGAGGATCTTCGGCGCGTGGCCGATGTCCAGCCGGTGCGGTGGGTTGCTGGGCGGTCCTGGGACGCCGGCGCACGTGGTGGCCTCGTCGTGGCCGATGAGGCTGCCGCGCATGATCGGTGACCGGCGCAGTTCCTCGGCCCGCAGCCGGGAGTACTGCTCGAAGTTCCTGATGCGCAGGGAGAAGTCCTGGCAGACCGTCGCCAGCCGGACCGACTCGTAGTTCGGCTCGAAGACGAGGGAGGCTCGGCGTTGCGTCTCCGTGCCGGCGATCAGGTCCGCGCCCCAGGCCCAGTCCGGGGCGCCCAGCGCGAAGTACAGGGAGTCGATCAGCCGCTGCCGGCCGAACGGTTCACCGTCGGCGCGGACGAGGGCCGCTTCCCAGGCCGTGTAGACGTTCTGGCCGTGCAGGGCGCAGGAAACCGTGCGGTCGCACCAGCGGGCGAACTCGGCGAACGAGTCGTCCACGGCCGCGGCCCGGTCCCCCATGAAGCGCCTGAGGTCCGCGCTGTGGTCGACGACGCTGTCGAGGGCCATCGCGCGGACCCGGTGACCGAACTTCTCGGCGTACGCCTGCCCGAACACCGTGCCGTACGACAGCCCGAGGTAGCTGATCTTCCGCTCGCCCAGCGCCCGCCGGGTGGCGTCCATGTCCTGCGCGACGGTCGCGCTGTCCGCGTGGTCGAAGATCGGCCCGCTGCGCGCACGGCACTTGCCGAGCACGTTCTTGTTGTACTGCAACAGAGCGTCGAACCCGGCCTCGTCGGCCGGGTAGCTCGACGGCGCGTCGGTCATCAGGTCGGCGCAGCGGATCGGCAGGGTGTTGCCGGTACCCCTCGAGTCGATGCCGACGATGTCGAACCGCGCCCGGAGCTCCGGGCTGAACAGGCGGGACAAGGCGAACGCCGCCGCCGAGCCGCCCGGACCTCCGGGGTCGACCATGAGCACGCCGATCCGCCGCGCCGGATCGGTGGCCTTGTGCCGCGCCACCGCGACATCGATGCGCCGCCCCCACGGCTTCGCCCAGTCCAGCGGCACGCTCAGCGCGCCGCACTCGCCCTGCGGGTTGTCCGGGCATGGCGCCCATGCGATGGCCTTCGGTGGTTCGGCGTTCGCCGCACCTGCGCAGACCACCAGAACCATCGCGGCAAGCGAACTTGCCAGCACCCGTCTCACCAACCGCACAGTGCCTCCCGCTCTCAGGTGAAGTGATCACCCTATGAGGGAAAGGGCTTTCCGAACACGGCCGTCTGGCCGGAGGCCGAGCGCGACGCGAGGTGGGACTGCAGCGTGCGGTGCAGGAACGCGTGACCGAGCACGGTCTTCCGCATGATCACGCGATCCTCGGCGTGGGCGAAGAACTCGTCGATGTCCCGCGGCAGCGTGTCCGACTCGACAATCGCGCGCACTGCGCTGGTGTGGCTCCACCAACCGCTCAACGACACCGCGAAACCAGCGAGCCACATCCCGACACCGGTGGCCAGCAGGATGAAGTACATGGTCGGTCGCATCCCGGGGTCCGGGACGAACCTGATCAGCAACGACGGGAGCCACAGGCTCACGGCGAGACTCGCCGCGCCGGTCAGCGCGCGGACCCACAGCGTCGTCCGGGCGGCACGTCGCGCTGAACGGTGTCGTTCGCCGGACCGCCGCTGCGGCAACGAGATCACCGCGGACGTCAGGCCCGCCAGCGCTCCTGGCAGCAGACTGAGCGGCAACGCCTCCGGCCCGCCGACGATCCCGACGCAGACGCCGGCGAACAGGCCCATCACCGGTGGAATGATCATGGCTGAGCACCCCGCGGTGACGTCCACGTCCCACCGGCTGCCCACGGCGTCGCTGAGGTCCATCCGTGACCTCGCCTGTCGCCCCGGCATCTCGTGGTCGGCGCCGAACAGGTTGGCCAACGCAGTCCCCACCAGCACGAACACGGTGATCAACGCCACCACGAAGTCGGTCTGGACCCACGCCACCGCGGCCACGGCCGCCCCCGCCACGACTGCCGCGACCAGGTAGAGCCGCGTCGCCGTCCGGCCGGCGAGCGGGTCGATCGTCCGCACCCACGTGAGGTCCAGCGAGTTGACCGCCACGCTGTCCTGCTCCACGGCTTCCATCAATCGCGCAAGCTTGCGCAGGTAGGCGACGATCTCCTCGTCGCTGTGGCTTACGGCGCGCACGCCGGTGCGACTGCGTTGCCTCGGCAACGCCTCCTGCAGATACGCGTCCCACAGGTGATCGAGCCGGTTCGTCAGCAACTGCGCCACAACGTCGTCAGTGACGTCCTTGCCCTGATAGGTCAGGACCGCGACCGTCAGTGCGAGCGGCGTGTTCAACAACGTGGCCAACTCTGGATTCCGCTGACACGCCGTGCGCAGCGACACCAGCTCGTCGCCGGCCATCTCCAGATACTCGTCGACCTTCTCCGGGCTCAACGGCAGGATCTCGGCGGCCACCCCGAACCGCAGCAGGCTGCCCGTCTCGAAGTACTCCGCCGTCCGGCTGCACACCACGAGTCCGGTGTTCAACCTGGTGCGCAGCAACGACAACACGCGCACACACCGCCTGCGGTCAGCCTGATCGCGGATCTCATCGAGCCCGTCCAGGAGCAACACCACCGGGCTGTGGTCGGCCCGCAGCCACTCCGTGACCTTGCGCTGCGGCACCGCGTACAACTCGCTGATCTCCCACGCCAGCCAGTCGATCGTGGCGTCGAGCACCTTCTCCACGTCCTCGACCCGCTCCTGGTAGGCCTGCCGCCGCCGCTCCCGGACCGCGTCGTCGACCTCCTGGTCGGTGCGCAACGCGCTGAGCACGTGCTGCAGCTCGGGCAGGTCGAGCCGCCAACTGTTCGCCGACAACGTGACCACGATCGGCACGGGTCCGTCCTGCTCGGACAACAGGTGTTCGGCGAGCCTGAGCAGCTGCGTCGTCTTGCCCGCGCCGGGCGCGCCGAGCAGCACCAGCCTGCGTTCGGTCTCGGGCGAGGCGAACAGCTCGACCACGTCGACGTCGAGCTCGCCCTCGTCGTCACCGACCTTGCGCAACGGCCCGGAGATCGCGTCGTGCCGCTCCCGGAACCCGAGGCGCGCGGGCACGATCTGTTCCAGCGAACTGTGCAGGAATCCCTTGATCCAGGTCTTGTGCACCTGCTGACGGAGGTCGTCGAGATACCCGTCGGCAGCACGATCGAACGCCCGCCCGTCGTGCGGCCGCTCCACCGGCCCGCGCCGTTGCCACGCCAGCGCACCGGCCAGCAGTCCGACCGCCGCGAAGGCCAGCAACGCGAGCCCGGTGTGCTCCCGCATCCACGCCTGGCCCGGCAGGGGGTTCGCCGCGGCGAAGTCGCCCAGTGGCGCGAAGTAGGCGGCGGCGATGGCGGCCACCACGATGGCCGCGACCGCGGGCAACGCCCCGCCCCGCCTCACCGGGTGACCTCCCGCGCGAGGGCCGCCGTGCTCGCCCTCGCGCGAGCCTGCCCGCTCAACTCCCGGACCCGGTACAGGTGGCCGGGCCGCCCTCCAGCCCGGCGATGCCGTCGTTGACCGTGATCTCCCGCTTGAACCGCACACCGGCGGCGGAGTTCCGCACGCCGGGCACGGTGCCCTCGGGTTGATCGGTGGTCACTCGATGTGTATCAGAGGGCTCACAACTGTCGTTACGCCGCCGGGAAAGCGTTGCCGGATCGCGTGGAATGGTCAGGCGTTCTCCCGCGCCGCGAGCCACGGCGGCTGGGTGATCGTCCACGTCGGTTCGGTCCGCCAGCGGCCGAGCACGTCGCACGGCTGCCACGGGGCGTCCGGGTGCTGCCGCGTCTCCTCGGTGGTCGCGGTGTGCCGGATGAGCACCATGAAGCCCGGTTCACCGTTCACGACCTGGAAGTAGCGGGTCCCGGTCACCAGGCGCGCCTTGATCCGCTGCACCTGGGCCGCGTCGATCGGCAGCGTGACGAGCGTCAGCGGGCTCGCGGTGGGCACCCATTCGCCCTCGCGCAGGAACATCTCCCACCGCGGTGACGTGTCGGCCGCGCAACGGATGAGCGAGAACGCCTTGTCCGGCTCGGCGGCGTCGCGCAGGGAGTCGAGCACGGCGAAGTAGTAGTGGCCGTCCACGGGCCGGGCCTGGCGGCGCGCGGATCGCACGGTCAGTCGCAGGAAGAGGCGGTACGCCTCGAAGTCGCTCAGCGGCAGCACTACCGGGGCGTCCGGGTCCGGCGAGCGCGTCAGGCCGTAGGCGGAGTCGAGGTCCAGGACGTCGTTGGGGTGCTGGAACATCGCGTAGCCGCCGGTCAGCTCGGCCTTCTTCTGGTCGCGGTGGAAGCGGACGAGGGCGGCCATCACGGCGATCGCGTGGTCGAGGGTGACCTCCTCGGCGCCGGCGTTGGGTTCGTCGGCGATCTGGCTCAGCAGGTCGCCGGGCACGAACTCGCCGTCGGCCGTGAACATGATCGGGCCGACCGAGGAATTCTCCTTGCGCGGCACACCGGCCACGGAGAACGGGTTGCCGTTGATGGTGGCGACGTAGTGGCGCAGGATGTCGTTCTCCCACGTGGCGTCGATGCGCTGTTTGAGCTCGCCCGCCTCGGCCGCGCTGATGGCGACGTACTCCTGGCGCATGTCCTCGCCGCGGTCGATGTCGTGCAGCTTGTCGCACGACTCCCACATGTTGTGGCCCGCATATTCCTCGTCGCCGTAGAACTCGGGGCGGCGCACCAGCATGTACGCCAGGGAGAGGTCGAGGACGTCGAGCGTGGCGCGGAAGACCGCGAAGTACTTGTAGTCGGTGAACTCGGACAGGTGCTGCCGCGCGCGGATCACCTGCACCAGTTCGACGAGGAAACCGTTGGCGTAGCCGACGTTCGCCGGTCGGGCGGTCCACCGCGGTTCGGCGGGCACGCGGCTGAGCAGGTCCGAGGGTTCCCAGCGCAGGTTGTGCGTGAAGGCTTCTTCGACGGCGCCGGTCTGCCTGACCACGGCGAGCGGAAGTGCTTCGCCCGCAACGAGAATGATGGTGTAGCTGACGTTCGGGTCCTCGACGCCCGCGTAGTAGTCGCGCAGGCCCCAGTCGGCACCGGTCATGTGATCGCCCCCCAGCGGATCTTTCAGGCAGCATAGCGCCGCGGCCTCACGCTCCGGCGTGCAGGTAGCTCGCCCACCGCGATGGCTCGGCCGGAACCCTGTTCCGCAGCGCCGACTGCACCCGGTGCAGAGCCACGGCGGAACGGCCGGCATCCGGCCCGGCCCTGCCCAGAATCTGTTGGTAGACCTTCTCCGCCACCTTCGCCGCCGTCGCGTCGTAGACGGCCCACTGGGTGCCGACGACATGGCGGAACCCGGCCGTCTGGAACGCGGCGGCGAGGTGGATCGCCTCGTCCGAGAGCGTCGGCTCGGTCCTCGCGGTGTCGCAGGCCGAGAGGTAGGCGAACTCGGCGTCGGCCAGCCGCAGGCGCGCGATGTCGGGTACGCGCAACGGTTCGTCGGCGAGCAGGAGGTGGCTCTCGGACGGGTTCGCCGGGTCGGCGTGGCCGTGGCAGGCGAAATGGGCCCACGTCGTGTTCGTCAAGGCCTCCAGCACCGCCGTGCGGGTGGCCGCCGAGCCCGGGAGCACCGTGCGGGGTCGCATCCTGGCCACCACCTCGGCCTCGAGTCCGGCGTGCGGCAGGTCGCGGGCTCTCGGCGTGGCCGGCATCGTGACGACCAGCTGGTGTGGAGCGGTGCCCGCCGAGCCGCGCCGGGCGTGCCGCAGTGCGCGGATGGTGGGTGTGTAGGAGGAGACGACGTGATCGCCGACCCACTGTCCACCGTGGACACCGGCGGCGTGCAGCGGGAGCAGTGCCAGCGGGCCGACCGGCGACCACCACACCCTGGGCAGGCTGCCCGCCGGAGGTGCCAGCTCGTCGAGCACCGGGCGGGCGACGGTGTGCCACAGCCATTCGAGCGTCTCCAGCACCGCCTGGTCGCGAACGAGGCGGTCACCGTCGGCGAGACTGGTCTGGAACGCCGTGACACGCCGCCGCAGCTCGTCCTCTGCCAGTTCCGGCAGGGCAACGGCTCGCACCCCGCTGGGCGTCACGATCAGGGCGTCGCTGCGGTGCGCGCTCGTGTTGACGAGCACGATCGGCCCTTCTGCGGCCACCTCGGTCAGTTCCGCGAACGTCGGGCGTCGCAGGAACTCCTCGTGGCCGGGGAGCGCGCGGATGTCGGCCAGCACGTCCTCGAAGGACGCCGCCAGCGCCATCCGGTCCGCGTCCCGTTCGCTCTCGATCGCCTCGCTCACCTGCTCGAACCGCGCGGCGAGCTCCGGCGCGTCCTCGTGCAGCGCGCCCAGGTCGGCGCGGGAGTCGAGTGCTTGGGCGGCGAGCACGCCGCGGCCGACCTCCAGCGCGACGACCGCGCCCGCCGGGCTGCCTGCGGTGAGCGCGCACGCGGCGGCCTTGGCGCCGAGGCCGCTGAAGCGGCGCAGCCAGTACTGGGCGTCGTCGCGGCCGAGCCGTCGGGAAGCCAGGCGGGGCAACAACCCCACGGCGGTGGCGAACCCCACGGCGGCCTCCTCGGCGCGTCCGGTGTCCGCTGCCAGGTCGCCCCAGTCGATGGCTGCCTCCAGACGGTCGTCGACCGGCGAGGCCGCGAACCCGGCGGCGGTGCGCAGCACCTCCAACGCCTCGGTCAGCGCGGCACGATCGCCGGTCTGCGCGTACCGGGCCCGAAGCGCGCGGCCGAGCACGCTCAGCGTGCGGGTCCGGCCGAAGTGCCGGTCGTATCGGACCGCCTCCCGCGCCAGCGCGACGGCCTCGTCGACCTCGCCTCGCGACTGCAGCACCTCGCTCAGGTTCGTCAGGCGAACGGCCCGGTCCAGGTGCTTCCCAGGGGTGAGAGCGAGAGCGGCGCGGTGGGCGGCGATCGCGGCGTCCAGCGCGGTTCTGTCACCGTGGCGATCGAAGAGCGTGTGCTGCACCGCGCCCAGGTTGCCGAGATGACGCGCCCGCTCCGGGTGGCTCGCGGGCACACCGTCGACCACCCGGCGATGCACCTCAACGCTCTCCCGCAACGCGGCGGGATCACCGGTGCGGTCGTACCAGGAGGACAACATCGCGGCGAGATTGCCGGCGTGGTGCAGGAAGTCTCCCTCGTCCGGGATCCGGGTCGCGGACCGCCCGGTGGTCACCGCTTCCTCCAGCACGGCCAGTTCGCCGGTCGCGTCGTACCTTTTGCTCAGGCACACCGCCAGCTGACCGAGGTTGGCGGCGCTCGGCAGCCGGGCGACGGCCGCACGGGCGAGTTCGATCGCCTTGTTCACGACGGCGAGTTCACTGTTCTCCGCGAACACCGCGAGCAATGTGACACTCGCGTTCGCGAGGTGCCGTGCGCATGGATCCAGATCGATCGCTTGCCCGTGCAGCTCAAGAGATTCCGCGAGGTCACCGCCCCTGGCCCTGGCGAGTTCGAGCAACGCCGTGGCCAGCGTGTCCAGGTGACTCGCGCGACGCTCGCGGATCGGCGTGCCGGACTCCACGGCGGCCCTGGCGAGTGCGATCCCCTCCACCAGCAGGCCGGGCTCGCCGGTCTGCTGGTACCGCGCGATGCGGCGCACGGCCTCCGCCGCGAGCAGCTCTGCCTGGTCCGGCACGGTCGTCGCGCGCGGGGAAGCGTTGAGCGCCCTCAGGTTCCGCTCTGCCCGGTCCCTGGCCTCGTGGCCCGGCGGCGCGATCGTGGCCGCCAGCGTGTGGGCTTCGACGAGCACGGCCTTGTCCCGCGCCGAGCCCGTCCGCTCCCAGCGGGTGTCCAGCATCGCGCACAGGTGTTCCTGACGTTCGATCGTGCTCTCCGCGCCGACCGGGGACATCGTGACGGCCTTGCGAGCCTCGGTGATCGCGTGGTCCAGCGCGTCCAGGTCACCCACCGCGTCGTACCAGTCGGCGAGCGCCAACGCGTAGGAGTACTGGTAATGCGCGGGATCCTTCTGGTCGTCCGGCAGGTCGACGGCCGCACGGGACAGCGCCACCGCCTCCGCGAGCACGTGCCGCTCGCCGGTGCGCTCGAAGACCGCCCGCAGCACCCGCGAGAGCATCCGGTGATGTAGGGGACGGTCGGGACGCAGCGCCATCGCGTGGCGGGCCAGCGACTCGGCCTCGGCCAGGTCGCCCGGATCGCCGGTCTGCCGGTACAGCATGTGCAGCAGCAAGGCGTAGTCGCCGACCTGGAGGGCGTTGTCGGGGTCGTCGGCGAACGCGGCCCGTTCCAGCTCTCGTGCCTCGTGCAGGTCGGCGACCGCGCCCCCGCACCGGAACCGGTCGTACAGGATCCCGGCGAGGGGTGAGCGGTACCTCGCCCCTCCCTGTTCCGCCACGGCCCTGCGCCCCGCCGTCACCGCCGCCGACAGGGTCTCGGCGGACTGCGCGGCCTGCGCCACCCGCAGCGCTTCCTCGAAACGTGCTCCCCAGTCCATCGGGATCACCGTATCGGTCTGCGCCCGTACGCACGGCCGCGTTCGCCCGGAAGGGCTACTTGGCGCCCCGATTCAGCTGGCTCGGGCGGTACGCGACCTTGCGGGCGCGCATCACCTCGCCCAGCGGGCGGTGTTCGGCCAGTGCGTTCCACGGGTCGAACTTCGCGGCCTCCACCTGGGCGGCGAACTCCTCGTCCGGTTCCTGCCGGCCGATCACGAGTCGCGCCACCGTCCGGTACGGCGAGTCCCAGATCGCCGCGGCGTCCTCGATCGGGGTGCGCGCCTCGTCGACGAAGAACTGCACCTGCAGCTCGTGCACCAGCGGGGCTTCGGCCAGGCGGCCGTGGACGTCGGCCGACCAGTCGTCCGCGGCGTGCGGGTTCACCCGGTCCGAGGCGGCCCGCAGCCGGACCCGGACGGCGTAGGGGCCGCAGGAGATCGGGGCCGCGCTGAAGAAGTCCTCGGTGGCGAACCCGGTGAAGGGCTTGTTCAGGGCGCCGCGCACCTCCTTGAGGTCACCGAGCAGGCGCGGTGAGCGGAGCAGGGCGCGCAGGATGCCCGGCAGGCCACCGCCACCGGCCGTGGTGATCTGGCTGAACTCCCTGCTGGTCGAGGAGCTGAACTTCTCGTGGTTGATCAGCACGAAGTCCTGGCTCGCCGCCGGGCCGCCGAACACGGACTCGCCGGTCACGCCGAGCACCTTGAACGCGAACCCGCGGATGTCCGGTGTCCGGTCGCGCGCCCGGTCGAACCCGCCGTTGGACAGCCGCACCCACACGTCGTAGCTCGCCTCGGTGGCCAAGATGCCGTGCCTGGCCTCCTCCGGCAGGTCGGCGGGCACTTCGAGGGTGGCTCGCAGCGCCGGGCGTTGCTTGCGGTGCAACGCCCGGCCCGTGCCGAACTTCGCGGACTTGCGCCGCTGCATCTCGACGAACAGGTCGGCCTGGTCCTGGTGCCGCCGCGCCTCGTCCGGCGCGACGACCTCCTGCCATTGCGTGCTCGGTGTGCTCATGGCTCCCGCTAGATGTTGGTGCTGTTGGGGATCAGCGACGGACGCAGGTACTCGTACGGCATCGCCCTGCGCCGGTTGCGGGCGACGATCTCGGCCTCGATGCTGCCGAGATCGGCCTGGAAGCGCTGGTGTCCTGCGGACACGGGGGTGTTCCTGAAGTCGTCCTCGTAGTCGCCGAGGACCGTGTGGTGGATGGAGCCGAGGAAGTTCATGACGCAGAACTGCTGCACGGCCACGTCGAGCGGCGGCAGGTTGTCGAGCCAGTCGGTCTCGGTGTGGCCCCTGCCGGTCGGTTCGGGGGTGTAGCCGGCCAGCGGGTTGGCCGGTAGGAAGGCCATGTGGTCCTTCTGCGCGAAGTTGACCGCCGCGTGCTGCGGCCCGGCCGTCCAGATCACCATGGTCAGGATCTCGACGAGGTCCTGCACATCGGCGACCTGCCCCGGCGTGGCACCGAAGTCACGGACCTGACCACCGTCCGGTGAGGCGACCTCGGCGGCCCACGCCTGCAGTTCGTGGTCGCTCACGACGTCGGCGTCGGTGCGGTAGTAGGCGCCGACGAAGGTGCCGACCCACTCCGAGATCGCTTGCCACACCAGCAGACCGTCGTCGCGGTACGGGAAGTGCGGCAGCTCGCGGCTGCCCGCGGTGCCGGTCGCCGCGAGCGTCGCCGGCAGGTAGTTGCCGCGGAACGACCGGTTCGCGCGGTGCTTGGCGAGCCACGGGTAGGTGCTGGCCAGGTCGGACCCGATCAGGTACTCGACCGCCTTGCCCGGCTGGATCAGCAGCTCGACCGCGAGCTTGTTGATCGAGAACGTGCCCTCGAAGTGGCGCTTCAGCAACACGGCGACCGGGTGGTTGGCCGCGAGGTTGCGCACGGCGGCCAACAGCACGGGCTCGCTCATCAGGTGCGTGAAACCCAGGTGGGTCAACACCTCGTGGTAGGTGTTGTGCGCGGACAGCACGCAGTTCTTGGCGAGTTTCCACGAGTAGCCGTCGGCCGGGGTGTAGATGTCGCGGCCCGCCGGGTCCTGCCCGCACTGGATCGCGAACGGCCGCAGCGCCCCACCGCCGCGGGGGACGCAGAACGCGGCCATCGGCGCGTACATGTACTTCGGCGCCTGCGGGTGCTTGCCGTTGTCCAGTTCGGACATCGCCTCGTAGTCCACCCAGTACACCCGGCCCGCCGCGATGGCGGACTCCAGGTCGTCGCTCTCGAACCCCGGCACCGCGGTGAGGTGCGCCGAGGTGATCGGGAACTTGCCGGGGACGGCGGTCATCCGGTGCAGCCGGGTCGGGTCCGGACCGGCCACGAAGCACTCGGCGAAGTATTCGTCCGTCTCGAATCGCTCGACGATCGACGGCGGCTGGATCAATGCGAAAACTTCTCGGAATTCGTCCAGGCTCTTTTGTCTCATTTCGCCCGTCGTGCCGCCCGGCACCGGCATGAAGTAGTCGACGAGTCCGGCCATGTCGTCGGACCGGATCATCGCCGCCAGTCGCAACGGTGCCAGCGGCTGCAGTTCGTTGACGAAATTCCACCGGCCCCTGCGCTTGAGCAGGCGCAGGTTCATCCGGAGCTTTTCCTGGGCTTCGAGGGATTTGACCTGCCAGCGCTTCGCCGGACCGTCCTCCTCCGTCGTACCTGCGGCGACCGGGAAACCCATCTCCATGTTGTACCGGTACACCGACCGTACCGCGGCGACCTGCTCGGCCCGTTCTTCCCGGCTGTCGCGTTGCGAAATGAGATACTCCGGCACGAAACCCTCCACCCAGCCGACGCGATTTTCGCGATGATGCCACGAGTCGCGAACAAGCGCTCGCGAAGGCTCATTCAGGTCCGGGCACAGGTTCACCGAAAAAAGTGGAATGTCCGCGATGACGGAGCTACGCGAGCCGATGCCGGCCGGCCGCGAGAACGCGCCGGACCTCCGCGGCCGTCTGCTCCGCGTCGAGATCCCCGGAGTCGAGCGCGTGCCCCTCCAGATCTCCCAACCGGCCGAACGCCTCATGCAGGCCGGTGATCGCCTCGACGTTCTTCAGTTCGTCACCGACCCGCTCACGTGCCCGCGCCAGCGTGACGTCCAGAGAGGGCCGGAGGACCACATAGGACACTGTCGTCTGCTCCACGAGCGCCCGGAACGGCGCCAGGAACCAGGGTCCGAGGATGCCGTCGACCACGACGTCGTAGCCGCCGCGCGCGAAGGTCGCGACGGTGGCCACGATCGCGTCGATGACGACCTCGTTCTGCCGTTGCGCCGCTGGCAGGAACGGCAGCACGAACCCCGTGCGGATCGAGCGGTAGAACTGGTCGGTCGTCAGGTTCACGGTCGGGGTGTCCGCGCCGGTGGCGAGCAGCGCGGCCACCGTCGTCTTCCCCGAGGCGGGCGGTCCGGTCAGGATGATCACTTCGCCAGTCACGTCGGCGAAAGTTAGTCGCGGGTCGTCGCGAGAAACAGTCTTTTCTTTTCGCCGACGCTCATCGCTGGTGACGTGCCGCGGCAAGGATGTGGTGCATCCGCTCCACGAGTCGCGCGATGCCGTCCGCGCGCAGGAGGTTCGTCTCGAAGGTCAGGACCGGTTTCGCCGACGCGCCCATGATCGGCCCGACCCCGAGGTTGAGGGTGGCGGGGACGTTCGTGCGCTCCGCCGGGGTCTCGGTGATCGCGGGCTCGTCCGGATCCGCCGCCGCACCGGGCTCCGTCCGCTGGGCCGGTCCGGTCCAGCCGTCCCTGGCGACGACCGAGCGGACGTCGTTGAAATGGACGAACGGCGCGTGTTCCGGGTCAACGCCCAACCGGGGCAGGAACAACTCGCCGGGCGACTGGGCGTGGCGATACGCCGAGAGCGAGCCGCGGAACACTTCACGTACCGCGGACCGGAAGTCCGACGGGCCGCGCGAGTACGTGTACATGGTCATGTTCTTGAGCCGGGTGATCGATTCCTGGCGGGCCAGGTCACTCCGGTTCGAGCAGTGCAGGTAGCAGCCGAAGGCGTCGACGTCGAAGTGCTGTGCGGTGGCGAGCAGGAAGGCGGTGAGCAGGACCCCGGAGGAGCTCGTCCCGGACGTCCGGGCCACGTCGTCGGCGGAATCCAGCAGTGATCCGACGGGCGCCGTGATCGTGCGCACGGGTCCGCTGACGGCGAAGGACGGTCGCGGCAGGGCGTTGATGACCGCCATCTGCTCCTGCCAGTAGTCCAGTGCCTGGCGCTCGGCACGAAGGCCGGCCGCGGAGGTCTCCCAGCCGACCTGGTCGAGTTGCTGGAAGGGCCGGCCCGGCTCCGCCGAGGTGTCCCGCGTGATCGCCGCGAGTTCCGACCTGAACGACGTGACCACGTTCTCGCAGCCGGCGGCGTCCGCGATCATGCGTGCGACGCAGAACGCCACGTGGGTCACTTCTCCGTCCGCGGCCGCGAAGCCCGCGCGGAAGGGAAGGCCGTTCTGGATGTCGAGAGGCTCTTCGGCGGTCCGGCCGCGGAGGAGTTCGTCGGTCAGCGCCTGACCGGGCGGCACCTGGTAGCGGACGACGTCCACTTCGCCACCGCCGACGGACTCCTGGCTGACGACGCGGTTGCCGACGACGTGGAACCGCGTGCGCAGGGATTCGTGCCGGCTCACCATCCGGACGATCGCCGTCAGGAAGTCGTCGATCTTCGTGCCTGCCGGGACCGTCGTGCTGAAGCACAGGTCGTCGCTCAGGCCCCTGATCCCGGCCAGCCGGTGGTCCTTCCACCGAACCTGTTGTGCCCAGCCGATGTCTCCAGTGCGTTGCGAGCAGTCCCGGAAAGGAACCGGGCAAGGCTGCGGCACGAGAACAACGTCAGCGTCCGCCATGGTCATCAAGGCCCCTCGATCGGTAGGTCCTGGTTCACGACGCCGAGCGCGTCGGCGGCGACTCTCAGCGCCGCCGGTCCGTCCTGAAGCCCTCGTCTCCCGAACGGCGACACCGCCAGCGTCGTGACGCCGGCCGCGGCGAAGTCCCGCATCCGGCCGGCGATGCGCCGTTTCGGCCCGAGCAACGAGGTCGCGTCCAGGAAGTCGAACGGCACCGCGGCCGCCGCGCCGGAGAAATCCCTTTCCAGGTACCTCTCCTGGACTTCCGCGGCCTCCTGCGCGAAGCCCATCCGGCAGGCCAGCTGGTTGTAGTAGTTGTGCTCCTGGCTGCCCATGCCGCCGAGGTACAGCGCCGCGTACCAGCGAACCGCGTCGGCGCAGGCCCTGACGTCGTCACCGACGGCGATGGGCGTCATGGCGACGACGTCGAAGTCCTGGAGGTCCGTGCCTGCCCGTCGCCTTCCCGTTTCGACGTGCCGCAGCAACTCTCGCGCGAAGTCCGGGGAGAAGAACGACGCCAGCCAGCCGTCGGCGATCTCGCCGACCAGCTCCAGACTCGCCGGTCCGATGGCCGCCAGGTAGAGGGGAATGCGTTCCTGGACTGGGCGCAGGCTCAGCATCAGCGGCTTGCCGGGGCCGTCCGGCAGCGGCAGCGTCCAATGTGGACCATCGTGGGTGAGCAGCTCACGTCGCAGCGCCTTGCGGGTGATCTCGGCGTAGTCGCGCAGCCGGCCCAGCGGTTTCGCCCAGCGGACGCCGTGCCATCCCTCCGACACCTGCGGGCCGGACACACCGAGCCCGAGCCGGAAACGTCCTTGTGACAACGTGTCCAGGGTGACCGCGGTCATCGCCGTCATCGCCGGTGACCTGGCGGGAATCTGGAACACCGACGAGCCGACGCCGATCCGGTCGGTGTGGGCGGCGACCCATGCCAGCATCGTCGCCGCGTCGGACCCGTGCGACTCGGCGACCCAGCAGACGTCGTACCCGAGGCGGTCGGCCTCGACCGCCAGTTCGAGGCCGTTGGACGCGTAGCCGGCTCCCAGATAGCCGATGTTCAGCCCGAGTTTCATCGAAGCGCCACCGGCAGGGTCTCCAGGCCGAAGGTCAGGGAGCCGTCCCGGAAGGTGACGCCGTCCTGGACGTCGAGGCGGATCTCGGGAAACGCGGCGAACAGCGCCGGCAGCACGATCTGCATCTCCAGGCGCGCGAGCGGTGCGCCGAGGCAGTAGTGGATGCCGTGGCCGAACGCGAGATGCGGTGCGGGCGCGCGGGAGGGCACGAACTCCACCGGTTGGTACCGGTGCGGGTCACGATTCGCCACCGGAAAGGAACAGAGGACGCGGTCGCCCGAACTGACGGCGGTCCCCGCGATGACGACGTCGCGCCGCACCGTGCGTGGCAACGAGAAGTGGAACACGGTGAGGAACCGCAGGAGATCCTCTACTCCCCTGGCCGCGGACTTCTGGTCGCGCAGCATGACCTGACGGTCGGACGGCCGCTCCAGCAGCAGGAGGATGCTCTGCCCGATGAGGCTGGAGGTCGTCTCGTGGCCTGCCAGGAGCAACAGGTTTCCCATCGCGACGAGCTCGGCGTCGGTCAGCTCCGCACCGTGCCGGCGAACCAGGTCACCGAGAAGGCCTTTGCCCGGCGCCCGGCGCAGGCCGCGCACCAGATCGCCCATGTAGGACTGCATTTCGGCGCGGTTGTGCGCCCGTGCCAGCGGGGCGAGCCGGGTGTCGATGGCGATGCCGCTGCGGCGGCAGAACTCGTCGCGGTCCGTGCTCGGCACGCCCAGCAGTTCGGCGATCACGATGGCCGGGACGGGCTGGGCGAACTGGGCGACGAGATCGGCACGGTCGTCGTCGCGGAAACGGCTCAGCACCGACTGCGCGATCTGCTCGATGGCGGGACGCAGACCGGCGATGCGGCGCGCGCTGAACTCGGAGGTGAGGAGTCCCCGCAGCCGGGTGTGCTCTGGCGGATCGAGCCCCAGCAGCGATCCGGGTCCGGTGGGTGACGCGTCTCCCCCAGGTCCACCGGACGGCAGCCGCAGCACGTTGCTGAAGGTTTCGGGATCGCCGAGCACCCGACGGATCTCTTCGGCGTTCGTGACCAGCCAGGTCCGACCGGCACCCGGTGTCGTCATCGGCATGGCGATCTCCGTGATGCCACCCGCCGCATCGGCGGACAGCAGCTCAGGCGCCGGGTTCAGCGGCTGAGTCACGTCGCGGCGCATCGCCAGTGGCGCGGAGGTCATTGTTCTCCTCGTGGACAGGTCGGGTGATCAGAGATAGGAGGGCTCGGCGAGTCCGAAACCCCGTCCCGAACGCATGCGGGACATGGCTTCGTCCACGAGGAAGCCGGTCAGGTGCGGGGGAAGACTTCGTGGCCGGACCTCGGCCGCGGCGCGCAGCCGATGCAGGACCGCCGCGGGCCAGCGCGCGTCCGCGGTGAACGACGCGCTGTTCGCGCTCCGCGAGCGCCGCCACGTCTCGAAGCACGCGCTGGCCACCAGCACGCGGGCATAACGCTCGACGAGGTCGTAGACCGCGGGGTCGGCGGCAATGCCGAGACCGGCGATGTCGAGATCCGCACACCGTCCGGTGAGCGAAGCGAGCTCGGCGACGAAGTACTCCGCGTTCTCGACCAGCCCGCTCACCTCGCCGTCGCTCTCGATCTCCGCGAGCCCCACTGCGAGCGAGGTCGCCAGGCTCTCCTGTCCGCCCATGCCGACCCCGAGGGCGGCGAAGTCGAACGGCGGCAACTCGGCGTCCGGCACGAAGACGTTGTCGGGCAACGCTTTGGGCTGGGACCAACTTCGGCGGGCCAGCAGCGGTAACCGCGGGAACAACGAGACCTGGCAGGCGGCACGTGCGGCGTGCCCGAACCCGGCGGGCTGGATGTCCCGCAGCAGTTTCTGGAAGATCGCCGTCTCGCCGTCGCGCAGGTAGAAGTGCGCGCCGAGCACACCGGTGAGGTCGTTCATCGCGTCGATGAGGATCTTCGGCACGAAGAACTTCACGGCTTGGGCGTAGATCGCGGCTTCCGCGGGGACGACGTGCAGCGCCCGTGCCGCCACCGCGGCGAAGCAGTCGGCCGCGAGCAGGTCGGCGTGGGCTCCCGCGATCACCGCTCGGACGTGCGGCAGGTCGATCGCGGAGCCGCCGTAGAGACGGCGGCGCGTCGTGTGCCGCAGCGCGGTGCGGATGCCGGTGTCGAGTACGCCGCCGAACATGGCCACCAGCGTCGTGCGGGTCACCTGGAACGACCGCAGGGCGTTTTCCAGACCCGTTCCCGGTGCGCCCATCAGCGTCGAGGCCGGCACCCGGCAGTCGTCGAACTCGATGCCGCCGAGCTCGACTCCGCGCATTCCAGCGGTGTGGAACCGCGGCAGGTACCTCGATCCCGTGGCGTGCAGCTGCGCCTTGTCGACGAAGAGCTGCGAGTGGCTCCTGGCTCCTGCCTTGGCGCTGGTGCGGGCGAACAGCACGAACGCCTCACTGCGTTCGAGGTTCGTCACCACCTCTTTGCGGCCGTTGAGGCGAAGTTCGTCGCCGTCGATGTCGGCGCGGCATTCGGTTTCCGCCATGTCGTTGCCGTGAGCCAACTCGTGGTACGCCACCGAGATGCGCCTGCCCGCGGCGAGCATGTCCGCGGCGCACCGGCGTTGTTCGGCACTGCCGGCCGCCCAGATGTTGACCCCGGCGATGAAGGAGCTCGCGCCGTAGCCGAGTCCCAGGCACGGGTCTCGGCGGTAGACCGACCGCATGATCTCGACCAGGTCGTCCAGCCGGTTCAGCCGTCCGCCGAGTTCGGGCGGGACGAACTCCAGGTTCAGGCCCCACCGGGTCAGCGCCTGCTCCCCGGCGGCGAACATGGACCCCGCCTCGTCGGCGGCCAGGATGTTCTTGAACCCCAACGGGTTCCCAGGGTCGAAGGGATCACCGAGCAGCTGTTCGAGCCCGTGCTGCCGAGCTGGCGGCGTCATCGTCCCTCCCCGCGAGGGAAGATCGACAGGGCCTCGTGGCCACCGTCGTCCAGCGCGAGCCGGCCGAGCACGCCGAAGACGTCGTGCTCGGGTGTGTCCCGCGACGGGAGCCGGTCGACGATCAGCTTGAGGGCCGAGGTCAGCCACAGGCCGTCCTGCCACAGCCGCAGGTGTCTGGTCGTCGCGGCCCCGTCCGTCCACAACCGACAGATGGCCGCCGCGGCCAGGCACAGCTCGAAATCCCGTGCGATGTCGAATGCTTCCTGAGGCACCTGCCGCGGTCCGCGATCGACGTCGGCCATCTCCCCCAGTACTCGTCGCAGGCTTCGCAGAGCCGCCGCCGCGAGGCTCGCGGCGGCCGCCGGCACCTCCCCCGCGGTGGCCTGCGCGGCGATGGCCTCGCAGTCTTCCGCCATCGCCGGGATCAGCCAGCAGGAGCGGGCGAGCAGCCGCAGCCTGCTCGGATCCCACGGCTGCGACGGCGTGCCGAACACGCCTGAGCGGCCGGCCGGCTTCCGACCCGATCTGGTCAGGACCGGGAAATGCTCGACCGTCAGGTTTCGGCACACCGCCGTGCTGCCGTCGAAGATGCTGACGATGCGGTGATCACGGTCGAGCTTCTGGAAGGCCCGGTAGGGCTCGTTCGCGGTCAGAAAACCCCTGAGCCCGAGCAGTTCCCCGATCCTGGTGATCGCTTCCTGGCACACTTCCGGCACCAGTGCCTTGGTCACCGCCGAGATCAGCGACAGCTCCTCCGGGGCGTTGCCGGCGGTGCTGGCCGCGGCGAAGCTCATGGCTTCCGCCGTGTGCAGTGCGGCGATGCTTCGGCCGAGTTCCTGCTGGAGATGCGGCAGGTCCGCGAGTGTCTTGCCGTACAGCCGCCGCTCCCGCAGGAACCGCAGGCCGAGCGCCAACGCGTGGTCGAGCGCGCCCAACGACAGGCCGCAGCACATCGTGCGCGTCAACTGCAGTGCCTTCAGCGTGGTTTCGACACCGGAGCCGAGCGGGCCGATCACGGCCTGGGCGTCGACAGCGGTCTCGTGGAACGAGATGCCGCTGATGTCCGCGCCGCGGATGCCGTGCGTCGGCAGCTTCGGCGTCGCCGTCCAGGTTCGCGGATCAGCGCGGTCCTTGTCGAACAGGATCACGCTGAAGCCACGGGGTCCGCCCTCCGGGCGCGTCCGCGCGAGCACGCTGACCAGATCTCCGCGGGTCGCGTTGTTGATCAACCACTTCTCGCCGGTGAGCACCCAGCCCTGATCGGCCGGTGTCGCCCTGAGCTCGCCGGCGAGCAGGTCGGCGCCGTGCGCGCGTTCGGTCAGCCCCCACGAGACGATCGCGCGACCGTTGATCCGCTCGGCCAACCGGCGTCGCTGCCCGCTGTCGCCACCGAGCCAGACCGAGGCGGCCCCGAGAAACGTCTTCGGATGGCCGACGGCCAGGGTGAGGTCTCGCCGGGCGAGCAGCCGCACCAGGCTCGTGAGGTCGAAGAGGTGGTCGAGCTCGCCTCCGTTGCGGCGGTCGACGTAGAGGCGATGGATCTCCAGGTCGTCGAGGAACGCCGCGGCGGCAGCGGGAAAGACCTCCTTGTCGTCCAGCGCCAGCAACGTGTCCGGGCACAACGCTCCGCCGGGACGTGCCGCCTGTTCGAGCGCCGCCTCGATCTGGCCGAGCCGTGCGCCCGGCGTCCAGGTCATGATCCGGACCCGTCGTCGCTCAGCGCGATCTCGGGATCGACGGCGGACCACAGCGCCTTGCTGCGGCCGCGGAGAAAGGCGTCGCGGATGGCCAGCCGTTGGACCTTCCCACTGGTGGTGCGCTCCACCGAGCCTCGGCGGACGAGCTGGACGGCCGCGGCGAGGACGCCGATCTCGCGGGCGACCGTCAGCTTGACGGCACCGCCGATCTCCGCGAGCTGCTCCTCCTTCAGCCCCGGCCTGACCTCGTGCACCACCGCGATCAGCTCGTCGCCCGCGTGGCTGCTCACCCCGAACGCCGCGCCGAAGAGCCCGCGGAAGTCGGGGATCTCCTCCCTGATGGTGTGCTCGATGTCCTGCGGGTAGATGTTGCGCCCGCGGACGATGATCAACTCCTTGATGCGGCCGGTGACGTAGAGCTCGTCATCGTGGTCGATCACCGCGAGATCACCCGTGCGCAGGTACCCGGAGCGACCGTCGGCGGTGGTGCCGTTGAACACCCGTTCCGTCTCTTCGGGATTGCGCCAGTAGCCGGCACCGACGCTCGGCCCGCGCAGCCACAGCTCGCCGACCCGGCCCCGCGGCAGCACGGTGCCGTCCTCCGGATCGACGACCAGGGCGTCGAGGTCCCGGACGATCCCGCAGCTGACCAGGTCACGGGTGGCCGGGGTGGGAGCGGGGACGTTCGCCGCGGTCATGGTTCCCGCGCTGAGATCCGCTTCGTCGACCCGGCGGACCACCGGCGGGCGGTGTCCCGTTCCGGAGACGAAGACCGTGGCCTCCGCCAGGCCGTAGCAGGGGTTGAGCGCCTCCCGGCGGAAACCGGCAGGGGCGAACCGCTCGGCGAACGCGTCGAGGGTGCCGGCCTGCACCCGCTCCGAGCCGTTCGCCGCGTAGCGCCAACGAGAAAGGTCCAGCCCATCGAGTTGGTCGTCGGTGACCATGCGGGCGCACAGGTCGTAGGCGAAGTTGGGCGCCGCCGACCAGTCGAGGTCGTGTTCGTCCACGACTTCCAGCCAGCGCACGGGGCGCCTCAGGAACGCGGTCGGACTCATGATCGTCGCGGAGCTCCCGACGTACCACGCCGGAAGGATCAGGCCCATCAACCCCATGTCGTGGTAGTGCGGTATCCAGGCGCCGAACTTGGTGGTGGCGCTCATCCCGAAGTTGGACACGAGCATCGCCGCGTTCTCGGCGATGTTGGCCTGGGTCAGCATGACGCCCTTGGGGCTACCGGTGGAGCCCGACGTGTACTGCAGCAGGGCCAACGAATCGGGCGCGGTGGCGATCGGCTC
This sequence comes from Lentzea kentuckyensis, assembly GCF_002150765.1. Classification (GTDB taxonomy): domain Bacteria; phylum Actinomycetota; class Actinomycetes; order Mycobacteriales; family Pseudonocardiaceae; genus Lentzea; species Lentzea kentuckyensis. The sequence continues at coordinate 39,464 of NZ_MUYM01000072.1, forward strand.
GTCCACCGGCGGAGCCTCACTCGCCGAAGTGACGACGAACGCGGTCCGCCGGAGTCCGGCCGTGTCCATGAACGTCGTCACCTCGGCCCGGGTCGCCTCGGCGGTCAGCACCGCGGCGGGCTCGGCATCGGCGGCGATCGCCGCGACCCGGCGTTGCTGGTGCCGATAGCTGCCGGGCAACGGGGACGGCACCGCGACGACGCCCGCGTAGAGACATCCGAGGAACGCCGCGGCGAAGTCGGCACCGTCGGGGTACAGCAACAGCGCCCGGTCACCCGGCCGGCACACGAGCGCCAGCACGCCGGCGATCCTGCGGGCCGCCAGATCCAGTTCCCGGTAGGTGAGTTCGTGGACCGAGCCGTCCGCGGTTGCGTCGGTCACGTGCGCGATGGCCAGTCCCGCCGGCGTGGTCACCGCGTGCTCGTGCACCACGTCAGCGAGGTTGCGGACCGAGTCGACCCGTGGATTCATCGATGAGATGCCCTTCGGCTGAAGCACGGCGTGGCCGTCCCAGGTCAGTGGGCGGTGAGCTGGTCAGCGAGCGCTGACGTCAGTGCTGCCACGGACGGGTAGTCCCACATCATCGTGGCCTCGACGGAGACACCGAGGTGGTTCTCGATGTCGTCCACGATGGCCAGCGCGTACAGCGAGTCGACGCCGTAGTCGACCAGCGGCGTGTCCGCGTCGATGGCGGAAGGATCTCGTTTCAGGACCGCCGCGATGCGGTCGATGAGCCAGGTGCGGAACTCAGCCTCGTTGAAAGCCGCCGACGTCATGTGCATCTCCCAGTTGGTTCGTGTGCAGGGGAACAGACCGGTGCTCAGTGACCCATTCCGAGGCCGCCGTCGACCGGGATCACGGCGCCGGTGAGGTAGGCCGCGTCCGGCCCGGCGAGGAAGGCGACGACCGCGGCGACCTCGTCCGCGTCCGCCTTCCTGCCGAGCGGCACCGTCCCGAGAATCGCGGCCTCGCGTTCTTCCGAGAGCACCGCGGCCATGTCGGTGTCGACCAGTCCAGGTGCCACCACGTTGGCGGTGATCCCCAGCGGTCCGAGCTCACGCGCGAGCGACCTGGCGAGCCCGACGAGGCCCGCTTTCGAGGCCGCGTAGTTCGCCTGACCAGGCCACCCGTACAGGCCCACGACCGAGGAGATGAAGATCATCCGGCCCTGGCGCGCCCGCATCATGCCGCGCACGGCACGCTTCGCCACCCGGTACGCGCCGGTGAGGTTCGTGTCCACCACGTCGGTGAACACGTCGTCCTTCAGCGCGGCGAACATCCGGTCCGACGTGATCCCGGCGTTGGCGACCAGCACCTCGACCGGTCCCTGGTCCTTTTCCACGGACGCGAACGCGGACTCGACCGAGGCCAGGTCCCGCACGTCGCACGGCACCACGGACAGACCCTCGACCGGTTCGCCCGACCGCGAGGTGACGGTGACGCTGTCGCCACCGGCGGCGAGCCGCCGCGCGATCGCCAGGCCGATCCCTCGATTGCCTCCCGTGACCAGTGCGGAACGGCCCACGTTTCGTTCTCCTGTCGTCAGCGTCATCAGTAGGCGGCCTGCCCGTGCGGCACGCGTGGTTCGGCGGTGATCGGCAGCGACGCCCATCCCGAGATCGTGTGGGAGCGCAGCCGCACCCCTGGCCCTGTCTGGACCAGGTCGGTGAACCGGCTGAACAGCTCCGCGAAGAACAGCTTCAGGACGTCGCGGACGACGGAGTTCCCCACGCAGTAGTGCGGTCCGAGGCCGAAGGCCAGGTGCCTGTTCGGCCGGCGCCGGACGTCGAAGGTGGACGGGTCGGGAAAGGCGTCCTCGTCCCGGTTGGCGGAAGCCAGCCAGACCACCACGGCGTCGCCCGCGGTGATCCGCTGTCCCCGCAACTCCGTGTCCTGGACGGCATAGCGCAGGAAGTGCGTGTTGGGGGTGGCCCAGCGCAGGGCCTCCTCGACCCCGCTGCCCAGCAGGGAAGGGTCGGCCGCCCAGCTGTCCAGTGTGGACGTTCCCATGAGGTCGGCCAGGGTGGTCACCGGCACCTGGGAGATCGTCACGTTCCCGCCGAGCAGCAGGCTGTAGCAGTTCGAGACCACCTCGCGCTGGTTCAGCGGACGACCGTCCCAGTCGGTCTCGATGAGCAGGCTGACGAGATCGTCACCGAGGTGCGCTCGCCGGTGGCGCACGACGTCGTGGAAGAAGACCAGGAGCTCGCGATGGGTCTCCCCGAGCGAGGATTCGGCCGCGCCGGGCCGGCTGAAGAACGGGTCGTCGGGCGCGATGGAAGCCACGCTGAGTTCGGTGAGGCGTGCCCAGTCGTCGACCGGCAGGTCCATGAGGGTGCCCATGACCCCCATGGCCAGCCGTCGCATGTGTGCGGCCAGGTCATAACCCCGGCCGTCGGCCAGCGGCGCGAGCGCGTCAATGACGACCTCGCGGAATCGCTCGCGCATTCCGGTCACCGGTTTTGCCGCGAGCGCCTGCTGCAAGGGCATTCTCAGAGTGGTGTGCCGGGGCGGATCGGTGACCACTAGTTGCATTCCACCCGCCGGATCGTCGCGGCCGAGCTGATCCAGCAATGTTCCTCGTTGCGAGGAGAACACCGCGGCATTCTGCAGAACTTCCGATGCGTCCCTAAAAGACGTGACCGACCAGAATTCGCGGCCGTCCGGAAGTGTTTGCCGGGTTACCGGTGAACTGCGCCGCATCTCCGCCCAGAGGGCGTGTGGCACGCCCTGGCCGTAGAAGCCGGGATCGACGAGTGACGTGACGTCAGCAGTGAACGGGCACTGCGGCGCGACAGCGTCCACATGGCTCCCCCCATGAGTTTTCGCAGGTCCGGACCGTTCAAGCGGCGCTGCACTGCGCACTTGGTCCAGGACGCGTCGTGTCTGAACGTAACCGCACGATGTCCGACCGTAACCGCACGCTTTGAACGCTGTCAACATCGATCGACCATCGCCGCTCAGATTCCCTGAATTCTTCCGGTTGCCGCGAAGCGAATTCGGATCGTTTGGACGTGTCCGCTCGGCGCCCCATTCCCGTACTGACCAGGCGAAACGCTTCGACGAGCATCGGCCGCGAATGCAACGGACAACAAAGTGACCTGTGGCGACTGATCCGGCCAGTGCGCACCGACTGTCTGGAAAGCGCTTGCCTGGCGGATTGCCCATCGTGATACTGAGGATGATCGTGATGTGGAGCTGTGGCCCCAGGCCAATGACGCGCCCCGTCCGCGGGGTCATGAAGGGGTGCCGGTGGACACCGCCACTCGGGCAGAAACTGCCGTCCCGAACGAACACCCAAGCGCACCGCGCGGCCCGGCGGATCCGCGATTCGCACTGGGTGCGTTTCGCCTTTCCGTGTTGCGCGAGACGGCCGCCGAGCGGGTCGAATTGCTGCGGTTGTTCCGGTATGCCGGGCGTGGGCCGGTCGCGCTGCTGGTCGGCGCGCAGGTGGTCGGCGTCGCCACGGTCACGTTGAGCGCGCTCTCGATCGGCTGGCTGGTCGGCGCGGTAGGGGCCGCCCACCGGTTCGCCGACGTGCTCTGGCCGCTGGTGGTGGTCCTGGCGATCGTCCTGATCGACCGCCTGGCTCAGGTCGTGCAGGTGCTGCCGGCCGCGGTCGCGGCGCGGCGCGTGGACGGGGCCGTGCGCTCGATGGTGCGCCGGATCGCGTTGGCACCGAAGGGAATCGGGCATCTCGACGACGCGGAGTTCCGCGACGACGTCGAGCGCGCCTGCGATCTCGGCATCGGCTGGCGGACCCGGACTCCCGGCAACGCGGCGGTCGGCCAGCTGACGCTGATCTTCCGGGTGGTCGGCGCGCTCGCCGCGGCCGCGGTCGTCGCCGTGCACTTCCCGTTGCTGGCGACCGGTTTGCTCGTGCTTTCGCTGCTGGCACGGATGCTGACGCGCCGGCAGTGGATGTGGCTGGTGGCGTTGGACGATGCCCGGATGGGTGAGCACCGCAAGGCGCAGTACTTCGCGGGCCTGCTCACCGAGGCCGGTCCGGCCAAGGAGGTGCGGCTGTTCGGTCTGGCGGACTGGCTGCTCGGCCGGTTCCGCGGCGCGCAAGTCGCGGCACGACGACCGGGCTGGGACGCCCGTTCGTCGGTGCTGAAGCGTCAGGGTCTGACGTTCGCCATCGCGGCCGGCAGTGCCGCCGTGACGCTGGTCGTGCTCGGCGCTTCCGGACAGAGCCCCGCGACGGTGGCGCGCTGCCTGATCGCGGCCTTCGCGGTGATGAGCCTGGCCACCCTGGGCCAGGAGGCGTTCGACATCGAATACGGCGTGACGACCGTGCGTGCTCTCGCCCGGGTCCTCTCCCGGCACGAGCCGCCGGCAACTAGCGCCGGACGTCGTTCCTCGACCGGGCGGCCGCCGCACGTGCGGTTCGAGAACGTCAGCTTCACCTATCGGGGAACCGATCGCCCGGTGCTCGACGGCCTCACGCTGGAGATCCTGCCCGGCGAAACGCTGGCCGTCGTCGGCGTCAACGGCGCGGGCAAGACGACGCTGATGAAGCTGCTGGCAGGGCTCTACCACCCGGACTCCGGGCGCATCCTCGTCGACGGCGTCGATCTGCGCGAAATCGACCTGCTGTGGTGGCGGACCCGGATCTCCGCACTGTTCCAGGACTTCATCCGGTACGGGACGACCGTCGCCGACAACGTCGCCTTCTCCGCGCCGGAGCACGTCGGCGACGTCACCGGTGTCGACGCCGCGATCGACGCGGCCGGCGCCCGCGAGGTCGTCTCCAGGCTGCCCGACGGGACCGGGACCAGGCTGTGGCGCGGCGGCGAGCACGGCGTCGACCTGTCCGGCGGGCAGTGGCAGAAGCTCGCGATCGCGCGCACGTTGTTCGCGGCGGCGCACGGACGTGAGCTGCTGGTGCTCGACGAGCCGACCGCCCACCTGGACGTCGAGGCCGAACACGAGTTCAACGAGCGGGTGGCCGCCGGCGCCCGCGGGGCGTCGATCGTGCTGATCTCCCACCGGCTCTCCAACGTCCGCGGCGCGGACCGGATCGTCGTGCTCGACGGCGGCCGGATCGCCGAGTCCGGTACCCACGAACAGCTGATGGCCGCGGACGGCGGCTATGCCGCGTTGTTCCGCTTGCAGGCAGCGCGATTCGCCAGGGCGGAAGCATGATTCGCCGGGTGTGGCGGCACTTCGCGGTGATCCGGCATCTGGCCGGGTTGTCCTGGCGGGTCAGTCGCGCGGGTTCGCTGGTCACCGCCGCGGTGTTCCTCGTGGTGGCGTTCGGCAGCGTGGGCGTGGCCCAGAGCCAACGGTGGCTGATCGACGGCCTACAGGCCCACGCCGGCGACCAGAGCCTGACGTGGCTGATCCTTCCGGTGGTGGTCGTCGCGTTCGCGCATGTGGCCTCGACCATTGCGACCAGGGTCGCGGCGCATCTACGCGTGAACCTCGTGCAGAAGGTCGAGGTCGACCTGTCCTCCGAGGTTTTCGGCTACGTCGCACGCGTCCCCACGATCAAGCATCTGGAGCGTTCGTCCTATTTGGACCGCGTCTACCTCGTTGCCAAGGGCAGCGGCGCGTTGGCCTCCTACGGCTGGTCGATCGCGGAGACAGGTGCCGCCGCACTGATGGTCGGCCTGAGCGTCTGGCTCCTCGTGCTCGTGCACCCGGCACTGCTGGTGCTCGGGCTGACCACGTTGCCGTTGCTGGTGCTCGCCGGCCGTGGCCAGTCGGCGCTGCGCCGGGTCAACGACGAGTGCGCGGAGGCGACCCGGCTCGAAGCGAACCTCCACGGCCTGTGTCTCGACGTGGACGCCGCCAAGGAAATCTGGATCAGCCGGTCAGGTCCAGAACTGTCCACTCGGGCCGACCGGCTGTGGGCCGAGATCACCAGCGCCCAACGTAAACCGCTGCTCCGCGGCACGCTGCTGGACGCGGCGGGCTGGCTCTGCTACCTGCTCGGCCTGGGCGGCGGGCTGGCGCTGGTCGCCGCCGAGGTGATCGCCGGCCGGATCGGGATGGGCGCCCTGGTGCTCGTCGCCTCCCTGGCCGCGCAACTGCGCATGCAGCTGTGGGCGTTGCGCGACAACTACAACAGGGCCGCGGAGGCCGGCCACGTCGTGGGCCACTACCACTGGCTCCGCGACTACGTGTCCACGTTCGACGACGTCACGACGCCCGCGCCCCGGCGCCTCACCGACGGCATCACCCTGGACGAGGTCGGCTTTCGTTACAGCGACGACGGCACACCGGTGCTGCGTTCGATCAGCGCGCACCTGCCAGCCGGTTCGGTCGTGGGCCTGGTCGGCATCAACGGCGCGGGCAAGTCGACGCTCGTCAAACTGCTGGCCGGCCTGTACCAGCCCACCTCCGGCCGGATCCTCGTTGACGGCAAGCCGTTGAGCGAACTCGGTCCACGGTCGTGGGCCTCGTCGTCGTGCGGTGTGTTCCAGGACTTCGCCCGCCTGCAGTTGCCCGTACGTGAGTCCGTCGGCGTCGGCGACCTGGCGGCGCTCGGCGACACGCACGCGATCGCCCGTGCGGTGGACGCCGCGGGAGCGTCGGAACTGGTCGGCACGCTGCCCGACGGCCTCGACACGCAGCTCGGCACGATCTTCGGCGGCGTCGACCTGTCGGGTGGGCAATGGCAGCGACTCGCTCTCGCGCGCGGAATGATGCGCACCACGCCGCTCCTGCTGGTTCTCGACGAACCCACCGCGGCGCTCGATCCCCAGGCCGAACACGACCTGTTCGAGAACTTCGCGCGGCACGCCCGCGAAGCCGCCGCTCGCACCGGCGCGGTCACCGTCCTGGTGTCGCACCGGTTCTCGACGGTCAGCATGGCCGACCACGTGATCGTCGTCGCGGACGGAGGGATCGTCGAGTCGGGCAGTCACGCGGACCTGCTCGAGTCCGGTGGCCGCTATGCGGAGCTGTACGCGACTCAGGCCGCGGCCTACGCGGTGCCGACGGGGAAAGGCGACCCACCCACATGACCGCGAACGCCACGGCCGCCCAGCCCGACGGCCGCCACACGCAGCCCTGCACAACCCCAGCCACGGCCTCCCCGACACCGACAGGGAAGGGCAACCCACCCACATGACCACGGACACCGGCTTCGACCTTCAAGGCGCGCGCGTGATCGTCACCGGCGGCGGTGGCGGCATCGGAGCGGCGATGGCGCGCCGGTTCGCCGCCGCCGGCGCGGCTGTCGTGGTGACCGACGTCGACGGTGCCGCGGCGGCCGAGGTGGCCCGGCAGGTCGGAGGCGTCGCGATCACCGCGGACGCGGCGAGCGAGGCCGGCGTGCGGCGGTCCATCGCGGCGACCGTCGAGGAGTTCGGCGGCGTCGACCTGTACTGCGCCAACGCTGGCGTCGCGCCGGAGGGCGGCCCGGAGGCCTCGTGGACTCGGGCCTGGGACGTCAACGTGATGGCGCACGTCCGGGCGGCCGAAGCGCTGCTGCCGGACTGGCTGGAGCGAGGGCGCGGCCGGTTTCTCACCACGGCGTCCGCGGCGGGGATGCTGACGATGCTCGGATCCGCCCCCTACGCCGTCACCAAACACGGGGCGCTCGCCTTCGCCGAATGGTTGTCCATCACCTACCGGCACCGCGGCATCACCGTTCAGGCGCTGTGCCCGCAGGGGGTGCGGACCGGCATGCTCGCGGCGGCCGGGCCCGGCGTGCGATCCCTGGTGGAACCGACCGCCATCAGCCCGGAGCAGGTCGCCGACACCGTCGTCGAAGCCCTTGCGGACGACCGGTTCCTGATCCTGCCTCACCCGGAGATCGCCGATGCCTACCGGAACAGAGCCGCGGACACCGGCCGATGGATCGCCGGGATGAACGCGCTGCAACGCAAGATCGAGAAAACGCGATAGGACGGAGACCCGCGCACCATGCTCATTCTTGGTCTGAGCGGACATTTCTCGGACGAGGACGCGGACCTGACCCCGAACATGGAGGGCGTGCTCACCCAGGGCGCCTTCCACGACGCGGCCGCCTGTCTGATCAAGGACGGCGAACTGCTGGCGGCGGTGGAAGAGGAAAGATTCAACCGGATCAAGCAGACGACGAAGTTCCCCGCCAACGCGATTCGCGCGTGCCTCGACACCGCGGGAGTCTCCCCGGCCGAGATCACCGCCGTCGGGCACTTCTTCGGTGAGAGCATGCTGGACGAATGGCTCGACGAGACCTACGTGAGCCGTCCCCACCTTCCGCTGCGCGGTTCTCGTGAGCTCGTCCTGGCCCGGCTGTCCGAGGCACTGGGCCGGGAAATGCCGCCAGACCGGCTGTTCTTCATCCAGCACCACCTCGCGCACGGCATGTCCGCCTACACCCGTTCGGGGATGCGGGAAGCACTGGTGGTGGTCATGGACGGGCGCGGCGAGAAGCACTCGACCACCGTCTACCACGGCAAGGACGGGCACCTGGAAAGGCTCGCCACCTACGGTCTCGGGAAGTCGCTCGGCGCGCTCTATCTCGCCAACACCCGGCTCCTCGGGTACGGGCTCGGCGACGAGTACAAGGTCATGGGACTCGCGCCTTACGGCACCCCGGAGACCTACCGCGAGAAGTTCAGCTCCCTCTACGAACTGAGGGACAACGGCGATTTCTTCCTGCGGGACTTCGCCGTCCCCGGCTTCCGTCCCCGCCGCAAGGGGCAGGAGTTCACGCAGGCGCACATGGACTTCGCAGCGGCGCTGCAGGAGGCCCTGGAGAAGATCGCCCTGCACGTCCTCGGTCACTGGGCTGACCGGACCGGGCTGCGGGACCTCTGCTTCGTGGGTGGAGTGGCGCACAACAGCACGCTCAACGGACGCATCCTCGACTCGGGAAAGTTCCGCGAGGTGTTCATCCACCCCGTCTCGCACGACGCCGGCGCTGCCGAGGGCGCCGCCCTGGCCGCCGCTCTCCAACTGGGCGAATCCCCTTTCAGGCAACCGCGTATGCGCAGTGCGAGCGTGGGCCCCTCCCTCGGCACCACGGCGGAGATCGAGAAGGAGCTCTCCTCCTGGAGTGATCTCGTCGAGTTCGAACGACCGGCCGACATCGTGGACGCGGCCGCGCGACTGCTGGCCGACGGCGCCGCTCTCGGGTGGGCCCAGGGCCGGTCCGAATACGGGCCACGGGCGCTCGGCAACCGCAGCATTCTCGCCGATGCGCGGCCCGGCGAGAACAAACGGCGGATCAACGCGATGATCAAGAAACGCGAGGCCTACCGGCCGTTCGCGCCGGTCGTCACGCCGGAAGCCGCCGACACCTATTTCGACCTACCGGACACCCGCGCGAACTACGACTTCATGTCGTTCGTGGTCAAGGTGCGCGACGAACGGCGAGATGAGCTGGGGGCCGTCACGCATGTCGACGGTAGTGCGCGCCTGCAGATCGTGGATCCGGACTCGAACCAGCGATTCCACGACCTCGTGCGCAGGTTCGGCGAGTTGACCGGTACGCCGGTGCTGCTCAACACGTCGTTCAACAACAACGTCGAGCCGATCGTGCAGACCACACAGGACGCTCTCACCTGCTTCCTCACCACCGGCCTCGACTTTCTCGTCATCGACGACTTCGTGGTGCGGCGACGCGAGGGTGCCTCCCTCGCCTTCGACGAGCTGGCCCCTCGGCTGCGCCCCGCCACCCGGCTCGTCAAGCGGATCAGGCACACGTCCGCCGGCAGCCATGAGATCTGCCACGAACTGGTGCTCGATCACCCGAAAGGCTGGACGACGGAGATCTCCGCCGATGTTTTCACGCTGCTCGAGGGTGCGGACGGGGAACGGTCCGTGACCTCTCTCGCCGGCTCGGCCGGCGTCGGCGACGAGGTCCGGCGCGAACTGCATGACCTGTGGCAGCAGCGATTCTTCACGCTGCGTCCGGCTTGAGCTCTGGAGGTGTTCGTTGAAGCTGGAGACACACACGCTCGTGTCCGAGGAGCACGTGGACCGATGCAACGTCATGCTTCGCTCGCTTTCCCCGCACTGCGCAGTACGACCGGTGCTGCACGACGACGGTTCACTGACAGCACGCTCAGTCGACCGGCTGCGTGACGAGTGGCCCGACGCGCTGATCATCTCGCGGACCGAGGCCGACCAGCGCGTCGCCGAGCTGCTGACCGGACATCCCAAGGTCCGCTGGTGGCGTTCCCACAACATCCGCGCGACGCAACTGGTCGACTACTTCCTGCTGGCAGAACAAAGTCGAGTTCTCGCCCTCGACACCGACGTGGTCTTCCTGCGGAAACCGGCCGAAATACTGGACTGGGTTTCCGCCGCCGGGAGTTCGAACCTCTGCTTCGCCTACTCTCCGGAGTTCGATCCCGACCCTTCCGGGATCCACTGGCTCCCCGACGCGGTGCCGGACGCGCCGTTCATCCCTGCCATGTGCTGCGGTTTCGCCGCGGTTGAGGTGGATGAGTTCATGGATCTCGACTACCTCGACGACCTCATCGATCGCACCGATCCGGACATCGTCGGCCGCCAGCGTTTCGTCACGCAGATGTACTACTCGCTGATGGCCGGTCGTCTCCCCGCCCAGCGGGTCGTTTCCTTGGGCGAGCGGTACCGGTCAGGGCCCGTGGAAAATCTGCCGAGCCGGGAGGACCGGGTCATTTGTCACTATTTCGGATCCGCGGAGTCCGGTAGTGGCATCGAGGGGGTGTGGAACAGCTACCCCCACCTTCAGGAGATGTTGACGCTCTGAGCCACCCTGGACCGGTGCGGGGTCCAGCGCAGGTGGACGTTCCGATCCGGAGAGTCCGCCCGCAGCAACGAAAGCCGCGGTCGCACGGCGTCGGTGCGCGCGCTCGGCGGTTTCCGGCTGCCGGCCTGGAACTGCACCGGCCAGTCGACACCGCGATAGTCCTGCTCGGCGGCCGCGTGCAGGGTCCAGTGCGGGTCGTACAGGTGTGTGCGGCCGATCGCGCACAGGTCCGCGCGGCCCGCCAGCAGGATGGAGTTGACGTCGTCGTAGGAGGCGATGGCACCGACCGCGATGACGGCCGCACCGGGCACCTCGTGGCGGATCCGGTCGGCGAACGGGGTTTGGTACGAGCGGCCGTACGCCGGGCGTTCGTCCGCCGTCACCTGACCGGTGGAGACGTCGATCGCGTCGGCGCCGTGCGCGACGAACGCGCGGGCGATCTCCACGGCGTCGTGTTCGGTGTTGCCGTCGGGAGCCCAGTCGGTCGCGGAGACGCGCACGATCATCGGACGCTCGGCCGGCCACACGGCACGGACGGCGTCGAACACCTCCAACGGGAATCGCAGCCGGTTTTCCACCGTGCCGCCGTACGAGTCGGTGCGCTGGTTCGCGATCGGTGAGAGGAAGGACGACAGCAGGTAGCCGTGCGCGCAGTGCAGTTCGAGCAGGTCGAAACCGGCGGCGGCACCGCGCCGGGCGGCGGCGACGAACTCGGCCTTGATCCGGTCCATGTCGTCGCGGTCGACGACGCGCGGGACGGGGGAGCCAGGTCCGTACGGCAGCGCGGACGGCCCGATGGTCTCCCAGTTGCCGTCGGGCAGAGGCTTGTCCATGCCCTCCCACATCAGGCGGGTCGAGCCCTTGCGCCCGGAGTGGCCCAGCTGGAAACCGATGCGGGCGGTGCTGCGCTCGTGCACGAACGACACGATCCGCGCCCACGAGTCGCGCTGCTCGTCGTTCCACAGGCCGGTGCAGCCCGGCGTGATGCGGCCCTCCGGCGAGACGCAGACCATCTCGGTCATCACCAGGCCCGCGCCGCCCATGGCCTTGGAGCCGAGGTGGACGAGGTGGAAGTCGCCCGGCACGCCGTCGACGGCGGAGTACATGTCCATCGGCGAGACGATCACCCGGTTCTTCAGCTCCAGGTTCCCGAGCCGGAACGGCTGGAACATCGCCGGGGCCACCGCCGAAAGCCCCTGGGAGGCGGCGAACGCGGTGTCGACGCGGTCGGCGAAGTCCGAGTCGCGGGTGCGCAGGTTGTCGTAGGTGATCCGGCGCGAGCGGGTCAGCAGGTTGAAGCAGAACCGGGTCGGCTCCTGCCCCGCGTACATGCCGATGTTCTCGAACCACTCCAGCGATGCCTGGGCGGCGCGCTGCGTCGACTCCACGACGGGGCGCCGTTCGGCCTCGTAGGCCGCCAGCGCGGTCTCGACGTCGCGGTGTTCGTGCAGGCAGGCGGCCAGGGCGAGGGAGTCCTCCATCGCGAGCTTGGTGCCGGACCCGATGGAGAAGTGGGCGGTGTGCGCGGCGTCGCCGACGAGGACGAGGTTGCCGTGGTGCCAACGCTCGTTGCGCACGGTGGTGAAGCTGAGCCACTTCGAGTTGTTGGCGAACACCTGGTGGCCGGCCAGTTCCTCGGCGAACAGCTCGCGGATCCGTTCGACGGCCCGGTCGTCGGAGACACCAGGCGGGAACTCCCGCGCGGTGTCGAAACCGGCCCGGCGCCAGACGTCCTCGTGCATCTCGACGATGAACGTGGAACCGCTGTCGGAGTAGGGATACCCGTGGACCTGCATGGTCCCCCACTCGGTGTCCTTGATGAAGAACTGGAACGCCTCGAACACCAGGTCCGTGCCGAGCCACATGTACTTGTTGTGGCGGCGGTCCAAAACAGGCCGGAAGACGTCCGAAAAGGACTGACGCACGAGCGAGTTGACGCCGTCCGCGCCCACCACCAGGTCGTGCGACCGGCGCAGTTCCTCGACGTCCGGGGCGGGGGTCGAGAAGTGCACCACCACGCCGAGATCGCGGCACCGGCGTTGCAACAGGCCGAGCAGCTCCTTGCGGCTCATCGCGGCGAACCCCTGCCCGCCGACGGTGTGGGTCTCGCCGCGGTGGTGGATGTCGATGTCCGTCCAGCGGGCGAACCGGCGTGCCATCGTGTCGGCGAACTCACGATCGGCGTTCTCGATCCCGCCGAGGGTCTCGTCGGAGAACACCACACCGAACCCGAAGGTGACGTCCGGGGCGTCGCGTTCCCAGACGGTGACTTCGTGCGCCGGGTCGAGCTGCTTCATCAGGGCGGCGAAGTACAGGCCACCGGGGCCGCCGCCGACGATGGCGATCTTCTGGGACGCGACCTTCACGTGAGCACCTCGTCCTCGACGATCTTGCGGAGTGCGAAGCGCTGCAGCTTGCCGCTCGCGTTGCGCGGCAACGAGGTGCGGAACCGCACGTCGCGCGGGTACTTGTACGGAGCGATGGTCCGCTTGACGTGGTCCTGGATCTCCCTGGCCTTCGCGGCGTCGCCCTCCACACCCTCGCGCAGCACCACGAAAGCGCACACGACCGAGCCGCGTTCGTCGTCCGGCTTGGCGACGACGGCCGACTCCAGCACGTCGGGGTGGGTGTCGATGGCCTCCTCGACCTCCGGGCCGCCGATGTTGTAGCCGGAGGAGACGATCATGTGGTCGCTGCGCGCGTGGTAGTGAAAGTAGCCGTCCTCGTCGCGGTGGAAGACGTCGCCGGTGACGTTCCAGCCGCTCACCACGTAGTCCTTCTGACGCGCGTCGTCGAGGTAGCGGCAGCCGACCGGGCCGATGACCCCCAACCGCCCCGGCTCGCCGGGACCGAGCTCCTCACCGTCAGATCCGAGCACGGTCGCGCGGTAGCCCGGCACCGGTTTCCCGGTGGAGCCAGGCCGGATGTCGTCGCCGGCGGCGGAGATGAAGATGTGCAACAACTCCGTGGCGCCGATGCCGTCGATCACCCGGAGCCCCAGCCGGTCGTGCAGCCGTTGCCAGGTCTCCCGCGGGATGTGCTCGCCGGCCGACACCGCGGTCCGCAGCCCGCCGAGTTTCGCCTCGCTGCCGTCCCGCAGGATCGCCTTGTACGCCGTCGGTGCCGTCGCGAGCACCGTGACCCCGTGCTGCCGCACCAGATCCGCGACCTGCGCGGGGGTGGCGGCCTCGGTCAGCAGAGCGCACGCGCCCGCCCGCAACGGGAACACGACGAGCATGCCCAGGCCGAAGGTGAAGGCGAACGGTGCCGTGCACGCGACGAGGTCGTCCTCGTTCAGCCGCAGCACATGACGGCCGAAGGTGTTGTCGATGGACAGGATGTCGCGGTGGAAGTGCACGGTGATCTTGGGGGTGCCGGTGCTGCCGGACGTGGGCGCCAGCAGCGCCACGTCGTCGGCGGCGGTGTCCACGGCGGTGAACTCCCCCGGCTTCGTCCCGGCACGCGCCGCGAGGTCGCCGTACGTCACCACCGTCAGCCGTGGCAGGGATCGGACGTCGTCGGCGAACCGGTCGTCCACCAACGCGATGGACGGACGGGTCCGCTCCACGATCGGCATGAGCTCGCGGGTGCGCAACGCGGCCATGGTCGTCACCACGACGCCGCCGGCTTTCAGCACGCCGAGCCACGCGGCGACCGTCCACGGGTTGTTGGGCGAACGCAGCAGAACTCGTTGTCCGGGCTGGAGTCCGAGGTCCGCGGTGAGCACCTCCGCCACCTGGTCGGCACGGGTGCGCAGCTCGCCGTAGGACCAGGTCTCCCCGTCGGGTGTGCGCAGGGCAGGACGGTCGGGGCCGAACTTCGCCGCCGGCACGTCGATCAGTTCGGTGGCGGCGTTGAGCCGGTCCGGGTAGGTCAGCTCGGGCGTCGTGAACTCGATCGTCGGCCACAGGGCCGCGGGTGGGAGGTGGTCGCGAGCGAACGTGTCCATCGGTGAGTCCTTCCGCGGGCGGCGGTCAGGCAGTGACGTCAAGCGGGGCGGATCATGCCCTCCTGGGCAACGGTGGCGAGGTGACGCTGGTCGCGGGTGAAGAAGCGGCCGGAACCCAGGCCGCGGCCCGACTCCGCGGCGACCGCTTCCTGCACGTAGAGCAGCCAGTCGTCGACCGGGCCCTGGCGGTGGAACCACATGGCGTGGTCGAGGCTCGCGGTGACCAGTCCGGGTTGCGCCCACGGCAGGTCCAGCACGCGCAGGACGGGTTCGAGGATCGTGTAGTCGCAGACGTAGGCCAGCGCGGCGAGGTCGCGCTGGGCGTCGGTGAGCCCGTCGACCGGGCGCAGCGGGTCGAACGGCTTGATCCACACCGCCTGGTGCGGGACCCGCTCGCCGTCGACCGCGAGGTAGACGGGACCGGGCACGTGCCGCATGTCGAAGCTGCGGCCGCCGGACCAGTAGGCCTTCGACTCCTCGGTCATCGTGCCGCCGGTGCGGCCGGCCAGGTAGTCCGCCGAGCCGGGCAGCTCGTCCGGGCCCGGCAGCTCGGAGGTGAACTCGGCCTGGAAGGTGCCGCTCGGCTCGCCGGCCGCGAAGTTCGCCAGGCAGACGTAGAGCGGCTTGCCGTTCTGGTAGCCGCGGACCTGCCGGGTGCTGTAGCCGCGGCCGTCGCGCAGCAGCTCCACCTCGTAGCGCACCTCCGCGCCGATGTCGGCGGGGCGCAGGAAGTAGCTGTGCATGGAGTGCATCGTCTTGCCGTCGGTGACCGAGCGCATGGCCGCGGCCGCCGCGGCGGCGACCAGGTCCCCGCCGTACGCCTTGGGCCACGGGCAGGGCTGGGTGACGGCGGTGAAGGCCAGGTCGAAGTGCTCCGGCTCGGCCTTCTCCAGGGTGATCGCCTCGGTGAAGATCGCGGAGGTTCCCAGCGGCCCGGTCATCGGGTCAGCCAGTCGCGCAGGTCCTCGTCCGGGACGTCGTCGAGGTTGACCACGATGTTCTCCGGCGTCCTGGTCGTCATCCAGGTGAGCGACTTGTTGCGGTCGAGGTTGCACTCGATGTGCGGCATGAACGGCGGCACGAACACCCAGTCGCCCTCCTCCATGTCGACGTAGTCCTCGAACTTCTCGCCGAAGTAGATCCGCGCACGGCCGGACAGCACGTATCCCCCGGTCTCGGCCTCACCGTGGTGGTGGGTGACCGAGCGGTAGCCGGGTTCGTTGGTGACCTTGCCGAACCACAGCCTCGTGGCCGGGGTGTGCTGGATGCTCACGCCGGAGATGCGGATCGCGCCACCGGAGTTCGCGGTGTCCGGGTTCTCGCTGCCACCGCGCGTCACCACCGGGGCGACCAGCCCGCTGGGCAGCCGGTACATCGAGTTGTCGCCTTCGAGCTGGTACTTGCTCAGGTCGGGCTCCATATCTCGTATTCTTCACGACCGTCAGCTAGTGTCAATACGCATGAGGCCTGTAGCAGTGAACCCGGCCAGCCTTCCCGTCCCGCGCGGCTACTCGCACGGAACGCTCGCCGGCACCACGCTGTACCTGGGCGGTCAGACGGCCCTCGACGCCGACATGCGGATCGTGCCGGGCGGCATCGTCGAGCAGTTCCGCCAGGCGTTCGGCAACGTCCTCACCACCCTGCGCGAGGCGGGTGGCGAGCCGGAAGACCTGGTCAGCATCACGATCTACCTCACCGACATCCCGGACTACCAGGCGCACGGCAAGGAGATCGGCAAGGTGTGGCGCGAGCTCGCCGGGCCCGTCTACCCGGCCATGGCGGGCATCGGCTGCACCGCGCTGTGGCAGCCGGAGGCCCTGATCGAGATCCTCGGGGTCGCCGTGATCCCCGAGGATCGACTGATCAGGCAATAGCGTTTTCATGATCAGCGAAATGGAGACGCGATAGTGAAGCTGGCTTCTCTGACCGTGGACGGCGTGCGACGCGCTGGCGTCGTGGACGGGCAGTCGATCACGCTGCTGTCCACCACGGTCGACGACATCGTGCGAGGCGCTCCCCTGGGAGTTCGTGGTGAGGTGCTGCCGCTGGCCGAGGTCCGCCTGGAGGCGCCGCTGCACCGCTTCAACCGCGACATCCTGTGCACCGGCTGGAACTACCTGGACCACTTCGAGGAGCTGAAGGGCAAACGCGGCGGGCAGGAACCGTCCTCACTGCCCGAGCACCCGACCTTCTTCACCAAGGGCCCGGACACCGTCATCGGCCCGTCCGACGACATCGCCTACGACCCGGACATCTCCGCGAGCTGGGACTACGAGGCCGAGATCGCGATGGTCATCGGCCGCGACGGCCGGTCGATCCCCGAGGAGAAGGCGCTGGACCACGTGGTCGGCTTCCTGGTGGCCAACGACGTCTCGCAGCGCGATCTCCAGCGCGCGCACGGCGGGCAGTGGCTCAAGGGCAAGAGCCTCGACGCCACCATGCCGCTCGGCCCGTGGCTGACCACCGTCGACGAGGTCGATCCCACCGGCATGCGGGTGCAGTGCGAGGTCAACGGTGTCCTGCTGCAGAACGCCTCCAGCGCGCAGATGGCGTTCTCCTTCGCCCGGATCATCGCCGAGCTCAGCCACGGCATGACCCTGCGTGCCGGCGATGTGATCCTCACCGGCACACCCAGCGGCGTCGGGAACGCCCGTGAGCCGCAGCTCTTCCTGCGCGACGGCGATCTCGTGGTGACTCGTGTCAGCGGACTGGGCGAGCTGCGCAACACTGTCACCCTCACACCACTGGGCCGAGAAGGAGAAGGCGCTGAACGTCGCGGTGAAGAATGACGCCGACGTGGCTCTCGCCGGGCGCGACCGGCTCGGCCCGCTGATCGTCACGATCTTCGGCCTGTACGCGCGCGGCGAGGACAACTGGCTCTCCGTCGCGTCCGTCGTGCAGCTCATGGCGGACCTCGGCGTGGAGGGCCAGGCCGTGCGGTCGTCGATCTCCCGGCTGAAGCGTCGTGGCGTGGTCCGCAGCGACCGCCGTGACGGCGCCGCCGGTTACGCCCTCGCCGAGCCGACCCTGGAGATGCTCGCCGAGGGCGACGCGCGGATCTTCGAACGCAGGCGTGCCACCGCCGAGGACGGGTGGCTCGTGGTCGTGTTCTCCGTGCCCGAGTCCGAACGCGACAAGCGCCACGCGCTGCGCACCAGCCTGACCCAGCTCGGTTTCGGCACCGCCGCGCCCGGCGTGTGGGTCGCTCCCGGCAACCTGGCCACCGAGACCCGCCGCACGCTGGCCCGCCGCGGCCTGGCCGAGTACGTCGACATCTTCACCGGCCAGCACTTCGCGTTCGGGGACCTGCGGTCGAAGGTGCGCGCGTGGTGGGACCTCGACGAGCTCGCCGACCTCTACGCCGACTTCCTGCGCCGCCACCGCCCCGAACTCGACGTCGCCATCGTCACGCCTGAGCAGGCGTTCGGGCTGTACGTGCCGATGCTGACCCAGTGGCGGCGCCTGCCCTACAGCGATCCCGGACTGCCCCTGTCCCTGCTTCCTCCCGGCTGGAACGGCGTGACGGCGGAAGCGTTGTTCGAGGAGCTGAACACCACGCTCAGCGCACCGGCGCGGGAGCACGCGCTGGCTGTGATCCACCGGAGTTAGAAACCACAGCCCTCCGGCGACCACGTCTGGTCGCTCGCGTTGCTGCCGTCGGCCCGCACGACCCGCACCTCGACGCACAGCGTGCCGGACGCGCTCAGCTCGATCGACGCCACGTCGACGGTGCCGGTCTTCAGCTCGTCGTTGGTGCGCCACACGAACTTGTCACCGGACCGCGCACCCAGGTAGGTCCACGTGAACCGGAGCGTCTGCGGGTTCACCCTGGTCGCCGTGACGACGGGCTTGTCGGAGGGCGGGGCCTGGGTGGTCGACGCACCCGGCGGTTGCGCGCCGACCGGGGCGGGCAGAGAACCGTTGTCCCGCATGAGGAACGCGCTGGTGACGACGACACCGGCGGCGACACCCGCCGCGCCGGCGTACACCGGCCAGCGAAGCCTGCGGCGCGCGGGCGGGTCCGCCGGGACGACGACGGCCTCGATCCCGGTGGTGGGAGCCGACTCGTCGTGGATCTCCCGCAGCTGTCGCGCGAGCTCGGCGGCCGACGCGGGGCGCGCGGCCGGATCGGCGGCCATCGCCTGGCGCAGCAGGCCTTCCAGCGGCTGGGGCACCCGGCCCGACGGCCTGCCGAGCAGGATGCGTTGCTTGATCGCCGTGCGGGTGTTGTCGCCGCGGGGCACCACGAACGGTGAGTGGCCGGCCAGCAGGTGCCACAAGGTCGCGCCGAGCGAGAAGACGTCCGCGCGGACGCCGTGGGTGCCGCTGCTGATCACCTCGGGCGCCGTCCACGGCAGCCGGTCCCGGCCGGTGGTGCCGAAGTCGGTGAGGTAGACCTGTCCGCGTTCGCCGACCAGGACGTTGGCGGGCTTGACGTCGCGGTGGATCACGCCGGCCTGGTGCGCGGCGTGCAACGCGTCCGCGACGTCGACCCCGATCTCCAGCACGCGCCCGAACGGCAGCGGTGCCGCGGCGGCCAGGTCGCCGTTCGGGAAGTACCTCATGACCAGGTAGGGCAGGCCGGCGCGGGTTCGTCCGGCGCGGTACACGGGCACGATGCCTTGATGCCTGAGCTCCGCCACGGTGCGGATCTCGGTCACGCGCGGTGAGTCGACGAGCAGTTTCACCGCGGCGTCGCCTTCCGCGCCGCGGTACAGGTGAACGTTCTTGCCCAACGGTCTTGCGTACCGGAAGCCGGGGATCTCCGGTAACTCCTCTGTCATTCGCCACCTCGTCGTCGGCGACGCGGTCGGGTGGCCCCGCCCACCCGACCGCGTCAGACACTCTGCCGGGGTTGGAATATTCCACCGATCAGGTGACTGTCAACCGTCAAACCACCAGTTGAGACGCGACGGGGCGCGTCGCAACGCGGTTGACCAGGGCTAGGAGGCGAGCGGGATGTCCCCGCCGACGCCCCACTGGGTGGTGAACTGGCCGCGGACGTACCAGTTGCCCTCCCACGGCCGCCACACGGCGAGATCGGTCACGCCGTCGCCGTTGAAGTCGCCGGGAACCGGGATGTCGCCGCCGACGCCCCACTGGGTCGTGCTGATCCCACGCACGTACCAGTTGCCCTCCGACGGACGCCACACCGCGAGATCCGCGACAGCATCACCGTTGTAGTCGCCCACAACAGGAACGTCCCCGCCGACACCCCACTGCGTCGTGCTGATGCCACGCACGTACCAGTTACCTTCGGACGGACGCCACACGGCGAGATCGGTGATGCCGTCGCCGTTGTAGTCGCCCGCGACAGGGATGTCACCGCCAACGCCCCACTGGGTCGTGCTGATCCCACGCACGTACCAGTTGCCCTCCGACGGACGCCACACCGCGAAGTCCGTGACGCCGTCACCGTTGTAGTCACCGGGAACCGGGATGTCCCCGCCGACACCCCACTGGACCGTGCCGATGCCACGCACGTACCAGTTGCCCTCCGACGGACGCCACACGGCGAGATCGGTCACGCCGTCGCCGTTGTAGTCGCCAGGAACCGGGATGTCGGCGCCGATGCCCCACTGCGTGGTGCTGATCCCGCGCACGTACCAGTTGCCCTCGGAAGGACGCCAGACCGTCAGGTCCGTTGTCCCGTCACCGTTGTAGTCGCCTTCCGGCCCCCACTGGGTGAACAGCGAGTACAGCAGCCGGTTCGGCGAGCCCGCGCCCGGACCGCCGACCACGGCCGCCGTCGCGTTGCGGACGATGGCGTCGTGCACCCGATCGGCCGGAGCCGCCGGATGCCGTTGCAGGTACAGCGCCGCCACGCCGGCCACGTGCGGTGTGGCCATCGAGGTGCCGCTGATCGAGTTGGTCGCCGTGTCGCTGGTGTTCCACGACGACGTGATGCCGACACCGGGTGCGAACAGGTCGGTACAGGTACCGAAGTTCGAGAACGAGGCCCTGGCGTCGTTGGTGCCCGTGGCGTTCACGGTCAGAGCTTGCGCGACCCTGGCAGGCGAGGTCTGACAGGCGTCGGCGTTGGAGTTGCCGGACGCCACCGCGTAGGTGACGCCCGACGCGATCGAGTTGCGGATCGCCGTGTCCAGCGGGTCGAACGCGCCACCGCCCAGGCTCATGTTCGCCACCGCCGGCCTGACCGCGTTGGCGGTCACCCAGTCCACACCGCTGATCACACCGGCGAAGCTGCCGCTGCCGGAACAGGACAGCACCTTCACCGCGACCAGCTGGACCGCTTTGGCCACACCGAATTCCGCGCCACCGATCGTGCCCGCCACGTGCGTGCCGTGGCCGTTGCAGTCGGTGTTGTTGCCATCTCCCGTGGTGTTGGTGCCCCAGGTCGCTCGTCCGCCGAACGTCGTGTGGGACACGCGGATACCGGTGTCGATCACGTAGGCGTGCACGCGGCCCGCGGTCGGCCCGTAGTTGTACCGCTGGTCCAGCGGCAGGTTCCGCTGGTCGATCCGGTCCAGGCCCCACGACGGCGGGTTCACCTGCACGCTGTCCGCCTTGACTTCGGCGTCCTGGTACACCGCCGCGACCCTGGGATCACGCGCCAGCGCCTTGGCGTCCGCCGCGTTGGCGTCGACCGCGAAACCCTGCAGCGCGTGCTGCCAGCTCGCGGTCACTTTTCCGTTGTACTGCTTGGCCAGCGAACCCGCGTTCGTCGCCGCCACGCCGTTGCGGAGCACGACCACGTACTGGTCCGCGATCGCCTTCCCCGCCGGTGCGGCGATGACGACACCTTCCGCGGCCGAGGCCGTCGCCACACAGGTCGACAACCCGGTCGCGGCCACCACGATCCCTACAAGCGCACGCCGTATGGCGCGTCTGCCCGAGGTTTTCACAAACGCCCCTCTCATCCGAGACAAGCCTTGTGCAGGCGCACGGACCGCGATCGGCCGATCGCGCAACGGAACCGTGACGCCCGACAGAGACGTCGTCGCAGCCGAGGTTTCGTAACCGAAAAAGTTGGGTATCGGCCCAAATGACTCCGTCGGGACCACGCGATCTGGTCCTTTCGCGGCGCGGTCTGTGCTCTTCGGCCACAAGGCGCAGGATTGAGACGTGGGTGACGACTGGGTGTTCGGCTTCGGGTCCACCTCGTGGGAGGAGCTGGCCGGAAAGCTGTTCGGCGGGCTGACGCAGCCCCGGTCCGCGACGCGGCGCACGGACCACTTCGGGCGCGATCTCACCGCGGCCGCACGGGACGGCCTCCTCGATCCGGTGATCGGCCGGGAGGACGTGATCGACGAGGTGCTCGAGGTGTTGTCGCGGCGCACCAAGAACAACCCCGTCCTGATCGGGGATCCGGGGGTGGGCAAGACCGCCGTCGTCGAAGGCATCGCGGCCAGGATCGCGAGCGGCGAGGTGCCGGCCACGCTGCGGGACCGGCGGCTGATCTCGCTGGACCTCGCGGGCCTGGTCGCCGGGGCGAAGTACCGGGGCGAGTTCGAGGAACGGCTGCGGGACGTCATCGAGGAGGTCGCCGCGACGGACCGGATGGTGGTCCTGTTCATCGACGAGCTGCACACCGTGGTGGGCGCGGGCAGTGCGGAAGGCGCGCCGCTGGACGCCGCGAACATGCTCAAACCCGTGCTCACCACCGGGAGGCTGCAGGTCATCGGCGCCACCACGGCCGAGGACTACCGGCGGCACATCGCGAAGGACGCCGCGTTGGAGCGGCGGTTCCAGCCGATCCTGGTCGCCGAACCGTCGGTCGAGGAGACGATCGCGATTCTGCGTGGGCTGCGGGCCCGGTACGAGATGCACCACGGAGTGCGGATCACCGACGAGGCGATCGTGTCCGCCGTGGAGCTGTCGGCCCGCTACGTCACCGACCGGTTCCTGCCGGACAAGGCGGTCGACCTGGTGGACCGCGCGAGCGCACGGGTCCGGATGCGGGCCAAGACCCCGATGCCACCGGACCCGGCGCGGATCGAGCAGCGGGTGAGACGGCTGGAGCAAAACCGGTCCACCGCGCAGGGCGAGGACGCGCTGACCCTCGACGACCAGCTCGACCGGGCCGTCGCCGAGCTGGAGGCCGCCCGCGCCGCGCTGGCCGACGCGCCGGAGGTCGGGGCGAACGACGTCGCCGAGGTCGTATCGCGCAGCACGGGCATCCCGGTCGCCCAGCTCACCGAGGCCGAACGGCATCGCCTGCTGCACCTGGAGGACTACCTCCACCAGCGGATCATCGGGCAGGACGAGGCGGTGGAGGCGGTCGCCGACGCGGTCCGCCAGGGCCGGGCCGGTCTCAAGCACCCGCACCGGCCCGTCGGCTCGTTCCTGTTCCTCGGCCCGACCGGGGTCGGCAAGACCGAGGTCGCACGGGCGTTGGCCGAGGTGCTCTTCGGTTCGCCGGATCGGCTGATCCGCTTCGACATGAGCGAGTACTCGCAGCACCACGCGGTCACGCGGCTGATCGGCGCGCCACCGGGATACGCCGGCTACGAGGACGCCGGTCAGCTCACCGGCGCGGTCCGGCGGGTGCCGTACTCGGTGCTGCTGCTGGACGAGATCGAGAAGGCGCACACCGACGTCTTCAACACGCTGCTGCAGGTGCTCGACGCGGGCCGGCTGACCGACGGCCAGGGACGCACCACCGACTTCTCCAACACCGTGATCATCATGGCCAGCAACATCGGCGCCGACCAGCTCCTCGCCGCGGCCACCTCGGGGGTTCCGGTCGAGCAGCTGCGGGAGCCGTTGACGGCCGCGGTCCGCCGGTGTTTCCGCCCGGAGTTCGTCAACCGCCTCGACGAGATCATCCTGTTCCGCGGTCTGGACTCAGGCCAGCTGCGGCAGATCACCGCGCTGCTGCTCGAACGCACCCGCCAGCGGCTGCGCGAACAGAACATCACGCTGGACGTGGACGACCAGGCCGTCGACTGGCTCGCGTCCCGCGGGCACGTCCCCGAGTACGGCGCGCGGCCGTTGCGCCGCACCATCGCCAGGGAGCTCGACCGGCGGTTGTCCCGCGCGCTGCTCGCGGGCGAGTTGCGCGGCGGGCAGCACGCCCTCGTCACGGTCGCGGACGACGTCCTGACCCTGACCGTCACCGATCCCCCTGGTTGACCCTCACACGGTGGGAGGGTCGAGGCTGTGCGGGTGATCATCGAGAACGTCTCGTTCCCCGCGGGTCAGCACTGCGAGACCACCACGCTCGGCGCTTTGCTGCACCACGAGGGCATCGAGTTGTCCGAGCCGATGTTGTTCGGTCTTGGCGAGGGTCTGGGCTTCGTCTACTGGGACGCGAAGAACATGGACTTCCCGTTCCTGGGCGGTCGCGTCAAACCGGCCGTGCTCACCCGGACCGCGACCGACCGGCTGGGCCTGACCCTGCACGTCCAGGAGACCACTTCGTCCCGCAAGGCCTGGCAGAACGTCGTCGACGCGCTCGCCGCGGGACGCCCGGTCGGTCTGCAGCTGGACTCCTACCACCTGGATTACTTCACGGCGAAGGTCCACTTCGGAGGCCACTTCGTCGCGATGTACGGCTACGACGCCACCCACGCCCACCTGATCGACACCGCGCAGCAGGGCGGCGCCGTGACGACCACGCTGGCGAGCCTGGAGCGAGCGCGCGGTGAACGCGGGCCGATGACCGCGCGGAACCTCTCGTACACCGTCACCGGCAGCACCGACCGGCTCGATCTGGGCGCGGCCGTCCGGAGTGCGATCTCCCGCAACGCCCACGCGTTCCTCACTCCGCCCATCGCCAACCTGGGTCATCGCGGCATCGCCAAGGCGGCCCGGCAGGTGACGCGGTGGCTCGACCGCTCGGGCGACCCGGCCCGCGACCTTCCCCTCGCCGCGATGCTGATGGAACGCGGCGGCACCGGCGGCGCGCTGTTCCGCGCCCTGTACCGCGACTTCCTCGCCGAAGCCTCCACGATCGTCGATGACGAGGACGTCCGCCTCGGTCACCGGCTGTACGCCGAGATCGCCCCGCTGTGGACCGAGGTCTCACACCACATCGCGGCCGCCGGGGAGACCGGCGACCCGGACCACCTGGCCCAGGCCTCGGCGATCCTCACCGACCTCGCGGCCAAGGAACACCATGCCATGCAGGTCCTCGCCGGTTGACTTCACTGCTGGCGCCACCAGTGCACTTCCAGCGCGACACCGACGTGCACCAGGTTGTGCTCCAACGGCCGTGGCAACAGCTTCGCCGCACGTGCCAGCCGGCGCAGCAGCGTGTTGCGGTGTGTGTAAAGCCGTGCCGCCGCCATGGTCGCGTTGCAGTTCGCGGCGATGAACGCCCGCACGGCTTCGATCACGTCGGGATCAGCTGTCGCGAGCGGGCCGAGGGTGCGTTTCACGAACCGGTCGGCCCGCTCGGCGTCCGTCGTCAGCAGCGCGACCAGCTCGACCTCCTCGTGGGTCGCGAGCTGTCGCGGTGACGCCAGCCGGGCGAGCATCCGTTGCACCGTCAGCGCGTCGAGATGGCTGCGCCGGAACCCGTCCGCGCCGAGGCCGCTGGGCCCCAACGCCACCCGCACGGCCGGGAAACGCGCGACGCCGCTGCGGAGCACGACGTCGTCCGGCGAGCCGTGCACCCACACCCAGCGGGTCGCGGCACTCGCGAGCACGGTCAGCGGCCGCGGATCCGAGGCCGCCGCCGCGAGCACGTCCGCCACCCGGTCGAGGTCGCCCAGCGCGTCGTCGCTCCACACGATCGCCGCGGTGTGTTCCCCGGAGAGCCGGTAGCCGAGGCGTTGCTCGGCGCGGGACACGGTGATCGGCGCGCCGTCGAGCAGCAACGTCACCGTCTCCAGGCGTTCGGCGTGCGTGCCGCGGGTGAGCTGCTCGCGTTCCCGCGTCATCTGCACCGAGATCGCGGACACGGTGTCGTCGACGAACGCCGAGATCGAACGGCACGACACGTCGATCAGCTCGCGCAGTTCCGCGGGATCGGACGTCAGCGAGAACGCGATCTGCATCCACAACCGCAGCGCGACGCCCTGTCCGGAGCGGTAGGCGTCGAGCGCCGACTCGTCGAGCCCGCGGCGGATCAGGTCGCGCGCGAACGCCAGCGGCGCCTCCCCCAGGTCCGCGGGCACGCGCTCGCCCGGCGCCCGGATGTTCGCCGACGCCCAGCCCAGCAGGTTCGACCGGTTCGTGCGCTTCAACGCCGCCGCCAGCACGGGATCCTCGGCCACCTGACGGCGGTTCGGGCCGGACAGCGTGGCCTCGTCCAGCTCGGCCAGCCATTCCGCGGGTGGATCCAGTGCGACCTCCGCGCCACGCCGGATGAGCTCACGCACGCGTGGTGACGGACGTTCCCACGACATGGTGCACATTGCACCACAGCGCCACCGAACAGGGGCACTCCGTGCTTTCGTGACCGGCGTCACCCCGGCCACGATGAGGACATGGCTGACCTCGACGTTCTCATCGTCGGCGCCGGGATCTCCGGCCTCGGCGCCGCCTACTACCTGCAGCGTGAGCACCCGCGCAAGAAGTACGCGATCCTCGAGGCGCGCGGGGCGATCGGCGGCACCTGGGACCTGTTCCGCTACCCCGGCATCCGGTCGGACTCGGACCTGCACACGTTCGGCTACGAGTTCCGGCCGTGGCGCGACGAGGACTCGATCGCCGGGGCGGACAAGATCCTCGACTACCTGCGCGAGACGGCGGAGGAACACGGCATCGATCGGGCCATCCGCTTCCACACCAAGGTGATCGCCGCCGAGTGGTCGTCGCCGGATGCGCATTGGACCGTGGAGGTCGAGAAGGACGGCGAACGAGAGACGCTGACGTGCTCGTGGCTGTTCTGCGCGGGCGGCTACTACCGCTACGACGAGGGGTTCACCCCGCAGTTCGAAGGCAGGGAACGCTTCCGCGGGCCGATCGTCCACCCGCAGCACTGGCCGGAGGACCTCGACCACGCGGGCAAGCGGGTGCTCGTGATCGGCAGCGGCGCGACCGCGGTGACGATCGTGCCTGCCATGGCAACGGCCGCGGCCCACGTGACAATGCTGCAACGCACCCCGACGTACGTCCTTCCGGTGCCGTCGAAGGACCCGATCCGCAACGCATTGCGCAAGGTGCTGAGCGAGGATCGCGCGTTCGCGATCACGCGGCGCAAGAACATCCTGCAGCAGCAACTCACCTGGCGGTTCGCCCAGCGGTTCCCGAACGCGGCGCGACGGCTGATCCGGCGGTTCAACGCCAAGCTGCTGCCCGAGGGTTATCCGGTCGACGAACACTTCAACCCGCCGTACAACCCTTGGGACCAAAGGCTGTGCATCGTTCCCGACGGTGACCTCTTCACGGCGATCCGCCGCGGGCGGGCGTCCGTGGTGACGGACCGGATCACGACCTTCACCGAGACCGGGGTGCTGCTGGAGTCCGGCCGAACGCTTGAGGCCGACATCATCGTCACCGCGACCGGGCTCAACGTCCAGGCGTTCGGCGGGATGACCCTGACCGTGGACGGCTCGCGGGTGAGCCTGCCGGACACCTTGGCGTACAAGGGGATGATGTTGTCCGGCGTGCCGAACTTCGCCTACGCCATCGGGTACACGAACTCGTCGTGGACGCTCAAGGTCGGCCTGTTGTGCGAGCACTTCTGCCGGCTGCTCGCGCACATGGACGCGCACGGCTACGACACCGCCCGGCCCGTGGTCGCCGATCCCGACGCGCCGACCCGCCCGTTCCTGGACTTCGGCGCGGGCTACATCCGGCGCGCCCTGGCCGACCTGCCGCGCCAGGGCGGGCGAGCGCCGTGGCTCACGTCGATGAGCTACTTCAGCGACGTGAAGCTGTTGCGCCGCCTGCCCGTCGAAGACGACGAACTGCGGTTCTCCCGGGCTCGCACCACCGTCGCCAACCAACCTTCGAAATAGCACCCGTTCACCCACACAAGCCCCACCAGCCCCATTTTTGGACACGCGGGGACCCCGCGTTTACCTGGAGGGAACGAAAGGCCCCCGCGTGCCGGCCGGCAAGCGGGGGTTGCGTGCGCGCGGGTAGTACAGGTGCGGGGCGATGGCAAGGGGTTGGAATCAGGCGAACCTTCGTTCAGGATGCCGCGGGTGCAGAGCGCGGCTGGATTCGGTGACAGCGGTGAGATCTCCGGTGTCGCGTGGACACCGCGACGGTCGACCGCTGCCGACGCCACGCCGGAGAACGTCCTGGCCGCGGCGCGGCGGGGTGACGAGGACGCCTTCCGGGCCCTCTACCGGGACCTCCAGCCGCGGCTGCTGCGATACCTGCGGGTGCTGGTCGCCGCCGACGCCGAGGACGTGGCGTCCGACACGTGGCTGCAGATCGCGCGCGATCTCGGCAAGTTCCGCGGGGACCTCGACGGGTTCCGCGGCTGGGCGACCACGATCGCCCGCAACCGCGCGCTGGACCACCTCCGCCACCAGCAGCGGCGGCCGGTCGTGCACGGGACCGTCGAGGACGCCGCCGAACCCGCCGGGCCGGACGACACCGCGCAGGCGGCGGTGGACGCCGTGGCCACCGACGCCGCGCTGGCCCTGATCGCCGGGCTGCCGCGCGACCAGGCCGAAGCCGTGCTGTTGCGGGTCGTCGTCGGCCTGGACGCGAAAGCCGCCGCGAAGGTGCTCGGCAAACGTCCCGGCGCCGTCCGCACGGCGGCGCACCGAGGCTTGCGCACCCTCGCCAAACACCTCGACGCAAGCCCACCACCAGGGCGAACACCAGTGGAGTGACAAAAAACAGAGCCCTGACGCTGAAGGACATGAGATGAGCGACCACCGATCCCGCCGCATCGACCGGCGCACTGCGGAGCGACTGCTGCGTAGCGCGCCCGGCCAGACGCGGGCCGGCGGGCACGACCGCCTGAGCGACCTGCTCGCGGCGGCGTCCGCACCGGCCCGCGACGGCGAACTGACCGGTGAGCGGGCCGCCATGGCGGCGTTCCGCGACGCTCATCTCGCCAACGCCCCTCAGCAACGGAGACCCTGGATGCTCAAGATCGCACTGGCGAACCTGCTGACGGTGAAGATCGCCGCGGTCACCGCGGCGGCCGCCGGCGGCATCGCACTCGCCGCCGCAGCCGGCACCCTGCCCGGTCAGCAGCGCGAGGAACCCGCGCCCACCGCCGACACGAACGTCGTCGCCACGACGTCCGCCCCGGCGGCCTCGAAGCACGGCAAGCCCGACCAGAAGCCGGACAACAGCGCGTCCCCGTCGCCTTCGCTCGACGGGCTGTGCCAGGCCTACACCGCGGGTGCGGGATCCGAACACGGCAAGGCGCACGACAACCCGGCGTTCAGCGCGCTGATCACGGCCGCGGGCGGTGCCGACCGCGTACCCGCCTTCTGCGCCGACCGGCTCGCCGACAAGCCCGGCAAGTCCGACGACACGCCTGGCAAGCCCGACACGGCGCCCGGCAAGCCCGAAGACGCGCCTGGCAAGCCCACCCACCCGAACCGCTGACGCGCACCAGACTCAGGCGACCCGAGGTCACACCTCTCCCATCAGCGGGTCGCCCGTTCCGGACGGGCGGCGGTCTGCCCCCCACGCCGCCGCTCGTCCGCCCCTTTCCGCGCTACCCGAGAGCTGGAGGAGAGCGCCTTGACCGACGCCTGTCCGCACGCCATCTCAGTCGGCAGCTACCTGCTCGAAATCCTCACTCCGGAAGAAACCGCCGAGTTCCGGCACCACAGCAGGCAATGCCTGGCCTGCCAACGCGAGATCGTCGCGCTTCTGCCCGGCGCCCTCTTCCTCCAGGTGCTCAGAAACGACATCCTCTCGGCGAACCAGCGCCTGTGCGCGGATCGGCCCGTGCTGGCCGCGGTCGCCGCCCGCGAGCCGCGCTGGATCGCCGGCTGCGGCACGTTCTGAGCAGAACTTGACCGCGCCGGAAGTCGCGGCCGGGGTGACACTGGTCGTCCGCCGTGCTGGGGGATTCCTTCCAGCGAAAGGCAGACCGCCATGCGAGCAGTGCGTTTCCACGAGTTCGGCGACCCGCACGTCCTCACCGTCGAGGACGCGCCCGATCCGCACGCCGGACCAGGCCAGATCCGGATCAGAGTCCAGGCCGCCAGCGTGAACCCGGTCGACCTGAAGATCCGGGCCGGCTACCTGGAACAGTTCATGCCGACCACGTTCCCCGCGATCACCGGCAACGACGCGACCGGTGTCGTCGACGAGATCGGCGAGGGCGTCACCGGCGTCGAGCCCGGCGACCGGGTGTTCGGCCTCGGTCAGGGCACCACCGCCGAGTACGCCGTCCTCACCGCCTGGGCGCCGGTGCCCAGTGGCTGGAGTGTGGAGCAGGCCGCCGCGGCGGGCCTCGTCTCCGCGACCGCGATGGTCAGCCTGGACACCGTGGGTGACGTCTCCGGCAGGACCGTGCTCGTCGAGGGCGCCGCGGGTGGCGTCGGTTCCGCCACCGTGCAGATCGCCGTTGCTCGCGGCGCCACGGTGATCGGCACCGCGAGCGAGGTGAACCACGACTTCCTCCGCGAACTCGGCGCCACCCCCGTCACCTACGGCGACGGCCTGGCCGAACGGGTGGCCGCCGTCGCACCGGACGGGGTCGACGCCGCGGTCGACACCGCCGGCTCCGGCTCACTGGCCGACATCGTGGCCATCGTCGGTGACGCTTCGCGCGTGGCGACGATCGCCGACTTCGGTGCCGAGGCCCTCGGTGTCACCCTCGTCTCGGGCAACGTCAACGCCGCCGCGAACCTCGCCGACGCGTCCCGGCTCGGGGAGAACGGTTCCTACACCCCGCGCGTGCAGACCACCTATCCGCTGGAGAAGGCCGCCGACGCCCACACGCAGGTCCAGGGCGGCCACACCAGGGGCAAGGTCGTCATCGCCCTCTGAAGTTCTGGACGGCTCGCGTGGGTGGTCAGGACTCGTAGCGGAACGACGCCGTGGCGGGCTCGGCGCACACCGCGTCGGCCGCCCGGTCCGTGTCCTGCAGGTACCACACCTTGGCCCGGTACTCGGTCCACCCGGACACCGCACGTCCGTTGACCGAGTCCGGGCCGATCGAGTTGCGGGACTCCAGCTTCGCCACCCCGTCGGCCCCCGCCGGCACCGTGCCGAGCACGACGCCCTGAGGTCCCAGCGTCGAGAACTCGACCTTCACGCCCTCCAGCGGGCCGTCACCGGTCAGCCGGGCCGCGAGGCTGAGGTCGGATCCTCGTGCCGTCACGGGCTCGACGCTCAGGCGGTAGCCGCAGCCACCGCACGCGGTGACCGCGGCGGGCGACGCCAGCACGAGTGCCAGCGCCGCCACCTGGGACTTCCTCAGCAAGGACCGCCTCCGCTCTCACCTTCGGCCGGGAACGGGCTGAACGCCCGCGACACCGCGATGTCGAGCAGCTGGGCGGACTCGCCGTCCAGGTACTGCATCTGACCGTTCACCACCTTGCCCGGATCCATCATGCTGAACACGAACTTCCGCGTGTTCGGGTCGCCCATGCCCGGCGGCGGCAGCACCGTGATGCCGGAGAGGCCCGAACCGGCCGCGGGGATCTGGTAGCCCAGCCTGCCGGGGCTCGACTCGTCCGCGTACACCCCGACCGGGATCGGGCCGATCTGCACCTGGAACTCGGCGTTCGTCCGCTTCTTCATGTCGAACACGTGGAAGCGCAGTCCACTGTAGACGTCGTCGGGGTTCGTCCTGAACGCCCACTTGTACAACGGGAACAGCGGCTGGTCGAACTTCTCGATGCGCAGGCTCAGGTCCATGTCGAGCTGGGCGTGCACATCCGGCGCGACCATGCTGAACCTGTCGTACGTGCCCTCGACGCCGAGCGCGACGTAGGCCTTGCCCGGCCGGATCGTCATGTCGCGCACCCCGTCGACCACGACGTACACACCACCGATGCGCACGTTCGGCGCCTGGATGTGGCCGTCGTTCACGTGCAGCGTGAGGATCGGGATGCTGACGCAGGACACGATGTCCTGCTCGAACTCGTTGATCTTGAACGGGTCCCGCTGCTTGAGCTCGAACGCTCCACCGACCAGCATCGAGCCGGTCGGGCCAGGCTCCGAGCGCAACCGTGTGCTGAACGTGCCGAGATCGTTCTCCTCGATGGTGACGGTGACCTTCTCACCGAGGTCGAGGAGCTTCGCGAACACGTCGTTGGTCTGGAACCGCAGCCCGGACTCGTTGTTCTCCACGGCGAACTTGCCCTGCACGAACGCCTCGGCGTCGAGTCCCGGCGCCGCGGACACGACGGTGATCACCGGCACCTTGAGTGCGTTGCCCTGGTTGTCGGTGCCCTTGATGTCGACGTCCACGCACGGCGCGTTCGGTCCGGCGTCACAGGCCGGGATGTCCGTGAACCGGGCTCGCGCGGACGCGGGACCACTCTGGTACATGCCCGTCACGTGCGCGTTCACCATGCTGATCGAACTGTTCGCGGCGACCCGCAGGTGGCTGTTGTCGCCGAAGTCCCCCGTCA
The DNA here is from genome assembly GCF_002150765.1 of Lentzea kentuckyensis. Classification (GTDB taxonomy): domain Bacteria; phylum Actinomycetota; class Actinomycetes; order Mycobacteriales; family Pseudonocardiaceae; genus Lentzea; species Lentzea kentuckyensis. The sequence goes on from NZ_MUYM01000072.1 coordinate 71,517, forward strand.
CCTGCAGGCTCGACGGCACCCCGTGCACGTCCGCCGCCCCACGCAGGTTCCCGTACGGGGTCGTCGTGTTCGCCTCGGCCCGCAGCTCCAGCACGTCGATGCCGCCGGACGCGGTGTACTGCACCTGCAGGTCGTGCGCCCGCTTCGGATCGGTCTGGTCGAATCCGAACGGGCCGATGTGCAGGTCGAACGGCGACGGCAGCCCGCGCAGGGTGGCCTTCGCGGCGGCGTACGGCGCGACGTCGAACAGGCCGTCGAGGCGCACGTAGGCGTTGAGCGGCACGTTCGCGGGCGGGCGGTAGCCGACGACGTCGATCTTCTTGGCCGCCATGTCGACCTCGACCACCGTGGGCAGGCCCGGCAACGACACCGTGCTCACCAGGCCGAAGCACTTGCCCAGCAACGAACAGATCGGCCCGTCGTCGCGGGTGCAGCCCGCACCGGTGCAGGACCGGGCTTCGGCGGCGATGCCGTGCTCGTACAACGGCACCTGCCCGATCGCGTTCAGCGCCGCCACCTTGCCGACCCTGGCCTCGGCGAGCAGGCCCACCGGACGGTCGGTGCGGTAGCTCAGCTTCCCGTCGCCGTAGCGCACGTCCAGCGAGCTCGGCAGGCTGACCTTGCCGAGCGCCGTGTACCGGTTGTCCGCGCCCAGCAGGAAGTCGCCGTCGAACGCGAACGTGCCGTCCCCGCTTCGCATGTCGAACCCGACACCGTCCGGCTTGGGCGCCACCGCGACCAGCGACAGCGAGCCGACCGCGGCACTGGCGTCGAGATCACCGTTGCCCTGGTTGTAGTGCGCGGCGACGTGCTGACCCCGTGGCGCGGTCGCGCCCGCGTGGTTCGTGACCGCGAACGCGGCCGACCCGATCGCCCCGGACGTGCTCTGGAACTTGAAGTTTCCGTCCGCCCAGTCCGCCGTCATCTTCGCGGGAATGTTCAGCGCCTGCGCGAACGCCTGGTGCTCACGTCCGCCGAACGGCACCTTCGCCGCGCGGAACGTGATGCCGCCGAGCGGCGCCGACGCCGACGACTCGAAGTGCTTCGCCGGTGCGTCGACCACCACGTCGAGGTCGGCCGGCACGCCGTTCGCGGACGCGGACAGGTAGCCGGCGTCCACACCGGACAGTGCGGCGGTGATCTCGTTGATCGGCGCCGAGTTGTGCACACCCAGCGTCGTGCGTGCGTCGAAGGTGCCGACCACGTGCACGGTCGCCGGCAGCTTGTCGATCGACGCCCTTGCCCTCAGCGTGCCGAACGAGGTCCGGGTGTCGGCCTCGGCGGCGATCTTCAGCACCCCGAGCGGTGCCGACGCGCGGTAGCCGACGTCGACGCGGGCGGGGTTGCCGTCGACCGTGATCGGGCCGACCGTGAGGTCGACGCCCGACGGCAGCCCGTCCAGCGTGACCTGGCCTTCGAGCCTCGGCAGGTTCGGCAGCAGACCGCTGATCTCCAGATACGCCGTCAGCGGTGCGGTGGCGGTGTACCCGCTGATCTCGATCTCCCTGCCCACCAGGTCGACCGCGAGCGCGGACGGCAGGCCGGGCAGCCGGATGGTGCCGGCGAGCCCGAGGCACCGGCCGAACAGCGTGCAGATCGGCGAGTCGTCCTGCACGCACCCCGCGCCCTCGGCACAGCCGCGAGCCCGGACCGCGACGCCGTTGTCGAACAGCGGCGCGCCGAGACCGTTCAGCGCCGCGACCTTGCCCACGTGCACGTCCGCGAGCAGGCCGATCGACTTGTCACCGGTGTAGGTGAGCTTGCCGTCGGCGAGGTCGATCGTGAGCGTGAGGTTCGTCGGCAGGTGGTCGATGCGCGACGTCACCGCGAGACGGGTGTCGTCGGCGCCGTTGGCGGCGAGCAGGACGTCCGCGTCGACGAACACCGGCTGGCCGTCGGTGTCGAGCTGGAGGTTCGCCACCTGCTTCGCCGGGCCGCGGGCGTACTCGGCCAGCTTCAGGTTCCGAATGCTGACGCTGCCGTCGAAGTCGCCGGTGACCTGGCGGTAGTGGGCCGAGACGTGCTGCCCGGCCGGCATGGTCGCCCCGCCGTGGTTCGTGACGGAGAACCGCGCCGCCCCGAGCGCGCCGGACAGGCCGCGGAACCGCATGAGGCCGTCGCCGAAGTCGGCGTCGAACCGGGCCGGCACACCGGTGAGCTCACCGATCGCGAGGTAGTCGCGGCCGGCGAACGGCACCCGTGCGACCGCCGCGATTCCACCGAGCGGCGCCGACGACGTGCCGTCCAGGTGCCGCGCTGGCAGGTCGACCAGGACGTCGACCTCGGCCGGCAGGTCGGTGAGCGCGGTGGAGAGGTAGTGGTGGCCGTTCGGGTCGAGCCGCTCGACCCCCTGCGGGCTCACGAAGAGCTCGGCCCTCGGCACCGCGCTCGACGCCCGATAGCTCACCTTCGGCTTGTCGCCGAGGTCGTAGCGCACGTCCACGGTCCGCGGCAGCCCGTTGATCGCCGCGACCGCGCTCGGCCCGGCAGCGGTGTCGACGTAGGCGGCCTTCACCCGTTGCACCACGGAGCTCGCGTTGAACTGCACGCGCCGTGCCACGGTGTCGAGATCGAATCCCAGTGTGGCGGGGAGGTTCGACACGTCGAGGCGCGTCTTCTGCTTGCCGTCCACGACTCCGGCCGCGACGAACGGCTGGCCGCCAGGGGTGAACTCGGTGCCGCCACGCGGGTGCTGGTCGAAGTACACGTCGATCTTGCGCAGGCCGGTGACGCGGGCGCTGGCGCCGAGCTTGGTCCCGTTCAGCACGGCCGTCGCGTGGTCACCGTTCAGCGGCGCGTAGTCGCCGAGTTCCTTCGACACGAACACCTCCGCCGAACCGAGCGGGGTGTTGGCGTCGAACAGGACGTGCCTGCCGGGCAGGTTCGCGTCCACGTTGACGGTGGTCGGCAGCTCACGCAGCGCACCGCGCAGCACGATGGCCGGCGACCGGTCGAAGAACGACACGTCCAAACCGGACAGTGGGCCGGCGGAGTCGTAGTCGAGCGTCACGTGATCGTTCGCCGAGTTCAGCGCGCCACGCCACTGGGTGGGGAGGTTCTTCGCCGCGGCCCGGACGGACGCGTCGAGCTGTTCGCCCGCGTAGACGAAGTCGGCGAAGAGCACGTCGGTGATCGAGTCGCTCGCGGTGTAGTCGACGATGTCGTCGCCGCCGTCCTTCGGGCGGACCAGCGCGGCCGACACCGTGTTCGGCAGCTGGTCGACGACGAGCTGGTCGAACCTGTTCGCGGCAGCGGAGTTCGACAGCACCTGCACGTCGAGCTTGGTGCGCTTGGTGACCTGCGCGTCGACGGTCGCCTTCTGGTCGCGGTCGCTCGCACCGGGATCGATGAACGCGTGTGCGGTGAAGACGTTCGGCACGGGCTCGAACCGCGCGCTCGCCACGGTCGGGTCGTACGGCAGGCCCTGGTCGTCGTCGGTGACGTTCGAGAGGCCCGCGGTGATCGCGAGGGAACCCGCCGCGCCGACCTGGAGCACGCTCGCCTTGATGTCGAAGATGCCGCGCGACACCTGCAGCGGCGCGAAGGTGTAGACGCCGATCGCGGCCGTGGGCAGGCCCGCGCCGCGGCGGTGGCCGTCGAAGCCGACCGAAAGCCGTTTGTGCGTCGGGAGGTCGTAGACGGCCCACACGTGCGCGGGCAGGTCACGTCCGGCGAACTCGCTGGTGGGCAGCCGGAGGTTGACCACGCCGAGGCCGAGGTGCACGAGGCCGAGCAACGCCTCGGTCTTGGCCTGCAGCGCGCTTCCCAGATCCCGCAACAGGTTCTCGAGGTTCAGCTTCTCGATCAGCAGCTCGGGGTGCAGGATGACGTTGAGCGGGTCCTTCAGCAGCTCGGTGACGACGTTGAGCCGGTCGGAGGCGACCTTGATCTCGCGGTCGAGGTTCGTGATCTCCCTGACCACCGCGGCGATGTCGCCCGGCGCGGCGACCGGCACGAGGTCGGTCAGCACGTCCGGCGTGCGGTCGCCGGTGACGTCGACGATCGCGGGCACGCCGAGCGGGAGGGTGAGCGAGCAGGACACGGCCTTGGTCTGCGACTCGGAACAGACCCGGTAGGTGATCCTCGGGATGCCGTCGGGCAGCTGCTGCAACAGCGCGAGCGGGTCGACCGGCAGCGGCGGCGGCAGGTTCCCGGAGGTCAGCGCGTCGATCAGTTCCTGCAGCGTGGCCCGCCTGCCGGGATCCACGACCTGGGCGGAACGCACCTGCGGCTGCAACGCGTTCGCGTCGAGCGCGGGCCTGCCGTCCGGGGTGGTGCGGCCGGCCTTGGCCAGCGTCGCCAGTGCCTCGGCACCGGTGGCGTCCACCAGCTCCTGTCCCGGCCGCAGCGGAAGGTCCAATGTGGACGGGGTGACCGGAGGGTTCGGCGCGATCGGCACGCGGTCGATCGGCACGCCGCCGTCGGGTCCGGGGTCGAGCGCGGGCAACGGCGCGATGGGCTGCGCCTTCGACGGCTCGTTCTCGATGTTCGGCGAGCCGTCGGGGCCGGGGTCGATCGGGCCGAGCTGCCCCGGTGCCACCGGAGGTGTCGCCGTCGCCTGCGCCCCGAGTCTGTTCTCGGCCGGCGCGGGGTTCTGGGCAGGCTGTGTCGGTGTGGCCGGCTGCGTTGTGGCCGGCGGCGGCGGTGCGGGTGTCGGTGTCGGCGTTGGCTCCGCCTGGGCGGGCGCGACGAGAACCGTGCTGACCAACGCAGCGATGACAGCGAACGAACTGACGCGCAGGCGCGCTGAAGCCACGACTACTCCCCCGAAGTCTGTAGAGCATTCCCCCTAGCTCTACGGCAGACGGAGCGAAGCACACGGCGCGAATGGACCACAGCCATCATTCGTCAAGACCACTCGAACGGCCTAGCAGAACCGGTTGCAACCAGCCAAAAACAGAGTGATCGTCACCATTGTCGCAGCCAGGGCACCGTGCCGTGGAGCTCAGAGCGCCGACAGGATCCTGAGGTTCCACCACAGGTCGAGGCTGTCGAGGGTGTTGATGTCACCCGGTCTCTTCAGCGCGCCGATGGTGAGGGTGCGGGTGTCGACCCACCAGACCTGGGCGTTGCCGTCGGCGAGGAAGCACGTGGTGAACTCGCCGGGCAACGGGCCGGAGGTGTCGCGGTAGTAGAGCGCGTAGTGAATGGGGTCGGACTTCGGCCGGCACCCGCCGCGTTCGTCGTTGCGCGGGATGCCCCGGCTGGTCACCAGTGCCTGGAAGTACGCGTCCTGGGTGGCGCGGTCGCCGAACAGCCGGAACTCGGCCTCGTCCGGCGGCGGGTAACGGGCGTCGAAGCCACTGGACCTGGTGCAGCGCACGGCGGCGACCGCGCCGCTGTCGGGTGTGAAGGGCACGCACGAGTCGGCGTTCTGCTGGTAGACGGCGGGCAGCACGGCCAGCAGCGCGTCGACCTGAGGCGACCGCGTCGTGGTGGTGGTCGTGGGCGTGCTCGTGGTGCTGGCCGCGCTCGTCGTGGTGCTGGACGGCGTGGTGCCCGACCCGAGCGTCCTGTCGCCGTTCCCGTAGATCACCGAGATCACCACCAACCCGATCACGACCGCGAGAGCCCCGCCCACGAGAGCCGCCTGCCTGATCCGCGACTCGGCGCCGGGCTGGGCAACGGTGGCCGGGTACGGCCGGGGGCGCACGGGTGCGGTCGGGAAGGTGACGGTCGGCGGCTCGTGCCGGGGTGCGGGTGGCTGACCGGACGCGGAGGTGTGCGTGGTCAGGGCTTCGGCCGCGGCCCGGGCGAACGCTCCCGCGGTGGCGTACCGGTCGGCGGGGTTCTTCGCCATGCCCTTCGCGATCACGTCGTCCAGCGCGGCCGGGACCGCCGGGTTCAGCGGGGAGGCCTTGGGCGGCGCTTCGTTGAGGTGGGCCCAGATCTGGGCGGCGGTGCTCTCCGCGGTGAACGGGCGCCGGCCCGCCACGCAGGCGAACAGCACACAGGCCAGGGCGTACACGTCCGCCCGGCCGTCCACCGGTCCGCCCTCGAAGCGTTCCGGGGCCATGTAGTCGAGCGTTCCCACCACCGAGCCGGACGCCGTCAGGCTCGTCGCGGCCGGCGCGACACTGCGGGCGATGCCGAAGTCCACCAGGTACACGAAGTCGCCGGCGGTCACGAGGATGTTCGACGGCTTCACGTCGCGGTGCACGAGCCCGTCGGCGTGCGCGGCGTCCAGAGCGCTCGCCACCTGCTCGACGATGCGCACGGCCCGCGCCGGCTCGATGGCCCCCTCGTGGAGCACGTCCGACAGGTCGGCGCCCTCCACCAGCCGCATGTCCAGGTAGAGGCGGTCGTCGATCTCGCCGTAAGCGTGAATCGGGATGACGTGCGGCTCGCGCAGCCGTGCGACGATCCGCGCCTCACGGCGGAAACGGGCGCGGTAGTCCTCGTCGTCGTGGTAGCCCGGCGACAGCCTCTTGAGCGCCACGAACCGATCGTGCGCCGTGTCGTAGGCGCGGTGCACCTCGCCCATCCCACCCCGGCCGAGCAGCTGCTCGATCCGGTACGGCCCGAACGTCTCTTCCGTCATCGTCCTCGTATCCCGAGCGCCCTGTCCGTCCGAGTCGACGCGCGCCGACCACGGCGGGTTCCGCCGGTGCCGCAGCCGGCGGAAGCAGCGTACGTCGGCTCATCCGTGCGCAGGTCCGGGATGACGCCCTTCGTGAGGCTGCTGGGATAGGAACGATTTTAGTCAACACTGAAGTTATTGAGTAGAGGGAGTGGTCGTTCGGGCGACCACTCCCCCGTCAGCTGCCGGTGGCCATACCGGCGGCCGGGCCGCCGACCTGCTGCCAGGCCGTGCCTTGGTGACTCCACTGGAACACCCCGACGTTGCTGAGCCCGTAGATCCCGTCGTCGCTCACCGCGAACGCCGTACCGGGACCGCCGATCCTGGACCAGTTCATCGGCGAACCGTTGTACCGGTACACATCCCCGGTCTTCGGATCCGTCGCGACCAGCCCGTCGTTGCCGGCGCTCATCGTCGCTGCCGGGCCGCCGATCTGGTGCCAGCCCGCACCGTTCCACTGGTACACGCCGGTGGGGTTGAGCCCGTAGACGCCGCGGTCGCTGATCGCGAACGACGTGCCGGGGCCGCCGATCCGCCGCCAGTTGTTCGGCGAGTTGGTGTACAGGTACACGTCCCCGTTCTGCGGATTGGTGGCGAGCAGCTTGTGCGAGCCGGCGTAGAGCGTGCCGGCCGGGCCTCCGACCTGGATCCAGTTGGTGCCACCGGTCCAGCGGTAGACGCCCTGACCGTCCGGACTCAGGCCGTAGACGCCGTCGTCGTTGACGGCGAAGGTCCGGCCCGGTCCGCCGATCCGGCTCCAGCTCATCGGCGAACCGTTGTAGTGGTAGATGTCCCCCGTCTGCGGGTTGGTGGCGAACAGGCCGGCGCCGCCCGCGTACAGGGCCCCTGCCGGGCCGCCGATCCTGGTCCAGCCCTGGCCGTCGTACGCGAAGACCCCGCTGCGGTCGGGCGACAGCGCGTAGACCGTCCGCTGCGCCGGACTCGGGCGGTCCTGCCAGTTCAGCGGCGCGAGATGGAGGCCGCCCTGCCCCCAGCCCGCGCTGCTCACCCACCACTGGCCGCCGTCCTGGATCACTTCGGCCGCGTGGGACTCGATGTGCCCGGCCTGGTCGCCGAGCTGGAAGTGGAACGGGTCGCGGCTGCGGAACACGTCCGTGCCCGTGTAGGAACCGCGCGGTCCGGTGAACAGGTACCACCAGCCGTCGCGCTGGACGACGAACGGCGACTCGGCCGGCGCGCCGACGCCCGCGAACGCGATGTTCCTTCCGCTCCAGTGGATCAGGTCGGTGCTCGTGCGGTACGCCACCACCTCGTCGCCCCCGGACGGAGACTCGTTGGCGCAGTAGTACATCACCCACTGGTCGCCGATCCTGGTGACCAAGGGGTCGCGGGCCTGCAGGCCGTCCCGGAACAGCGGACCGGTCGGGGATCTGGTCCAGTGGAAGAGATCCGTGGAGGTCGCCAGGTTCATCGCGGTATTGGCCGGGTCGGCGCCACCGCCCGCGTAGAACATGTAGTACGTGCTGCCGACGTGGATCACGTGCGGAGCCCACAGATGCGTCTCGCCGTAGCCGGCGTCGACGGTCAGCGCCATGGGCTGCTTCGTCCACGGGCCGCGCATGGCCGGCGCGGTGGCGTGCGCGAACTCGATCTCGTTGTAGGGATCGGCCGGTTCGGGGTGGGTTATCCCGAACATGTGCCAGGTTCCGTTGTCGTCACGGACAAAGGTGTGATCGTTGATGTACCACCGCTGCGCGTCGCTCGGGTCGTAGACCTTGCCGAACTGGCCGGCGGCCGTCCATTCCACCGGCTCGTCGGCCGCGGCCGAGGCGACCGGCGCGAGGGCCAGCAGCAGGGCGACTACCGGCAACAGGGCTTGCTTCATCGGTGTGCTCCCCCAATTCGGGCCACGACGTGCGGGCCCCGAACGGATCGGGGCCCGCACCGCCGGGCTACTCCGCCACGACCACCGAGGCGGGACCGCCGATCTGCACCCAGGGGCCGTTGTTCCACACGTAGACCCCGCTCCTGTCCGGGGAGAGCCCGAAGATCTGGTTCAGGCTGCTGACCGGGAAGTCGCTGCCAGGTCCGCCGATCCGGCTCCACTGGTTCGCGCCGCCGTTGTTGAGATAGACATCCCCGCTGGACGGGTTGGTGGCCAGCAGGCGGCCGCCGCCGGCGAAGATCCACCCCGCCGGACCACCCCACTGCGTCCAGGCGGTACCCGAGCCGTTCCAGCGGTAGACCGCGCTTCCGTTGGGAGCCAACCCGTACAGGCCGGTGTCGTTCACCACGAAGTGCTTGCCGGGACCGCCGACCATCGTCCAGCTCCGACCAGCAATGCTGTACTGGTAGATGTTCCCGGTCTGCGGGTTCGTGGCGAACATTCCCGCCCCGCCGCCGTAGATCCAGCCGGCCGGACCGCCGACCTTCTCCCACGCGGTGCCGCCGAGGTGACGGAACACGCCGCTGCCGTCCGGCGCCAAGCCGAAGATGTCGATGAAGTTGTCAGGGGCGACCGCGAAGACGAACACCCGTCCAGGGCCGCCGATCCTCGACCAGGACTTGTTCGAGGCCCCGTACAGGTAGACGTCTCCGCTCTGCGGATTGGTCGCCAGCACATAGCCGAAGCCGGCGTAGAGATTGGCGGCGGGACCACCGATCTTGCTCCAGGTGGTGCCGCCCTCCCACTGGAAGACACCGCTCTTGTCCGGCGACAACGCGACCGCGTACGCCGTGTACTGCGCCGATTGCGATCCCCGCAGGGCAAGTGCCCGCGGGCCTTGCGCGGCACCGGTCCCGCGTTCTCCGGCCGACGACTTGGCCGGCGCCGGGACGGCGGAGGCCGCCGGTGCGGCAGAGGCCTGCGTCGACACCGATGCTCCCCCGAGCAGCAGCGCGAACGCCGCCACGAGCCGGATGCCCGTTCTCAGACCGATTCTCGAGTTTCTCATGGTTCCCCCAGTCGATTGACGTCGAGAGAACCCGATCGTGCCAGTCTGCCCTTGCACAAACCTTGCACAGCAAGGACAACTCGGGTGACGCGAAGGACTTCCACCTGGCCGGCGACCGGATCGGCGTCGTGTTGGACAGGAATTGGTCATGCGAGCACAGGCCGAGATCGATCTGTGCATGTCGGGCGGGATGGGCGACGACGCGGCCGCTGCCCGGCTCGGCACGTCCGCGCGTTCGGTGCGGCGGGTGATGGGACGACTCGGCTCACGCAGCCGGTTCCAGGCGGGGCAGCTGGCCTCGCGGCGCGGCTGGTTGTGAACCTCCACCGACCTGGGACCGTAGTAAACGTCGATGGGATCTACTAGGTACGGTAGTTGCATGACCCGCAGCGAGCACCGCACAGTCACCCGGTGGCTGCTGCTGTGCGTGCTGTTCTTGGGCGTGGTCGGGATGCATCACGTCGCCACCAGCGGTGACGTGGTCCCCGGTCACGACATGAAGCCCGTGGCGGCACAGCAGCACGCACCTGAGGAGCCCGCACCCCCCTCCCCCGAGCACGACATGCTGCATCTGTGCGTCGCGGTGCTGTTCGCGGTCGTGTCACCACTGCTCCTGGCCTGGTTGCTGGTGCGCGCGACTCGCCAGCGCGCGGGTCGAACCCAGGGGTCGTCCTCGTGGCCACGCGCACCCGACCATCCGCCACCCCAAGGCGGCCGCGCGTTGCTCAGCTCCGCCTGTGTCCTGAGGTTGTGATCGGTCCGTTCCGCCGTGATCACAGTCGACAAAACACAGACAGGAACGCAGAGCATGAGGAAGTCCTTGATCGGGATCGCGACCGCAGGGGTCGCCGTCGTCGCACTCGTCGCCGGATGCGGCGGGAACGACACGGCCGGCCCGGCGTCCACCGCGCCCACCGCCACGAGCAACGGCCAGGCAGGCGGCAACAACGCCGACGACGTGACGTTCGCGCAGGGCATGGTGCCGCACCACCAGCAGGCGCTGGACATGGCGAAGCTCGTGCCGTCGCGCAGCACCAACGCGAAGGTGCTCGACCTCGCCAAGCGGGTCGAGGGCGCGCAGGATCCCGAGATCCAGAAGATGAACGGGTGGCTCAAGGCGTGGGGTGCGTCGACCTCCATGCCGGGCATGGACCACGGCTCGATGCCCGGCATGTCCGGGATGATGAGCGCCGAGGACATGAAGATGCTCGAACAGTCCAAGGGCGCCGCGTTCGACCGGATGTGGCTCGACATGATGATCAAGCATCACGAGGGTGCGGTCGAGATGGCGAAAACCGAGCTGCAGAAGGGCGGCAACGCCGACGCCAAGAAGCTGGCCCAGGACATCGTCGACGCCCAGCAGAAGGAGATCGCCGAGATGCGGGACCTGCTGAAGGCGGTCTGACGCGGTGAGCAGCGGGTGGGTGGACGTCAAGGCGACGGTGTCCGCCCACCCGCTGCGTCCGGCACGAAGTTCCGGATCTTGCCATCACGTACCCTTGCCCCGCGGAAAGGGTGTGCGATGCACGGACTGGGTGATCTGGAGGCAGCGGCCATGGACGTGCTGTGGCACGCCGGTGAACCGCTGCGGGTGCGTCAGGTGCTCGAACGTCTGGACACCGGCAGGACCCTCGCCTACACCACCGTGATGACCGTGATGGACAACCTCCACCGCAAGAACTGGGTCACCCGTGAGCGGGACGGCAAGGCCTACCTGTACGAGGCGACCGTGAGCCGGGCCGAGGCCGCGGCCAACGCGGTGCGCGAAGTCCTCAGCGCTTCCGGTGATCCGCAGGCCGCCCTCCTGCACTTCGCTCGGACGGCCTCCGCGGAGGAGTCCGAACTGCTGCGCAAGGCGTTGCGGCGGAAGGCTTCCCGCGAATGATCGTGGCCGTGGCGCTGCTCCTGGGATCCGTCCTGGTCGGCTGGCTGGCACCACGCCACCTGGTCAGGCTCGCGGACCCGGTCGTGGCGCTGGTCGCGTGGCTCGGCTCGGTCGTCGCGGTGCTCACCACCGCCGCCGTCGCCATGTTCCTGTTGGTGCTGCCCGAGCACGGACTCGGCGCCGTGGCGGCGTTGCACCACTGCTGGCACTCGTTGCAGCACGGCACCGGTCCAACGGTCGAGGTGGTCAGCGGCATGACCGGCGCGGTGTTGCTGACCGGCCTGCTCGCCCGCGTCGCCGTCGTGGGCCGGCGCACCGCACGCCGCCGGGCACAGGAGGGCCGCCGGCACCTGGACGTGCTGCGCATCGCGGCACGCCAGGAAGCGGGCCCTCATCCGACGCTCTGGCTGGAACACGACGACCCGCTGGCGTTCAGCCTGGCGGGCAGGCCTGGTGTCGTCGTCGCGACGGACGGTCTGCACCGCCACCTCACTCCGGCGCAGGTCCAGGCCGTGCTCACCCATGAGCGTGCGCACCTCGAAGGGCGCCACCACCTGCTGGTGACCATCGGCGACGTCGTGGCGGCCACGCTGCCGTTCCTGCCGCTGTTCAAGCGAGCGGCGGCCGCGGTTCGCGAGTTCGTCGAGATGGCGGCGGACAGTGCCGCCGTGCGCGCTCACGGCGCGGAGAACGTCCGCGTCGCGCTGCTGCGGGTGGCCGGCCACGGCGCGCCTGGCGCGGCGCTCGCCATGAGCCGGGACGCGGTGGAAACGAGGCTGGCGCGGCTGCGGCAACGCCGGAGCGCGCCGAGCAGGGCGCGACGGCTGGTGTCGTACGGCCTCGCGGGTGCCGCCGCCCTGGTTCTGCCCGCCATCGCAGCCTCTGGCGGGTTGACCGCCTTGATGCTGCTGGCCTGCACCGCGGGCTAGTTCTGGCGCCCGGCCGTCAACCATGAACGGCGCTTTTGTGGACCTGAGGTCCACAAAAGCGCCGTTCATGGTTTGGGTGCGGGGGCCGACTACACCTGCTCGGCCTCGACCGTCGTCGCGGGCTCGCTGCCCGGCTGCTGCCGGTTCTCGATCTTGATGCCGCACTTGCCGACCAGCGCGACACCGGCACCGATCGTCGTGGCCACCGGAGCGGCCAGCGCCGCTACCAGTCCCAGCGCGACCGGCACCTCCAGCAGCACCTCGTCCTTGCTGTCACGCACCACGACACGACGGTTGATGCCCTCGTTGACCAGCCCGCGAACGGCGTCGACCACCGAGTCGACGGCGGTACGGGTGGACTCGGGCTTGGGTTCGCTCATGACTCTCCTCGAACTGCGGACATCCCCTTACGACTCCAGCGTGCCCAAAGATCGGCGCCCTGCCATCAGGGTTCACCCTGACCCTCCGCCTGAGTCACCCTGGGAATGTGCAGCGGGTATTTAACCGGTTGATCGAACCGATGATGCCCTGACACGCTCCCACGAGTCTCGGAATTGCCGCTATTCGCAGGGAGTTGTGCTTGACCGTCGAAACAGCCCCGGAAATCGACGCCGTCCTGGCGAGGCGACTGGTCGACACCCAGTTCCCGCACTGGGCCGAATTGCCGTTGCGTCCGCACTCCCCCGCCGGCTCGGATCACGTGATCTACCGGCTGGGCGACGAGTTGTCCGTTCGGCTGCCCCGCCACGCCGGTGCGATCGACCAGGCGAGGAAGGAAGCCGAGTGGTTGCCCCGCCTCGCCCCGCATCTGCCACTCGCCATCCCCGTTCTGGTGGAGGTGGGAGAACCGGACTTCGGCTATCCGTGGCGGTGGGCGGTGTCACGCTGGCTGGACGGTGAGGTGGCGACCGTCGAGGCCCTGTCCGGCTCGCACGAGGCCGCCGGTGTGCTGGCCGAGTTCCTGATCGCGCTGCACGAGTTCGACGCCGAAGCGACCGAGGACCTCACCGGGCAGTCGCTGTCCACACGGGACGCGGCGACGCGATCCGCCATCGCGGAAGTCGGGGACGCGTTCGACACCGCGGCGTTGACAGAGCTGTGGGACGCGGCTCTCGCGGCCCCCGAACGGGACCGTCCGCCGGTCTGGTTCCACGGCGACTTCCACACCGGCAACCTGCTGACGACCAACGGCCGGCTCAGCGCCGTGATCGACTTCGGTGAGCTCGCGGTGGGCGATCCGGCCCGCGACCTGATGATCGCATTCACGCTGCTGTCGGCCGAGACGCGAGCCACCTTCCGCGCCGCGCTCGGCGTGGACGACGCCAGCTGGACTCGCGGCCGCGGCTGGGCGTTGGCGACCGGTCTGAACGCCTACGTCTCCTACGCCGCGGTCAACCCCCGCATCGCGGCGAACACCACCCGCCAGATCACCCACGCCCTCGCCGGCTGAACCGCGCCCGCGACGCAGGAGGAGAACGTGCAGTTCGCAATCCGTGAGGCACAGGACGACGACTGGCCGCAGATCTGGTCGATCATTCGTCATGTCATCACCGAACAGCAGACCATCCCGTACGACCCCGACATGAGCGAGCACGACGCCAAACGGATGTGGCAGTTGCCCGCACCGGCGAGAGTGGTCGTGGCCGCCGATGACCATCAGGTGGCCGGTACCGCGAACATGTACGCGAACCGGCCGGGTCCCGGAAACCACGTCGCTTCCGGAACCCTGATGGTCGCCGAAGGAGCACGGGGCATGGGCGTCGGGCGAGCCCTCACCACCGACCTGGTCGACTGGGCCCGGCGAACCGGATTCGCGGCCGTCCAGTTCAACGCCGTCGCCGACACGAACACGGCCGCCGTCCGCCTCTACGAAAGCCTGGGATTCGTCACCCTCGGCATTGCCCCTCGGGCATTCCGCCACGCCACTCAGGGATTCGTCGGCCTGCGCATCATGTGGCTGGATCTGTGACCGCGCGCCATTCCGTGACGGTGACGCCGTCGCCCACGGCGATCTCGCCGGGGGTGAGCACGGACGCCTTCAGGCCGAAGCTGACGCCATCGGGTTCGCGGCGGTAGTCCGCCAGGGTGCGCAACGGCTCGGGCCCGGCGCGCACCCCGGCCGTCTGGTCGACCATGGTGACCGCGCACCGGATGGCCAGCTCACCGAAACCGATCTCGGCGCCACCGATCGTCATCCGGCCCACCCGGTCCTCGGTGTGCGGCTCGGGCCAGCCGCTGATCACGACGTTGGGCCGGAACCTGTCCATCGGCACCGGCTCCGCGCCGCGCGCCGCGATCCGCGCGTTCAGGTCGTCCAATGAGGACAGTGAGAGCACCAGCAGCGCGGTCGGGTCGGTGCCGCCGCGAGCCCGATCCGACGGCTCGCGCACCAGCCGGGCCGGCCTGCCGAGCACCCCGGACAACCACTCGGCCGTCTCCCCGCCCTGGTCGACCCCGGTCCCCGGCCACTTCTCCACGTCCACCTGCCGGGTTTCGCCGTCCGCCGCCACGTCCAGCACCAGCTCACCGGCGCCGGGCGCGCTCAGTTCCAGCTTCGCGCCGTCGTGCGACAGCCTGGACCGGATCACGGCCAGCCGCGGCGCCTCGCCCTGCCAGATCGTCGCCCCGTCCGGCCCGACCACCGCGAACAGCCGGTCGCAGGCGAGCCCGGCCGGGGTGATCTCGGCCCGTGGCACGACGATCCCGGCACATCCCTTGATCGGGTACAACGTCAGCGAGTGAACCGATGCCATGCCGCCCAACGTACCGGCGGTGTCGACGCCATTAGGCAGGACGAACCGGTTCGACTCTCTGGTCCCTTGCAGCATGCTGCTTGTTGGGCGTACTTTCACTGATCGATCGAACCGGTTCGACTCTCCGTCTCCCCTGACCTGTTTCGGAGTCCTCATGGTTCAACGACGAACCAGCACAGCCGTGCTGGCCGCACTGGCATTCGCGTTCTCGGCGGCGGCACCGGCCCACGCCGCGAACGAGTCCATCAGCGTCAACTTCTCCTCCCCCCTCGGCACCCCCACCTACCGCGCCTCCGGCTGGATCTACGGCATGACGGAGAACGGCACGGGTCCCGCCGACCACTTCTACCGGGACGTCAAGTTCCGGTACATGCGGGCCGGTGGCGCCCAGCTGGACAGTCCCGGCGGCTGGGTGTCCGGCAAGTACGACCGCCGGTGGAACTCGACCCGCGCCCAGCTGCTGCGCACCCGTTCGCTGGGCGGCGAGTTCGTGCTGCTGGTCCACGACCTGTGGGGCGCCGACGGGTATCCGATCTCGCGCTTCCCCGGCGACAACGGCAACTGGACCGACTACGACAACTTCCTCACCCGCCTGATCGACGACGTGCGGGCGACCGGTGCCCCGGTGCAGTGGGACCTGTGGAACGAACCCAACATCACGCTGTTCTGGAACCGCCCGCAGTCGCAGTACTTCGAGCTGTGGCGGCGCACGTACCAGCGGGTCAGGGCGGCGTTCCCGGCTCAGCTGATCGTCGGCCCGAGCTGCGCGTGCACTCCGTCGACCGGTGGCTGGTGGCCGCAGTACCTGGACTTCGTGCGCAGCAACAACGTCGTGCCGGACATCATCAGCTGGCACTCGCTGCCGGGTGACCCGGTGTCGAACGTGAACGTGGCGAACCAGACGCTCGACTCGCGCGGCATCCCGCACCCACGGCCGTACCAGATCAACGAGTACGGCGCGGGCAACGAGCAGAACCCCGGCGACGGCGCGTGGTACATCACGCGGCTGGAACGGGCGGGCGCGGACGGCCTGCGCGCGAACTGGGCCAGCGCCGGCAACCTGCACAACGATCTCGGCAACCTGCTCGTCCGCAACTCGGCCGGGCAGCACCAGCCCAAGGGCGAGTGGTGGGTCTACCGCTTCTACGCCTCGCAGACGGGCCAGATCGTCGCCACGACACCGAGCCAGTCGTACGACTCGTTCGCCACGAAGGCGGACGGCGTGGCGAAGATCCTCGTCGGCGGCGGCAGCACCACCGGCAACGTCGCGGTCGCCTTGCAGCGCCTGGACACCACGACCGGCATCGTGCAGAACAACCAGGTGCGCGTGCTGGTCCAGCGCATCCCGCACAACAACGGCGGCGCCGTCCAGGGACCCGTCACCGTGCAGAACACCGTGGTGACGTTGAACGGCAACGCGACCACGGTCAACGTGCCGCACAACAACATCGACGAGACCTTCACCATCACCCTGCTCCCGCCGGGCAGCAGCGGCTTCCAGACCGTCGCCGCCGCCCAGCACTCCCAGCAGTGCCTGGACAACACGAACCTCAGCAGCGCCGACGGCAACCTGCAGCAGCAGTTCTACTGCGAGGGCGGCGACCAGCAGCTGTGGAACTTCACCCCGGTGGCCGGCAGCACCGGAACCTACACCGTCGTGAACCAGCAGTCGGGCAAGTGTCTCGACGTCACCGGCTCCTCGACCGCCGACGGCGCCACCGTCACGCAGAACACCTGCTCCCCCGGCGCGGCGGGCCAGCAGTACACGCTGCGGAAGGTCACCTACAGCGGCAACGATCCCCACGACTACCAGCTCGTCGCGCGGCACAGCGGCAAGTGCGTCGACGTCAACGGGGTCTCCACCGCGGCCGGCGCCCGGATCATCCAGTGGACCTGCAAGCCGTCCGGGCAGAGCGGTGAACTCAACCAGACCTGGCGGCTCTGGGGCGGCCCCTGACCCGGCAGTCGGAGTATAAGTCAGTCTCATGTCTTGACCGTTCGTGCTCGACCCGCTCTTATGTGTTACTGGGCTCTGCGCGATCACTGATCACGTGATGCGTCATTCCGGGATGAGTCCGATACATGCTGGTCCCCACAACGCAGTGGAGCGGCTCATGTCAGCGAAGGAGCAAGGCAGCAGGACGCGCGGGCGGCGAACGCCGGCCGCGCTGGGCATGTGCTTGGCGATGGTGCTGACCGCGGTGCCAGTGGTGGCAACCGCGGCGGCACCCGCGCCGGTCCCGGTGCCGGCGGCGGCCACCGGGCCGTGCGACATCTACGCGTCCGGCGGCACACCCTGTGTGGCCGCGCACAGCACGGTGCGGGCGCTCTACGGCTCGTACGGCGGCAACCTCTACCAGGTCAGGCGTTCCTCGGACAACACGACCAGGGACATCGGCGTGCTGGCCGCGGGCGGCACGGCGAACTCCGCGCCCCAGGACGCGTTCTGCGCCGGCACCTCCTGCGTGATCACGGTGGTCTACGACCAGTCCGGCCGCGGCAACGACCTGTGGTACCAGGGTTCGAGCGTCGTTCCCGGCTCACCGCAGAGCAGGCCGGCGGTCGCGACCTCGGAGTCGCTGACCGTCAGCGGCAGCAAGGCCTACTCGCTCTACATCAACCCCGGCAACAGCTACTGGCGTGACGGCCACCTGACCGGCGTGCCCACCGGCAGTGCGCCGGAAGGCATGTACATGGTCACCAGCGGCACGCACGTCAACGGTGGCTGCTGCTTCGACTACGGCAACAGCGAGACGACCAGGAAGGCCGACGCCGCCGGGGCGATGGACGCCATCAACTTCAGCACGCAGTGCTGGTTCGGCGGCTGCCAGGGCACCGGTCCCTGGGTCCAGGCCGACCTCGAGTGGGGGCTCTTCCCCGGCGGCAGCAAGTCGTGGAATCCCAACCAGAGGGCGTTCCCGAACAAGTTCGTGACGGCGATGCTGAAGAACAACGGGACGTCGCGGTTCGCGATCAAGGGCGGCAACGCGCAGTCCGGTGGCATGACGACGTTGTGGGACGGCTCGCTCCCGTCCGGCTACAGCCCCATGAGGAAGCAGGGCGCGATCATCCTCGGCAGCGGCGGTGACTGCTGCAAACCGGACGGTGGCGCCAACCTCAGCGCGGGCACCTTCTACGAGGGCGCGATGGTCGCGGGCTACCCGTCCGACGCGACCGAGAACGCGGTGCAGGAGAACGTCATCGCGGCCGGCTACAGCACGGGCGGCACCCCCGGCACCACCGGAGCGGTGCGCGGGCTCGGCTCCGGCAGGTGCCTCGACGTCAACGCGAGCAGTACCGCGGCCGGCACGCCGTTGCAGATCTGGGACTGTCACAGCGGCACCAACCAGACCTGGTCGCGCACCGCCACCGGCCAACTGACTGTCTACAGTGGAGACAGCACCAGGTGCGCGGCGGCGCAGAACAACCAGACCGCGCCGGGCACCGCCGTGGTGATCGCACCATGCGACGGCGGAGCAGGACAACGGTGGCAGTTCAACGCCAACGGCACGATCACCGGCACGCAGTCCGGGATCTGCCTGGACGTCAACGGCGGCGCCACCGCCAACGGCAGCAAGATCATTCTGTGGACCTGCCACGGTGGCAACAACCAGCAGTGGTCGTTCGGATGAAGCAGCGGCGACTACCTCGTCCGGAGTGCGGGCGCTGACCCGAGTGGTGGTCGCGGCTAGCCGCTGAACGGCGCTTGTCGGCGCCGTTCAGCGCGCCCTACGGTCATGTGGGAGCGCTCCCAGAATCCCGTCGACGAGGACGGAGAACCTCACGACATGAGATCGCAACCCCTAGGCCTGCTCGCATCCGCGCTGGTGGTGACACTCGCCGCGACCACATTCCCCGCGGCAGGTAATGCCGTGGCGGCGGAGTACGAGCGCGTGCTCAACGGAAAGTTCGACAGCGGTTCCGCCGACCCCTGGTGGAGCAGCGCCGGTGTGACCAACCAGATCACCGGCGGTGAGCTGTGCGCGGCGGTCACCGGAGGAACCACCAACCCCTGGGACGCGCTGGTCGGCCAGAACGGCGTGCCGTTCGAGAGCGGGCAGTCCTACACCTTCTCGTTCGACGCCCACGCCACCACCGCGCAGACCATCGCCGCCGCGGCCGGCGAGAGTGTGAGCCCCTATCGCGGGATCGCCCGGCAGGAGTTCGCGGTCACCACCGCGAAGCAGCACTTCACCTTCACCTTCACGTCCACATTGGACTTCCCGGACGCCGGCAACGGCCAGGTCGCCTTCCAGCTGGGCGGCCAGTCCGCCAACAACACCATCTGCGTGGACAACGTCTCGGTGACCGGTGGCGTGAAACCGCCCGGCGGCGTGACCCCCAATCCCACCAAGAAGGTCCAGGTCGACCTGGTGGCGTACGTGCCGGGCCTGCCCAAGCGCGCCACCCTCGTCTCCACCACCACCTCGGCGCAGACGTGGACCCTCAAGAACTCCGCGGGCGCGGCGGTGGCCACCGGTCAGACCACGCCCAAGGGAGCGGACGCGACGTCCGGCGACTCGGTGCACCTGATCGACTTCTCGTCGTTCGACACGCCGGGCACCGGCTACACGCTGTCCGTCGGCGCCGACACCAGCTTCCCGTTCGACATCTCCGCCGACCCGATCAAGAAGCTGCGCTACGACTCGCTCGCGTTCTTCTACCACCAGCGCAGCGGCACGCCGATCGACGCGCAGTACGTGGGCACCGAGTACGCGCGCCCCGCCGGTCACGTCAACGTCGCACCCAACAAGGGTGACGACAACGTGCCGTGCCGTGCCGAGATCACCTGTGGTTACACGCTCGACGTGCGCGGCGGCTGGTACGACGCGGGCGACCACGGCAAGTACGTGGTCAACGGCGGCATTTCGGCCTGGCAGCTGTTGAACTCCTACGAGCGGGCCACGCGAGTCGGTGACGCCACGGCGTTCCGTGACGGCACGCTCGCCATCCCGGAGCGCTCCAACGGCGTGCCGGACCTCCTCGACGAGGCGCGCTGGGAGGTCGACTTCCTGCTGAAGATGCAGGCACCGGACGGCATGGCGCACCACAAGATCCACGACGCGGCCTGGACGGCGCTGCCCACCCGTCCCGAACTGGACGACCAGGCCCGCCGGCTGTCCGCGACCAGCACGGCGGCGACGCTGAACCTGGCCGCGGTGGCGGCGCAGGCGTCCCGGCTCTGGCGCGGCATCGACGCGACCTACTCGGCGAAGCTCCTCGCGGCGGCACGGAAGGCGTACACGGCGGCCAAGGCCAACCCCGCGAAGCTCGCCGACGCAGCCGACAACGTCGGTGGCGGCGCGTACGACGACAAGACCGTGAGCGACGAGTTCTACTGGGCCGCGGCGGAGCTCTACGCGACCACCGGCGACTCGGCGTACCGGACCGACGTGACCGGCTCCCCGCACTACAAGGCGGCCGGCCTCACCAGGGCGGGCTTCTACTGGGGCGGCACGGCTCCGCTGGGCGACATCACGCTCGCCCTGGTGCCCAACGGGTTGCCCGCGGCGGACGTCACGGCGATCAGGGCGGCGTTCGCCTCCGTGGCCGACCAGCACCTGGCCGCGATGGCGGGCATGGGCTACGCGACGCCTTATGACAACAGCGCCGACGGGTACGTGTGGGGATCGAACTCCGCGGTGCTCAACAACGCTCAGGTGCTGGCACTGGCACATGACTTCACCGGTGCCACCAAGTACCGCGACGGCGTGTTCGAGGCGCTGCACTACCTCCTCGGCCGCAACCCGCTCAGCACCTCGTACGTGGCGGGCTACGGCGACCAGGCCGTGCGCAACGTCCACCACCGGTTCTGGGCGCACCAGAACGACGCCACCCTGCCGATCGCGCCGCCCGGATCACTCTCCGGCGGCCCGAACAGCGCGCTGCAGGACCCCGTGGTCCAGCGGTTGCTCGTCGGCTGCCCACAGCAGAAGTGCTGGGTGGACGACATCGGCGCCTACTCGGTGAACGAGGTCGCGGTCAACTGGAACTCCGCGCTCGCCTGGGTTTCCGGCTGGGCCGCGGAGAAGTCCGGGGCTCCCGTGAGCAAGCCGGACTGCGAGGTGCGCTACGAGGCCAACAAGTACCAGGGCGGCCTGACGGCGCACGTGAGCATCACCAACTCCGGCACCACCGCGTGGAACGGCTGGAAGCTCGCGTTCGCCTTCCCCGGCACCCAGCGGATCACCCAGGGGTGGGCGGCGAACTGGAACCAGACCGGTGGCGACGTGACCGCCACGAACATGTCGTGGAACGCCCAGATCGACCCCGGCAAGTCCGTCTACATCGGATTCAACGCCTCCGGCACCGGAGCCGATCCGACGGCGTTCACCATCAACGGCAAGGCGTGCAAGTCCGGCTGATCGCCTGAACCACCACCACCGCCGCACAGTCCGACGAACTCGTCGGGCTGTGCGGCGGCGCACGTGAGGAGAACTTTGTGGACCGCGCACGCGAGACCTGCCTCATCGCGGACGCGCTGTCCCAACTGACGCACGAACACCGCGAGGTCATCATCCGGGCCTGCTACCGCCGTGAGACCGTTGCCGAGCTCGCCGACGCGCTCGGCCTGCCGCAGGACACGGTGAAGTCCCGCCTGCACCACGGTCTGCGCGCGCTGGACCTGGCGCTGCGGGAGAACGATGTCATCGCGCGCCCTGCGGGCGACGCACCCGGCTGAACGCCTCTGGACATGCAAGGATCCCGCACCGGTCATCACCGGTGCGGGATCCGTCTCTCAGGTCACGGGGTGGTGAGCTCGAACCGCGACACCGCCACCGAACCGCCGAGGGCCTGCGTGGCGTGGTTGAAGATGCCGAACCGGTAGCCCATGAAGAACTGCCATTCGTTCTTCAACGTGAAGCCCGTTCCCAGCGAGGTGAAGTTCACCCCGTCCGTGCTGTAGGAGAACCGGGCCTGTCTGCCGCTGCCGGGACGAATGTCGGCGTTGGCGCGCAACCAGATCCGGTTGCCGGAGAGGTTCGCGCTCGCGATCTCCGTGCCGGTGCCGGTGGTGTTCCAGTTGCCGTCCATGGTGAGGCCGTTGACCATGACGACCCGGTTGCGGCCGCTGTCGCGTTTCACCCCGATCCACGCCGACGAGTCGCGCAGCATCGCGAGGCCGCTGCGGTCGCCGTCGCGCATCGAGGTCACGTCGAGCGCCACGGTGGCGGTCGACGACGGGCCCTGGATGCGGTGGGTCAGCGTGTTGCGGGCGTTGTACAGGTCGTTCGTGACGGTCGCGGTCGAGAGCCGCAAACCGTTGTTGACGCTGTACTTCGGGGTGTCCGGGTTGTGGTTCCACTCCCACTGCGGCCCGAGTTTGGTGCCCTCGAACGTGTCCGCGCCGATCATCGGTTTGACCTGGCGTGGCGGCGGTGGGAGGTTCGGCATCGGGTAGGTCGCGCCCCAGCCGCCGTTGACCGTGGTGATGCGCGGCCAGCCGTCCGCGGTCCAGGTGATCGGCGCGAGCACCGGCACGCGGCCGCCGGGATAGGCGTCGATGAACGCCATGTAGTACCAGTCGCCGTTCTGCGTCTGCACGAGACCGCCCTGGTGCGGCACTCCCGCGCCCTGGACCGGGGTGGGCATGTTCAGCAGCACCTGCTGGACGGTGTACGGGCCGAACGGACTGGACGCCTTGAGCACGTACTGGCCGTTCGCCGGCCTGGTCAGCCAGATGTAGTAGCTGCCGTTGCGCTTGTAGAACCGGGCGCCTTCGAGGGTGCCGATGTTCGACGGCGTCTGGAACACCTGCTGCGAGCGCACCTCGGACTTCCCGTCCGGTGAGAGCTGCGCGACGCTGATCTGGGTGTTGCCGTAGGCGACGTACATCGTGTCGTTGTCGTCGACCAGCATTCCGGCGTCGTAGTAGCACTTGTTGATGGTGGACAGCTTGGACCACTGGCCGTCCACAGCCGCGGCGGTGTAGATGTGGGTCTGCGCGAAGTCGACGCACCCGCCCCAGTAGTACGTCTTGTTGCTCTTGCGGAAGTTCAGGAACGACGCCCAGATCCCGCGCACGTACCCGCGCCCGCCGTTGAGGTCGTACTTGGCACCGAAGTCCAGCCGTGGCACGGAATGCCCGGCGTACTCCCAGTTGACCAGGTCGTAGGAGCGCAGGATCGGCGCGCCCGGCGAGTAGTGCATGGTCGACGCCGAGTAGTAGTACGCGTCGTCCACGCGGATGATGTCACCGTCGGCGAAGTCCTGCCACACCACCGGGTTCTTGAACGAGGCGGCCTGTGGCGGCGCGGTGGTCGTCGTCGTGGTGGTCGTCATGGTCGGAGGCGTTCCGGTGTCGTCGCAGGTGACGCCGTTCAGACTGAACGAGGCCGGATCCGGGTTGGCCGAGGAGAACGTGGCGTTGAACCCGAAATCGACCTTGCCACCGCTCGGCACGGAACCGTTGTAGGAGGCGTTGCGCGCGCTGACCTCGGTGCCGCTCTGCGTGATCACGGCGTTCCAGTGCTGGCCGACCTGCTGGCCGCCCGCGTAGGTCCACTCCAGGTTCCAGCTGGTGAGCGCGTCACCGGTGTTGGTGATGGACACGGACGCGCCGAAGCCGCCCTGCCATTCGGAGGTCTTGGCGTACGTGACCGAACAGCCGGGAGCCGCCTGGGCGGCCGTGCTCGCGGCGAGCCCTCCTGCCACGAGGGTGAGTGCGGCGAGCGCCGCCGCGATCGGGGCGCGCCTCATGACCGTGACCACTTCTGGTTGGACTGGCCGTTGCAGGTCCACAGCACCAGCCGCGAACCGTTGGCGGTGCCGGACCGTTCCACGTCGAGGCACAGACCGGCGTTCGCGTTGCGGACCGATCCGTCGGAGCCCACCGTCCAGCGCTGGTTCGCCTGACCGTTGCACGACCAGCTGATGACGCGGGTGCCGGTGGCGGTGCCCTGGTTGTAGGCGTCCAGGCACTTGTCGCCGAAGACGCGGATCTCACCGTTCGGCCACGTGGTCCACTGCTGGCTCGCCGCCGTGTGGCAGTCCTGGATCACCGTGTTCGCACCGGCGGCCGTGGAACCGTTCTCCACGTCGAGGCACCGGTTGGACGACGCACCGCGCAGCCGGGCGGTGGTGCCGGTCACCGGGCTGCCGCCGGTCACCCGGTAGGCGGCCACGCCGTGTGCCGGGACGGAGGCCGAGATCGCGCCGGAGGTGGTGGACGTGCCACCGGTCCAGAGGTCGGTCAGCGTGAAGCTGGTGCCGGACAGGCCGATCTGGGCGCCCGTGGTGGACACGGTCGCGGTGCCGCTGCCCCGGTTGAACAGTCCGATCGCGACCGAACCGTCCGAGAGCGGTTTCGCGAACACCTCGGTGGCGCCGTCATCGCGCACGCGACGCCCGCCGGCACCGAGCGCGTCCTGGTTCACCGCGAGCAGGCGCGGGTTGCGCAGGATCGCGCTCACGTCCGCGGACATGGTGCGGATGTCGTTGCCCGCCATGAGCGGCGCGGCCATCAACGACCACAGCGCGAAGTGCGCGCGGGCCTCGGTGAGCGAGAGCCCTGGGCGTCCGACGACGAGCATGTCCGGGTCGTTCCAGTGGCCGGGACCGGACTGGACTGCGAGCGGGGCGGTGATGTCGACGACGTTGCCGACGCCCATCGGGTAGCTGTTGACGTTGCCGTTCTGCCAGATGTCCAGCAGGTCCTCGGTCGTCCGCCACAGGTCGGCGACCTCACCCCAGTTGTACCTGTCGCCGGTGATGGCGTGGAAGCTGTTGGGGTTGATGCTGTAGACGATCGGGCGGCCGGTGGCGCGCAGGGCGTCGCGCATGATCGTGAACCGGGCGACCTGCTCGTCGCGGGTGCCGGCGCCCGAGCACCAGTCGTACTTCAGGTAGTCCACGCCCCACGACGCGAAGGTGCGCGCGTCCTGGACCTCGTGGCCCTTGCTGCCGGTCGCGCCGGGGAACGCACCGGTCCCCTGCGCGCACGTCTTCTCGTTCGGTACCTGGTAGATGCCGAACTTCAGGCCACGCGCGTGGATGTAGTCGCCCAGCGCCTTCATCCCGCTCGAGAACTTCGTGGGATGCGAACGCAGGTTGCCCGCGGAGTCGCGTTGCGGGTCGAACCAGCAGTCGTCCACGACGACGTACTGGTAGCCGGCGTCGCGCATGCCGGAGGACACCATCGCGTCCGCGGCCTGGCGCACCTGGGCCTCGGTGATCCCGCAACCGAAGCTGTTCCAGCTGTTCCAGCCCAGCGGCGGCGTCAGCGCCGGACTGCCCGGCGCGGCATGTGCGGCGGGGCCGACGGTGATGGACGCGGCGGCCGCCAGCACGGCGGCCATGAGGCGCGGCAGTCTTCTTGACCGGGTGGGCATCGTCGGCCCCTCTCTGGCAGGGGTGACGCCGCCGGGGATCCGGGTTCCCGGCGGCGTCGGTCTAGGGGGTCAGCAGGTCGAGTTGGTCTGGGTCAGCAGGCCGAGCCGCCACGGCAGCTTGTTGTAGTCACCGCCGGCGCTGGGGTTGATGCCCTGGTACAGGAAGCGGAGCTGACAGGGGTTGATCTCCATCGTCTGGTCCACCCCGGCACGGATCATCTCGCCGTGGCTGAAGTCGCGGGTCCACTGTCCACCTGGGAGCGTCACGTTGTTCGAGCGGGCGAACGGGTTCGACTCCTCGGCGGCCAGCGCGCTCCACGGACCGGTGATCGCCGGAGCGGTCCAGGTGCGGAACCAGCGCCTGCCGTCCGAGCCGATCGCCTCGTGCACCAGCAGCCACTGGTTCTTCCCGGCGACCTTGTAGACGTTGGAGGCCTCGAACAACCGGTTGCGGTTCGAGTCCTGCAGCGCGATCACGGTGTTGGTGAACCCGTTGGGGAACTGCGCCATGGTCGTCTCGGACCGGTAGAGGTGGCCGTTGTCGTCGGAGGAGAACAGGTAGCACTTGGCGTTGTCGCACACCATCCAGAAGTCGACCCAGTAGCCGTTGCCGATGTTGTCGCGGATGATCTGCGGCATGCCGTTGGCGTAGAAGTTCTTCGGCGCCGACCACGACGACGGGTTCGAGATGTCCGTGGTCGTCGAGTACGACGCGTTCGATCCCGTCTGGTACACGAGGTACCACAGGCGTTGTGGCGCGAAGTAGAACACGTGCGGCGCCGCCTTGTAGCCACCGCCGACGGGCGTGCGGTCGAGGTAGTAATGCGGTGCCGAGCCGGCCTGCGACCAGTCGCTGAAGCTGGTGTACATGATGTTGTAGCCGGTCGTGTACACCGAGGCGAACACGTGGTACTTGCCGTTGTGGTACACGACGCTCGGGTCCTTGACCGAGTAGACGTTCGGGTGCGCCGAGTCCGGTTTGGGACTGATCAGCGCGCCGCTGGAGGACCACCGGAAGCTCGACGGCAGGTTGCCCGCGGGCGGACTGGTCGTGGTGGTCGTCGTCGTGGTGGTCGTCGTGGTGGGACCGACGTCGCCGGTGCACAGGGTGCCGTTCAGCGTGAACGCCGTGGGGTTCGGGTTGTTCGCACCGGTGGTGGAAGCGTTGAACCCGAACTCGACTTTGCCGCCGGTCGGGATCGCGGCGTTGTACGAGACGTTGCGCGCGGTAACCTCGGTCCCGGACTGGGCGGCCTGGGCGTTCCACGCCTCCTTGAGCTGCTGACCGCCGCCGAAGCTCCAGGTCAGCGTCCAGCCGTCGATCGCGTCGCCGAGGTTGGTGACACTGACGTTCGCGGTGAACCCACCGTCCCATTGCGACGGTGCGGTGTAGGACACCGAACAACCCGGCGCGGCCGTGGCCGCCGGCAGCGTCACAGCGGTGATCACGGACAGGGTGACGAGCGGTACGGCGGCCGCGGCGGCGAGCCGGGCCCGCCGCGACGCGAACAGCGGTGCGAAGAACATGGTCACCCTTCGACGATGGAGGGATCTGCGAGCGGAGTCACGGACTGGAGCAGGTCGCGGCGCCGATCGACGGCGTGCCGGAACCGGAGGCGAGGAAGCCGAAGGTGGTGGAGCCGCTGGGGTTGATCGTGCCGTTGTAGGACTCGTTGGTGACGGTGACCGAACCGCTGGCTTTGCCACCCCAGACCTGCGTCACGCTGTACCCGCCGGGCAGGGTGAACCGGACCGTCCATCCGGTGATCGCCGACGCGGTGGGGTTGGTGACGGTCACCTCGCCCTGGAAGCCACCGTTCCAGTCGCGGGTCACCACCGGCGTCGCGGTGCACGGTCCGCCGGGCTGCGGTGGTGACGGGTCGCCGATGCTGCCGGGCACGGCCGACAGCGCGTTGAACCAGACCGTGGCCATCTTGCTGTAGCCGGCGGCGTTCGGGTGGATGCCGTCGGGCAGGTCGGAGATCGGCACCGCCGGATACATGTCCACCACGTGCACCCGCTTGCCCGCGGCCGCCTTGGCTCGCAGCAGCGGCACGATCGCGGAGTTGAAGTTGCGCACGGTGCCGTCGGCGAACCGGATCGGGATGATCGTCGCGACGAACACCTCCGCGGCGGGCGACTGATTGGTGATCTTGTCCACCAACGCGGAGAGCCGCCGTGGCGCTCCAGCCGGATCGCTGCCGTACATGTCGTTGGTGCCGATGTGCAGCAGGATCGTGCGCGGGTTGTACGTGCGCAGCCAGTTCACGACGTTCGCGTCGATCTGCGCGATCGTCCAGCCGGGATGGCCCTCGTGGTTGCGGTCGGGCATCGAGGAAGGTCCGTCGGACAACGAACCCACGAAGTCGACGGTCCGTCCGGCGGCCCGCAGCTTCGTGCCGAGGTCGAGCCGATAGCCGCCGATGGAGCCGCCCTGGGTGATCGAGTCGCCGAGCGGCATGACCCGCACCGGGTCCACAGCGGACACTCGGGGCGACTGGTCGGCGACCGCGGGCGATGCCACCAGCAGGACCGAGATCAGAGCGCCGCACAGAGCTTTCAGCGGACTTGACATGGATTCAACGTAACGAGGCGGTCATACCCGGTCAAAGCTAAAATTGTGAGCGTTCACTTTAGCTTCGATCCCTTCGACACTGTCGAATTTCCGTTCGATACAAGGAAATCATCTACCTGCACAACGTGGCGTCAAGGACACCCCACCTTGGGCTGTTAGCGTGAACATGCGGTTCACTCGCGTGGCGCCGCGACCGAGCCACCCTCACGCACCGGCATCGGCACCCGGTGGATCATCGGCGCGCGGACACCGCGCCCGCGCCGGACGACCAGGTCCACCAGGACCCGCACCGCCCACGCACCGAGCTCGTAGTGCGGCAGGGCGATCGTGGTGAGCCGCGGCCGCATCCACGAGGCGACCGGATGGTCCTCGAACCCGACCAGCGAGACGTCCTCCGGCACCGAGAGCCCGGCTTCGGCGAGCGCCTGATACGCACCGGACGCCAGGTGGTCGTTCAGGCACACCAGCGCTTTGGGCCGGTGCGTCCGCAACAGTTCCGCGGTGGCTTCGAAGCCGCACTCTTGTGTCCACTTCGGACACGACCGCGCGCCGGCCACCTCGGCCCCGGCCGCGGCGAAGACCTCGCGCAGACCGAGCAGGCGCTCCGCGGCCGCGATGCCGTGCGGCGGGGTCTCGTTCCGGTACTGCCCTGCGCCGATCAGGTGAATGTCGCGGTCGTGCCCGGCCTCGACCAGGACGCGCGCGGCCGAACGGCCCGCCTGCACCTCGTCGGGCAACACCGACGGAATGGCCAGTGGGGTCCTGGGGGTGGCGTTGAGCAGCACGGCGGGCGCGTCGTACAGACCGTCCGGCACAGCGACCGGTCTGGTGTGCGTGGACGCGAACACCACGCCGTCCGCGCGCCGGTCCTGCATCGCGTCGACCAGCGTCCGTTCGACCACCGGATCTCCACCGGACTCGCCGACGAACAACATGAACCCATGCCGGTACGCGGCGTCCACCGCGCCCTTGACCATGTCGGCGGCCCAGCCGGACGACGCCACGGTGTCCGACACGAACCCGAGCGTCTGCGTGCGTCCGGCTCGCGACCCCGTCGAGAGGAGGTTGCGCCGATAACCCAGTTCCTGCGCCGTCGAGCGCACCCGCCGCTCGGCTTCGGCCGAGATGCGCAGCTCTCGCGCCCGTCCGGTGAGGACGAGCGACGCCGTCGTCACCGAGACTCCGCTCGCCGCCGCGATGTCGGCCAATGTCACGCGCGTTCGTCCCACAGCGGATCCGCCTCCCGTTGTCGTACGGGCTCGGCCGCGTTTCAGGCAGCCGAGTTCCACGAAATGCTTGCAAGCACCCGTTTTCGCCGAACGGCCCTCGGCGGAGGGGACCGTCCGGCGAGCACACTCACCGCTTCAGACGACCGGGTTCCCCGGCGTCGCCGCGACGAACGAGCCACGCCTCGGTGATGTGGGTGAACATGGCGTCGGCCGCACCGGCCGCGTCCTGGGCGACGATGTTTTCGAAAATGCGCCGGTGCCCCGCGTTCGAGGCCCTGCACAGGTCACGGCCGCTCCTGCCGAGGTAGCCGGCGGCGGTGATGGCCTGTCGTTCCAGCGAGCGCACGACGCCGCGGGCGATGCGGTTGCCCGACGCCTGCATGATCGTGTCGTGGAAGAGGCGGTCCTGCTCCTCGTACACCGGAACGTCGTCGAAGAGCTCGTCCATCCTCTCCACCAGTTCTCGCAACCGTTCGATGGTGTCCCCGTCGGCGGTGCGCGCGGCGACCTGCGCCATGTCGGACTCCAGCAACCGCCGGGTGACGACGAGGTCGTCGAGGATCGCGAGGCTCTCGTCCTCGGCGATCGTGGCGGCGAGCACCAGTTCGTCGAGCATGTTCCACCGCACCGGTGGGTTGACCGTCGTGCCCGAGCCCTGGCGCACCACGACCAAACCCTTCTCCTGCAGGACTTTCACCGCCTCGCGGATCACCGTCCTGCTGACCGAGAAGGTCTCGCAGAGCACCGGCTCTGGAGGCAGGGTGACGCCGGTGGCGTAGCTGCCGCGGACGATGCGCTGCACGAGCTCGGCGGTGACCGCCACGGCGAGGCTGGCCGGTCTGCGGGTCCACTCCGGGGTCGCTGACGTGCCCTGTGCCGGTTGCCGACCTGTCGTTGTCATCTTCGACTCCGTTGTGCCGCAGTCCGTCGATCAGGGTCCCACAGTATACGTAACACCATTGACGTCACACGTCATACGAGTTACGTTCGCGTTGTGCTACACCGGCCGCCGACAGCCGGCTTCTCCTGGAGAAGTGAGCCGCGATGGAGCAGCGCCCACTCCACTTCATCCGAGTGCGGAAGCGCTCTCGCGCCAGCACGGCCATCACCGTCCACAAAGGACACGCAGCTGCCCCGCCCGCCGCCACGGGAGGCCGAACCACACCTCAGGAGGTCCCTTGTCCACGTCCTCGTTCCCCGCAGCGCGGCGGCGAACGGCACTCGCCGCCGTCGCGGTGGTGGTGACCGCCGCGATAGCCACCGCTCCCCCGGCCTCGGCCGCCACCACGACCCTGTACGCCTCCCCCGCGGGCACCGGTACCGCCTGCACCGCCACCGAGCCGTGCTCGCTGCCGGCGGCGCAGGCCGCGGTGCGGTCCCGCAACAGCACGATGTCCGGCGACATCGTGGTGGAGCTCGCCGATGGCGTGTACCGGCTGTCGCAACCGTTTCGCCTGACGGCCGCGGACTCCGGCGGCAACGGCTACCGCGTGCTGTGGCAGGCCGCCGCGTCGGCGCGGCCCGTCATCACCGGCGCCAGAGCGGTCACCGGATGGTCGGTCGCCGACGCCGGGAAGAACATCTACCGGGCGAACGTCGGCACCGGTCTCGACAGCCGCCAGCTCTACGTCGACGGCATGATCGCGACTCGGGCGCGCACACAGGTGAACCGGTCCGACTTCTCCTTCACCGACACCGGCATGCGTTTCTCGAACGGTGCGCTGAACTATCTGAACAACCTGGCGAACCAGAACCGGGTCGAGGTGGAGAGCGTCAACTCGTTCACCGACCGGTACTCGCCGGTGCAGAGCATCAGCGGCAACTTCCTCACGATGCAACAACCCGCGTGGAACAACAACACTTTCGGCTACGACACGCTCAACAACCCGTTCCGCGCCGGACCGCTCTATCTGGCGAACGCGTACGAGTTCCTGGACGCGCCGGGCGAGTGGTATCTCAATCCCGGCACCGGCGTGCTGTATTACATCCCGCGTGCCGGGCAGAACATGAGCAATGTCAGCGTCGAACTCCCGACGTTGCAGTCGCTGGTCGACGTGGGCGGCACCTATGACGCGCCCGCGCACGACATCTCGTTCAGCGGAATCACCTTCACCGGCACGTCGTGGCTCGGCCCCAGCAGCAACCAGGGCTTCGCCGACCAGCAGACCGGTGCCTACATCGCCGGCAACTGGAACTGGCCGGCCGACCGGCTGAACTCGTGCAAGAGCGGCTGCCCGTTGTTCGAGGCGGTGCGCCCGCACTGGTCCCAGATGCCCGCGGCCGTGCAGATCTCCGCGGCCAGCCGCGTCACGTTCACCGACTCCCGCTTCGTCAACCTCGGGCAGACCGCGATCGGCATCGGCAACGACGCCAACGCGCACGCCAGTGGTGTCGGCCTGGGCGCGTCCAGCATCACGATCACCCGGTCGGAGATCGCCCAGAACTCGGCGGGCGGCGTCGTGGTCGGTGGCGTGCGCGCCGACGCGCACCACCCGAGCGACCAGCGGATGGTCAACCGGGACATCACGGTCAGCTACAACCGCGTCCACGACCTCGGCATCGAGTACCGGGGCATCGTGTCGGTGCTCAACACCTACGTCACCAACTCGACGGTGGCCAACAACGAGATCTACAACCTGCCGTACTCCGGCATCAACGTCGGCTACGGCTGGGGCTCCAACGACGCGGGCGGCAGCAACCACTACGCCAACCGAGGTCTGTACAACTACCAGCCCCGGTACTCCACGCCCACCACCGCGTCCGGCAACAAGCTGCTCAACAACTACGTCCACGACGTGATGCAGCAAATGACCGACGGCGGCTGCATCTACACCCTCGGCTGGAACCCGAACGCGGAGATCAGCGGCAACTACTGCCTGCGCACCAACGGGTTCTTCGGGCTCTACTTCGACGAGGGGTCCAAGTACTACCGCGCGACCGGCAACGTCTTCTCCGCCACCGGCACGTGGGCCACCGCGAACTACGGTGGCGGCGAGAACATGGGCAACTGGACGCTGACCGGCAACTGGTCGACCAACGGCAGCAGCAACATCTCCAACGGCGACCGCGGCAACGTCGTGAACAACAACACCGTCGTCCCGAACGGCAACTGGCCGGCCGGCGCGCAGGCCGTGATCGCCAACGCCGGACCGGGCGGTGGCGGTGGCGGCGGCGGCAAGGAGAACATCACCGTCGTCGGCACCCAGTCCGGCCGCTGCCTCGACGTCGCCGGCACGAGCAACAACACTCAGGCGAGGCTCTGGGACTGCGGCGGCAGCGCGAACCAGCGGTGGAACTACACGTCCGCCAAGCAGTTCACGATCGGTGGCAAGTGCCTGGACGCCAGCGGCAACGGCACGGCGAACGGCACCGCGGCGATTCTCTGGGACTGCCACGGCGGCCTGAACCAGCAGTGGAACGTCAACGCCGACGGCAGCGTGACCGGCGCGCAGTCCGGGCTCTGCCTCGACGCCAGCGGCAACGGGACCGTGAACGGCACGCTGATCCAGCTCTGGGCGTGCCACGGCGGCACGAACCAGCAGTGGAGCCTGCGCGCCTGACCGAACAGTCCACATGCGACGGTTCCCCGTCCCGGCCGGTCGAGGTCGGGGCGGGGAACCGTTTTTCTCCCTGTCGCCAGGCAGCCAGACAGTCATGCGGTCAGGAGCAGACAGTGCCGTTCAACGCCGGTGAGGCGAACGGTGGCGTCGTCCCGCTGTAGTTCGCGTTGTACCCGATGGTCACCTGTCCGCCGGCCGGCACCGAGCCGTTCCAGGTCGCATTGGTGACGCGGATGACGTCCCCGGTGTCGTTCCACGTCCCGTTCCAGCCCTGCTGGACGGTCACGCCGGGAGCGGAGAACGTGAAGGTCCAGCTGGTCAGGGCCGCGCCGCGGTTCTCGATCACGATCTCGGCGCCGTAGCCGCCCTGCCACGTACTGGTCAGGCGCTGGGTCGCCCGGCACCCGCCGCCGGGGTTGTTGCCCGTGGTCGTGGTGGTCGTCGTCGTGGTGGGGCCGGGCCCCGCCGCGATCGCGAGGTCGTAGGCCCGCTGCGGGACGAACTGACCGGCCGGCGCGATGCAGCCGTCCGCCTCGCCCGGCAGCTTCACCCACAGGAACGCGTCGATCCTCGAGTCACCGGTGTTCGCCGTGCTCGGGGTGCCGATCGCACGGCCCGGAGGATCGCACCACTCGGTGCCCTGCGGGCCGTTGCCGTTGCGGCTGGTGTCCACCACGGCCTTGAGGCGGCCGTCGCCGACGGCGTTGAGCACGTTCTTGGCGTAGTTCACCTCGTCGGAGGTGGAGCGGTAGTTCGACACGTTCGTCGAGATGCCGTCGGCGCTGTTCGAGACGTCCGCGCCACGCAGCCTGTTCGCGGCCTCCGCCGGGTTCAGCCACGCCGAGTTCCCGATGTCGAAGTACACCTTGGCCTGCGAGGACCCGGACTTCAGCTTCTTGCCCGCGTAGGCCATCGACGCCTTGGTCTGGTTCTGCTGGTCCGCGTTCTGGCAGTTGCTCATGATCGGCAGCACGTCCGGTTCCAGCACGATCGTGGCCGGCCGCCCGCCGAGCCCGGCCGCGACCTCGTCGACCCACGCCCGGTACGCCTGGTGGGACGGCGCCCCGCCACCGCTCGCGCCGCCGCAGTCGCGGTTGGGGATGTTGTAGACCACCAGGATCGGGATCTTCCCCGCCGACGCGGCCGCGCCGACGAACGAGCTGATCTCCGAGCGGATCGACGAGGTGTTGGTGGTCGTGTACCACCGAGCCTGCGGCACCGAGGCGATCCGGTCGCGGATGACCGCCGCCCGCGAGTCGCCGGGGTTGGCGGCCACCCATCTGGCGCTGGAGCTCATCGGGTCCACGTAGAACGCCGACTCCGCGGCGTTCACCGCGACGCCGCCGCCCACCGCGAGGGCGATGGTGCCGGCCAGGAGCACACCGGCGGCGGCGCTCGCGCCACCCGCGAGCTTCCACCGTGTCATGTTTTCGCTTGCTCTCATTCAGGTCCTCGCAGCGTCGTTGCTGGTGCGGGTACGGGTCAGATGTGAGAGCGCTCTCACACAGCGACGAACGCCGCGATGAAAGCGAGTTCAGGCTCGGGTCAATGTAGTCACGGCACCATGCTCGGTCAACGCTAAAATGTTAGCGCTAACTTTAGCAAAATCGATTCGCCTACCCCGACCAGAACTCATTCGACACTATTCGACGTGCAGATTGGGAGCGCTCCCTTGTTTTTGTAGCCCATTCAGCTCAATCTGCGCACAGAGTCCGCCGCACCTTCTTGTGAGCGTGAACATGAGGCTGCCACACTCCTGTACGGCGCATGTCCACCCATCACGCCCGCATTCCGGGCACGTTTTCGAAAGTGTGGAGATGAAACTGACATCGAGGTCAGTGTCACTAGTCCCGATCGTTTCGACAGTCGCGGCGACGGCACTCGGCGCAACCCTGATCATGGCAGGCAACGCGAACGCGGCGACCACTCTCGGCGCGGCGGCCCAGCAGAGCGGCCGCTACTTCGGCACGGCGGTGGCCGCGGGCAGGATGGGTGACTCGACCTACATCGGGATCCTGAACCGCGAGTTCGACATGGTCACGGCCGAGAACGAGATGAAGATCGACGCGACCGAGCCGAGCCAGGGCCGGTTCACGTACGGCAACGCCGACCGGATCGTCAACCACGCGCGCACCCAGGGCAAGCGGGTGCGCGGGCACACCCTGGCGTGGCACTCGCAGCAACCCAGCTGGATGCAGGGCATGTCCGGCACCGCGCTGCGCAACGCGATGCTGAACCACGTCACGCAGGTCGCGACCAACTTCCGCGGCAAGATCTACGCCTGGGACGTGGTGAACGAGGCCTTCGCCGACGGCAGCAGCGGCGGCCGGCGTGACTCCAACCTCCAGCGCACCGGCAACGACTGGATCGAGGCCGCGTTCCGCGCGGCCCGTGCGGCGGACCCCGGCGCGAAGCTCTGCTACAACGACTACAACACCGACGACTGGTCCCACGCCAAGACCCAGGGCGTCTACCGGATGGTGCAGGACTTCAAGTCCCGCGGCGTGCCCATCGACTGCGTCGGGTTCCAGTCCCACTTCAACCCCCAGAGCCCGGTTCCCTCCAACTACCAGACGACCCTGCAGAACTTCGCCAACCTCGGCGTCGACGTGCAGATCACCGAGCTGGACATCGAGGGCAACGGCAGCGCTCAGGCCTCCAACTACGACCGCGTGACGCGAGCCTGTCTCGCCGTGTCGCGGTGCACCGGCATCACGGTGTGGGGTATCCGCGACAGCGACTCCTGGCGTGCTTCCGGCACCCCGCTGCTGTTCGACAACAGCGGCAACAAGAAGGCCGCGTACAACTCGGTGCTCACCGCGTTGAACGCGGGCGGCTCCGGTCCCACGACGACGACCACCACGACGTCGAGCGATCCCGGCCCCGGGCCTGGTCCTGGTGACTGCACCGCGTCGGTGTCGCTGAACCAGTGGGGCGAAGGGTTCGTCGCCACCGTCAAGGTCACCGCCGGTTCCTCCGCACTGAGCGGCTGGCGGGTCACGACCACCGTGTCGAACGGCACCGTCACCAGTTCCTGGAGCGCCAACCGCAGCGGCACCAGCGGAACGGTCAACTGGACCAATGTGGACTACAACGGCAGCGTCGCCGCCGGCCAGTCCACCGAGTTCGGTTTCCAGGGCACCGGAAGCGGATCGGGCCTCAACCCGACCTGCGCCGCGAGCTGACCTTCCGCACCACACAACAGGAGAGGACCGCCCCGCGGATCGGCCGAACAGCCCGGTCCGCGGGTGCCTCCTCCGCCCTCGGGGAGACGATGATGGCCACGAAACGAAGGTTCTGGACGACCATCGCCGCGGTGACGGGCCTCGTCCTGACGGTGATCGCCCCGGCGAGGGCGGACAACCCGATCGTGCAACACATCTACACCGCCGATCCGGCGCCGTTGGTCCACAACGGACGGGTCTACCTCTACACCGGGCACGACGAGGACAACTCGACCTGGTTCACCATGAAGGAGTGGCGGGTCTGGTCGTCGACCGACATGGTGAACTGGACCGACCACGGCTCACCCATGAGCCTCGCCACCTTCAGCTGGGCGAAGCAGGACGCGTGGGCCGGGCAGGCGATCGAGCGCAACGGCAAGTTCTACTGGTACGTCCCCGTCGTCACGAAGGCGACCGGACGCCCGGCGATCGGGGTCGGCGTCGCCGACAGCCCCACCGGCCCGTTCCGCGACGCCATCGGCCGACCCCTGGTGGAGAACGGCGAGATCGACCCGACGGTCATGATCGACGACGGTGGTCAGGCGTACCTGTACTGGGGCAACCCGAACCTGTCGTACGTCCGCCTCAACGCCGACATGATCTCCTACTCCGGCGGCATCAACCGGATCCCGCTCACCACGGCAGGGTTCGGCACCCGCACCGGTGACCCGAACCGGCCCACCCTCTACGAGGAAGGGCCCTGGGTCTACAAGCGCAACGGCCTGTACTACAACGTTTTCGCGGCCAAGTGCTGCTCGGAGTTCATCGCGTACTCCACGGCCCCCGGCCCCACCGGCCCGTGGACCTACCGCGGCACCGTGATGCCCACGCAGGGCAGCAGCTTCACCAACCACCCCGGCATCATCGACTTCAAGGGCAGCTCGTACTTCTTCTACCACAACGGTGCCCTGCCAGGCGGTGGTGGTTTCACCCGCTCCGTCGCGGTCGAGAAGTTCAGCTACAACGCCGACGGCACGATCCCGACGATCAACATGACCACGGCAGGACCTCCCGCCGCGGACACGCTCAACCCTTATGTCCGCCAGGAAGCGGAGACGATCGCGTGGGGCAGCGGCATCGAGACCGAGGTCGCCGGCGAAGGCGGCATGAACGTCGGCTTCATCAACAACGGTGACTACATCAAGGTGAGGAACGTGGCCTTCGGAGCCGGCGCGAACCTCTTCGCCACGCGCGTCGCGTCCACCACCGCGGGCAGCTCGGTCGAGGTCCGCTCGGACGGCCCGAACGGTCCGCTCGCGGGCCGGTGCACCGTGCCCAACACGGGCGGCTGGCAGACCTGGACCACCGTCTCGTGCCCGGTGAGCGGACTGACCGGCACCCGTGATCTCTACCTGAGGTTCAGCGGTGGCAGCGGTTACCTGCTCAACATGAACTGGTGGACGTTCGGCACGGCAGGCGTGTCATGAACGCCCGGTCGCGTCCGGACAGGTTCACCATCACGGCGCTCATCGCGGCGCTGGTGCTGCTGATCACCGCCATCGCGCTTTCGCTGGTGCCACAACCGGCGCTGGCCGCGTCGCTGGCGCGGGTCACCAACTTCGGCACCAACCCGACCGGCCTGAACATGTACGTCTACGCACCGGACCGGGTCGCGGCCCGCCCGGCGATGCTCGTGATGGTGCACTACTGCAGCGGTTCCGCGAGCGCCGTGCACAACGGCAACGGCCGCGACTACGTCACCGCCGCGGACCGCCTCGGGTACGTGATCGTGTACCCGGAGGCCACCAGGGACGGTCACTGCTTCGACGTGTCCACCCCGAACGCGTTGCGCCGCAACGGAGGTGGCGACTCGACGGGGATCATGTCGATGGTGTCGTACGCGCGCCAGCGCTACAACGTCGACCCCGCACGCATCGTCGTCGCCGGTTTCTCGTCCGGCGCGATGATGACCAACGTCCTGGCCGCGCAGTACCCGGACGTGTTCAGCGCGGGCTCGGCGTTCTCCGGCGTCCCGGCCGGCTGTTTCGCGACGACGAACGGCTCGCTGTGGAACAGCCAGTGCTCGGGCGGAAACCTGCTGAAGACCCCACAGCAGTGGGGTGACCAGGCCAGGGCCATGTATCCGGGCTACACCGGCCGTTACCCGCGAATGCAGCTGTGGCACGGGACGACCGACACCACGCTGGCGTACCCGAACTTCGGCGAGGAACTCGACCAGTGGACCAACCTCCACGGGGTGAGCAGGACTCCCGCGTCCACCGACCAGCCGCAGCCGAGCTGGACCCGCACGCGCTACGGCACCACCGGCACCACGGCGACCATCGAGGGCATCAGCATCCAGGGCACCGGGCACAGCCTGCCGATGGGCGGGATGCTCGCCTACTCCATCGCCTTCCTGGGCCTGGACACGCCACCCACCACGACAACCACGACAACCACGACGACGACAACGCCGGTGCCCACTGACGGTTGCCGGGTCACCGCTTCGGTCAGCCCCTGGAACACCGGCCTGACCGAGACGATCACCATCACCAACACGTCCACCACCGCGGTGAACGGCTGGCAGCTGCGGTTCACCCTGCCCGGCGGGCAGACCATCACCGGAGGCTGGAGCGCGGGCTACTCCCCCACCACCGGCGAGGTGACCGCGCGCAACGTCGACTACAACGCGCAGATTCCGCCGAACGGTTCGGTGCAGATCGGGTTCCAGGCCACGCACACCGGGGACAGCGCGGCCGCGAGCGGATTCACGCTCAACGACGAGCACTGCGCCGCGGGCTGATCCGGCTTCCCCTCTCGACCACTGGAGGACCGACATGTCCGACCTGAACCGGCGGCAGCTCATGAAGCTCGGCGCGGGGGTCGTGCTGACGCAGGCGGGGTGGACGGCCATCAGCACCGCCTCGGCGGCACCCGCGGAGGTGCGGGCGGCGAACGACCTCGCGCTCTGGTACGACCGCCCGGCCGGCAACGACTGGCTGCGCGCGTTGCCGATCGGCAACGGCCGGCTGGGCGCGATGGTCTTCGGCAACACCGACACCGAACGCCTGCAGCTCAACGAGGACACGCTCTGGGCGGGCGGCCCGCACGACTACAGCAACCCGCGGGGTGCCGGGTCCCTGGCCCAGATCCGGCAGCTGGTGTTCTCGAACCAGTGGACGCAGGCGCAGTCGCTGATCGACCAGACGATGCTGGGCAACCCGGCCGGGCAGCTCGCCTACCAGCCGGTCGGCGACCTCAAACTGGCGCTGCCGTCCGCGACCGCGACCGGGTACCAGCGCTCACTCGATCTCACGACGGCGACGACGGTCGTCACCTACACGGCGAACAACGTGCGTTACCGGCGCGAGGTCTTCGCGAGCGCGCCGGACCAGGTGATCGTCATGCGGCTGACCGCGGAGACGCCGGGATCGGTCTCGTTCACCGCGTCGTTCGGCTCACCCCAGCGCACGACGACGTCGAGTCCGGACGGCACGACGATCGCGTTGGACGGGATTTCCGGTACCCAGCGCGGAATCGCGGGCACGGTGCGGTTCCTCGCGCTGGCCAAGGCCGTCGCCGAGGGCGGCTCGGTCACCAGTTCCGGCGGCACGTTGCGGGTGAGCAACGCCAACGCGGTGACCGTGCTGATCTCCATCGGCACCAGTTACGTGGACTTCCGCACGGTCAACGGTGACTACCAGGGCATCGCCCGCAGCCGCCTGAACTCCGCGCAGGGCCAGGCCTTCGACACCCTGCGGGCCCGCCACGTCGCCGACTACCAGGCGTTGTTCGGGCGCGTGACGCTCGACCTCGGGCGCACGGCGGCGGCCGACCAGCCCACGGACGTCCGCATCACCCGGCACGCGAGCACCGCCGACCCGCAGTTCTCCGTGCTGCTGTTCCAGTACGGCAGGTACCTGCTGATCTCGTCGTCGCGCCCCGGCACGCAACCGGCGAACCTGCAGGGCATCTGGAACGACCAGATGGCACCGTCGTGGGACTCGAAGTACACGATCAACGCCAACCTGCCGATGAACTACTGGCCCGCGGACACCACCAACCTCGGCGAGTGCTTCCAGCCGGTGTTCCGGATGATCAACGACCTCACCGTCACCGGCGCCCGCACCGCGCAGGTGCAGTACAACGCGCGCGGCTGGGTCACCCACCACAACACCGACGCCTGGCGTGGTTCCTCGGTCGTCGACTTCGCCGCGGCGGGCATGTGGCAGACCGGCGGCGCGTGGCTGTCGACGTTGATCTGGGACCACTACCGGTTCACCGGCGACGTGGCCTTCCTGCGCACGTACTACCCGGCGCTCAAGGGATGCGCGCAGTTCTTCCTCGACACGCTCGTCACCGAGCCGAGTCTGGGTCACCTCGTCACCAACCCGTCGAACTCGCCGGAGCTCAACCACCACGCGAACGCCAGCGTGTGCGCCGGGCCGACGATGGACATGCAGATCCTGCGCGACCTGTTCGACGGGTACGCCAGCGCGTCCGAGGTGCTGGGTGTCGACGCCGACTTCCGCACGCAGGTCCGGGCGGCCCGGCAACGGCTGGCCCCGACGAAGGTCGGCTCGCGCGGCAACGTCATGGAGTGGCTCTACGACTGGGTCGAGACGGAACCGAACCACCGGCACGTCTCGCACCTGTACGGCCTGCACCCGAGCAACCAGATCACCAAGCGCGGCACTCCCCAGCTGCACACCGCCGCACGCAGGACGTTGGAACTGCGCGGCGACGCGGGCACCGGGTGGTCCCTCGCCTGGAAGATCAACTACTGGGCGCGGCTCGAGGAGGGCACCAGGGCGCACGACCTGCTCCGGTCCCTGGTGACGACGGAACGCCTCGCGCCCAACATGTTCGACCTGCACCCGCCGTTCCAGATCGACGGCAACTTCGGCGCGACCTCCGGCATCGCGGAAATGCTGCTGCACAGCCACAACGGCGAGCTGCACGTCCTCCCCGCGCTGCCATCGGCGTGGTCGGCGGGCGGCGTCACGGGCCTGCGCGGACGCGGCGGCTACACGGTCGGCGCGACGTGGGCTGCCGACGGCGCCATCACCGTGTCCGTCACGCCGGACCGCGATGGCGCGGTCCGCGTTCGCAACCGGATCTTCACCGGCACGTTCGAGCTGCGTGACACCACCACCGGCACCGTGATCCAGCCGACGAAGCCGGAAGCCGACGTGGTGGAGTTCGCCGTCCAAACAGGACACACCTACCGCGCGACCGGTCAGGGCACCGGTTCCGGACCGGTGGTGCGGCCGGGCGTGTACTACCGGCTGGTGGCGCGGCACAGCGGCAAGTGCGCCGACATCGCCGGCGGGTCCACGGCGTCCGGCGCGCTGCTGCAGCAGTGGTCCCAGACCAGCGGGCTCAACCAGCAGTTCGACTTCCTCGACTCCGGCGGCGGCCACTACCGCGTCCGGGCCCGGCACAGCGGTCTGGTGCTCCAGGCTGCGAGCTCGAGCACCGGCGCCGACGTCACCCAGCAGGCCGACACCGGCGCGAGCGCCCAGCAGTGGCGCGTGACCGACCAGGGCGGCGGGGTGATCAGCCTGGTCAACCGGCAGAGCGGGCTCGCCCTCGACGTGTGGCAGGCCTCGACCGCCGACGGGGCCCGCATCTCCCAGTGGACCCCCAGCGGGGCCGAGAACCAGCGATTCCAACTCCAACCAGTCTGATGAACCGAAGGGACAACGATGTTCCACGACCAAAGGGCCAGCCATGTCCCGGCATAGGATCGCGCTCGCCCTCGCCGCGGCCAGTGCCGTGGTCTTCCTGGGCGCGGCGGGCATCGCGCTCGGCGGCACGACCCCCGGCCACGTCGGTGCGGCGGCGGGCACGGCCGGATGTGGCAAGGCGCCCGCTCTGACGAGCGGCCAGCACACCATCAACACCGGCGGCCAGAACCGTTCGTACATCCTGCGGCTGCCGCCGAGCTACGACAACAACCGCCAGTACCGGCTGTTCGTCGGCCTGCACTGGCTGGGCGGTACCGCCAACGACGTCGACTCCGGCGGTGGCGACGGCTACAACTGGTCGTACTACGGGCTGCGGAAGCTCGCGGACGCGGCGAACAACAGCACGATCTTCGTCGCCCCGCAGGGCAACAGCAACGGCTGGGCCAATCCCGGCGGCCAGGACCTGACGTTCATCGACGACCTCGTCCGGTTGCTGGACAACAGCCTGTGCGTCGACACCACCCAGCGCTTCGCCGGCGGCTTCAGCTACGGCGGCGGGATGTCGTACGCGATCGCCTGTGCCCGCGCCAACGTGTTCCGCGCGGTGGTCGTCTATTCCGGCGGGGTGCTCAGCGGTTGCAGCGGCGGCAACGATCCCATCGCCTACATGGGCATCCACGGCGTCAGCGACAACGTGCTCAACATCTCCCAGGGCCGGGGCATGCGCGACCGGTTCGTGCGCAACAACGGCTGCACAGCCCAGAACGCGCCAGAACCTCGTGCGGGCAGCCGGACGCACATCGTCACGAACTTCAGCGGCTGCCGGCCCGGCTATCCCGTGGTGTGGGCCGCGTTCGACGGCGGGCACACCCCCGGCCCGATCGACTCCGGCGGTGACGGCTGGCGCACCTGGACGTCCGGTGAGGCGTGGAAGTTCATCACGCAGTTCGAGGGCGGCGGCGGCCCGACGAGCACCACCACGACGACGACCACGACCTCGAACCCGCCCGGTGACGCGGACTGCAAGGTCAGCGACGCGATCAACGCGTGGAACAACGGCCTGACGTCGAACATCACCATCACGAACACGGGCACCGCGCCGATCAGCGGTTGGTCGCTGGTCTTCACCCTGCCAGGAGGCCAGAACATCACGTCCGGCTGGAGCGCCTCCTACTCCCCCGCCTCGGGCCAGGTGACGGCCAAGAACGTGAACTACAACGCCGACATCGCACCGAACGCGTCCATCACCGTCGGCTTCCAGGCCACCCACACCGGTGACGCCTCGGCGCCGACCTCGTTCGCCCTCAACGGCAAGACGTGCGCAGTCGCCTGACCATCACGAGAGAGAGTGCGTACAAACCCATGCGACAGAACAACATTCTTCGACGGGCGTGGTCGCTGATCGCGGCGGCCACGCTGGTCCTCTCCGGCGCCTCCGTCGCCCAGGCGCAGACGCCGGCCGATCCTGCCGCACTGGCTGGAACCCCAGGCTGCGGCAAGGCCCCGACGCTGCGCAACGGCAACCAGACGATCCAGAGCAGCGGCAAGAACCGCTCGTTCATCCTGAGCATCCCGGACAACTACGACAACACCCGGCAGTACCGGCTGGTCTTCGGCTTCCACTGGCTGGGCGGCACCTCCGATCAGGTGGCGGGCGGCGGCAGCGACGGCGCGGTCTACGCCCACTACGGGCTGAAGCAGCTGTCGAACAACTCGACGATCTTCGTCGCCCCGCAGGGCCTCGGCAACGGCTGGGGCAACTCGGGCGGCGAGGACGTCAGGTTCACCGACGACATGATCAGCCGGATCGAGAACGACCTCTGCGTCGACACCACGCAGCTCTTCTCGCTCGGCTTCAGCTACGGCGGCGCGATGAGCATCTCGCTCGCGTGCTCGCGCCCGAACGTCTTCCGCGCGATCGCCGCCATCGCGAGCCCCGGCGAGATCAGCGGCTGCGCGGGCGGCACCGCACCCGTGGCTTACATGGGCATCCACGGCATCAACGACAACATCGGCGGTGG
The DNA here is from genome assembly GCF_002150765.1 of Lentzea kentuckyensis. Lineage (GTDB taxonomy): Bacteria > Actinomycetota > Actinomycetes > Mycobacteriales > Pseudonocardiaceae > Lentzea > Lentzea kentuckyensis. The sequence goes on from NZ_MUYM01000072.1 coordinate 115,149, forward strand.
ACGCGGCCAACGCGACCGCTGGGTCCGCAACAACGGCTGCACACCCCAGAACGCCCCCGAACCCGGACCGAACAGCCGCACGCACATCACCACCGCGTACTCGGGCTGCAGGACCGGCTATCCGGTGGTCTGGGCCCCGTTCGACGGCGGCCACCAACAGGGACCGGTGGACGGGTGCGCGGGCTGTGAGAGCGGCGCCCGCAGCTGGGTCAAGGGCGAGGTGTGGAAGTTCTTCACCGGTGACACGACTCCCACCCCGACCGCGTTCCGGTTGCGCGGCGAGGCCTCCGGTCGTTGCCTCGACGTCAACGGCGCGAGCACGGCCAACGGCACCCAGATGATCACCTGGGACTGCCACAACAACGCCAACCAGCAGTTCACCCTCAACGGCCAAGCCCTGCAGGTGACCGGCAAGTGCGTCGAGGCACCCGCCAACGCCGGTTCCGGAACCCAAGCCCGCATCTGGGACTGCAACGGCAACGCGAACCAGAAGTGGAACCTCACCACCACCGGCACCATCACCAACGTCCAAACAGGACTGTGCCTCAACTCCACCAGCAACAACAACGGCGCCACCGTCACCGTGGCGACCTGCAACAACAGCAGCGGCCAACGCTGGGCCAAGGCTTAGCGGTCTGAGAAGGAAGGGACAACGATGTTCCAACAGCACAAGGGGCGCTGCCATGTCCCGGCGTAGGATCGTGATCGCCCTGGCCGCCGCGAGCGCTGTGGTGTTCCTCGGCGCGGCGGGCATCGCGCTGGGCGGGACGAACCCCGGAGCGACGGCGGGCACGGCCGGCTGCGGCAAGCCACCCGCACTGAGCAGCGGCCAGCACACCATCAACTCGGGCGGTCAGAACCGCTCGTACATCCTGCGGGTGCCGGCCAACTACGACAGCAACCGCCAGTACCGGCTCTACGTCGGCCTGCACTGGCGCGGCGGCACGGCCAACGACGTCGACTCCGGCGGATCCGACGGTTACAACTGGTCGTACTACGGCCTGCGGAAGCTCGCGGACGCGGCGAACAACGGCACGATCTTCGTCGCACCGCAGGGCAACGGCAACGGCTGGGCCAACCCCGGCGGGCAGGACCTGACGTTCATCGACGACATGATGAGGCAGCTGGAAGCGGGCCTGTGCGTCGACACGGCCCAGCGCTTCGCCAGCGGCTTCAGCTACGGCGGCGGCATGTCGTACGCGATCGCCTGCGCCCGCGCCAAGGTGTTCCGCGCGGTCGTGGTCTACTCGGGCGCCGAGCTCAGCGGCTGCAGCGGCGGCAACGATCCCATCGCCTACATGGGCATCCACGGCGTCAGCGACAACGTGCTCGGCATCGGCCTGGGCCGCGGGTTGCGCGACAGGTTCGTGCGCAACAACGGTTGCACGGCCCAGAACGCACCGGAACCGGGGGCGGGCAGCCGAACCCACATCATCACCAACTACAACGGCTGCCGGGCGGGCTACCCGGTGGTGTGGGCCGCGTTCGACGGCGGGCACACCCCCGGCCCGATCGACTCCGGTGGCGACGGCTGGCGCACCTGGACCTCCGGCGAGGCCTGGAAGTTCATCACCCAGTTCGAGGGCGGCGGCGGCCCGACGACCACCACGACGACGCCTCCCGACCCGACCACGTTCCGGCTGCGCGGCGAGGCCTCTGGCCGCTGTCTCGACGTGACCGGTGCGGGCACGGCAAACGGCACCCAGCTGATCATCTGGGACTGCCACACCAACGCCAACCAGCAGTTCACCCAGAACGGCCAGGCGTTGCAGGTGAGCGGCAAGTGCCTGGACGCGCCGAACAACGCGGGTTCCGGCACCCGAGTCCAGATCTGGGACTGCCACGGCGGTGCCAACCAGAGCTGGAACTTCACCGGCTCCGGCACCATCACCAGCGTCCAGACAGGACTGTGTCTCACCGCCGGCGGCACGGGCAACAACTCGGCCGTGACCGTGGCGACCTGTCAGGGCGGTACCAACCAGCGCTGGGCCAAGGCCTGATGCGGGCCTTTTCTGGAAGGCGGTGGCTGATCGCGGCAGCCACCGCCGCGCTGGTCCTCTCCGGCGTCGGCGTCGCCGGCGCGACCACCGCGGACCAGACCGCGCAGGCGACCCCCGGCTGTGGCAAGGCTCCCACGCTGCGCAACGGCAAACTGACGATCCAGAGCGGCGGCAAGAGCCGGTCGTTCATCCTGAGCATCCCCGACAACTACGACAACGCTCGCCAGTACCGCCTGGTCTTCGGCTTCCACTGGTACGGCGGCACGGCCGAGCAGGTGGCGGGCGGCGGCAGCGACGGTGACGTCTACGCCCACTACGGCCTGCGCCGGCTGGCCAACAACTCGACGATCTTCGTCGCGCCCCAGGGCCTCAACAACGGCTGGGCCAACTCCGGCGGCGAGGACGTCAGGTTCGTCGACGACATGATCAGCCGGATCGGCGGCGACCTCTGCGTGGACACCACCCAGGTCTTCGCACTGGGCTTCAGCTACGGCGCGGGCATGAGCGTCGCCCTCGCCTGCGCCCGCCCGGCCGTCTTCCGCGCGATCGTCTCCATCGCCGGTGGGGAGATCAGCGGGTGCGCGGGCGGTACCGCGCCCGTGGCGTTCATGGGCATCCACGGCCTCGGCGACAACATCGGCGGTGGCCGGGCCCTGCGGGACAGGTGGGTCCGCAACAACGGCTGCACCCCGCAGAACGCCCCCGAACCCGCACGCGGCAGCAACACCCACATCACCACCTACTACTCGGGCTGCAAGACCGGCTACCCGGTGGTGTGGGCACCCTTCGACGGCGGCCACCAGCAGGGCCCCGTGGACGGGTGCGCGGGCTGCGAAAGCGGTGCCCGCAGCTGGGTGAAGACGGAGGTCTGGAAGTTCTTCACCGGCGAGTCACCGCCGGCCCCGACCACGTTCCGGCTGCGCGGCGAGGCGTCCGGCCGCTGCCTCGACGTGACCGGCGCGGGCACCGCCAACGGCACCCAGCTGATCACCTGGGACTGCCACAGCAACGCCAACCAGCAGTTCACGCTCAACGGCCAGACGCTGCAGGTGAGCGGCAAGTGCCTGGACGCGCCGAACAACGCGGGTTCCGGCACCAGGGTGCAGATCTGGGACTGCAACGGTGGCGCCAACCAGAGCTGGAACGTCACCGGCTCCGGCACCATCACCAGCGTCCAGACAGGACTGTGCCTGCACTCCACCGGTACCGGCAACAACGCGGCCGTGACCGTGGCGACCTGTCAGGGCGGTGCCGACCAACGCTGGGCCAAGGCCTGAACGGCCTGACTGTCACAGTGGACCGGGTTGCGAGCACGCCGGATCTCCGGCGTGCTCGTACTCCTGGCACAGCTGAGGCTGCGACAACGCGGCCGCGACCATGGCGGTCTGACGAACCCGCGACGGCGACGTTGCAGGGCTGTGCGATCGCGGCGCTGACGAGCGCTGGGCCAAGGCCTCAGCGGCCCGACCGTCGTACCGCACCACTTGACCTCGTTCCGAGCACCCGGCCCCGATGGCGTCTGCAAGTACCACCAACTCAACATCAACAGGCACTTTGCTACTACCAACAAGCCTGTCCTGGACTGAGAGCACGGTGACGGGCCGCAGGCTGGCGATGAACGGTCCTTGCAGACGCCACTCGGCACCAGCTGGCACGGATGTTCCGGACAGGAGTTCTGGCCAGGCGCTTAGACCAAGACTTCGGCGGCTCGACCCTCACACCCGCTCACCTGACCTGGTTGCGAGCACCCCGGGACAGCTGAGGCGGCAACAGCACCGGCGACGGCGGCCTCCTCCGCCCGCCGATCTCGGCGACCAGCAGCTTCACCGCACGCCTGCCGAGCTCCTCAGCGGGCAGCCGCACCGAGGTGAGCGCAGGCGACATCCGTTCGGCGGTCTCGTCGGCGCAGATCGCCACCACGGCGATGTCACCCGGCACCTGGCGGCCGGCCGCGCGCAGGCACGTGACGATCCCGCCGAGCGCCGCCTCGTTGTGCACCACCAGCGCGGTCGTCGACGGGTTCGCCCGCACCAGCATCTCCACCGCCCTGAGCACCGCGTCGTGGCCCTCCTCGACGGGCAGGGCCGTCGCGGCGACACCCTGGCGCATCGCGGCCGCGCTGAAGCCGGCCATCGTCCGGTGGGCGAAGCCGGTGCCGTGGTACATCGCGCTGGGGCCGCCGAGGAACCCCACGCAGCGGTGACCGAGGCCGGCGAGGTGCTCGGCGCACTTCGCGCCCGCCGCCGCGAAGTCGAGGTCCACGCAGGTGAGGCCGTGCACGGCGGTCGTCCGTCCGATCAGGACGGACGGGGTGGACAGCTGTCGCAGCAACGGCACCCGGTCGTCGTCCGGCTCCTCGTCCACCACCAGGAAGCCGTCGACCTGGGCGCTGTTCGCGACCCTGCGCAGGTCCGGCGGACCGTCGTCCGCGCTCATCAGCAGCAGGTCCATCCCGTGCCCGCGCGCGGCGGTGGCGGCGCCGGTGACGATTCCCGTCACCACGGGTGGGTAGGTGCCCAGCCGGGCAGGGAGCACCAGGCCGATGACGTCGGCCCTGCCCCCGCCGAACGTCCTGGCGGCCGGGTGCGGCCGGTAGCCCAGCGATCTCATGCTCGCCCGGACCCTGGACCGCGTGCCCGGCGAGGTGGAACGTCTGCCCGTGAGCACGTAGGAAACGGTGCTCGGGGAGACCCCCGCGTGCCACGCGACCTCCGCGATGGTGACCACCCGGTCTCCTTTCCCGCTCACCGCGGGCCGGCAGCAGAACGCGATGGGGCTCCCGCGCGAGCGGAAGTCGCGCGGGAGCCCGGTTCTACGTCACAGCCCTGGTGTCACAGCGCCGGGTAGGCGTTGCGCATGAGCTCCTGGAACTGCGCGGAGAACCACTTGCCGGACAACGGCGCGTCCGGCAGAGCGCCCGACATGTTGTTGCCGTTGCGGACGTTCCCGGTGTAGGCCGGGTCGCACATCTTGTCGGCGCCCTTGCCCTCGTTGTTCGGGATCTCCTTGCTGGCACCGTCGGACTCGCCCGGCGGCTTCATCCACACGTAGGCGTCGATGCCCGCGGCGGGTGCGGCCTTCGGGCGTTCGCCCAGCCCGGCACCGGACTGGTTGCACCAGTTGCCGAGGTGGATGCGACGGTCCAGCCGGCCGCCGTTGACGTAGGTGTCCACCGTCGTCTTCGGTCCGGGACCGGTCGGACGCGCGGCGCCGCCCCATCCGTTGCGGCTGGTGTCGATGAGCATGCCGACGCCCGCGTCGAAGCCCGCCTGCACGGCGCGCTGCCGGAACGCCTGCGCGTAGGACAGCTCGTCGACGTAACGGTTCCAGTCCACCCACTTCGACTCGCGCACGGACTTGCCGTCCACGTTGTCGTTGATCGTGAAGTTGGGCTCGCGCACCGCGCCGTAGTTGGCGGTGTTGGCGATGAACCCGTGCACGTTCGCCTTGGTGCTGCCGGAGGCGTTCGCCGCCTGGTACAACAGCTCGGCCGTCGGGCCGAAGTTGTCGTCCCAGCCGATCCAGCCGTGGTGGCCGATGTCGAGGTAGTTGTAGACGTTCGGCACCGCGCCGAGCTTCGCGAGCGCGTAGCCGACACCGGTGATGTAGTTGCCGTTGGCCTTCATCACGTCGCACTGCGGCACGGCGGTCGGCCGCGGCGAGACGTTGGTGATCAGGTTCGGCAGCGAGTCGATCTCCACCGTCGTGACGATCCGCAGGTCCTTGTACGCGGGCTTGGCGAAGATCGCCGCGATCGGGTCGATGTACTCGGTCTTGTACCGGTCGATCTCGGTGGCCTTGAGCTCACCGTTGGACGCCAGCGCCGAGCAGTCCCGGCCCGGCAGGTTGTAGATCACGAACTGGATCGTGAGCGGTGAGCCCGCCGCCTGACGCACCGCCTCGTCCAGATGCCCTGCGATGCCACGGGAATCGACGGTGCCGGTGATCGCCGCGATGCGGTCGATCCACACACCGGTCGACTGGTTCGCGACCCTGCTGCCACCCGGCTCGGCGGCCGCCTTGGCCGACCAGTCCGGGTTGACGTACATCTTCGCGTTCGCGTACGGGTTGTCGACGCGGTTGCCGGGACCCGGTCCCGGACCGGGGTCACCGGTCGTCGTCGTGGTCGTCGGCGGCTGCTGGCCGGTGCAGACCGTGCCGTTCAACGTGAAGGACCCCGGATCCGCGTTCTCGGAACCGGTGTAGCTGCCGTTGAACCCGATCTCCGACGACGCGCCAGTGCCCAGGTTGCCGTTCCACGACATGCTCGTCGCGGTCACGTCCTGACCCGACTGCGACCAGTTGGCGCTCCACCCCTGGGACACCTTCTGCGTCCCGGGGAACGTGAACTTCAACGTCCAGGAGGACATGGCGTCACCGAGGTTGGTGATCTTCACCTTGCCGCCGAATCCGCCACCACCCCAGTTGCTCGCCGTGTAGTCGACACGGCAGCCGGCCGCGGCACCCGCGGGAGGCGCGCTCAGCGCCACCCCGAACGTCGCGACGGCGGCGGCGACCACGACGCCCGCCGCGGCCCACCGCCTTTGTCCGTTGAGCCTCATTGCCACGGATCTCCTGTCTGTCAACGTCGTTCGCCTCTGGGAGCGCTCCCAGACGTAACCGCACTGTAACTACGCCGCTAAACGACCAACCGACCCCTGGCGCAGCCGGTGCTGGTCCGAAAGGCGCTGTCCACTACCCGATTCGACGCATCACCGGATCGTCTGCCGGACTCCATGACTGCTCCACCCGAGTGGACTTATGGGAACGCTCCCAGACTTTTAGCATGATCGCGACGGAGGCCCGCTCACGACGCGAACGGGTGCGGACGGCCGCGTCCAGCAGCCGCCCGCACCCGTTCGGGAAGAGCGTTTACCAGCCCAGGTTCAGGCCGGCGATGACGTTGCCGAGCATCCCGGAGATCAGCCGGTGGTCGTGCGCGGAGAAGTGCCAGTCGCACCCGAGACGGTCCAGCGCCGGGTCGGCGTAGTTCCAGTAGCGCACGCGGCTGTCGCCCTGGCCGTTGCGGTCCTGCACGACCTGCCGGACGGCGTCGGCGAACGCCCCCGAGGCTTCCGGCACGCTCGCGAGGATCGTCGTGCCGGAGCCGTAACGGGTCCTCAGCTTGCCCAGGAACTCCTGGTACGCGGACTTGTACGCCGCCACGAGGCTCTGCTGGTCCGGCCACTGCTCACCGGGGTTGAGCGCGGTGGAGAAGTCGTTGGTACCCAGGCCGACCACGATCAGCTGCGGCCGCCAGGTGCCGGGGTTCTGCCACACGTCGCCTTCGACGTTGAGCAACGCCCGGTCGTAGTAGGTGCGGTAGCTCGTGCCCGGCTGCCCACCGCCGTAGTTGCGGACCATGCCGCGCCCGGAGAACGCGTTGACCTGGTAGTCGGCGTTGAGAGCGCGGGCGGTGAGCGCGCCGAAGCTCAGGTCGGTGTTGGTGTTGCGGTCGACGCCGCCGTTCGCCGAGCAGTCGCGGGTCGTGGACAGGTTGCCGTAGCCCACCGTCAGCGAGTCGCCGATGAACTCGATCTGCCGGCTCCGCGCCGCGGGCCTGGCGAGGATCGCGCCGCCGGGCTCGGCGACGAACCCGCCGAACTCGGCCGACGACCAGGGGCTCTCGGTCCGTTTGACCAGCCGCACGGTGTGGTCCGCGTTGCTCAGGTTGTGCACCCAGTACGTGGTCCTGCCCGGTTTCGACACCGTCGCGGTGGTCGTGCCGTCGATCTGCACGTCGTACTCGTTGACCGCGTCGTCGAGCACGATCCCGACGCCGGTGCCGCGGAACCGGCCCTCGAGGTAGACGCCGGGCCAGGAGAACTGGCCGGACTTCGTGACCCGGCCCGCGGTGTGCGCCTGAGCCAGGACGTCCGGAGCTGGCACAGCACCCGTGCAGGCCGTGCCGTTGAGCGCGAAGTCGGACGGCACGGGGGTCGTCGGGCCGTTCGCGACGAAGCCGAAGCCGGCGCTCCCACCGGTGGCGAGCGAGCCGTTGTAGCTCACGTTGTCGACGGTGACCTGCGCGCCGGACTGGCGGACCGTTCCGTTCCAGATCTGGCCGACCGTCTGTCCGCCGCCGTACGACCAGCTCAACCGCCAGCTCGTGACCGCGTCGCCGAGGTTCGTGACGTTCAGGGAGGCGGTGAACCCGCCCTGCCACTCGCTGGTCACCTGGTAGTCGACCCGGCACCCCGCGGCGGCTTCCGCGCGCGGAGTGCCACCGATCGCGGCGAACGCCGTGAGCGCGGCGGCGAGGACGGCGACCGCCGCCGATGTTGACCTGTGCACCGTGTTTCCTCCTCGGATGGCAGTGCCGGGAGCGGGAGGCAGCAAAACTGTCCACTGTAGAGGAAGAAGTGGTTCTTCCGCGAAAACGTTCTCAACGGGACCGTAGCGGTGCATCAGTTGCCGCACAAGACAATCCGGGCGGGGAACGGTGTCGAACGCAATCGATGACGTTCGACGAGATCCGCCGTTCCCCTTCGGTTCAGCGTGGCACAGCGGCGAAGACCGGGTTCGAGTAGAACCAGAGGTCCTCCCACGGATCGGACTTGCCGACCACGTCGATCGCGGGACCCGCCGGATCGACGGCGGCACCGTGGTAGCCGGGTGCTCCGCGCTTGCCGTCGGTACCCCGGACCCGCACGTAGAACGGCCCGTCGACGGTGATCCGGTGGACCAGTTCGACCGTGCCGGTCCGCTGCCGGACGTCCCACGACCGCTCGACCTTCGTGTGCGGCGTGTGCATCGCCGACCGGTCGGCTGCGGGGCCGGTGACCGCGCCGACGATCAGGTCGACCCTGGCCGGCTTCGGCACCAGACCGGCGAAGTTCGGGCGGTCGGCCAGGTCGATCCTGACCACCACCTCGACCACGTCACCGCGGCGTGCCCGCAGGGTGCCGCCCATCGCGACACCGCCCGCGCCGGAGCCGCGCCGGCGCAGCCGCACGTCCAGTCCGGCCACGAGATCGCCGAGGCAGACCCACATCCGGCCGGCCCGCATCGCCCGCATCACCTCGCGGTACCCGCGCCGGGTGACGCCGACCCACGTCTTGTTGTAGGCGCCGGGAGGGAACGAGCTGTACTCGGTGATCGGGCGGCCCGCGTTGACCGGGTCGGGGAAGCGGCCGGTGTTGGTGAACGTGTGCCCTTCGCTGTCGTACGGCACGTCGTCGTAGCCCTGCTGGTCCAGCCGGTCGACCGGGTTGCGCACCCAGTCCCCGCAGCCCTGGTGGCCGTCCGAGGTGGTGGTGATCCACCACGGCTTGCCCTCGGCGAGCAGACTGTCCCAGAGACCACCGACCGTGGCGGTGGCCCAGTCGAACCCTCCCCAGGTGCGGTAGCTCTCGGCCGGATAGCCGGGGAAGGAGAACTTGCCGGGGGCGGAGTCGTACAACCCGCGGCCGCGCGCCATTCCCGGTGCGGGCAGGCCGGCCGCCTGGTGACCGGGCGCGCCTTCCATGCCGATCACGATGCCCGGCGCGGTGTCCCGCCAGTTCCGCGTCTCCTGCGGCGAGTTGATGCCGAGCCGCGACGGGTGGTTGGGCAGCACCAGGGCGTCGTCGATCCGGCCCGTGGCCACGGCGTCCTTCAGGAACTTCAACGCCTGCAAGGCGATCGCCTCGTTGGCGGGGGTTCCGTCGCGCGTGCCGTTCACCCGCGCGTCGAACCTCGTGACGAACTCTTGCAGCAGGCTCGCCTCGTTGCGGCCGGGAGCGAGCATCAGCGTGGTGTGCTCGCCCGCCGGGATGTTCCACTCCAGGCCGGTGAACACGAGCAGGCCGGAACCACGGCGCGCGGCGGAGATGTCGGACACCAGCGCGGGAACGCTGTACGTCGCGAACGGAACGTTGCCGTGGTCGGTGATCGTCAGCCAGCTCAGGCCGTGCCGGGCCGCGCGCTCGGCCTGAGTGGCCACCGGGTACATGGCGTCGTTGCTGTATTGGCTGTGGATGTGGTGATCGCCCGCGAGCCACAGGTAGCCCCCGCGTCGTTCCTCCTCCGCGCTCGCCGGTGCGCTGCCGAGCACGGCTCCGGCCGCGAGACCGGAGCCGATCAGGAACCCGCGACGGTCGGTCCGGCCCATGATCACGGAATCCTCGTGTACACGACGCCGAGCGAGTCGACTTCGTCGCCGCTACGGCCGTGGAAGCCGGCGATCTGGAAGCCCGCCGGTGCCGTGTAGGTCACGGAATCGGACGTCTCGCTGCCACCGGACAGGGTGCGGCCCGTGTTCGTCGTGAACCGGGCGGAGAAGATCCTGGTGTGCCCGTCGCGCTGTCCGGAGTGGAGGGTCACGGACGTGAGGTACTCCCCTGGGGCGAGCGTGAGTTGCCGGGCCGTGCCGCCACCGCCGCCGTGGGTGTACGACGTGCCGTCAGCGAGCGTGAGGCCGACCTGGTCGACGCGTGAGCCCGCGCGGAGGCTCACTCCGGTCACTCGCTGCGCCAGAGGAACCGTGGCGACGTCGGTGAACGGCGAGCCGTGCGGTCCGCCGAACGCGTCGCTGAGCGACAGGGCGGGGTTGAGCGTCCACCGGAAGTCCGCCGCGATCGGGTAGTGGTCGGACAGCATCTTGTCGTCGGCGGTGCGGAACGCCGCGTTCTCGTTGGCGTACCGGGACAGGTTCAGCGTGACGTACCTGTTGCCGCGGAACAGGATCTTGTCGACGACCTCGCACGCGTCGCTGACGTTCTGCTCGTTGCAGACCAGCGCCGGGCTGCCGGCCGCGGGTGGCACGCCGCCCCTCTCTTCCTGAACCCACGCGTCGGTGAGGCCGTTGGCGGAGACCAGCTCACGGATGTTGTCGCCGGTGCGGGTGTAGCGGGTGTTGGTGTCGCCCGCGACCACCACCGCGTTGCCGGCCGAGTTGGCGGTGATGAACCGGGACAGCTCGCTGATGTTGGCGCGCCGGGCGGCGAGGTCGGCCTCGTTGTCACCCGCGTTGGTGTGCACGTTGTAGAAGTCGATCAGCACACCCTCCGCGACCCGGATCCGCGACCAGGTGAATCCCTTGGGCGTCAGGCAGTCCGTGCCGTTGCACTTGTCCCACTTGTCGCGGGCAAGATCCGTGTACGCGTAGTTGGACAGTGTGTTGAGCCCGTCACCGAACGGGACGCCACCGCTGGTGGGCGTGCGGAACGGGTGCGTGTTGTTGGCGTACAGCGACGCGTGATAGTTGAAGTCCTCCTGCACGTGCACGATGTCGTACGGCCTGATCCGCTGGCCGATGATCGGCGTGTTCGCCTTCGGATGGCCGCTGGACAGCCCTTCCGGCAGCCCGGCGACGTTGTAACTCATGATCGAGAACGTGCCGCTCGACGGCGGCACGGCCGCGGCGGGAGCCGTGGTCCCGGCCAGCACACCAGCGGCCATTACACCGGCAGCAGCAACGACTTTGGTCGATCTGACCATTCTCACCGCGCGACTCCAGACTCAAGTTCGAGCATGACGCCGCGACGCTAGAACAACACGAAGAACTTTCATATATCGTGGACATGACAACACCGTGTACACAACGCAACGACGAGGTTCCTCAACCGGCCGCGACGATCCGCCACTGCTGGTTCGTGCTGTTGCTGTCCGCCCACTGGCCGAGCGTGGCGGAGGCCGACGTGCGGCCCATGCCGTCCAGGTGCAGCCCGGTGGCGCGGTTCCTGATGCGCACGTCGTTGCCCCTGCTCTTGCCGGTCACCACCATCCACTGCTGGCTCGTGGCGGTGCTGCCCGCGCGCTGGCTCACCTCGGCGCCGTTGGACGAGCGGCCGGCGCCGTCGAGGTAGAGGCCGGTGACCGCGTTCTTGAACCGGACGTGGGAGCCCGCGTTCTCGACGATCCACCGCTGACTGGCGCTGGCGCCGCCGGTGCCCTGGCCCGCGGCGGAGTCGGTGGTGCGCCCGAGGCCGTCGACGTACCAGCCGGTGCCGATGTTGCGGATCTCGACGGTGGTGCTGCCGACCTCACCAACGCCCCAGGCATAGCGCAACTGCTGCAGCCCCGACGCGTTCGTCAGCGACAGCGCGATGTTCTGACCGGTGCCGGTCTTGCTCGTCAGGCTGTACCAGTCGCCGTCGCGCAGGCCGGGCCAGTACACGCTGCCCATCCCGAGCTCACGCAGTTTCGCGCTGACACCACGGATGTAGTCGGCCATGTACGACCCGCTGGGAATGCTGTAGTCGATGGCGTCGAAGTACACGCCGTTCTTGGTGCCCGGTCCCATCGCACCGCCCCACTCGGTGGCGATCGTGCGACTCGCGTAGCCGCCGATGTAGCTCGCGATGTGGTTCCCCCACTCGGTTTCGCTCTCGTAGCCCGCGAAGAACGAGTAGTCGTGCACCGCGAGCAACGTGCCGTTCAGCCTGCTGTCGTTGCCGACGGCGGCGACGTTCTGGGCGAGACCGGCGCCGTCGAGGATCACCCTGCCGCGCGGCACAGTCGAGTACCTGCCGAGCCAGCCGTTGTACATGTTGTTGAGGTCGGTGGTGCTGTAGCCGTGCGGCTCGTTGATGACCTCGAAGTAGGCGTTCGGGTTGCCGCCGTACTTCGCGACGACCTTGTCCCACATCTGGTTGAACGCGGCCGTGTTCGGCGGCCTGCCGCCGGTGTGCGCCCAGTACGCGAAGATCACGTTGCCCTTGGTGAGCGCGGTGTCGAGCGCGCCGGTGTAGGTGCCCCAGTAGTTCGCCACGGTCGGCTCGTTGATCGGGATCCGCACCGTGTTGGCGCCGGTGATCGAGTACAGCTGGCCGATCACCCGGTCCGCGACGACGGCCGCCGACGAGTAGGTGTCCGCGGCGCCGAGTCCGGACGGGTACAGCACGCCGTTGACGAAGTTGTCCCTCTGGTCGGCCCAGTTCACCCCGCGGAACTGGCTCGTGGAGGCCTGCGCCGGACTTGAAATGCTGGTCAGCAGGCCCGCGGCCAGCAGCAGCGAGGCCAGCAGCCGTAACGTGGTAAGCGCTTTCCATCGACGACTCATCGTCAGCTCCACTACAGTGTGTCACTCATCGCGACCGGTCGAGTGCGGGCTGTGCCCGGCGGGTTCATCAGAGCAGTCAGCTGAAGAGGGCGTCAAGAAGATGAGCATGCTTATCCGTCGCCAGAGCCGGCCACTTGATCAGTCCTCTGACCACGTTCGACACGTCGTTCGATGGCTTGCGCTGCTCGTTCGACGCGCATGTATTCTGGTTCGACGAGCGACAAAGTCGTACTCATGAAGGAGCCGTCTCGGTGGATGCCGAAGCCGTGCACGTGTCACCCGCCCCCTACCGGCCGGGCTACGAGCGGGTGGCCGAGCGGATCCTGCAGCTCATCGCGGAGCTCGAACTGCGTCCCGGCGACCGCATGCCGACCGAGAACGAGCTGGCCGGGCGGATGGGGACCAGCCGCACCGTGGTGCGGGAGGCCGTGAAGATCCTCTCGGCACTCGGCCGGGTGCGCGCGCACAAGGGGCGCGGGCTCTACGTGGCCGACGACGAGGGCATGCTCGGTTCGCCCAGGTGGGGCGGCTTCTTCCTGCCCACCGACCTCGACCACGTCTACATGCTCTTCGAGTTCCGCCGGGTCCAGGAGACCGCGGCCGCGCGGCACGCCGCGACCCGCGCCACCCCGGCTGAGCTGCGCGCCATCGAGGTCGCCGCCGAGCTGTGCCGGGAAGGCCACACCACCGGCCAGGCAGCCCTGTTCGACCGCGGCGACGACGAGTTCCACCTGGCCGTCGCGGCCGCCTCGCACAACCAGTTCCTCGTCGCGGCGGTGCGCGAAGCCCGCCGCCTGCAGCGCCAGTCCAACATCATCGGACTGCAGGGCGCGGTCGGCAGCCACACCGCGGAGGCGGTGGCGGAACACGCCGCGATCTACCAGGCGATCCGCGACGGCGACGAGGAGTCAGCCGCCGCGGCCGCCGCCGCACACGTGGACCGGACCCTCGACGACTACCGCAGGGAGATCCAGCGCCGCGTCTTCGGCTGACCTGGACCCGTCTTCCGGATGTGTGCTACAACCTTTCCGGTGTTTGGTGTGATGTATCGCACTGAACCGATGCTGAAGCATCGAGGGAGGGACGCATGTCCACCACCGAACGCATGCTCCTGACACCGTGAGCGCGCCTCTGCCGGCCGCTCCCGGTGCCCGCCCGCTGTGGCCGGCCAGCGCGCCGCGCCCTCGCGGGCGAAGACTCTGACTATCCACTGAGGACAGACCGGGTGCCGGACCGCCGCCGGCACACCGGGCGTACACGCACGGCCGGCGTGCCTCAACGCCGGTGAACTCGGATGACCCCACCTCACTGACGGAACGAGGGTTGCGATGTTCAGGAGTCCTTCCCCGCGGCGGAGAGCCTGGTCGGCGGTAGCCGTCCTGGCCGCCGCCGGACTCACGGCGACGACCGCGACAGCGGTGACAGCACTGGCACTTCCTCCGAGCGCCGCCGCCGCGGCGAGCACGCTCGGGGCCGCCGCGGCGCAGAGCGGTCGCTACTACGGCGCCGCGATCTCCCAGAGCCACCTCGGCGACTCGGCGTACGTGAACACGTGGGGCACGGAGTTCAACAGCGTCACGCCGGAAAACGAGATGAAATGGGACACCGTCGAGCCCAACCGGAACCAGTTCAACTTCGGCCCGGCCGACCAGATCGTCAGCCAGGCGCGCAGCCGGGGCATGTCGATCCGCGGCCACACCTTCGTCTGGTACCAGCAGATTCCCGGCTGGGTCAACGGTCTGAACGGCAACGACCTGCGCGCGGCGATCTCGAACCACATCAACCAGGTGGCCGGTCACTGGAAGGGCCAGATCTACGCCTGGGACGTGGTCAACGAGGCGTTCGAGGAGAACGGCACCCGGCGTCAGTGGTTCGTGCAGCAGCGGCTCGGCGACGGTTACATGGAGGACGCCTTCCGCACCGCCCGCGCCGCCGATCCCAACGCCAAACTCTGCTACAACGACTACAACACCGACGGCATCAACGCGAAGAGCACCGGCATCTACAACATGGTGCGCGACTTCAAGTCCCGCGGCGTGCCGATCGACTGCGTCGGCTTCCAGAGCCACCTCGGCCAGGGCGCGAACCTCAGCAGCTACCAGGCGAACCTGCAACGCTTCGCCGACCTCGGCGTCGACGTGCAGATCACGGAGCTCGACGTCGGCGGCTCCGGTGCCGCCCAGGCCGCGACGTACCGCGCGGTGACCCAGGCGTGCATGGCGGTGAGCCGCTGCACCGGGATCACCCCGTGGGGCATCACGGACAAGTACTCGTGGCGAGCGGGCGACACCCCGTTGCTGTTCGACGGCAACTACAACAAGAAGCAGGCGTACACCGCGGTGCTCGACGCGCTGAACGGCGGCGGGGGTGGTGGCGGCAATGGCACGCTGCGCTCCGTCTCGGCCGGCAAGTGCCTCGACGTGCCGAACTCGTCGACCTCCCCCGGAACCCAGCTGCAGATCTGGGACTGCCACAGCGGCACGAACCAGCAGTGGACCCGCGCGTCGTCCGGTGAGATCTCGGTCTACACCGGCGACTCGAAGCGGTGCCTCGACACCTCCGGCACGGGCAGCGGCGCGAACTCGGTCATCGCGAACTGCAACGGCGGCAACAACCAGAAGTGGAACGTCGGCACCAACGGCACGATCACGAACGTCCAATCAGGACTGTGCCTCGACGTCAACGGCAGGGGAACCGCGAACGGCACCAAGGTGATCATCTGGTCCTGCAACGGTGGCACCAACCAGCAGTGGACCGGCCTCAACGACCCGGGCCCAGGTCCCGGCCCCGGTCCCCTGCCGTCACGGTACTCGTGGAGCTCCAGCCAGCAGCTGATCGCGCCCAAGTCCGACTCGACGCACAACATCGCGGGCATCAAGGACCCGTCGGTGGTGTACCACGACGGCAAGTGGCACGTCTTCGCCAGCGTGGCGAACGCGGCCGGGTACAACATGGTCTACCTGAGTTTCACCGACTGGGCGCAGGCGAGCGCGGCCTCGCACTTCTACCTCGACCGGTCCGGGATCGGCACCGGTTACCGGGCCGCACCCGAGGTGTTCTACTTCGCGC
This sequence comes from Lentzea kentuckyensis, assembly GCF_002150765.1. Classification (GTDB taxonomy): domain Bacteria; phylum Actinomycetota; class Actinomycetes; order Mycobacteriales; family Pseudonocardiaceae; genus Lentzea; species Lentzea kentuckyensis. The sequence continues at coordinate 131,202 of NZ_MUYM01000072.1, forward strand.
CCCAGAACCTGTGGTACCTGGTCTACCAGGACGGCAACGCCGCCTACTCCACCAACCCCGACATCAACAACCCGGCGGGCTGGACCGCGCCGAAGCACTTCTACCCGGACATGCCGAAGATCATCAGGGACAACATCGGCGGCGGGTACTGGGTCGACATGTGGGTCATCTGCGACGCGGCGAACTGTCACCTGTTCTCGTCCGACGACAACGGTCATCTCTACCGGTCGCAGACCCCGATCGGGAACTTCCCGAACGGCATGAGCGACCCGGTCATCGCCGCCCAGGACTCGGACAAGTACAAGCTCTTCGAGGCGTCCAACGTGTACAAAGTGGACGGTTCGGAACAGTACGTGCTGATCATCGAGGCGATCGGGGCGCAGGGCCGGTACTTCCGGTCGTGGACGTCGAGCAGCATCGCCGGCCCGTGGACGGCGCTGGCAGACACCGAGGGCACCCCGCTGGCCGGCGCGGCCAACGTCACGTTCCCCAGCGGAGCGTGGACCAGGGACATCAGTCACGGCGAGATGATCCGGTCCGGCCGCGACCAGACGCTGGGCATCAGCCCGTGCAACATGCGCTACCTGTACCAGGGCCGCGATCCCAACTCCGGTGGCGACTACAACAGCCTGCCGTGGCGGCTGGGCCTGCTGACCCAGACCAACTCCCCCTGCTGAACGGCTAGGAGACGACGTTGTCCAACGCACCAGACGAGCGTTCACCGGCCCACCGACGCAGAATCCGCCGGCGCACCCTGCTCGGCGGCGGTCTCGCGGCACTCGCCGCACCCGCGCTGACCCGTCCGGCCGCCGCCGAAACCCCTGCCGCGGCGGCAAACGGGGACGCCACGGCGGCGGCCTGGCCCGACCCGCCCAACGGATACCCCGAGTGGAACAACAACATCGGGATCTTCCAGGTCAACTCCCAGCCGGCGCACGCCACCCTCATGCCGTACGCCGATCTCCAGCAGGCGCTGGCGGCGGACCGCTCGAACTCGCCCTTCCGGCTGGACCTGACCGGGACCTGGAAGTTCAAGCACGTCACCAAACCCGCGGACCGCGACCTGAACTTCTGGCGGACCGACCTCAACGACACCGGCTGGGCGAACCTCCCGGTACCCGCCAACTGGCAGCTGCACGGCTACGACAACCCGATCTACGTCAACGTCACCTACCCGTGGTGGGGCGGCAACGGTCAGAACGAGAACGCGCAGCCGCCGTTCGCGCCGCAACGGGTCAACGCGGTCGGCCAGTACCGCAGGACGTTCACGCTGCCACCCGCCTGGCAGGGGCGCCGGGTCCACATCCACTTCGAGGGCGTCAAGGCCGGGTTCTACCTGTGGGTGAACGGCACGAAGGTCGGCTATCGCGAGGGTTCCTACACGCCATCGGAGTTCGACATCACCGACCAGGTGCGGGCAGGGTCGAACCTGCTCGCGGTCGAGGTCTTCCGGTACCCGGACGGGGACTGGCTGGAGGACCAGGACATGATCCGGTTGTCCGGGATCTTCCGGCCGGTCTTCCTCTACTCGCTGCCGCCCGTGCACCTGCGCGACTTCACGATCACCACGCCGTTGCGGGACAACTACACCAACGCCGACCTCGGCGTCGCGGTCGCCATCCGCAACAGCGGCGGCCAGCAGCCCGGCACGTTCACGGTCGAAACCCAGCTGTACGACCAGAACCAGCAGCCGGTGTGGCCGGAACCGTTGCGCACGGCGGTGAACTCGCCCTCACCCGGCCAGGAGGCGACCGGGCGCGGCTCGAAGGCGGTGCAGGGGCCGAGACTGTGGTCCGCGGAGCACCCGAACCTCTACACCGCGGTGCTGTCGCTGAAGGATCCGGCGGGCACGGTGGTCCAGACCGTGTCGGCCCGGGTCGGCTTCCGCGAGTTCGCCATCAAGAACGGGCTCATGCGGATCAACGGCCAGCCGGTGTCGTTGCGTGGCACCAACAGGCACGAGATGCACCCGGACCACGGCGCGGCGCTGACCCGTGAGGACATGGTCCGCGACATCACGGTGATGAAGCAGATCAACATCAACTCGGTCCGCACGTCGCACTACCCGAACAACACGCTGTGGTACGACCTGGCCGACGAGTACGGGCTGTACGTCCTGGACGAGACCAACCTGGAGACGCACGGCATCCGCGACAACTACCCGGACTCGAAGGCGGACTGGACGTCCAACGTGCTCGACCGGGCCGCGCAGATGGTGCACCGGGACAAGAACCATCCCTCGGTGATCATGTGGTCGCTCGGCAACGAGGCCGGCGGCGGCAGCAACTTCGTCACGATGCGCGACTGGATCCGCGCGGCGGACCCGACCCGGATCATCCAGTACGAGGGCGACAACCGTCCCCAGGTCAGCGACATCCGGTCGGCGATGTACGAAAGCCCTGCGGGGGTGGCGAACCGGGCGCGCAACACCTCCGACACCCGGCCATACGTGATGATCGAGTACACCCACAGCATGGGCAACTCGACCGGCAACCTCAAGGAGTACTGGGACGTCATCCGGGCCAACCCGATCCTGCAGGGCGGCTGGATCTGGGACTTCGTCGACCAGGCCCTGACCTGGAAGTCCTCGACCGGTGCGACCTTCCTCGCCTACGGCGGTGACTGGGGCGACAACCCGAACGACGGCGCCTTCTCCGGCGACGGCATCGTCACCCCCGACCGGCGGATCAGCGGCAAGGCCGTCGAGGTCAAGCAGGTCTACCAGGCGATCAACGTGGCCGCCGGCAGCACCTTCGACACCGTCCGGATCACCAACGAGTACCTGTTCACCAACGTCAACGAGTTCGTCGCCGACTGGGCCCTGGTCGCCGACGGCACTGTTGTCCAAAGTGGACAACTCACCGCCGCGCAGGCCGACATCGCGCCGCTGTCCACCAAGACGGTGCAGCTGCCGGTCCAGCGTCCGGCCAACCCGGCACCGGGCGAGGAACACTTCCTGCAGCTGTCGTTCAAGCTGCGGGCGGCGACTCCGTGGGCAGGCGCCGGTTTCGAGGTGGCCAAGCAACAGCTGCCGATCAACCTCAGCAGCCCGCCGATCGTGCCGACGCCGGTCACGTCCGTGCCGGTGCTGACCGTCACCGAGACCGGGGACCGCATCACCGTCACCGGGCAGGACTTCACCGTCGCCATCGCGAAGTCCAACGGCGTGATCACCTCCTACGAGGCGATGGGCATGCGGTTGCTCAGTTCCGGCCCCACGCCGAACTTCTGGCGGGCGCCGACCGACAACGACGTCGGCAACGGCCACCCGAACCGCAACGGCACGTGGCGCAACGCCGGCGCGAACCGCACGGTGAGCCGCGTGACGCTCGACCGGCCGTCGGACCGCGCGGCGCGGATCACCGTCAGCGGGACCCTGCCGACCAGCACCGTGTCGACGTTCACGATGACGTACACCATCTACGGCAACGGTGAGATCAAGGTCGACAACACCCTGCACCCCGGATCGTCGAACCTGCCCTACATCCCCGAGGTCGGCACGATGCTGTTCGTGCCGGGTGAGTTCTCCCGGCTGCGCTACTACGGCCGGGGCCCGCACGAGAACCAGTGGGACCGCAAGACCGGTTCCGACGTCGGCGTGTACTCCTCGACCGTGGCCGAGCAGTGGACCGGCTACCTCAGGCCGCAGGAGAACGGCAACAAGACCGACGTCCGCTGGGTCGCCCTGGTCAACGGCAGCGGCCGTGGCCTGCTCGCGTACGGCGACCAGCCGCTGGAGGTGAACGCGTCCTACTTCACCCCCGAGGACCTCTCGAAGGGCACCCGGCACGACTACCAGCTGACCCGGCGGCAGGACGTGGTGCTGCGGCTGAATTTGCGGCAGACGGGTGTCGGTGGCAACGACAGCTGGGGCGCACAGCCGCTCGACACCTACAAGCTGTTCCCCAACCGGGACTACACCTACTCGTACCGGTTGAAGCCGCTGCCCGACCTCGGTCAGGCACTGGCCCTGTCCCGCTCGCCGGTCGGCAGCGCGGGCGGCGGCAGCGGCCCGGTGCAGCCGGGCGTGGACTACCGGATCGTCGCCCAGCACAGCAGCAAACTGGTCGACATCAACGCCGGTTCCACCGCGGCCGGTGCCGCCGCGATCCAGTGGTCCGCCACAGGTGGGCTGAACCAGGTGTTCGACTTCATCGACTCCGGTGGCGGCTACTACCGGATCCGCGCGCGGCACAGCGGTCTCGTGCTCCAGGTCGCGAGTTCGAGCAGCGGAGCCGACGTCACCCAGCAGGCCGACACCAACTCGCCCAGCCAGCAGTGGCAGGTGGTCGACCAGGGTCTGGGCGTGGTGAGCCTGGTCAACCGGCAGAGCGGCCTCACCATGGACGTGTGGGAACAGTCGACCGCCGACGGTGCCCGCATCTCCCAGTGGGCCGCGGGTTCCGGGCTCAACCAGCGGTTCGCGCTCCAGCGGCTCTGAGCGATGAGGGGGAGCTGTCCGGATTCGGGACCGCTCCCCCTCCTGGAGTCAGAGCACGCCCGGCAGGACCAGGACGGCCCAGGCCGCGATCGGCCCGAGACCGACGATCACGCAGGTGTAGGAGATGACCTGGCGGTAGAAGCGGTTCCGGTCGACACCACGGGCGTTCGCGAGAACCAGCGCGCCGTTGGTGGAGAACGGTGAGACGTCGACGATCGTCGTGGAGATGGCCATGGCGGCGACGACGCCCACGACCGGCAGGGAGTCGGTGAGCAGCAACGGGATCGCCATCGGGATGGTCGCGGTGAGGATCGCGGTCGACGAGGCGAACGCCGAGGTGACCCCGACGATCACGCACAGTACGAGCGCCACCAGCAGCGGTGCTCCCAGGCCGACCGCGCCGTGGGCGACCCAGTCGATGGTGCCGGAGTGCTCGAGCACTCCCACGTAGGTGACCATGCCGGCGACCAGGAGGATCGTCGGCCAGCTGATGCCTTCGACGGCCTTGCCCAGGTTCTCGCGGTCGAGCACGGCGAGCACGGCGCCGGCGGCCAGCGCGAGGAACCCGATCTGCAGGTGGAACGCGAGGGCACCGACCACGAGCACGACCAGCGCGGCGAGGGTGGCGCGCTGGCGCCAGGTCACCGCGGTGGTCTGGGGCCTGGTCGCGGTGGCGACACCGCCGCCGGTCGGTGCGGACGCGGTTCCTCCGGCCGGCGCCTCACCGTCGGCGGCCACGTCGTCCGGGTGCTCGACGAAGCTCTCCTCGCCGCGCCGGCGAAGCATCACGTAGGTGCCCGCGGCGAGCAGCAGGTTGAATCCCATGCTGGCGAAGAACAACGCGGCGTGGGAGATCGTCAGGCCGGACTTGGCGACGATGCCGTACACGAGCGCGCCGGACACCGCCATCGGCGAGAAGGCCCCGGCGTGGGCGCCGCAGATCACCATCATGCCGATCATCAGCGGGCTGACGCGGTAGGCGAAGGCGAAGCTCATCCCGATCGGCACCAGCAGCGCGACGGCCGCCGGGGTGAACGTGCCCAGCGCGGTGAGCGTGGCCGCCACGGCGAACAGCACCCACGGGACGAGGATCGCGCGGCCGCGGACGAGCCGGATCCCGCCCTGTACCAACAGATCGATCGTGCCGTTCAGTTTGGCGACGGAGAACAGGTAGGTGACCCCGACGACGGTGATGAACAACGACACCGGGAAACCCTCGAAGATCTCCTTCTCGTCGAGGCCGAACACGAACGTGCCGACCACGAACGAGGCGACGAGCGCGAGGATTCCGATGTTGACGGGCAGCATCGTGGCGATCACGAACATGCCGCCCAGCACCAGGATCGCGATTATCTGTGATGACATCATTGTCCTCTTGGGTCGGATCAGGCGGCGGACACGGCTGTCACGGTCGCAGGTGTGGGCTTCAGTGGCTCGTCGTCGGGCAGGACGAGGGTGGCGTCGCCGATGCGGCGCGTGGTGCGGGTGACCCCGATCGCGAGCAGTCCGTCACGGGTGCCCGCGCGGGTCGTCACGACTCCGGCCGGGGTGTCCAGGCGCAGCACCTCCCGCACTCCTGCGGTGAACTGGGAGAGCACGGTACCGGGCGTGTGGGCGGCGGCGGTGAGCGCGACGCTCCCGGTGATGGCCAGCGCGGGATGGGTCCGTCCCATGGACAACATCCGCACGGTCACGTCCGAACGCTCCGGCCGGCCCGCACTGACCAGCGCGAGCTTGGGGGTGGCCCGGGCAGCGCCGGCGGGGTCGGCGGCGAGCCCCATGCGGACCGCGGCGACGCGCCGGATGCGGTCGAGCCGGCCCAGCAGGTCCTCGCGAGCGTCGAGCGCCTCCGGGGAGGCCTCGCCATCCGCACCGACCTCGTCGGCGGGGACGAGCACCACGGGCGCGCCGGCGTCGAGCATCGTGACGCGCACCCCGTCCACCAGGTCGACGGCGTTGCCGGTGGGCAGCAACGCCCCGGTCGTCCGGCCGGCCGGGTCGACGAACCACAACCGCACGCCCAGGCCGGGCTGGGTCACGCCGGGAATGACGTCGGTGCCCTGTTCGGTCACCTGCCCCGAGGGCGTCGGCACGTCGACGACGATCAGCTGGCCGGTGTTGGTGTTGTTGATGCGCACGGTGGTGACGTCACCGGTGGGCGCCACCCAGCCGCGCCGCAGTGCGTAGGGCCCGACGACGGCCGAGCAGTTGCCGCAGTTGCTCGTCCAGTCCACCCGCCCGTCGGCGATGCCGATCTGGGCGAAGGTGTACTCGACGTCGATGCCCGGCCGTTCGCTCTTCGCCAGCACGACGGCCTTGCTGGTGGTGGAGGTCGCGCCGCCGACACCGTCGACCTGGCGCGGGTCGGGACTTCCGTACAGCCGCAGCAGCACCTCGTCGACACCGCGGCCGGGCACCGTGAGCACGTCGCGCTCGAACACCCAGCACTTGCTGGTGCCGCCGCGCATCCACGTCGCCGGTATCTCTCGCACAGTCACTCCTTCTGGGGGAATGACGGCTACCGTGACTCGCGTCGAGCTTGAACACCATCACGAGATTCTGCATACCCGTGAAGTAACACTTCACGCTCAATCGTCGAGTTCACGGTTGCCAGCGACCGTCTGACCGGCAAAACTGCAGTTGGCGAGGTTGAAGCTAAACTGCAGGGAAGTCATCAGACGGTGAAGCAACCGCACCGGACTTTTTCGCACGAGGAGTGCCCATGTTGGACGTCCGACGCCTGGCACTGCTCGCCGCCGTGGTGGACACGGGTTCGATGACCGCCGCCGCGGAGCAGCTCGGCTACACCGCGTCCGCGGTCTCGCAGCAGCTGCGCCGGCTCGAAGTGGAGGCCGGTCAACCGTTGCTGCACCGGCAGGCCAGGGGTGTCCGCCCGACCGAGGCGGGAGCCGTGCTGGCCGGGCACGCCCGCCACATCCTGCGCCGGCTCAGCGCCGCCGAGGCCGACCTCGCCGAACTCGCGGGACTGCGCCGCGGCACCATCGCCGTCGGCGTGTTCCCGACCGTCGCCAGCGCCCTGCTCCCCCAGGTCGTCAGCCGGTTCCGCCGCCAGTACCCCGACCTCCGGCTGGACGTGCGCAGCACCCGGTTCGACGAGCTCGTCGAGCTGCTCGAGAACGGCACGGTCGGTATCGCCCTGCTGTGGGACTACACCTGGAACCGCGTCGAGGTGCCCGACATCTCGTTGACTCCCCTGCTCGACGACCCGACCGTGCTCGTCGTCGCCGCCGACCACCGCCTGGCCCGCAAGCGGTTCACCACCATGTCCGAGCTCGCCGGTGAGGACTGGATCGTCCGCGCCCACGACCACCCGGTCGCCGAGGTGCTCGAACGCAGCTGCCGCGCGGCCGGGTTCACCCCGAAGATCGCGTTCGAGGCCAACGACTACCAGGAGGCGCAGGCCATGGTCAGCGTCGGGCTCGGAGTCGCGCTCGCCCCCAGAACCGCGGTGCGCAACCCGAACCCGGACGTCCGCGTCCTCGCGCTCGGCACCGACGTGCCGGCCCGCCGCATCCTGCTGGCCCACCGTCAGGACCGGCTCCGCGCCCCCGCCGAACTGGCCATGCACCAGCTCCTGGTCGACGTCGCCCGCGAGTACCAGACGAAGCCCTGACGTCAGGGGCGGCCGTCGAGATAGGTGATCCCGGCGAGGACCCGACGATGATCGTCGGGGACGCGGGGATCCGCAGCGTCGCCAGGATGTGGCCGACGTGCTTCTCCACGGTGTGCTCGCTGATGAACAGGCGGTCGCCGACGCGGCCGCGATCGTGATCGCGCTCGTCATGCATTAGTCCACAGTGGACTGAACGACGCTCCGCCTGCTCCGCAAGACGGCACGCGAGCCGGTGAACGGAGTATTTCGCGCAACCACAGGACATTCGACTGAACTGGTTCCGCTTCCGGCGCGTGTCCCGGCTGTGGCAGGTTGTTCCCGCCCTGACAGGGAGGCGCTGTGCCTGGAAGCGCGAAGTGGAATGAGCTCAACGACAGGATCGCCCGGTTGTCCGTGACCGAGTCATCCCGGGACGGGACCGTACAGGTCACCGTGTCGACCTCCGGGGTCCTGACCGGCCTGGTGCTCAAGGAGCAGCGGCAGCCGGCCGGCGTGATGGCGGCACAGGTCATGGAGTGCCTCGCGCGAGCGCAGGCGAGGATTCCGCATCTGTTGGGGCAAGCCATGTTCGAGACGATCGGACCGAACGATCCCGCCGCGGCACTCGTGGTGGCCGACGCCAGAAAGCGGTTTCCCGAGCCGCCGCCGTCCCGGATCGAGTGGCAGCCGCGGACGCCGCGGAAACCGAGACCGCCGGACCGCGTCGACGACGACTGGGACGGGCGGACCGTGATGGAGGACGAAAGCTGATGAGACATCCTCTGTCAACCTCAGGCGGCTGCTCGAGGGCCGAGGGCCTGCTGGCGATTGCGGACGTGAATGGTCTCGTCGTAGCGGGTGCCTTTCATGAGGCAGTGCCACAGGATTTCCAGCCACCGGTTCCCCAGGGCGCGCAGGACCGCGTGGTGTCCTTTACCCATCGCGATCTTGGTGTCGTAGAACTCTCGTGCCCACCGGGATTTGGTCAGGCTGCAGAAGGCCCATTGATAGACGGCGTTGCCGAGATAGCGGTTGTGGGCCAGGCGGCGGGCGACAGTCAGCTCGCTGCGTCCCGAGCGGCGGGTGACGGGCGCGGTGCCCGCGTAGCACTGCAGTCCGCTGGGCGAGTCGAACTGGTCGATGTGGTCACCGATCTCTCCGGCGATCCGGGCGGCGAGGATGTCCCCGAGACCGGGGAAGCTCAGGTAGATGTCACCGCCCGGTATCGCTTTTCCCGGATCGGGATCCTTCGGTTGTTTCGCCCGTCCGTAGCGGGCGGAGCCGAGCAGAAGCTCGCCCATTCTTCGTTCCCAGGCTTTCCGCGCTTGGCGCAGAGCGAGCAACTGGGTGGCTGTCAGGGCGATGGTGGTTTCCTTCGCCCGCACCAGATAGTCCTGTGTGGACAGCTGTTCGGCGGCCAGGGCGTCGGTCACCCGTGCGGCGAAGCGGGCGGGCCAGCCGTGCTTGGCGGCGCGGGCGAACGCCTCGAGCTCCTCGGCGCCGGCCGCCGCGAGTTGCCGGTGGCCAGGCCAGCGGGCCAGCAACTTCAGCATGACCGGGGAGCCGAGATCGTCACCGGCGATCGCCAGCGCTGCGGGAAAGGTCGTGAGCAGGTCGGCGCGCAGCCGGTTGAGCAGACGGCGCTCGTCGCGGGAAGCGCGTTCGTCGTCACGAGTGATCGACCGCAGCTCTCCGGCCAGCTCGCCGTGCGGGATCAGTTTGCGCAGTTCCAGGAACTGGTCCAGCGCCATCAGACAGCAGATTCTCGCGTCCTCGGCGTCGTCTTTCTTCTTCGCCGGTCCGCGGCGGCGGGCGACCAGGTCCGGGTTGACCGGCAGCACGGTGAATCCCGCGTCCACGAGCGATTCGACCAGCAGGCCGTGCCGGGTTTCCAGCACGACTCGGATCTCGGCCGGGTCAGGTTCCAGTTCCAGGCAGCGGGTGACCAACCGGTGGACACCGGCGGCGGTGTGATCGATGCGGAACTGTTCGATCACGCCCTTTCCGGGGTGACCCACTGCCACGTCGTGAAACGACTCGGCCCAATCGATTCCCACGCCGAGCATGCGGCCCGTCTCCTCTCGCGTTCAGGGATGAAACGACTGGAGCGGGAGGCGCTGCGTCGTGCTGATAAACCAGTCCTCATAGGGACGACATCCTCCAAGACGACAAGCCTCCGGCTACAACCTCCGAGGACGCCGTCTCATTTTAGTCCTCGCAGGACAAGCGACTGGAGCGTTCCTCGGAGGTCCCAGCCATGAAGGAAGGTAGTCCTATCAGCGATTCGTACGAGGTCGTGACGGAAGAGCTGACCGCGCACTCGATCAGCGTGATCAAGCTGTCCGACGATCTTCGCTCGACCATGGACCTGGCCGGTGGGCAGAGCATCACCAGCGACGCGTACGGCCAGACGTGCCAGCCGTTCGCCGCGCTGCTCGACGCATTGGCGAGCGCGGGGCGGGAAACGTTGCGGATGGCCGTGGAGTGCCTGGAGGTCGAGGCGGCGAAGGTGCGCGCGTCGGCCGCGGAGTTCGACCGTCAGGAAGCCGACACGATTGCCGCGCTCGGCACCGCGGGAGGTGGGCAGCGATGATCACCGCTGGTCTCGAAGAGGTTCAGCACGGGAACGCGACGGACGTGTGCGACGCCATCGCCGGCTGCGGCTGGGTCGCCGGCGGTCTCGCCACCGGCGGGGGCATGGCCGGCCTCGGTGACAGCCCGCGCCCGATCGACCAGCTCGGCTCGGTAGGGCTCGGCGCGCTCACCGGACAGGTGCAGGAACTGCAGGACGTGGTGGACCGGCTGGCGGGCAACGCCGCGGTGATCGGGTCGTTCGCCGACACCTGGCGCCGGGTGGGCGAGTCGATCGGTGAGGTCGGGGAACGTTTCGGTGGCATCGCCGAGTCCGGGACCGCCGCGTGGCAGGGGGATTCCGGTACCGGCTACCGGAACCGGGCCGCCGAGGTCACCGGCGCGCTGCGGGAGACGGCAACGCTCTCGTCGATGGTCGGCACGCTCGCCGACACCATGGGCCAGGTGGTGGCCGGTGCCCGGCGCACCGCCGGGGACCAGCTCGCGGACCTGGTCCAGCGGTTGATCTCGTACGTCCGCACGGCGTCGGCGGCCGAGGGCGGCGTCACGCCGAACGTGCTGGCCCAGGCGTCCAGCATGATCGACGCCTTCCGCGAGCCGATCGTCGGCGTCGAGGAGAAGCTGCGCCAGTCGATGAGCAACGTCGAGTCGTTGCTGGACTCCGGGGCCACCTCAGCCGCTTCGGCCGGCTCGCCGGGGGTTCGGCTGGCGATGAACTGCGGGCCGCTCTGGCAGAAACCCATGCCCGGCGAGGTGTACACGCCCAACCCGTTCGATGACGTCTGCGGGGGCGGAGGCGGTGGCCCTTCCGGGGCCCTCCCGGCCAAACCTCCGGCAACGAGACCCGAGGTCTTCAAGCCTCCACAAAGGACTCTCCAGCAACGCCACGAGAAGGATTTCCTCCAACGTGAGCGCGAACTGCTCAAGGCCGAACTGGAACAGCGCCGCAGGTTCGAAAAGCTGTTCAAAGAACAGTACAAGCGCGGCACCAGCTACCGAGCGCAGTGCGAAGCCATCTACGGACCACCGCCGAACGACGGCAAGAAGTACCAGGCACATCACCCCTTCCCGGCTCAGTGGTACGTGCAGTTCGACAAGTTCGAGATCGAGACGGCTGATCCCAAGTGGTGCGCCTGGGTGGACGAGGCGACGCACAAGCAGATGCACGACGAGGGGTACAACCAGAACTGGAAGGACTGGTTCGCCGGCAATCCCAACGCCACCAGGGAGGACGCGCTGAACCACGCGCGCGAGCTCGCCAACGGGCGCTACACACTTCCATGGTCGGATCTGCCGTGGGCCAAGTAGCGCCTGGCTGATCCGCGTTTGATTTCCGCTTCCGTGGGTAGCCAGGCCCCATGCGCATCAGCCGCAAGCCCACGGGCGCGAAGTTCTTCGAGTTGTTCTCCGAGATCGGCGCGAACATCGGCTCCAGCGTGGAGTTGCTGCGCGAGTTCGTCCGGGCGCCCGCCGAGCAGCACGCGGAGCTGGCAGTCCGGATGCACGCGCTGGAGAACGCCGGCGACGACGCCACGCACGCGATCATCGAGCACCTGGACCGGTCGTTCGTCACGCCGTTCGACCGGGAGGACATCTACCGGCTGGCGTCCAGATTGGACGATGTCGTCGACCACATGGACGCGGCGGTCGACCTGGCGACGCTCTACCGCGTGGGCGCGCTGCCGGACGGTGTCGCGGTGCAGGTCGACCTGCTGTGCCGGGCGGCCCGGCTCACCGCGGACGCCATGCCCCGGCTCGCGCAACCGCAGGAGCTGACCGCGTTCTGGGTCGAGGTCAACCAGCTGGAGAACGAGGCCGACCAGGTGTACCGGCGGCTGTTGTCCGACCTGTTCAACGGCGAGCGCGACGCGCTGGAGGTCATGAAGCTCAAGGAGGTGGTGGACGAACTGGAGGCCGCCGCCGACGCCTTCGAGCACGTCGCGAACGCCGTGCACTCGATCGCGGTCAAGGAAGCGTGATGCTGACCGCGAGTCTCGTGCTCGTGGTGGTGCTCGCGTTGGCCTTCGACTTCACCAACGGCTTCCACGACGCGGCCAACGCGATCGCCACCGCGGTGTCCACCCGTGCGCTGACCCTGCGCGCGGCGCTCTCGCTCGCGGCGGTGATGAACCTGCTCGGCGCGCTGTTGGGCACCGGCGTCGCGATCACGATCGCCTCGGGCATCATCGACACCCCGGTCGGCGACAACGCGCTGCACGTGGTCACCGCCGCGCTGGCCGGCGCCATCACCTGGAACCTGATCACCTGGTACTTCGGGCTGCCGTCGTCGTCCTCGCACGCCCTGGTCGGCGGCCTGGTCGGGGCGGCGCTGGCGTCCGCCACCACCGTGCACTGGGCGGGCGTGCTGGGGAAGGTCGTCATCCCGATGATCGTCTCCCCCGTCGTCGGCCTGCTGCTCGGCTACCTGGTGATGACAACGATCATGTGGATGTTCCGCAACGCCAACGCACACCGCGCGGGACGCCTGATGCGCCGCGCCCAGGTGTTCTCCGCGGCCAGCCTCGCGCTGGGTCACGGCCTGCAGGACGCCCAGAAGAGCATGGGAGTCATCGTGCTGGCCCTGGTCGTCACCGGGAACCAGGCCGGCTACTCGGTGCCGTTCTGGGTGATCGCGGCGTGCGCGCTGGCCCTGTCGGCCGGAACCTACGCGGGCGGCCTGCGGATCATGCGCACCCTGGGCAGGCGCATCTTCCACCTCACGCCACCGCACGGTTTCGCCGCCGAACTGTCCGCGTCCTCCGTGCTGTACCTGACCGCTTTCGTCTTCCACGCCCCCATCTCCACCACGCACGTGATCACCTCGGCGGTGATGGGCGTGGGCGCGACGACCCGCCGATCAGCGGTGCGCTGGTCCGTGGCGGCCGACATCGCCAAGGGGTGGGTGCTGACCCTGCCGGCGTCCGCCATGGTCGCGGCCGGAGCGTACGGAGTCGTGGCTTTGCTGTGAGGCGGCAGTCCGGCAGCGTGGCGCACGCCGCGACACCCGGCTCGCTGGACGCGTACTACCAGGAGATCGGCCGCGCGGGCCGCGACGGCGAACCCGCTGAGGTGATCTTCCACCGTCCAGAAGACCAAGGCCTGCAACGATTCCTGACCGCCCGCACACTGGACCGTGAATGCGTGCACGAGGTCGCCACCGCCGTGCGGCGCCGGCGGTCCGGCATCGCGATCACCGACCTGGCCCAGCGGCTGGACCGCTCCCGCCGGAAGGTCACCGGTGTGGTGAACCTGTTGGAGAGCGCGGAAGTCGTGCGAACCGGCCACGACCGCGTGCGGTACGAGGACAACGCTCCCCCACCGGCGAAAGCCGTCTCGGCCGCGGCCAGGGAGGCCGAGCGGCAGGAGAAACGCGACCGCTCACGTGTGGAGGTCATGCACCGGTACGCCGAGACACGTGACTGTCGCAGGCGATTTCCGCTCGGCTACTTCGGCCCGCTGAGCTGGCGCCTGTCTTCGTATGATTCGCCTCGCAGGAATCCAGCTGCATCACCGGCGAGGTCCTCGGCGTCGCCGGCGGCCAGTTGCTCACCTGAACGCTCCCGGAAGGACAGCTGCTGGGCCTGGCGGACTACGACCGGCTGGGCCGGCGGCAACAGCGGGTCGGCGTGGTACACGCGCTCGCCAACAGCACCGCGCTGGCCTGCTTCACCGCCTCCTACGCCGCGCGACGGCGGGAAGCTCACATCGGCGGCAAGCTGCTGAGCCTGCTCGGTCTGGCGGCGATGGGCGTGGGCGGCGCACTCGGTGGTCACCTCGCCTACGCGCAGGGTGCCGGCGTGTTCCGCTGGCAGGGCCCGGCGCAGGACGGCAACGTGCACCCGCTCGAGGTGCGGCGACCCACCCGGCAGGTCTGACGGAGTCGTCGTCACCCTCCTCGGTTGTCCACGGCGGTGCTCAGCGTCGCGGCGACTTCGTCGAGGTCGCGGTCCGTGATCGACCGTCCTCCGGCGCGTTCCAGCAGCTCGTCTCTCGTGACCACCGGCAAGGCGCCACGGAGCGCATCGATCGCGAGCTCCTCGCGGTCAGCCGTCGTCGCCGTAGCGGCCGCCGCCGTCCAGCTCGGGCAGATCGCCGATCCCGATCGCCGGATCGGTGCGCCGGCGCGACACGACACCCTGACCGATGCGCGTCCACTGTCCTCTGTGGAGTAATTTGGGATCGGTCAGCAGCGTGAACGGCCCGAGCCGGAGCATCGTGGTGGCGTTGCCCCACGATCCGCAGCGAGCCGGTCACGGTCAGCCCTGGTCCGGGTCGTCGGCGACGGAGTAGTCCGAGATGCCCACGTTGCCCGTCGGGTTCGGTTCGGGATGCGCCGAACCGGAACCGCTGCGCCCCGGGACGGTGTCGGCGTCGTCCGTCCCGGCTTCCTCCAGCGAGGCGCGGCTCGCTTCGTCGTAGTCGTGCTCGGGGTTCTGCCGCTCGGTGCTCATGCCGATCGGCTACCCCGGCATCGCCCCGCTGAACGTGCCGCCCGGCATCGGCGAGATGCGGTAGCCGATTCCCGGAGTCGTCGCGATGACCGGTGGGCTGCCAAGTTTGCGCCGCAACCGGCCCACGGTCACGGTGACCGTGTTGGTGAAGGGGTCGGCGTTCTCGTCCCAGACCTGTTCGAGCAGGGCCTCGGCGCTCAGGAAGCCAGGGCTCGCCTTCAGCAGTGCCTCCAGCACGGCGAACTCCTTCACCGAGAGCTGGAGCGGGCGTCCGTCGCGAACAGCGGTGCGCCGCAACGGGTCCAGCTCGATCCCGGCCACCTGCAGCGTGCGGGGCCGCGCGTGCGGTTTGCGGCGGGCCAGTGCCTGGATGCGCAGCACCAGTTCCGGGAAGTGGAAGGGCTTGGCGAGGTAGTCGTCCGCGCCCAGGGTGAGTCCGCTGACCCGGTCGCCGGGGGCGCTCGCCGCGGTCAGCATCAGCACCATCGGCCGCTGCGCCCGCTCGGTGATCATCTGGCACAGCGTGTCGCCGTGCAGGCCGGGCAGATCGCGATCCAGGACGACCACGTCGTGGGCGGTGACGTCGAGCTTGGCGGCGGCGGTCAGTCCGTCGTGGGCCAGGTCGACGGCCATGCCCTGGTCGCGCAGTCCCTCGACGAGGACCTCGGCGAGGGCGTGATCGTCTTCGACGACGAGGATCCTCATGCCGGTACGGGTGCGATCGCCGCGGGCAGGTGGATGGACACGCGCAGACCGCCTTCCGGCCGGGCCACCAGTTCCAGCCGTCCGTCGTGGGCGGCGGCGACGGAGGCCACAATGGACAGACCGAGGCCCGCGGTGCCGGTGCGGTCGTCGCCGAGCCGTTCGAACGGCAGCATGAGCCGGTCGACGTCCCGCTGGTCGAGCACCCGTCCGCCGGTGTCGACGACCAGCACCGTCTCGTTCGCGGCCGCCGATCCGGAGATCCTGATCCAGCCGTTGTTCTCGTTGTGCGTGACGGCGTTGTCGACGACGTTGCCGACCAGTCGGGCCAACAGCGCCGGGCTGCCACAGGTCGTCATCGCCGGCGGCAGGTCCACCGTCACGGTGAGGCCCTTGTTCTGCGCGTCGGCGCTCCTTTCGCGCAGCGCCGCGTCGACGAGATCACCGAGCTCGACGGGGGCGGCGTCGGCCAGCGCGCCGTGTTGTGCCCGCGCCAGCACGAGAAACCCGTCGAGCAGGTGGTCGACCCGGTCCAGCTGGGTCCGCAGGCGGTCCGCCAGCCGCAGCGTCGAGGCGGCCGGGTCGGGCTTGGCGACCGCGACGTCCAGTGACGCGCGCATCGTCGCCAGCGGCGTGCGGAGTTCGTGGGAGGCGTTGGCGACGAAGCGGCGCTGGGCGGTGAACGACGCCTCGAGCCGTTCGAGCAGCTCGTCGATGGTGTCGGCGAGATCCTTCACCTCGTCGGCCGGACCGGTGACGGCCAGCCGCTGGTCCAGGCTGTCGGCGGAGATGCGCCGGGTGGCACCGGTGATGAGTCGCAACGGCCGCAGCACGCGCTGGGCCAGTCCCCGGCCGATCAGCAACGAGATCACCGCCATCACGACGAGCGCCAGCAGCGAGCCGATCAGCAACTGGCGGGCCTGCTGGTCGTGCACGGTGCTCAACTGCTCCTCCAGCAGCCGGACCCGCAGCTCGGCGTCGGGACCGCCCTGCTCGACCGGGTTCCCGGACGGGGCCACGTTGCTCATGCGCCCACCGGAGAGCAGGAACGTCAGCAGCAGCAACCCGGCACCGGACAACAGGAACACCACGGCGTACAAGATCGTGAACCGCCACCGCACGGTTCCTCTGCGCTGCCCGATCATGCCTTCAGCATGCCCTGGCCGACCTAACAACGGCATGACAACCGCGGTTCGGCCCGTGTTGGGTGCCGCTGCCTAGAACAGACACATGCCGACCACCGACCTCCTCCGCCGGGAGTGGACCGCGTTCCGCACCCCGGGCCGCCTCACCGCTCTCGCCCTCGCCGCCCTCACGATCATCGCGCTGGGTCTGCTCACCGCCGTGAGCAACCGTTCGTCCTGCGACGACCCCTGCCCGGCGGTGCCCACCGCCGACGACGGCTCCGTCGTGAGCGACGGGTTCTGGTTCCGCCATCGCGACCTGGGCGAGCAGGGCAGCATCACGGTCCGGCTGACCTCGATGACCGGGACGATCACCTATCCCCCGCCCGGCCACGACCAGATCGTGCCCGGACTGGTGCCGTGGGCGAAGGCCGGGATCATCATCAAGGACGGCGTGCGCCAGGGCTCGCAGTACGCCGCGCTGATGCTGACCGGCGGCCACGGCGTGCGCTTCCAGCACAACTACCGGTACGACGTCGCCGGGAGCGCCACCGGGCAGTCACCTCGCTGGCTGCGCCTGACCCGTGCGGGCGGCACCATCACCGGCTCCGAGTCGGCCGACGGCGAGCACTGGCAGACCGTGGCGACCGCGACGCTCGACCTTCCCGCCACCGCGCAGGTCGGCCTCTTCGCGACCTCACCCGGCGACCTCAGCCTCCACAGGGTCGGTCTCGGCGGCGCGACCGAACAGGTCAGGTTCACCCAGGCGGTCGGCGTCTTCGACAACGTCACCGTGGAGGGCGGCACCGGTGGCGCGTGGCAGAGCGAGCCGGTCGGCGAGATGAACCACACCGACTGGGAAAAGAACCACAACGCGTCCGGGGCCGTGGAGAAGGACGGCGTCGTCACCGTCAGCGGCGCCGGCGACATCGGCCCGCTCGGTGAAGGCCGCGCACGCGGTGTCGAAAGCTCCCTGATCGGCCTGGTGATCGCGCTGATCATCGTGATCGTCGTCGCGGCCCGCCACGGTGCCCGCACGGCACACGGCTCCCGGCCGGTGATCGCCGCGCGTGCGGCGATCACCGGGGCAGCCGCCTTCGTCACCGGACTGGTCGCCACCGGCATCGTTCTCCCGCTGTGCACCGCGATCCTGAAGGGCAACGGCATCCCGGTGGCGCCGATCTCCGTGCTGACCACCGTGCGGGTGGTCGTCGGCGTCGCGGCGGTGCTGGCACTCTGCGCCGTCCTCGCGCACGCGCTCGGGGTGTGGGTGCGCCGCGGCTGGGCAGCAGTCCTCATCGGACTGTCGTTGATCGCCCTGCCGTACGCCGTGACGGCGTTGCCGCTGCTGCCCGACCCGGTCTCCCAGTGGCTGTTGCGGCTGACTCCGGCGGCCGCGTTCGCCGTCCAGCAGACGACGGTGGAGTACCCGCAGGTGATCGCGCACTACGCACCGTCGGCCGGGTACTACCCGCTGCCCTGGTGGGCCGGCGTCATGGTGCTCTGCGCGTACACCACCGTCGTCGTGTGGACAGCCGTGCGCCGCGAACCGGCTACGGAGCCCGACTGGCGATAGCGGAAGCGCTCCGGCGGCCGCGCACCACGCCGACCGCCACCACGACCGCCGCGACCAGCAGGCTCAGCAACAACTGGGAACGGGCGTCGGCGTCGAACAGCATGCCCACGAGCAGGCCCACCATGCCGACGATCGCCGCCCAGGTCAGGTACGGGTAGCCCCACATGCGCAACGTGAGCCGCTCGGGCGTCTGCTGTTCCAGGTGCCGCCGCATCCGCAACTGCGACACGGCGATGGCGAGCCACACGAAGACGGCCACCGCGCCGGACGAGTTGACCAGGAAGAGGAACACCGTGTCCGGCGAGAGGTAGTTCAGCGCCACCGTGGCGAACCCGACGACGGTGGAGGCCAGCACCGCGGCCGTCGGCACTCCGCGGCGGGAGACCCGGCCGAGCACGGCGGGAGCCTCACCTCGCCGGGAGAGCGAGAAGACCATCCGGGAGGCGGTGAACAGGCCCGAGTTCAGGCAGGACAGCACCGAGGTGAGCACCACGGCGTCCATGACCACCGCGGCGGCGGGAAGACCGAGGGTGTCCAGCACCGCGACGTACGGGCTCTTGGCGACGTTGGCGTCGTCCCACGGCAGCAGCGTGACGACGACGGCGATCGAACCGATGTAGAAGACGAGGATGCGCCACACCACCGACTTCACCGCGGCGCGCACGGCCTGCACGGGGTTGGCCGACTCGCCCGCCGCGACGGTGGCGATCTCCGCGCCGAAGAAGGAGAAGACCACGACGAGCATCGCCGCGAAGACCGGACCGGTGCCCTGCGGGAAGAAGCCGCCGTGCCCGGTGAGGTTGTCGAGACCGGGCGAGGTGAAGCCCGGCAGGAGGCCGCCGATCGCCAGCACGCCCAGCACGAGGAACACGGTGATCGCCGCGACCTTGATGCCCGCGAACCAGAACTCGAACTC
>NZ_MUYM01000073.1 GCF_002150765.1 Lentzea kentuckyensis
CGCCACCGCCGCGGCGGTGGCCGTCACGGTCGCCGACTCCGAACGGTCCGGGCTCGCCGCGGTCCGGCCGATCACCCGGACCGTCCGCGGCGCCGCCCTGCTCCCCTACTGGACGATCACCGGCCTGACCAGGGGCGGGAACCTCGCCCAGTTCCTCGGGCTGCTCGGGCTCGCGGTCGGTGGCGCGCTCGTCGTGATGGCGCTGTTCGGCCTGCTGCCGACGTGGGCTGCGGGTCCGGGCGCGGCCATCGGTGCCGCCAGTCTGCTCGCCGCGTTCGGTTACGCGGCACTGCGCAGCGGCACGATGCTGCACGGCCTGGTGTTGCTCTCACCGGTGATCCCGCTGGTGGCGATAGCCGTCGACCGGCTCCCCGACGACCGCTCGCAGATCACGACCGGCACGGTCACGGTGGCCGGGGTCGCGCTGGTCGTCACGGCGTTGCTCGTCCTCGGTTCGTTGCCGGCGCCGATCCGCACACCGCTCGCCGTGCTGGCCGACTTCCGGCCGTGGGAGATCGTCAAACGCCGCTGGAAGCAGGCCGCGGTGGCGGTGGCCGCCGCGGGGATCGTCTGGGCGGTGTGGCAGTTCGAGTTGCACACCAAGCCCTGGCTGGTGATCCCGACCTCCGTCCTCTGTGGAGCGTTCGGGACCTGGATGGCGTTGTCCGGCGGCAAGTCGCTGCAGCGCTGGCGCCGGGTCGAGGGCGTCTGGGGCACCGAACGCGCCGAGCCGCCGGCCGCCGCGACCGCGGGCTGGGCGGTGGTCTACGGCGTCGGCTACCTCGCGGTCGCCGACGTGCTGCTGATCATCGGGCCGCGTGGGTGGGGCTGGCAGGCGGTGATCGGTACAGCGCTGGTGTTCGGCCTGACGCTGCTGCTGATCACGTCCTGGTACGTGCCCCGCGTGGAACGCCGCCGGATCCGCACGCAGCTCGTCAGCGAGGCGATTCCGGCGATCTACCCGGAGGGTTCCGACATCGCGAAGACGTTGCACGAACGGCTGGAGGGCCACGCCTCGCTGTACCGGTTCCTGGTCATGGGACAAGGCGAGCACCCCGACGAACTCACCCTCTCCCACAACGGACTCGTGGTCGCACAACAGATCGAGGCGAAGCTGCGGCGGCGTGGCTGATGAGGGCCGACGCGTCACGCAACGTCGAAGCGGTGCTCCGCGCCGCCGCACGGGTGTTCTCGGCGGATCCCCTCGCGCGGATCACCGACGTCGCCGTAGCGGCGGGTGTGGACAAGCGCACCGTCTACCGGCGGTTCGACTCGCGTGAGGAACTGCTGCTGGCTGTCTACCGCGCCCGGCTGGACGAGTTGGAGGCGCTGATCGACGCGACCTTCACCGACGACCGGCCGGTGCGCGACGCCCTGGTCGCGTTCGCCGAGGGGGGTATCCGGCTGAGCCGCGACTGGCCGGTCGACATCCGCGCGGTGACCGACCCGGCGATCCGGCGGCGGCGCGAGGAGCTGGACGCGCGGATGGACGGCTTCCTGTGCCGCGCCGAGCAGGCGGGCGTGCTCGCGGCCGGCCTGCCCGGCGGCTGGGCGTTGCGGATGCTGCAGACCCAGCTGCACACGGTCGCGCAGGAGATGCCCGCGCTCCAGCCCGGTCCGGCCGCCGCGCTCGTGGTCGAGACGTTCCTGCACGGCGTCGGCGCCTGACCTCACTGTGACGAGGACCATGCCCGTCCCGGGCATTTTCGCGCTGCCTCCAACGTCGTAAGTGTCATAGAAAGTGACACTTACGAGGGAGTGGACGATGTCGAGCACCTGGCTCATCACCGGAGCGTCCCGGGGTTTCGGGCGCGAACTCGCCGAAGCCGCCGCCGAGGCGGGCGAGCGGGTCGTCGCGACCGCACGCCGTCCGGAGCAGCTCGAAGACCTGGTGGCGCGGTACCCGGACCGGATGCGGGCGGTCGCGCTGGACGTCACCGACCCGGCCGCGGCCCGCCGGGCGGTCGAGCAGGCCGTCGAGGCGTTCGGCTCGCTCGACGTGGTCGTCAACAACGCCGGGTACGCCAACAGCGCGCCCATCGAGGAGATGACCGAGGCCGACTTCCGCGCCCAGGTGGAGGCGAACCTGTTCGGCGTCGTGAACGTGACCCGCGCGGCGCTGCCGGTGCTGCGGCAACAGCGCTCCGGCACGTTCGTGCAGTTCTCGTCCGTCGGCGGCCGCGCGGGTGGCACGCCGGGCATGGGCGCCTACCAGACCGCGAAGTTCGCCGTGGAGGGCTTCTCCGAGGTGCTGGCGAACGAGGTGGCGCCGTTCGGCGTGCGGGTCGTGATCGTCGAACCGGGCGCGTTCCGCACCGACTGGCAGGGTTCCTCGATGGTGCGCCACGAGGTCGGTCCCGACTACGAGGAGACCGTCGGCGCGATCAACCGCTTCCGCGACGAGACCGACGGAGTGCAGCCAGGCGACCCCGCCCGTGCGGCGCGGGTGATCCTCGACGTCGTCGCCTCGGACGCACCGCCGCGCCGCCTCGTGCTGGGTGCCGCCGCCGTCGAGACGGTGCTGGCGGCCGAGGCGCGCAGGACCGCGGAGACGCAGAAGTGGGCGGCGGTCAGCGCGTCCGCGGACTTCCCCACGGACGCGCTGACCACCCTCCACACCTGACGATCACGCAGCCAGCGCGATGACAGGAGCGGTACGGCCCATCGCCCGCGCGTACAGGCCCTCGAAGCGCTCCAGGGTCGCCGCCAGCGCGTGGTGCGAGATGATCTCGCTGCTGGCCGCGCCCATCCGCGCCCGCATCGGCTCGTCGTGCACCAGCGTGTGCAGGCGCTGGGCCAGCTGGTTCACGTCGCCGGGCTCGAACAGCCAGCCGTTGCGGCCGTGGTGCACGAGGTGCGGCAGCGCCATGGCGTTCGCCGCGATCACCGGCTTGCCCGCGGCCATCGCCTCCATCGTGGCGAGGCTCTGCAGCTCGGCGACACCGGGCATCACGAACAGATCCGCACGGGCGTAGGCGTCGAGCAGCTCGTCCTCCGACACGAACCCGTGGAACTTCACGCGGTCGGTGATCTCCAGGTCGCGGGCCAGCAGCTCCCACTCGGCCTTGCAGGTGCCGTCACCGACGATCTCACCGAACGCGCCGGGCACGCGGGCCAGGGCGCGCAGGAACTCGTCGACGCGCTTCTCCTCGTCCAGCCGCCCGACGAACAACGCGGTCGGCCGGTCGTTGTGCGTCACCGAGCGCTGGTAGCGCGCGATGTCGATCCCGCACGACACCGGCACCGCGCGTTCGGGGAAACCGCTCTCGTGCAACAACTGCACGGCCCGCGGCGTCGGTGCGGTGACCATGTCGGCCCGTCCGAACACGCGCGCCAGGTCGCGGTAGGCGAACTTGCGAGCCAGGCCCTGCAGGAACGCCGGCACGTGCGCGTGGCTGAACAGGTTCTCCGGCATGAAGTGGTTCGTGGCGAGCGTCGGGATGCCCTGAGCGACGGCGGAGTTCAGGACGAACCGGCCCACCACGAAGTGTGCTTGGACGTGCACGACGTCCGGCTTCAGCGACTTGATCAGCTCGTCGGCCTCCTTGGCGGCCTGCCACGGCAGGCAGAAGCGGAAGTCCGGGTAGAACGGCAGCCGGTGCGAGCGCAGGCGGTGCACCGTCACGCCCTCGATCTCGGTGGCCCTGGGCGAGTCCGGGGCGATGACGTGGACGTCGTGGCCGTTGCCGGCCAGACCGACCGCCAGGCGCTGCGCGAAGCGCGCCGCTCCGTTGACGTCCGGCGGGAACGTGTCGGCGGCGATGACGACGCGCAACGCGCTGGAGGTGTTCACGGGAAGCTCCGATCGAATAGAGACGCGAGGTTGACGAGCGAGGGCGAACACACCGCTGGCTGCGGCGAGCGCGCAGGCGATCAGCGCGGCACCGGTCCACACGGACAGGTGCGCGGCCTCGCCGAGGAGGAACGCGCCGATGCCGACCGCGACCAGTGGATCCACCACGGTCAGGCAGGCGACGGCGAGATGAGGGGGCCCACCGGCGTAGGCGTGCTGGACCAGCCAGCCACCGACGGCGAGCGAGAGTGCGATGCCGAGCACGGACGCGATGTGCGACAGCCCGAAACCGCCCTGCTGCACCGACTGTGAGACGGCGCGCATGAGCACGGACACGTACCCGTACGCGACACCACCGGCCGATGCGAACGCCACGGCGCGAACGCGCGAGTTCGTCGTTAGTGCGGCGATCACCCCAGGAACCGCGATCGCGCCGAGAACGACGAACCCGGCCGTGAGCTCGGCATCCGGCACGACCTGCGTTGCGGTCGCACTGCCGGACGCGAGGAACACGAACGCACCCACGCCCACGGTCGTGATCAGGATCGCGGGCAACTCGCGGAAACGGCGGTCCAGCAACGCGGTCAGCCCGATCGCGAGCACACCGACCGGCTGGACCACGGTGAGCGGCGCCATGCCCAGCGCGGCCGCGTGCACGCCCGCACCGGCGACGAGCAGCGCGAGCCCGCCCAGCCACCGCGGCTGCTTGAGAACGCCGACGCGGGCTCCGGTCTCGGCGACCGCGTCGTGCTGCAGCCGCGCCGCGAGCGCGAACGCCACGGCACCGAGCACGGCGAGCGTGATGGCGAGCATGGTCATGTCGTGCGCCTCACCTGTAGGGCCGCGATGGCGAAAAGAAGTCCGTAAAGGGACGCGAACAAAACGCGTTCGGTCAGGCCGCGCGCCTCGAATCCGGCGAACGAAACGTGGCTGACCAGAAATGCCGCACTCGACACTCCGGCCGTTATTGCGATACCCAGCAGAGCCGGAAATTTGCGCGCGATGAGCACACCGGCCGCCGGCAGCGCGACGAACATGACCGCGCCGGCGTACCGGTGGATGTAGCCCGACGCCGACGTGGGCGCGCCAGTCGGGTCAGTCGGGAAGATCGTCGACACGGTCAAACCCGCCGCCCAAACGCCGATCAGCCACTGCGCTGACCTGCCTACACCGCGCAGGTTGACAGCGAGCAACGCCGAAACGGCCGCGAGGCTAAGAGACGTCGCCGCGAGCCAGCTCGTTCCGTTGTGGACGAACACGTAGTCGCTGATCACGTCCGTGATCGGGTTCAGCTGCCCTGCCGACACGACATGCAGGTAGAAAATCGGGACCAGTGAGAACACCAGTCCCCCGACCACCAAACCCCGTCTGTTCGCCCCCGCTTCAAGCACGTCAAAAGTCTCTTGTGATCTGGATGATCAACCAATGGGGAACTCCCCCGAGCAAACCCTGAGGTGTCCCTGACTCCCCGGGGTAGGGCTAGCCCCACCTTTTTCAGCTTTGCTTCAGAAACCCCCGTCTCAGGTACACGCGGGGAGCTTTCGTTCACTTGGAGCGCACGCGGCGTCCCCGCGTGCGGCGAAGCAGGCGCGACCGCCTAGGCTGACCGGTCGTGAGCCCGAATCCCCAGCCTGCGGTGGAAGTGTCGGGGCTGGTCAAGAGGTACGGCTCGAAGACCGCCGTTGACGGCCTCGACCTCGTTCAACAGCCCGGCACCGTTCTCGCCCTGCTCGGGCCGAACGGCGCGGGCAAGACGACGACCGTCGAGATCTGCGAGGGGTTCCGCTCGGCCGACGACGGCACGGTGCGCGTGCTCGGCCTCCAACCCGGTTCCGAGGCGTTGCGGCCCCGCATCGGCGTGATGCCCCAGGGCGGTGGCGGTTATCCCGGCATCCGCGCCGAGGAGATGCTGAACCTCGTGGCGGCGTGCGCGGCCAACCCGCTCGATCCGAAGTGGCTGATCGAGGTCCTCGGGCTCACCGGCGCGGTGCGCACGCCCTACAAGCGGTTGTCCGGCGGTCAGCAGCAGCGGCTCTCGCTGGCCTGCGCGTTGATCGGCCGTCCCGAGCTGGTGTTCCTCGACGAGCCGACCGCGGGCATGGACCCGCAGGCGCGCCGTCTGGTGTGGGACCTCGTCGGCGCTTTGAAGGACGACGGTGTGTCCGTGTTGCTCACCACACACCTCATGGACGAGGCCGAGGCGCTGGCCGACAACGTCGTGATCATCGACGAGGGCCGCGTGGTCGCGCAGGGCTCGCCCGCCGAGCTGACCGCGAACCGGCCGGACGACCAGCAGCTGCGGTTCCGCGCGCGGCCCGGCCTGGACACGTCGTTGCTGTCCGCCGCGCTGCCCGAGGGACTGAAGGTGCGTGAGGCGGCGCGCGGCGCGTACCTCGTGGAGGGCCTGATCGATCCGCAGGTCGTGTCCACCGTGACGTCGTGGTGCGCGCAGCAGGGTGTGCTGGCCGAGGAGCTGACGGTGGCCAAGCGCAGCCTCGAAGACGTTTTTCTGGAGCTGACCGGCAGGGAGCTGCGTTCGTGACCACCTTCGCTCCCGGCACGTTCAAGCCCGCGCCCGGTCGCGGGTCGCTGCCGCGCATGCTCTTCGTGCACGCCCGCACCGAGGCGATGCTGACCCTGCGCAACGGCGAGCAGATCCTGCTGACGGTGATCATCCCGCTGGCGTTGCTCGTCGCTCTCAGCTTGATGTCGGTGATCCCGATGCCCGAGCCGCGGGTGGGGTCGGCGGCCGCGCGGATCTTCGCGCTGGCGATCATCTCCTCCGCCTTCACCGGGCAGGCCATCGCGCTCGGGTTCGACCGGCGTTACGGCGTGCTGAAGCGGCTTTCGGCCTCCGCGCTGCCCCGGTGGCTGCTGGTCGCCGGACGGATCTGCGGGGCGCTGGTCGTGGTCGCGATCCAGATCGTCCTGCTGGCGGTCACGGCGTTGTTCCTGGGCTGGAAGTTCCCGCTGAGCGGCCTGCCCTGGATGGTGCTGCTGATCATCCTGGGCACGCTGACGTTCGGTGCCCTGGGCGTGCTGCTGGGCGGGGCGCTGCGCGCGGAGATCGTGCTGGCGCTGGCGAACATCATCTGGTTCGTGTTGCTGATGGTCGGCGGCGTGGCGTTGTCCGTGCCCGTCGGGTTCGTGCACCTGCTGCCGTCCGCCGCACTGGCCGAGGCGCTGGAAGCCGCTGTGGTGCACGGCACGGCACCGGGTGTGGGTCCCGTTGCAGTGCTCGTGGCCTGGGGCGTTGTGGCTGGGGCACTGGCCACCCGGACGACTCGTCTCACCTGAGCACGCCTACCATCGTTGGCGTGTCGAAGCTGACCGCCTTCCTCGTGTCCTGGCAGCGCGCGTTCGCGATTGCCGTCGTCATCGCGCAGGCCGGAATCGCGGTCACCGGGTCGATCGTCCGCGTGACCGGCTCGGGCCTCGGCTGCCCGACCTGGCCGCAGTGCGTCGAGGGCAGCGTCGTCCCGGTGCAGCACCCCGAGGTGGCGGCCCTGCACCAGTGGGTCGAGTTCGGCAACCGGACGCTCACGGGTGTCGTCGGCGTCATCGCGGGTCTGTGCGTGCTGGCGGCGTGGTTCAACCTGCCGCGACGCAAGCGGGTGCTGAAGCTCTCGCTGGTTCAGCTCGTCGGGGTGGCCGTGCAGGCGGTCGTCGGCGGTGTCACGGTGCTGACGGGGCTCGCCTGGTACACGGTGTCGGTCCACTTCATGATCTCGATGGCCCTGGTGTGGATGGCCGTGCTGCTGGTCAGCTCGCTGTCCGAGGGCGACGGTCCCGCTCGCCTGAAGGTGCCGGCGCCGTTGATGAAGCTCCAGGTCGTCATGGCCGCGGTGCTGAGCGCGTTGCTGCTCGCGGGCACCTGGGTGACGGCCGCCGGTCCGCACGCCGGTGACGCGTCGACGCCGCGCCTGGGCGTCGAGGTGGCCACGCTCGCGCAGATCCACGCGGACCTGCTGTTCCTGTTCCTGGGCCTGCTGATCGCGGTCGGGTTCTTCTCCCGGACGCGCACCTACTGGACGCTTGTCGGCGTTGTGCTCGCTCAGGGCGCGCTGGGCATGGTGCAGTACTGGACCGGGGTGCCGGAGGTGCTCGTGTCGATCCACGTGCTGGGTGCCGGTGCCGTTGTCATCGCTACGGCGGCCTTGTGGACCTCGTCTCGCGAGCGGACCGTCGAGGTTGCCGTTCCCGCCGAGGATCAGGCGCTCAGCAAGGCCTGAGCCTCACCCTGGTCGTTGTGCCCGGCCCAGTTCGCGGGCGTGGCCTCGAAGTTGGCGTCCGTGATGGATCTGTCGGCGCCCGCGTCGAGCAGGATCCGGATGATCGGCAGGTGGCCGCGTTCGGCCGCGAGGTGCAACGCCGTCACACCCTCGCCGTGCATCGGGCCGCCGAAACCGGTGCGCTGGTTGGGATTCGCGCCGAGGTCCAGGAGGGTCCTGGTCGCGTTCTCCAGCCCGCACCACGCCGCCCACGCCAGTGCCGTGCCGCGATAGACGTCCGCGTCGATCCTGGCGCCGCGCTTGAGCAGGTCGCCGAAGACCTCGGTCCGGTCGTTGCGCGCGGCCCACGACAACGCCTCGTCGAGGACTTCCTGCGGGTCGTTGGTCGGCCACCAGCGCGGGAAACCGCTGTGCGGCCGGTAATAACCGCGCCTGGCCTCGGGTTCAGCGGCGAGGTCGAGGTCGCCGAGGCCGGCCGCGGTGCGCAGGTTCGGCGGGTGCACCCCGTGCGGTGCCAGCAGTTCCGCCGTTTCCCGGTTGCCCCAGAACAACGCGACGGTGAGCGGCGTGCCGCCCTCGCCGCGGGCTTCGAGATCCGTCCTGGCGCCCCGGTCGAGCAGCAACCGGGCCAGGCCGGGGAGGTTCGCGTAGGCGGCCTGGTGCAGCGCCGTCCAGCCGTGCACGTTCTGGTGGTTGATGTCCGCGCCATCGTCGAGCAGCACCTTGACCAGGCGCTCGTCGCACTTGGCCGCGGACAGCCCCAGCAGGTCGTTCCCGTTGGTACCACTGGCTTTCACCAGCCACGGGTCGCGCGTGATGATCGCCTTGAGCTCGTCGGGGTGCTGCATCTCGATGGCCTGGTAGGCGCGGGCGAACGGGCGCGGCCTGCGGATGTTCATCTGCAGGGCTTTCCAGTTCTCGCACCCGTGGGCCTGCGCGAGCACGAGGTGCGCGCCTTCGTCGGTCAGCGGCACGTCGTCGAAGACCTCGAGCGCACCGGGCACGCCGTCCCACGCGGAGGCGAGCAGTCCCCTGGCTCGCTCCTCGTAGTACCCGATGTCATCGCGGTAGGGGTGCCACATGCACCCAAGCTACTTGGGTGCCGCGGGCCTGCGCTCCCACAAAGCGGGAAGTTCCTCTGAGAGCCAACCGTAGATGTGGTCGACGGTCCTGAGCCGCATCGCGCGCTCCGGATCACCGCTGAGCAACCGCATGCCGTCGTCGGTCAGCAGCTGGACGCTGGCGATCGCGTTGAGCTTGCGCTGGATGAAGTCCGTCCAGGCCTTCTCGTTGATCCGGTACTCGGCGGCCTGCCTGCCACGACGGGTCCGCTTGGTCACCAGACCGACGTTGACGAGGTACTTGAGGTTCGTGCTGATCGACCCGCTGCTGGCTTCCAGTTCCTGGGACAGCTCGGCGGCGGTGCGCTCGACCGGCTGGCAGACCAGCAGGTAGCCGAGGATGCGGCCGCCGATCAGCGGGATGCCCTCCTCGGCGAAGTGCGCGGCGAACCGCTCGATCCAGGCGGACAGCCGGGTTTCCCGTCCGACGCTCATCGCGGATGATCCCCTTCGGTCGACACTGAAATCATCGTAGCGATCTTGTCAATCTGTCATTGCTTGTCAATGGATTGACTTTCCCGCCTCGCAAGTCACACTTGGTGCGCCGCCGCGGTCCCGACGACCGGAGAGTTGGCTGATCATGCTCAAAAGAGCCTTGTTAGCGGCGGTACTGACGGCGGGACTGCTCCCCGCGCCCCCGGCGGTGGCGTTGGAGAACGGCCTGGCCCGCACTCCCCCGATGGGCTTCAACAACTGGAACAGCACGGGCTGCCGCGCGGACTTCAACGAGGCCATGGTGAAGGGCATCGCGGACATCTTCGTCTCGCGAGGTCTGCGCGAGGCCGGCTACCAGTACGTGAACCTGGACGACTGCTGGGCCAAGACGTCCCGCGACTCGTCCGGCAATCTCGTGCCCGACCCGGTGCGATTCCCCAACGGCATCAAGGCCGTCGCGGACTACGTGCACTCGAAGGGCCTGAAGATCGGCATCTACACCTCCGCCGGCACCAAGACGTGCAACACGGCTGGCTTCCCCGGCGGTCTCGGCCACGAGCAGCAGGACGCGAACCTGTTCGCGTCGTGGGGAATCGACTACCTGAAGTACGACAACTGCAACAACCAGGGCGTCGACGCGCAGCAGCGCTACAAGGCGATGCGGGACGCACTGGCCCGCACCGGCCGTCCGATCGTCTACTCGATCTGCGAGTGGGGCCGGACCGATCCGAAGGTGTGGACGTGGGGCGAGCCGGTCGGAAACCTGTGGCGCACCACCGGTGACATCTCCGACAACTGGTCGTCCATGATCGGCAAGGCGCAGGCGAACCGGGTACTGGCCCAGTACGCCGGGCCGGGGCACTGGAACGACCCGGACATGCTGGAGGTCGGCAACGGCGGCATGACCGCCTCCGAGTACCGCACGCACTTCTCGCTGTGGGCGATCATGGCGGCGCCGCTGCTGATCGGCTCGGACCTGCGCAAGGTCAACGAGGACACGTTCGCGATCCTCAAGAACACCGACGTGATCGCCGTGGACCAGGACCCGTTGGGGCGTCAGGGAACCGTGGTCTCGTCGTCGTCCGGCCGGGTCGTGTACTCGAAGGTGCTCGCGAACGGCGACCGGGCCGTGGCGCTGTCCAACGAGACGACGTCGACTCAGACGATCTCGACCACCGCCTCAGCTGTCGGGCTCGGCGGCGGGTCGTCCTACACGCTCAAGGACCTGTGGTCGAAGCAGGTGCGGACGACCTCGGGCGCCATCTCCGCTTCGGTGCCCGCCCACGCGACCGTGCTGTACCGCGTGACGCGCACGGGGTCGGTGTCGCGGTACGAGGCCGAGTCGGCGCTCATCTCCGCGGGCGTGGTGGAGTCGAACCACGCCGGGTTCTCCGGCACCGGCTTCGTCAACACCGACAACGCCGTCGGGCCGTACGTCGAGTGGACCGTCAACTCGGCCTCCGGGGGTGCTGCGACGCTGTCCTTCGGCTACGCCAACGGAACCACCGTTTCCCGGCCCCTGGACGTGTCGGTGAACGGGGTGCTGGCGCGCGACGAGCTGGCGTTCGCCGGTACCGGAGCGTGGACGACCTACCTGTCCGTGCAGATCCCCGTCACGTTGCAGGCCGGTGAGAACAAGATCCGGGTGACGGCGACGACCGCGAACGGGGCGCCGAACCTGGACTACCTCGACATCGGCTAGTAGTGCTTTGTCGGGTTGCCTGGACCTGCGCAGACGTGTGTCGGTGCGCGCATGGCCACTACCAGCGCAGTTGGTGGTAGTTGAGGTGATCTGCAATCGATTACATCGGCTCGTAACTACAACCAACTCACAGGTGCGGCATCGTGAGAACGCGACCACCGGGATCGCCTTCGCCCGCTGTCGCGGAAGTCCGTACTACCTCTCCAACGATCATTTCGTCAGATCTCAACCAGAAAGTGCGAGCGCTTGGAGCTGTTCCAAGTCAGCAGGCTGTCGCAAGCAGGGTTGTTTGTCAGACTCAACATTCCGCGAGCCGTTGCCGCACCACCGCGGCCTCCGGCATGTGCAGGGCGTCGTAGATCGGCAAAGCGACGTCCCACAGCCGGCGTGCCTCGGCGACCGCACCCGTGTGCGCACGCACCGCCGCCATCGCGTCCAACGACCGTGCCTCGTGCTCGCGGTCTTCCATCGCACGCGCGTGCACCAGCGCCTGTTCGTGGCACGCGAGCGCTTCATCGAACCGGCCCGTGGCGAGGGCTGCCCGGCCGCGTCCGTTGAGGGCCATGCACTCGATCAGGCGGTCACCCAGTTTCGCGGCCAGCGTCTCGGCCTGCTGGTGCAGGTCAGCCGCCTGGCGGTAGCGGCCCATGCCTTCGTGGGTGGTGCCCAGGTTGACGAGCACCTCCGCCTCGCCGATCTGGTCGCCTATCTCGCGGAACACGGTGATCGCCTGCTGATGGTGCTCCAGCGCTTCGGTGTGACGTCCCCACCGCGAGCAGATCCGGCCGAGGTCGGTGCGCGCGATCGACTCGGCCGCGCGGTCGCCGATGCCGTGCAGGATCCGCAGGGCGCGCTGATGGTGGTCGTGCGCTTCTTCGAGACGCCCGCAGGTCTGCAGGGCGCTGCCGAGATCGTTGAGAATCCGTCCCTGCCCGACCTGGTCGTCGAGCTCCTCGTAGATCGTGGCCGCCTGCCGGTAGCACGCCACGGCTTCCTCGTGGCCGCCTAGGCTGAACTGCGCCTGCCCGATGCTGGCCAGTTCGACGGCTTCCTGACCACGATCACCCGCCTTCTGACTCAAGGCCAGCGCACGGCGGTAGGTGGCGAGCGCGTCGTGATGACGCCGGACCTGACTTTCGTTGTTGCCCAAGGAATGTAGTGCCTTGGCCTGCCCCACCAGGTCGCCGAGCCGCTGGAACAGCCGCAGCGCCCACCGGTAGTGCTCGTCGGCCTCGCTGTAGGCGCCGGACCGCGAGTGCGACCGCCCGAGCTGAAGCAGTGCACGCGCCCGCCCGATGTCGTCGTCGAGCTCCTCGGCCGCCGAGAGCGCGTGCTGGTGCACCGAGAACGCGTCGGCGGTGCGAAAGCCGACGTTGAGGTGCTGTTCGATCGCCCGCGCGACCTCGACGGCGTAGCCCGCGAACTCACCGGCGGCGGTGCGCGTGATCGCGACGAGGGTGGGCCGTTCGGTGTCCAGCCACGTCTTCGCGGCGGCCGCGGTCATGCGTGACGGCCCGTCGCCGTCGATCTCACCGCGACGCCATTGCTTCGTGTACGGATACAGGACGTCCATCGCGTCCAGAGCGCCGGCCAGGTAGTGCTCGTAGAGATTCTTCAGCGCGCCCTGGCGGTCGAGCTCGGCGAGCCGCTGCTCCGCGCGCTCCCGTGCGAAGGCGCGCAGGAGGTCGTGCGTCGTCCAGCGGTCCGCACCCGAACTCTCGACGAGGTGGGCACCGTGGAGGACGTCGAGCAGCTGACGGCCCTCGTGGTCGTCCACGCCGGCGAGCGCGGCCACCGCGCCGGTGCCGGTGTCGCGGCCGGGATGCAGCCCCAGCAGCCAGAACAGCCGGTTCGCGGCCGCCGGCAGGTGCCGTTCCGACCACGAGAACACCGCCCGCACCGCGGTGTCGGCGTCCGCCCCCGCCTCCAGCAGGTCCAGCCGGCCGCGCTCGTCGGCCAGGTCCTCGAGGCCGACCCGTCCGCGCCGGGCGACGAGCTCGGCGGCGACGCGCAGCGCCAGTGGCAGGCGGGCGCACTGGGCGGCGAGGTCCTCGAACTCCGCGGGGGTGGCGACGCGGTCGCCGACGAGGAGCCGCAGCAGCTCGACCGCCTCGCCGGAACCGAGCACGTCCAGCCCGACCCGGCTGGCGCCGTCCCGCGCCACCAGCCCGATGAGGTCGTCGCGGCTGGTGATCACGACGGTGGTGCCGGGTTCGGCCGGCAGCAGCGGGCGGACGTGAGCGGCGTCGCGCGCGTTGTCGAGCACCACCAGAAAGCGCTTTCTCGCAGTCAGGCTCCGATAGAGCGCGACCTGGGCCTGCAGCGTGACCGGTATGTGGTCGGCAGCGACACCGAGCGCGGTCAGGAACCCGTACAGCGCCTCCTCCTGCGGCAGCGCCCCGGCGGGGTCGAACCCGCGCAGGTTCACGTAGAGCTGCCCGTCTGGGAACCTGGCGGCGACGTGATGTGCCCATCGGACAGCCAAAGCCGTCTTGCCGACACCCGCCGTACCGCACACCGCGACGATCGAGCCCTGTTTCGCCGCGGCGGCGTCGAGAGCGGCGAGCTCCGCCCTCCGTCCGGTGAATCCGGGCACGACCGGTGGCAACTGCGCCGGCCGTGGGTCCGAGGTTCGTGAGGACGAGCTCAGCAACCGGGGATCGTGGGCGAGCACTCGTTCCTGGATACCCGTGAGCACCGGCGACGGCTCCACGCCGGCGTGCTCGACGAGTTGACGCCGTGCTCGTTGGAACGCCTCCAAAGCTTCCGCCTGGCGGCCCGCGCGGTAGAGGGCCGTCATCAGCTGGCCCCACAGCCGCTCATGGCCGGGATGAGCCGCCGTGAGGTCCATCAGCTCGGTGACGAGCTCCCCACCGGACCCGGCGGCCAGCTCGGCGTCGACCCGGTCCTGCACGGCGTCGAAGCGCAGACCGGCCAGCCGGGTCCGTTCCGCTTCGAGTGCGGCGAACCCGTCGAACTCGTCGTAGGCCCTTCCCCGCCACAACCCGAGGGCCTGCGCCGCGTGCCCTTCCCTGGCGAGGCGCTGGAAGCGCACCGCGTCGACGACGTCCGGTCGCAGCAACACGTACCCCGGCGCGCGAGTCTGGATCAGCTCACCCAGCGATCCCACGCCCCGGCGCAACCGGGACACGTAGGTCCGGACCGTCCGCTCGGCGTCCGGCGGCGCCACCGGCCCCCACAGCTCGGACACGAACATCGCCACGCTGACGGGCCGGCCCGCGTACGCCGCGAGCAACGCCAGCATCGCCCGCAGGCGCGGCCCACCGGGATCCAGCAGGCTCCCGCCCACCTCGACCTCCAGCGGCCCCAGGACGCGCAGGTCGACGTCCGCCATCCAGCCTCCGCCCCAGCCGTGTTCCGGCGATCCGCTGATCGTAGCGAGGCGGAGAATTCGTAAGCGGCGCAACCTGATCCGCCCAGTCGCATGGTCTGGACGGCCGAATCTTCCCGGTGTCGCAACGGCTGCGGCGACCTGTGCGGTCGCCGCAGCCGGGTTCAGCCTGCCTGTGTCAGACGGGGAAAACGCCGAAGGACTGCGAGGCGGTGTTGTTGCAGACCCAGATCTGCAGCGGGAGGTTCTCGTCGGACCGCCCGCCGGGCACGTCGAGACAGTGGGTCTTGGTGCCACCGAGCCGCGACTTGAGCGTCACGAAGTCCGGCAGGCTCCGGCTCGCCTGCCACCGCTCGTTGCTGATGCTGTTGCACGGCCACTGCACGACCGGCGTCCCGTTGGTGGCACCACCCTGGGCGTCCATGCACTTCAGCGTGACCGCGTTGCGGATCTGGAAGACGGAGTTGTCGTGGTCGACGAAGTCCCACCGCTGGAACGCGCTGCCGGTGCACGTGACCTGGACGATGGGCGTGCTGTCGGCCGACGACCCGCCCGCGGGTTCCAGGCACTTGCCGCTGACCGCAGCGCGGACGGTGACGTCGAAGTGGTCGTCCGCCAACGCCGGCGCGGCCGCGCCCAGCGTC
>NZ_MUYM01000074.1 GCF_002150765.1 Lentzea kentuckyensis
ACAGCTGGTCGACCAGCTGTCGTTCTTCCGGCGCGGCGCCTACGCCGCCGACGTGAACTCGTCCGGTGTGGTGGTCCTGACGGGATCCACCGCCTTCCCCGCGGCGACTCGCTGGCAGGCCGGCGTGTACACGACGCTGCGCGGCTGGCAGGGCGAGTACGGGGTCACGGCGATCGACGTGAACGAGCGCGGCGACGTGCTCGGGGAGTCGGACGGCAAGCCGGTGGTGTGGCCGGCCGGATCCGCCGATGCCCAGCTCGTGCCCGGCACCGACGCGTCCTGGTCGGCGATCGGCATCGCGGACGACGGCACGGTGCTGGCCTCGTCGAGCACGGGTGTCCACTGGATCGGCGCGTCCGGCACCGTGGAGCTCAGCGGCGCCACGGAGGTGCGGGCGATGCACGGCTCCTACGTCGTGGGCCGGTCCGGTGCCGAGGTCGTGCGCTGGGACCGGCAGGGCCAGGTGAGCGGCGCGTTCACCGGTGCGGTGGACCCGGTGGCCGTGAACTCCCACGGCCAGCTGCTGGGCATTGTGGACAACGGCACAACGACCGGGGCGAACGCGTTCTGGCCTGACGTCGAGCAGCGACCGGTGGGCGTGGACAGCGGTGCGCGATTAGGAGTCCTCACCGACGAGGGCGACCTGTACGGCACGCGGGTGCTCGACGAGTGGAACAGCTACCCGGTCGTGCTCGACTGCGCGTGACCTGGCTGGTCCGAAGCGGTTCGTGGTGCGGCCCCGGCCGAGGGGCCGCACCACGGCTCAGGCCGCCTGGGGAAGCGAGGTGCGGTCCAGCGCCACCAACACCTGCTCGGCAAGACGAACGGGAGGTGGGTCGATCACGCAGACCAGTTCGGTGAGCCACGCGATGATCGC
Organism: Lentzea kentuckyensis; assembly: GCF_002150765.1. Lineage (GTDB taxonomy): Bacteria > Actinomycetota > Actinomycetes > Mycobacteriales > Pseudonocardiaceae > Lentzea > Lentzea kentuckyensis. The sequence continues at coordinate 878 of NZ_MUYM01000074.1, forward strand.
CAGGTCGGTCTCGTCCAACTCGGTCATCAGACGCCTCCTTCTGCGGTGAGCTCATCCCGAAGTGCTGCCAGGCAACGTCCCCTGGTCGGCCCGATGCTGCCGTGCGGCATCTCCAACGCCTCGGCGACCGCGCGGTATTCGGCCCGCCCGGCGAGCACGGTGAGCCGAAGGAGTTCCTGGCACCGTCGCGTCAGCCTGCTGAACGCCCGCCACAGAATGCGGTCGCGGTCGTCGCGCAGGGCCTCCACCTCCGGCAGCCACCGTGCGCTGGGCACCTCGGAGTTGTCCGTCGACAGTGCCGACCGCCCATGTGCCTCCTGCCAGTGCTTGCGTGCTTCCCTGCGGGTCGTCACGACCAGCCAGCCGACGAGTGCGCGCGGCTCGGTCAACCGGTCGATGTTGCGCAGGAAGGCCATCCAGACGGTCTGGACGACGTCCTCGGCGGTGGCGCGATCGAGGCCGTTTCCCCTGGCGACGTGCCAGACGAGGGGCGTCAGCTCCGTGACGAGGACGTCGAGCGCGGACCGGTCGCCTTCGCGGGCCGCCAGGACGCACTGCGCGTGCCGAGCGGGGCCTTCCAGGCCTTCCCACGCGACGACGGGAAGCACGGCGGTGGCGCCCTGCGCGATGATCGCGGCCACGCCGACCTCGTCCGGTGCCGAGTCCTCCGGGATCATGTCGGTGAGTTCGGCACGCAGTTCGTTCAGGCGACGGGCCGCTCCGTCGCCGTTGGCCTGCCGCTCGCGTTCGGAGCTCATGACTCCCCCTTGACGCCGCGCCGCGAATTGCGAACCCGGCGATCTGGATTACCGACCTTCGCGCTGACCTGCGCGCGGGCCCGGGACACGTGGACCCGCGCGGCATCCCGGTCGCAGCCGAGCACTTCGGCGATCTGCTCGTAGTCGAACGACCAGAACCTCAGCGCCAGCGCGGTGCGCAGCGTTTCCGGCAGACCGCTGATCGCGGTGAGCGTCGCGGTGAGTTCCTGGGAGATCTCCGCGTCGCGGTGGCGCTGGACGAGGATCCGGAAGGCACTGCCGTGCCGGGCGATCAGTTCGTCGCTGAGGACTCCCGGACGTTCGCGCAGCCGGCGGGCCTGGTCGATGAGCGAGTTGCGGATCGCCGTCACCAACCACGCGCACCGCCGCGACGGCTCGATCGACCGCCAGTTCCGCCAGGCGCTGACGAAGGCGTCCTGGACGGCGGCCTCGTGGTCGAGGCCCGGTGACCAGGTGGCGGCGAACCTGCACATCCGAGTGCGCTCCCGGTGGTAGAAGTCGCTGAAGGCGACCGCGTGTTCGTCGGAGTCGGAGGGTGTCATCACGACCGATCCGAGTCAGTGCGCGGCCGGACCACGACCAGGTCCTCGAGCGTCGAACCCACCTGCCGTCGAATCTTCCCGCTGAGGGCGGTTAGGGGGTCCACCATCTCGTACTTCCCCTCTCGAGACCTGTCCGTCGGCCGCGTTTAGCGACCCGGTACCAGGTAGACGCAAGCGGGACGAGAATGTGAACGCCCGATGTTCGCACTCGTGCGGCGGGTCAGGTCCCGATTCCGGCGGCCCGCCCGAGCAGGCGGACGAACGGCGACCGGCGGAACGGCTGTTCCGGCGGCCGGCCCGCCGCCGTCTCGGCGTTGTCGAGCAGCTCCTCGAGGCACGCGTCGTGCAGCCAGCGGATCACGAACACCCATCGCACCCACGGCAGCGGGCGCGTGGGGTGGGTGATCAGGGTGTGCCGCAGGATGTCGCCGTCCGCCTCCAGCACGTGCGTGCCGTTCAGGTGCTTGAAGGCGAACTCGATGCGGCGGCCTGGTTCGTAGGCGGTGCAGGTGTAGCGGATCGGGCCGTGGCCGCCGTCCGCGCCGACCCCCAGCGGCCGGTCGAACGTCATCCGCGGCCAGCCGTCCGGCCACAGTTCCAGGATGCGGTCCACGAACGGCCCCGCGTCGACCGGCAACCGCCGCTCGTGCACGTTTTCGATCATGAGTCGAGCTCCTTCCATACGCTCCCGTATGTTCTGAAAACGTACGGTAGCGTATGGAAGCGTGGCGCGGAGGAATCGTGATGACTGGACTGAGATAGCGCTGAGAGCGCTGGCCGAAGGCGGGCTGGGCGCGGTCGCGATCGAACCGCTCGCGGCGCGGGCCGGAGCCACGAAAGGCAGCGTGTACCACCACTTCCCGAACCGGGAGGCGCTGCTCAGGGCGACCGTGGAGCGGTGGGAGCGGGAGCACACCGAGAAGGTCATCGAGCTGGTCGAGGCCGAGAAGACCCCGCACGACAAGCTCAGGACGTTGTTCGGCACGGTGCTCGACCGCACCCGCGAGGGCTCGGTGGAGCTGGCGCTGCAGGCGGGCGCCGAGAACGAGGTCATCGCGCCGGTGCTGCAGCGCGTCACGAAGAAGCGGCTCGGCTACCTGACCGAGCTGTTCGAGCAGCTCGGGTTCGACCACGAGCACGCGCGGAAGCGGGCGCTGATCGCGTTCAGCCTGTACCTGGGCCAGGTGCAGATGTGGGCGACCCTGCCCGGCCTCGTCGAACCGGTGCTCGACGAGGCCGTGCAGGTGCTCACCGCGAAATGATCAGGCCGCGGTCGCCCACAACGTGTAGGCGATCACGTCCGCGTTGCGGTCGAGTGCCTTGTCGTTGACGTTCGACATGGTGTCGCAGGAGCGGTGGTAGCAGCGGTCGAAGGCCTGACCGGCCGTGCCGCCCCACTTCGTGGCCTGGGCCGAGGTCTTGGTCTCCTCGGCGCCGGTGAACGTGCCTGAGGTCGCGATGCCCGCCTCCGTGAACGCCGCGTGGTCGGAACGGCCGTTGACCAGGGTCAGCTCGGTCTGGACGCCGATCGACGCGAAGCCCGCCTCCAGCCGCTTCTGCAGTTCCACCGAACCGGGGATCACCGGCTTGTGCTCGGTGCCGTCGTAGACGAAGTAACCGGGGTTCGGCGAGCCCGTCATGTCGAAGTTCAGGTACGCCTTGATCTTCGACTTCTCGGTGCTGGACAGCGAGTTCAGGTAGGCACGCGAGCCGCGCAGGCCGCGTTCCTCCGCGCCCCACCAGCCGAACCGCACGTGCTTGCGCGGCGCGAAGCCGGTGGCCTTCATCTGGAGGGCGACCTCCAGGATCGACGCGGAACCCGTGCCGTTGTCGTTGATGCCGGGGCCCGCGGTGACGCTGTCGAGGTGGCCGCCCAGCATGACGACGTTGTTCGTGTCGCCGCCGGGGTAGTCGGCGATCAGGTTGTAGCCGGTGGCGCCGCCGTAGGTGAACGACTGCACGCGCGTGGTGAAGCCGGCGTCGTCGAGCTGCTTCTTCACCCAGTCCACCGAGGCCTTGTACCCCGGACGTCCGTGGGCGCGGTTGCCGCCGTTCGCGGTCGCGATCGTCTGCAACTGGGTGAGGTGCGCTCGCACGTTCGTGACGCTGATGTCGGGCGCGGCCAAGGCCGCTGGAGCGGCCGCTTGCGCTGTGGTCACTCCGGTCACCATCAAGGCGGCCGCCAGCGCGATCAGGATCCTCATGGTTCAACTCCGTGCAGGGGTAGGGATTGAGCCACTGATCAACATGCTCTGACGCGCATAAGCCGGATAGGTGCGAACGGCTGGAGTTGTTAACGCCTCTGATTCGTCCAACTCGGTGGTGATCAACCAGAATGGTCCAGGTGGGTGACGTCACGGTCGTTCTGGGCATCGGCGCGGCCGTACTGCTGATCGCGGTGATCGCGGTGCGGGTGTCGACTCGCCTCGGCCTGCCCTCGTTGTTGCTGTACCTCGGCATCGGCGTGGTCCTCGGCGAGTCCGTCGCCGGTATCAAGTTCGACGACGCCGACCTGACGCGGTCCCTCGGCATCGCGGCACTCGTGCTGATCCTGACCGAGGGTGGGCTCACGACCCGTTGGCAGGCCGTGAAGTCCTCGCTGCGACTGGGCATCGCACTGTCCACAGTGGCCGTGGCGGTGAGCGTCGCGGTGACCGGAACGGCGTTGCACTACCTGCTCGACCTCGACTGGCGGATGGCGTTGCTGTGGGGCGCGGTGCTGTCGTCCACGGACGCGGCGGCCGTCTTCAGCGTCCTGAGGTCATTAGGTGTCGGGGCGCGGCTCACCGGTGCTTTAGAACTGGAGTCCGGCCTCAACGACGCACCCGTGTACATCGCCGTGGTGCTGCTGGCGTCCTCGGACCGGATCTCGTGGACCGCGCCGTTGCTGGTGATCTACGAACTGGGGGCGGGCGCGCTCATCGGCGTCGCGCTGGGCTACCTCGGCGGCGCCGGACTGAGACGGGCGGCGCTGCCCGCCACCGGTCTGTACCCGCTCGCCACCGTGGCGGTGTGCGTGATGGCCTACACGGCCGGCGACCTCGTGCACGCGTCCGGATTCCTCGCCACCTACGTGGCCGCGCTCGTGCTCGGCAACGCACGCCTGCCGCACCGCGCCGACACTCTCTCGTTCGCGGAGGGCCTCGGCTGGCTCGCCCAGATCGGGCTCTTCGTTCTGCTCGGCCTCTACGCCTCGCCGTCGCGGTTGCTCGACGTGCTGGTCCCCGCGCTGATCGCGGGTGTGGTGGTGACGCTCGTGGCACGCCCGCTGTCCGTCGTGGTCGCCTCGCTGCCGTTCAAGGTGCCGTGGCGGGAACAGGCGTTCCTCTCGTGGTCCGGTCTGCGCGGTGCGGTGCCGATCGTGTTCGCGCTGATCCCGTTGATCCAGGGCGTCGAGGGTGCGCGCGAACTGGTCGACGCGGTGTTCGTGCTGGTCATCGTGCTGACGGTGGTGCAGGGCACGACGCTGCCGTTCCTCGCGCGCCGCCTCGGGCTGGTGCGCGCGGGGGAGGCGCAGGAGGTCCAGGTCGACGCCTCGCCGTTGGACGAGCTGGGCGCCGAACTGCTGCAGGTGCACATCCAGCGCGGGTCGAAGTTGCACGGCGTGTACATGTCCGAACTGAGGCTCCCGAGCGGCGCAACGGTGAGCCTCGTGGTGCGCGCCGGGAAGAGTTTCACGCCACAGCCGACGACCCGGCTGAACACCGACGACCAGTTGCTCATCGTCACCACCGAGGAAGCGCGTGACGCCGCTGAGCGGCGGATACGCGCGGTCGACCGGGCCGGTCGCTACGCACGGTGGAAGGGCGAGACCGGCGAGTAGGGCCTGTCGGTCTCCGAGGCTTCCCAGCATGTGATCGACGCTCGACGGGCGCCGCGAGCCTCCGCTAACGTCGTCGGCAGGTCATGAGAGCCAGCGTCAAGCCCAAGCTTGCTGGCCGGCAACCCTCCTACCGCGGTGGGGTGCCCTTGGTGAGGACCTGGTCCGGCGCGTAGGGCGCCGGTCAAGCGCGGGCCTCCATGCGGGCCCCTGGCCTCGGAGGCAGCTCGATGACGCTCGCGATCACCAAGACCACCACTGGCACTGCGGTTCCGGCTGTTGTCGGCGCTGACCTGCGCGTTCCGCTCGTCACCGGAGAGCGCGTCACCTATGCCAACCTCGATCACGCGGCTTCCGCGCCCTGTCTGCAGGAAGTGCGCGACACCGTCGACGAGCTGCTGCCCTGGTACGCCAGCGTGCACCGCGGCGCCGGGTTCGCCTCGCAGGTCTCGACCCGCGTCTACGAGCAGGCCAGGGACCGCATCCGCAGGTTCGTCGGGGCGCACTCCTCCGACGCCGTCGTCTTCACCCGCAACACCACGGATTCGCTGAACCTGTTGGCCCGCAGCGTTCCCAAGAACACCGCAGTCGTGCTGTTCGACAGCGAGCACCACGCGGCGCTGCTGCCGTGGCGTGGCCCGAACGTTCAGCGCGTTCCCTCACCTTCTTCGTCCGGCGCTGCGGTCGTCGCGCTGGACCGGGCTCTTGCCGCCGCCCCGGTCGGCCCTAGGCTCGTGATCGTCACCGGGGCGTCCAACGTCACGGGTGAGCTGTGGCCGGTCGCGGAGCTCGCGAAGGTCGCCCGCCGGCACGGTGCGCGGATCGCGCTCGACGCCGCGCAGCTCGCGCCGCACCGCCCGATCAACGTCCGCGAGCTGGGCGTCGACTACATCGCGTTCTCCGGCCACAAGATCTACGCGCCGTTCGGTGCGGGTGTGCTGGTGGGCCGCGCGGACTGGCTGCAGCAGGCCCAGCCGTACCTGGTCGGCGGCGGCGCGACCGCCAAGGTCACCGACCACGGCGACCGGCTCGGCGTGGCCTGGTCCGCGGTGCCCGAGCGGCACGAGGCCGGCAGCCCGAACGTCGTCGGCGTGCACGCGCTGGCCGCGGCCTGCGAGATCCTGTCGCGGCACTGGGAGCAGACGATCGCGCACGAGCAGGAGCTGCTCACGCGCCTGCGGGACGGCCTGCGCACGATCCCCGGCTTCCGCGAGCTGTCGATCCTCACCGACGCCGACAAGGTGGGCGTCGTGAGCTTCACGATCTCCGGCTTCGACGCGGGCTTCCTCGCGGCGGCGCTGTCCGCCGAGTACGGCATCGGTGTGCGCGACGGCGCGTTCTGCGCGCACGTGATCGTGGGCCGCCTGGTCAAGCAGCTCGGTTCGCACGAGGAACGTGCCGTGCGCGCGTCGATCGGTCTCGGCACGACGGCCGAGCACGTGGATCGTCTGGTCGCGGCACTGCGCACGCTCGTCACCGAGGGCCCGAAGTGGAGCTACACGCAGCGTGACGGCCGCTGGGTGCTCGAGGACGACAACCGAACCCTGCCGCCGTTCCTCGCGTAGTCCCTGGTGTGGACAATGACCTGGTGAGTGACGAGTCGAAGGCCGCCGGCCCAGCAGCCGCGGAGGTCGCCGAGTCCGCGGTCGAGGTGCAGGTCAGCGAGCCGGAGACGACCGAGGTACCGAAGGCCGCCGAGCTGGTCGTGCCCGAGGACGAAGCCGGGGAGAAGCCCGCCGAGCGGGTCGTCTCCGAGGAGGACGTCGTCGAGCCGGAGTTCTCGATCACCGGTTCGCTGCCGGAACCGAGGACGAAGATCCTCGCGATCATGGCGGCCGGGGTGCTGGCCTTCGACGTGCTCACCAAGGTGCTGTCCGTGGCGTTCCTCGAGGGCGCCGAGCCGATCAAGATCTTCGGCGGCGTGCTGTACCTGACGTTCGTCCGCAACCCCGGCGCCGCGTTCGGCCTGGCCGAGGGCATGACGTGGATCCTGGCGCTGATCGCGCTGGGCGTCGCCGGGTTCATCGTCTGGATCTCGCGCAACCTCCGCTCCCAGGGCTGGGCCGTCGGCCTGGGCCTGGTGCTGGGAGGCGCCGTCGGCAACCTCGCCGACCGCCTCTTCCGCGAGCCGGGCCCGATGCGCGGCCACGTGGTGGACTTCCTGTCGCTGTTCGACCCGTACGGCCGTGTGTGGCCGGTGTTCAACGTCGCCGACATGGCGATCGTCTGCGGTGGCGCGACGATCATCATCCTGGCGCTGAGGCAGCACGACTACGACGGCACGGTGCACAAGGATGCTCCCGTTCCCGTGGAACCGGCCGGGCTGCAGGAGTCGAAGTAGCCGCACTTGGTAGATTCAGCGGGTTCTGCAAGGCGAAGAAGGTCGAGGCCCCCCGCGTGAGCGGTTACCGAACGCTGCCGATTCCCGACGGTTTGGACGGCATGCGTGTCGACGCTGGCCTCGCGAAGCTGCTCGGCCTGTCCCGCACCGTGGTCGCGGCCATCGCCGACGCCGACGACGTGCTGATCAACGGCCGGGTGGTCGGCAAGTCCGACCGGCTGACTGCCGGGGCCATGCTGGAGATCACGCTGCCGGCGCCGCCGCAGCCCGTGACCGTGCAGGCCATCCCGGTCGAGGGACTGATCATCCTGCACGAGGACGACGACATCATCGTCGTCGACAAGCCGGTGGGCGTGGCCGTGCACCCGTCGCCGGGCTGGACCGGCCCGACCGTGGTGGGCGGGCTCGCCGGCGCCGGTCACCGCGTCGCCACGTCCGGTGCCGCCGAACGCCAGGGCGTCGTGCACCGCCTCGACGTGGGCACGACCGGCGTGATGGTGGTGGCGAAGTCCGAGTCCGCCTACTCGGCGTTGAAGCACGCCTTCAAAGAGCGGACCGTCGACAAGGTCTACCACGCGATCGTGCAGGGGCACCCGGACCCGATCAAGGGCACCATCGACGCGCCGATCGACCGGCACCCCAAGCACGACTACAAGTTCGCCGTGATGAACTCCGGCAAGCCCTCCATCACGCACTACGAGGTGATGGAGGCGTTCCGCGCCGCGTCGTTGGTCGAGGTCCACCTGGAGACCGGTCGTACGCACCAGATCCGCGTGCACTTCTCCGCGCTGCACCACCCGTGCGTCGGCGACCTGACGTACGGCGCCGACCCGACGTTGTCCAAGCGGCTCGGGGTGTCCCGGCAGTGGCTGCACGCGCGGCAGCTCGGGTTCCACCACCCGGCGGACGGGCAGTGGGTCACGTTCACGTCCGAGTACCCGGACGACCTGTCGGCGGCGTTGGAGAAGCTGCGCGAAGAAGGCTGACGACCGCGACGTGCCGTACACGAGTTTCGTAGATGTCCTGCTGATCCTGGTGCGGGACGGGCACGTGCTGCTCGCCGAACGGTCGGGCACCGGCTACGCCGATGGTCAGTGGAACCTCCCGTCGGGCAAGCTCGAAGAGGGCGAGGACCTCGTCGCCGCGGTGATGCGCGAGGCCCGGGAAGAGATCGACCTCGGGCTCACCCGCGCCGATCTGGTGATGGCCACCTCCGTGCACTACCTGAGCCCGGAGGGACGCGCTCGCGTCGGCTTCTTCTTCCACGCCCCGCGCTGGCGCGGGGAACCGCGCAATGCCGAGCCCCACAAGTGCGCACGGATCCAGTGGTTCCCGCTCGATCAGCTCCCGCCCAACACCGTGCCGTACACGCATGCGGGCGTGGAGCTGTTCCGCCGTGGCGAGTCCTTCGGTCTGCAAGGTTGGCCGGGCTTGCCGAATGCGTCTGGGTAAATCATCGGTTGACGAGCTTTCATTTGATGTTAATCGGTGACCTGCCTAGCGTTCTCGGCATGAACCTCATCGTGCTCGCCGCCTCCGGCCGGACCGGTCATGCCCTCGCCCGCCAGGCCCTGGACCGCGGCCACGCCGTCACGGCGATCGCCCGCGACCCCGAGCGCATCACCCTCGACCACGCCAACCTGCACAAGGTCGCCGGCGACGTGAGCGACCCGGCGAGCATCGCCGCGGTCGTCGGTGCGGACTCCGTCGTCCTGTCCGGGCTCGGCACCGACCGCGCGGGCACCTTGCTCGACGGCGCCAAGGCGGTCGTCGCCGCCGGACCGCGGCGGATCATCTGGCTCGGCGCGTACGGCACGGGTGCGTCCGCGGAGGCGGCGGGCGAGGGCGCCGGGGTGCTCTGGAAGGTGATGGGCGACCGGATCCCGGACAAGATCGCGGCCGACAACGCCGTGCTCGCGGCCGGTGGGACCGTCTTCCACGCCGGGGTGCTCAGCGACGAACCGGAGAGCCCTGGCCGGCGCACGGTCGGGCTGGACGACGCGCCGCCGTTCGATCTCGGCGCGAAGGTCGGCCGCGACACCGTCGCGGCGGCGATGCTCGACGAGGCCGAGGAGCCGCGCTTTCCCGGAACTGTCGCCCTACCGCTGGCCTAGGACCTCGGCGAGGGTCGCGCGGACCTGGTCGCGGAACCACGCATGGGCCAGGTCGGAGTCGTAGCGCTGGTGCCAGTTGCAGTTGATCGGCGCCTCCGGGGACTTGACCGGCAGCGGCAGGGTGACCAGGCCGAACGCCTCGATCAACGGACCGCAGAGGATCGCCGTGGTGGTGACCAGGGCGTCGCTCGTGGCCACGATCTGCAGGGCGGTCGCCACGGTCGCCACGGTCGCGATCACCCTGCGGTGCAGTCCGGCCGACGCCAGCAGGTCGTCGATCGGGGCGGTGAACCGGCCGCGCCGGGAGACCAGCACGTGCGGGTAGGCCGCGTACCCGCGCAGATCCAGTTCGGTGCACGGATGCCCGGCCCGCAGGACCACGGCCAGCGGGTCGGTGCCGAGTTGTTCGGAGCGGAACTCGGGCAGGTTCGGTGTGCCGCCGCCGAGTTCCAGGTCGACCCGGCCGTGCCGCAGGTCGTCGGTGTCGGTGGAGTGCTCGGCGAGCACCCGCAGCCGCACGCCGGGTGCCTGGGTCGCGATCCTGCCGATCAGCGACGGCACCACCGCCGAGGCGAGGGCGTCGTGGCACTGGACCGTGAAGGTGCGGTCCAGCTGGGCGAGGTCCAGTTCACGGCTCGGCGACAGCACGGCGTTGGCCTGCCGCACCAGCCGGTGCACCTCCTCGGAGATCGCCAGCGCGTACGGCGTCGGCGTCATCGAGTGGCCGGTGCGCACCAGGATGTCGTCGCCGGTCACCTTCCTGATCCGCCCGAGGGTGCGGCTGACCGCGGGTGACGACAGGTGCAGCCGCTCCGCCGCGCCCATCACGCTGCCCTCTTCGAGCAGGGCGTCCAGCACGGTCAGCAGATTCAGATCCGCTTGCATGACAGTCAATCTTGGAGGAAGCCATGATCGCAGCCACCACCGCCGCCGTCCGCCGTGCCGGAGCGCGAATGCGGAAGCGCTGTTCGCCGGAGTCGCGGGCGTCCTCGCTCGACGAGATCATCGCGGCCGTCCGCGCCAACGACGCGGCTGTCGTCGACCTGCTGCGGCCGGAACTCGCCGAGATCCGCCCGAGCGCGCGGTGGCTCGACGACGAGCACGGCTCCGGCCCGCTGGAACCGGGCGAGTGGTGGCTCGTCGACCCGGTCGGCGGCAACATGAACGCGGTCCACGGCATGACCGACTGGAACATCGGCGTGAGCCTGGTCCGCGACGGCCGCCCGGTGCTGTCCGTCGTCCACTTCCCGCTGTTCGACGAGATGTTCACGGCCACCGAGGGCGGCGGCGCGTTCCTGAACGGCGTCCGCCTCGAGGTCTCGGACAAGACCTCACTCGACGGCGCGCTGGCCGGCACCGGTCAGGCCCAGCCGGGGCAGGGGCCGGAGATGGCGGACCGGGTGGGCGCGTCCTACAGCGCGATGGCGAAGGAGGCGCTCTACGTGCGGATCTCCGTGCCGGTGACCCATCAGCTCGCCCAGGTCGCCGCGGGACGGATGGATGTGCACTGGCAGTACGACAACGTGCGCTCGCACGCGTCCGGTGTGCTGCTCGTTCAGGAAGCGGGCGGTGTCGTCACCGATCTCGACGGCGAGCCGTGGGAGCTGACCACCCGCGAGTACCTCGCCGCCGCGCCCGGCGTGCACGACGCGGCGTTGCAGGTGCTCAGCCGGGTGGACTCCAGGTGAGGTCGATGGTGTCCATGGCGAGCGCGGCCCTCGCCTGCCGGGCCAGGCCGCGCGGGCCGACGCGGGCGAGCACCTTCAGCGCGAGCGGTGGCACGTGCCGGGGAGTCTCTGGCCGCACGGTCGCGGCGAGCTCGTTGAACGTCAGGTTCTGCCCGCCCGCCTCCAGCACCTGACCGCGCAGGCCGGGGTCGACCACGGCCCGCTCGACGAGCGCGGCCACCTCGTCGACGCCGACGAAGTTGATCGGGTTGTCGCCGCCGCCGAACACCAGCGGCCGCCGCGACCGGCCGAGCAGCTCGACCCACAGTTCGCGGAACGCGGTGGCCCGGACGACTGTCCACCGCATACCGCTGGCACGCAGGTGCTCCTCGGCCGCGTACTTCATCCGGTGCAGCAGCATCGGGTGGTCCGGGGCCGCGCCCTGCACCGACAGCATGATCACGTCCGCGCCCGCCTCCTTCGCCGCGTCGACGAGGTGGGCGTTGCCGTCGCGGTCGACGGTCTCCGGCGTCACGCCGCCGGGCCCGGCGAACCCGTGCACGGCGGAGACCACCACGTCGACCTGCCCGAACGCGAGCGGGCGCCGCACGTCGCCCACGACGACAGCGGCCGGCAGCCCGGCGGCGCGGGCCGGATCTCTGGTGAGCACGCTGACCGGCAGCCCGCGGTCGGCCAGCCTCCGCACGACCAGCCTGCCGAGCCGGCCGGTGCCGCCCGCCACGAGGATCACGGCGCACCGCCGACGTGCCGGGCCAGCGCGGCGTCGACGCCGGGGCCGCCGTGCTCGACGGGTTCCAGGTAGAACCGCCCCCACGCCGCGCGGTCGTCCTCGACGCCGAAGATCACCACGCCGCGCATCAGGTGCGGCGAGCCGTCGGGCCGCGTGCCGCGGTGCTCCCACTCGCTCCACACGGTGTCGCCGTCGGTCACGTGCCGCAGCACCTCGACCTCCAGGTCGCCCACGGTGGCGAAGATCCGTTCCCAGTTGCGCCGGACCTGGTCCCGCCCCCGGAAGCCGCGTTCGGGATGTGCCGGCGTCTCGTTGACGTAGCCGGGCGTGAAGCAGTCCACGAGCGCGTCCAGGTCGCGCGCGTTGGCGGCCCGCTGGAGCCGTTCGATCATGGTGGCCACCTCCTCGGGATATTCGGTACAGTCGCCTGTACTGAATATGGGAGCACACATGTCGGAAGTCAAGCGTCGCTACGACTCGGGCGGGCGAAAACGTCAGGCGGAGCAGACGCGCGCGGCGGTGCTGGACGCGGCGCAGCGGTTGTTCCTCGCCAACGGCTACGCGGGCACGGCGATCGCCGACGTCGCCACGGCGGCCGGGGTGTCGGTGGAGACCGTCTACAAACGCTTCCGCGGCAAGGCGGGCCTGGTACGCGCACTGCGGGAGCGGGCGCTCGCAGGGGTGGGACCCGTTCACGCCGAGCAGCGCTCCGACACGTTGCGGGGCGAGGATCCGCACACCCTCGTGCGCGGCTGGGGGATGCTCGCCGCGGAGGTGGCGCCGCTGGTCGCGCCGATCCTGCTGCTGGTCCGCGACGGGGCCGTGCACGACCAGGACCTGGCCCGGTTGCGCGACGAGTTGGACGACGACCGGTTCAGCCGGATGAAGGACAACGCCCGCGCGTTGCACGACCGCGGCCACCTGCGGCCCGGCGTGTCGCTGGAGGAGGCCGCCGAGGTGCTGTGGACCTACACGGCGCCGGAGCTGTTCGAGCTGCTGGTGCTGCGCCGCGGCTGGTCCGCCGGCCGGTTCGGCGCGTTCGTGGCGGACTCGCTGGCGTCAGCCCTGCTGGCGCTGGCCCCCAGGACCTAGTCCTCTACCGTCCACACCAGCGTGTTGATGTCCACCTCGGGACGCACGCTCCAGCGGACCTGGATGACGTCGGTCATCTCCGGCAGCACGAACACGGTGTGGCCGCCGGCCGTTTCGCCCTGCTGCACACCGAGCTTGTGCGCCGGGCGTGAGGACAACGACACCGGCGCCTTCGTCACGGTCTCGCCGGTCTTGGTGACCAGGACCAGGTACATGTCCGGCAGTGAGGTGTACGGCACCTGAGAGGTGTTCGTCACCTCGGTGTGCACGACCACGGCGCGTTCGCCCTCGGCGAGCTTGTAACCCGCCGCGGTGAACAGGAAGTCCGCCGGGTCGACGACCTCCACCAGCTGGATGGACAGGCGGGCGCCCTCGAGGCTGTCGGCCTCCAGCGTCGAGCCGATCTTGCCGGTGCGCGAGATCGGCTTGGGCTGCGGCTGGTCCGCGCGCACCCACCCGGCCGACTGGGGCGGACCCCACGTGGCCTGGGGCTGGGGCTGGAGTTGCGGCTGTGGCTGGGCCGGGAACGGCTGGCTGATCGGGGCCTGCGGTCCGTACGGCTGCTGAACCTGGTGCGGACCGCTCTGGTGCACGGAGTACGGGCCGGACGGCGGCGGGCCCAGGTAGCTGCCGTAGGCGGCGGCGTTCGCGAGGGCGCGCCGCACGCCGTTCGGGTCGCATTCGACGCCGACCAGCAGGGGCAGGCCGCTGCCGGACAGGGTGATCAGGCGCATGGCGGCTTCGCGGGGGTCCATGCCCAGACGCTGGGCGATCTCGTGCACGGCTGCGCGGCCCGACTCGGCCAGAACGGCGAGCAGGCGAGCGTCTACGGGATCGGGGGCCACCACGAATTGAACGCTACCCGCCGCTGTCGATCTCCGCGTCACCGCCCGGCCGGTTGGAGATCATGGCGACAAACCGACGTGTCCGAGCGAGAGGTGGGCTTCGAGGCGGGATATGGTTGGCGGATCCGGATTTCGCGTCCTTCCCACGCGTCCGTTCGATCTCCTGGAGGTACCGTGGCGGACTCGTTTGTGCACCTGCACGTGCACACCGAGTACTCGATGCTCGACGGCGCGGCCAAGGTGGCCCCGTTGTTCGAGGAAGCCGAGCGGCTCGGCATGACCGCTGTCGGCATGAGCGACCACGGCAACATGTACGGGTCCGACGAGTTCTACCAAACGGCCACGAAGACCGGCATCAAGCCGATCATCGGCATCGAGGCCTATCTCGCGCCGCACAACCGCCTGCACAAGAAGCCGGTCTTCTGGGGCGATCCCGGCCAGCGCGGCGACGACATCTCCGGTGCCGGCGCGTACACCCACATGACCATGTGGGCGCGCAACGCCGACGGGTTGCGCAACCTGTTCCGGCTGCACACCGAGGCGAGCAAGACGGGCTACTACTACAAGCCCCGCATGGACCGCGAGCTCGTCGCGCAGCATTCCGACGGCATCATCGCGACGACCGGCTGCCCGTCCGGCGAGGTGCAGACCCGCCTGCGGCTCGGGCAGGTCGAGGAGGCGGTCAAGGCCGCCGCCGACTACCAGGACATCTTCGGCAAGGAGAACTTCTTCCTGGAGCTGATGGACCACGGCCTCGACATCGAGCGCCGGGTCCGCGACGGCCTGCTGGAGATCAGCAAGAAGCTCGGCATCCCGCCGCTCGCGACCAACGACAGCCACTACGTCACCAAGGACCAGGCGGACACGCACTCGGCGTTGCTCTGCGTGCAGTCCGGCAAGATGCTGACCGACCCGAACCGGTTCAAGTTCGACGGAGACGGTTACTACCTGAAGTCGTCCGAGGAGATGCGGCAGATCTGGAAGGACCTGCCGGAGGCGTGCGACAACACGCTGCTCGTCGCGTCGATGGTCGAGTCCTACGAGGACATCTGGAGCATCAAGGACCGGATCCCGAACTTCGAGGTGCCGGAGGGCGAGGACCAGGCCTCGTGGTTCCGCAAGGAGATCCGGCGCGGTCTCGAGTGGCGGTTCCGGGGCCAGGAGGTCCCGGACGAGTACATCAAGCGCTGTGACTTCGAGGCCCAGGTCATCATCGACAAGGGCTTCCCGGCGTACTTCCTGATCGTCGCCGACCTGATCAACTACGCCCGCAGCGTCGGCATCCGGGTCGGTCCCGGCCGTGGTTCGGCCGCGGGCGCCGCGGTGTCGTGGGCGATGGGCATCACGAACATCGACCCGATCCCGCACGGTCTGCTGTTCGAGCGGTTCCTGAACCCCGAGCGCACCGCCATGCCCGACATCGACATCGACTTCGACGACCGCCGGCGCGGCGAGATGATCCGCTACGCCAGCGAGAAGTACGGCGCGGACAAGGTCGCCCAGGTGATCACGTTCGGCACGATCAAGACCAAGGCCGCGCTGAAGGACTCGGCGCGCGTGCATCACGGCCAGCCGGGCTTCGCGATCGCGGACAAGATCTCGAAGGCGCTGCCGCCGCCGATCATGGCGAAGGACATCCCGCTCAACGGCATCATCAACAAGAGCCACCCGCGCTACGGCGAGGCGGCCGAGGTCAGGTCGCTGCTCGAGACCGACGCGCAGGTGAAGGAGATCTTCGACACCGCGCTCGGCCTGGAGGGCCTGATCCGCAACGCAGGCGTGCACGCCTGCGCGGTGATCATGTCGAAGGACCCGCTGTCGGACTCCATCCCGCTCTGGTACCGCGACGACGGCTCGTTCATCACCGGCTGGGACTACCCGTCGTGCGAGAACATCGGCCTGCTGAAGATGGACTTCCTCGGGCTGCGCAACCTCACCGTGATGGGCGACGCGATCGAGAACATCGAAGCCAACCGCGGCAAGGACGCGGTCCCGGACTTCGACACGCTCCCGATGGACGACCCGGAGACCTACGCGCTGCTCGGTCGTGGTGACACGCTCGGCGTGTTCCAGCTGGACGGTGGCCCGATGCGCGACCTGCTGCGCCGCATGCAGCCGACGTCGTTCGAGGACATCGTCGCGGTCGGCGCGCTGTACCGCCCCGGTCCGATGGGTGTGAACGCGCACAACGACTACGCGGACCGCAAGAACGGCCGTCAGGAAGTCAAGCCGATCCACCCGCAGCTCGAGGAACCGCTCAAGGAGATCCTCGGCGAGACGCACGGTCTGATCGTCTACCAAGAGCAGATCATGTTCATCGCCCAGGAGGTCGCGGGCTACTCGATGGGTCGAGCGGACGTGCTCCGCAAGGCCATGGGCAAGAAGAAGGCCGAGGTGCTGGCCAAGGAGTTCGAGGGCTTCCGGGAGGGCATGCGCAACGACCCGCGCGGCTTCTCCGACGAGGCGATCCAGGCGCTGTGGGACACGATTCTCCCGTTCGCCGGCTACGCGTTCAACAAGTCGCACGCGGCCGCGTACGGCCTGATCTCGTACTGGACCGCCTACCTCAAGGCGAACTTCCGCGCCGAGTACATGGCCGCCCTGCTGACGTCGGTCGGTGACAACAAGGACAAGTCCGCGGTCTACCTCGCCGAGTGCCGCCGCCTGGGCATCAAGGTGCTCCCGCCGGACGTCAACGAGTCGGCGCTGCGCTTCGGTGCGGTCGGCACCGACATCCGCTTTGGTCTGGGCGCGGTCCGCAACGTCGGCGCGAACGTCGTCGAGTCGATCATCAAGACCCGCCGGGAGAAGGGCGCCTACACGTCCTTCACGGACTTCATGGACAAGTCCGAGCTCGTCGCGTGCAACAAGCGCGTGATCGAGTCGCTGATCAAGGCTGGCGCGTTCGACTCGTTCGGTCACACCCGCCTGTCGCTGATCCAGGTGCACGAGGACGCGGTCGACGCCGTCGTGCCGATCAAGCGCAAGGAGGCCGAGGGTCAGTTCGACCTGTTCGGCGCCGACAGCGGCGACGAACCGGACGACAGCACGTCCCCGCTGGCCCACCTCAAGTTCGGCACCGACGAGTACCAGCGCAAGCAGATGCTCAGCCTGGAAAAGGAAATGCTCGGGCTGTACGTGTCGTCGCACCCGCTCGACGGCGCCGAGCGGATCCTGCGGAAGTTCGCGCCCAGGCCGATCGCGGTCGTGCTCGACGATCCGCCCAAGGAGGGCGAGCTGATCGTCTCGGGCATGATCTCGTCGATCGAGCGCCGGGTGAACAAGAACGGCCTGCCGTGGGCGATCACCGTGATCGAGGACCTGGACGCGTCCATCGAGGTGCTGTTCTTCCCGAAGTCCTACGAGGTCCTGCGCGACGACCTGGAGCTCGACTCCGCCGTGTGCGTGAAGGGGCGGGTGAACTGGCGCGAGGACAAGATGGCGATCTTCGGTGACGGTGTCGTCCCGCTCGACATCAGCGACGCCGAGCTGAACCCCGACGCCGATCCGCCGCTCGTCCTCGGACTGCACACCAAGACGCTGACGCCCGAGCTGATCGAGGAGCTGAAGGTCACCTTCAAGTCGCACGAGGGCCACGTCGCGGTGCACCTGGAGGTCCAGAAGCGCGACAAGTCGAAGGAGATGCTGGTGGTGGACAACTACCGCGTCCACCCGACGCCGTCGCTCTTCGGTGACCTGAAGACGATCCGCGGCGTCACGATCCAGCGGTAGAGGATCCCTCGAGAAATAGTGGCGGGCGATGAGTTAACGGGGTTAACTGGGTGAGGTGACGACACTCACCCAGTTGCCCGCCGACTACGTCCAGAACCCACACGAAGTGCACGACCTGTTGCGTGCCGAGGGGCCCGTGCGGGAAGTCCAGATGCCGCGTGGGCTCAAGGTCTGGCTCGTGACGCGGTACGACGAGGCGAAGATCGCCCTCACCGACCCGCGGATCAGCAAGAACGTCCAGGAGGGTGGCCACCTCTTCGACGTGCACGCGCCGGCGAACGCGGGACGCCGTGACTTCAACCAGGCGCTGTCGGTCCACATGCTCAACATGGACGCGCCCGGCCACACCCGGCTGCGCAAGCTCGTGAACAAGGCGTTCACCTCGCGCCGGATCGAGCTGATGCGGCCGCGCGTCAACGAGATCGCCGCGGAGCTGATCGCGAAGCTGAACGACGGCGACGAGGTCGACCTGCTGGAGGCGTTCGCGTTCCCGCTGCCGATCACGGTCATCTGCGAGCTGCTCGGCATCCCGATCGACAACCGCGACGAGTTCCGCGAGTGGTCGAACACGCTGCTGTCGTTCGGTTCGAACGAGGACATCGTGCACGCGTCCGGCGCGATGGCGGCGTTCCTCTTCGGACACGTCGAGAAGGTCGCGGCGGCGGAGCCGGACGACACGTTCTTCTCCGCTTTGGTGCACGCCGACGACTCCGGTGACCGGCTTGACACCCAGGAACTCGTGTCGATGGCGTTCCTGCTGCTCGTCGCCGGGCACGAGACGACGGTGAACCTCATCGGCAACGCGGTGCTCTCGTTGCTGAACAACCCGGACCAGTTGCAGATCCTCAAGGACCGTCCCGAGCTGATCCCGGCCAGCGGCGAGGAGTTCCTGCGGCTGGAGGGACCGGTCAACATCGCGACCTTCCGCTACACCAAGGAACCCATCGAACTCGGCGGCGTCATGATCCCCGAGAACGAGATCGTCATGGTGTCGCTGGTGGCCGCGAACCGGGACCCGGAGCGCTACCCCGATGCGGACAAGCTCGACGTGACGCGGTCCGCGCAGGGGCACGTGGCGTTCGGGCACGGCATCCACTTCTGCCTGGGCGCGCCGCTGGCCCGGCTGGAGTTCGACGTGGCGCTGACGCAGCTGCTGGCGCGGTTCCCGAACCTGAAGCTGGCCGCGGAGCCGGACACGCTGGTGTGGCGGGACAGCACGCTGATCCGCGGTCTGCACACCTTGCCGGTTCGTCTCGCTTAGTGTTCCGCGGGTGGACGACCTGCTGAAGCTCGACCAGGCGCACGTCTGGCACCCGTACGGCCCGATGCCGGGCACCCAGGAGCCGTTGCTCGTCAGCGGCGCGGAGGGTGTCCGGCTCACCCTCGCGGACGGCCGGGAGCTGGTCGACGGCATGTCGTCCTGGTGGGCGGCGATCCACGGCTACCGGCACCCGGTGCTGGACGCGGCCGTCACCGAGCAGCTCGGCCGGATGAGCCACGTGATGTTCGGCGGGCTCACCCACGAGCCCGCCATCCGGCTCGCGACCAAGCTCGTCGAGATCACGCCGGCGGAGTTGCAGCACGTCTTCCTGTGCGACTCCGGCTCGGTGTCCGTCGAGGTCGCGGTCAAGATGTGCATGCAGTATTGGCGTTCGCAGGGGCGCCCGGAGAAGCGCCGGATGTTGACATGGCGCGGCGGCTATCACGGCGACACGTTCACGCCGATGTCTGTATGCGATCCAGTAGGCGGTATGCACTCGCTCTGGCATGGAATCCTGCCGGAGCAGGTCTTTGTAGACAGTCCACCGGCAGAATTGAATACTGCATACATTCAGCAGGTATCCGACACCATCGAGCAGCACGCGCACGAGCTCGCCGCGATCATCGTCGAGCCGGTCGTGCAGGGTGCGGGCGGTATGCGGTTCCACGACCCGCGCTACCTGCACGTGCTGCGTGAGCTTGCATACACACACGACGTGCTGCTCGTGTTCGACGAGATCGCCACGGGCTTCGGCCGCACCGGCGAGCTGTTCGGCGCCGACCACGCCAACGTCAGCCCGGACGTCATGTGTCTCGGCAAGTCGCTGACCGGCGGATACCTGACGATGGCCGCGACCCTGTGCACATCACGGGTGGCGGACGGGATCAGCAAGGGCGAGGTGCCGGTGCTCGCGCACGGGCCGACGTTCATGGGCAACCCGCTCGCGTCGGCGGTGTCACTGGCCTCGATCGACCTGCTGCTGTCCCAGGACTGGAAGCGTGAGGTCGCGCGGATCGAGAACGGCTTGAAGAACGGCCTCGCGCCCGCACGTGACCTACCGGCCGTGAAGGACGTGCGCGTGCTGGGCGCTATCGGGGTCGTGCAGCTGCATGAGCCCGTGGACATGGCACGAGCAACCAAGGCGGCCGTGGACGCCGGTGTGTGGCTGCGGCCGTTCCGCGACCTGATCTACACGATGCCGCCGTTCATCAGCACGGACGACGACATCGCGACGATCTGTCAGGGCGTGATCGCGGCGGCGAGCTGAGTGTCGGTCGGCTCGACCATGAACTCACCGTTCGGGAGTACGACGACGGGGATCTGCCTGCGACCGGAGATCTCGATCGCCCTGTCCCGCGCCGCGTCGTCGTGCTCGACGTCGACGTAGGTGAACGGCACGTTGTTGCGGGTCAGCCAGGCTTTGGCCCGGCGGCAGTCACCACACCATTCGGCGCCGTACATCACGATCGGCTGCTCAGTCATGCCCTCACGTTAGGTGACGTCCTAGGGTAGGTGCCTGTGAGCGTGCTGGTGATCACCGGAACCGGAACCGAGGTCGGCAAGACCGCCGTCACCGCGGGCATCGCGGCGCTGGCCAGGGCAGAAGGCAGACGGGTCGCGGTGCTGAAGCCCGCGCAGACCGGCCTGCTGCCCGGCGAGCCGGGCGACGTGGCGGAGGTGGCGCGGCTGGCGGGCGACGTGACGACCCGTGAGCTGGCCAGATACCCCGACCCGCTGGCTCCGGACACCGCGGCCAGGCGGGCGGGAATGGCCACCGTGCACCCCGCGGACGTCGCCAAAGCCGTCACCGAGCTCGACGAGACCCACGACCTGGTGCTGGTCGAGGGCGCCGGCGGGCTGCTGGTGCGGTTCGACGAGAGCGGCTCCACGCTGGCCGACATCGCGTGGGCGGTGAACGCGCCCGTGCTGATCGTGGCCCAGGCCGGGCTCGGAACGCTGAACGCGACCGCGCTGACGGCCGAGGCGCTGCAGCGGCGTGGCATCGAGTCGCTCGGTGTCGTGGTCGGCAGTTGGCCGTTGCACCCGGACCTCGCCTCCCTGACCAACCTCGCGGACCTGCCCGACGCGGCGGGTGGCCCGCTGCTCGGCGCGCTGCCCCAGGGTGTGACGAAGCTCGGTTCCGTGGATTTCCTGGCGGTCGCCAAGAGATCGTTTTCACCGTGGTTCGGCGGCGAGTTCGACCCGGAGACGTTCGCGGCTCAGTTCGCGGTCCAGTGACCTACATCGCTCCACGATGAAGGATTCAGTGAGGCATAGTGCTCGCCAGGCCACAGGAGGAGGAGAGACCGTGACCGCAGCTCCGGAACAGATCGACGTGCTCGACGAAGCTCGTGAGCAGGTGCTCGAACGAGGAGTCGGACTGTCCGAAGCCCAGGTGCTCAAGGTGCTCGAACTGCCTGAGGACCGGATCCCCGAGCTCCTGGCGCTGGCGCACGAGGTGCGTGAGCGCTGGTGCGGGCCCGAGGTCGAGGTCGAGGGCATCGTCTCGCTGAAGACCGGTGGCTGCCCGGAGGACTGTCACTTCTGCTCGCAGTCGGGCCAGTTCCCGTCGCCAGTGCGGTCGGCGTGGCTCGACATCCCCGGCCTGGTCCGCGCGGCGCGGCAGACCCGCGACACCGGCGCGACCGAGTTCTGCATCGTGGCTGCCGTGCGCGGCCCGGACAAGCGACTGCTCTCGCAGGTGCGCGACGGCATCAAGGCCATCCGCGAGGACGGCAACGACATCCAGATCGCCTGCTCGCTCGGCATGCTCACGCAGGAGCAGGTCGACGAACTGGTGGCGATGGGCGTGCACCGCTACAACCACAACCTCGAGACGGCTCGCTCGCACTTTCCCGAGGTCGTGACCACGCACTCCTGGGAGGAGCGCTGGGACACGCTGAGGATGATCCGCGACGCCGGCATGGAGGTCTGCTGCGGCGGCATCATCGGCATGGGGGAGACGCTGGCGCAGCGCGCGGAGTTCGCCGTGCAGCTGGCCGAACTGGAGCCCGACGAGGTGCCGCTCAACTTCCTCATCCCGAACCCCGGCACGCCGTACGAGAACTACCCGGTCGTGGAGGGCGCCGAGGCGCTGCGCACGGTCGGCGCGTTCCGGCTGGCCCTGCCGCGCACGATCCTGCGGTTCGCCGGCGGTCGTGAGCTGACGTTCGGTGACCTGGGCGCGAAGCAGGGCATGCTCGGCGGCATCAACGCGATCATCGTCGGCAACTACCTGACGAACCTCGGCCGCCCGGCCCAGCAGGACCTCGACATGCTGGAAGAGCTGTCGATGCCCATCAAGGCGCTGAGCCAGACCCTGTGATGACCGCGATGTTCTGTTCCTTCTGCGGCAAGGAGGAGGCTGGCGGCGACCACGCGTTCTGCCGTCAGCGCCTCTCGCTGATCGACCCGCCGCGGTACTGCTCGGAGTGCGCGCGCCGGATGGTCGTCCAGGTGACCCCGGACGGCTGGACGGCGCGCTGCAGCCGTCACGGAGAGATCGATTCGGGGCGGTAGTAACCTCTCGCGAATGGACGAGAAAGCAGCGCCGGTGCGCATCGAACCCGTGCCGGAGCCGCCGTACGTCTACCACTACATCCGGCCCCGGCCGAAGGTCGTGGTCAAGCGGGATCTGCTACCGGGCCTGGTGGTCCTGCTGACGACGTTCGCGGCCGGGCTCCCCGCCGCGTACGTGTGGTCGTGGCTCGCCCCGGCGCAGCTCAAGATCGTCTCGCCGCAGGACAACAAGTTCTACCCGATCGGGGTGGAGAGCTACCACCGGCTCGACGCGCTGATGGTGTTCGTGCTGATCGGTCTCGGCGCGGGCGCGGTCACCGGTATCGGGACGTGGCTGCTGCGGCAGCGGCGCGGGCCGGTCGTGATGCTGGGCATGACGGCGGGCTCGTTCGCGGCGGCGTGGTTCGCGCAGTGGCTGGGCGGATCGCTGGCCGCGGGCGCGTACCCGATGCCGTCGTCGATCAAGCCGAACGACACCCTGCTGATCGCGCCGTCTTTGGAGACGTGGTGGGGAATTCTGGCGTGGCCGTTGGCGGCCGCGCTGGCCTACGGCTGCTGCACGGCGTGGAACGGCCTGGACGACCTGGGCCGCCGCCTCGGTTAGGTCGATGAAGGGCTCCTTCATCCACGTGAGGTGGATGAAGGAGCCCTTCATCGTCAGCCGACGCGGTAGGCGAAGTCCGGCATGTCGGTCACGAACATCTGACCAGGCGCGTGCGTGATCGCGAACGGCGGCTTGGACTTCATCAGCACCGCCTGCGGAGTCACGCCGCACGCCCAGAACACCGGTACGTCACCGGGTTCCGGCTCGACGGCGTCGCCGAAGTCGGGCTGATGGATGTCGTCGATACCGAGCATCCGCGGGTCGCCCGCGCCGACCGGGGCCCCGTGCACCGAGGGCATCAGCGCGGTGACCTTGTGCGCGATGTCCACAAGGGACTCCGGAATCCACCGCATCGACACGACCATCGGCCCGTGCAGCCTGCCCGCCGGCCGGCACTGGATGTCCGTGACGTACATGGCGACGTTCTTCTGCTGATCGACGTGCCGCAGCGGCACTCCGGCGCTTTCCAGCGCCGTCTCGAACGTGAAGCTGCAGCCGATCAGGAACGTCACCAGGTCGTCGCGCCAGTACTCCGTGGCGTCCTCGGGTTCCGCCCTGAGTTCGCCGTGCTCCCAGATGCGGTACCGCGGCGCGTGGGTGCGCACGTCCGCGTCCTGCTTGAGCGCGCTGACCGTCTCGCCGGCGTCCAGCACGTCGAGCACCGGGCACGGTTTGGGGTTGCGGTGGGTGAAGAGCAGGAAGTCGTACGCCCAGTCCTTGGGGATGGCGATGAGGTTGGCCTGTGCCTGTCCCGGTGCCTTGCCCGCTGTCGTCATTCCAGCTCCTTGTTGACCGTCTCCGGCAGCCAGATCAACGCGACGACCGCGATCCCGTACGCCGCCGCCCCGAACAGCATGGCACCGCCGATGCCGAGCCGGTCGGCCATGAACCCGACCAGTCCCGGGAAAACGGCGCCGAACGCACGTCCGAAGTTGTAGGTGAAGCCCTGCCCGGTACCTCGCAACCGCGTCGGGTAGAGCTCGCTGAGGTAGCTGCCGAACCCGCTGAAGATCGCGGACATGCAGAACCCGAGCGGGAAGCCGAGGAACATGACCAACGTGTTGGCACCGTTGGGAATCTGCGTGTAGGCGACGATCAGCAACGCGCTGGCGATCGCGAACAGCGTGAAGGTCTTCTTGCGCCCCAGGTAGTCCGTGAGATAGCCGCCGCTGACGTACCCGATCCACGCGCCGGTGATGAGGAACGCGAGGTAGCCGCCGGTGCCGATGATGGTCAGGCCGCGGCCGGTCTGCAGGAACGCGGGCAGCCAGGTCGCGAGGGTGTAGTAACCGCCCTGGACGCCGGTGGCGAGCAGCGCCGCGAACAGCGTGGTCTTGAGGATCGGGCCCTGGAAGATCTTCGGGAAGGTGCCGCCTTCTTTGGGCTGTGCCTTGGTTTCCGGGGCGTCGTCGACGTTGCGGCGCACGTAGAAGATGAGGATCGCCGGGAGCGCGCCGGTCCAGAACATGATGCGCCACGACCAGGCCGGGTCCGCGAGCGACGCGACCAGGGTGTTGATGATGACCGCGAGTCCCCAGCCGGCCGCCCAGGCGCTCTGGATGAACGCCACCGTGCGGCCGCGGTACTTCGGCTTGCAGTACTCGGCCACGAGGATCGCCCCGGCCGCCCACTCGCCGCCGAAGCCGAGGCCCTGCAGCGCGCGGAAGATCAGCAAGGTCTCGTAGCTGGTCGCGAACCCGCACAGCACGGTGAAGAACGCGTACGCCGCGACCGTGATGATCAGGGTTTTCGACCGGCCGAACCGGTCGGCCATGATGCCCGCCACCGCGCCGCCGATGGCGCTCATGAGCAGCGTGCTCGTACCCAGCAGGCCTGCTTCGGCCTTGGTGAGGCCGAAGTAGCCGCTGATCGCGACCAGGCTCAGCGGCAGGACCCAGTAGTCGTAGGAGTCCAGTCCGTAGCCGCCGAACGCGCCGATGAACGCGCGCCTGCCCTTCTGGCCGAGAGTGCGGAACCAGGCGAAACGGCCTGTGTCCTCGGTCGTGGTCGTGCTCATGCGACACCTCGCAGCGTGGTGGAGGAGTGGTCGATGTGATGTAGCGCTCAGGGTAAGGATTGTTCAACAATCCCACAAGGCCACAATTCAACGATCCGACGATCGTCTCTCGGGAGCTGGGCTTGATGGCGTCCGCAAGTACCACTATCGGGCAGGGGTCAACGGTTCACGGGTGGTCAGGCGTTGAGGTGGTGGACACCGGAGGAGGAACAACGAGTGATCACCTCGGTGGATGGCACGACCATCGGTTACCGGACGACGGGCAGAGGCCCTGGTGTGCTGGTCGTTCCCGGTCCGATGGAGGGCGCTGACGACTTCCAGGAGCTGGCGGACGCGCTCGCGAGCGGCTTCACCGTCCACGTCGTCGACCGCCGAGGCCGCGGCGAGAGCGGGCCGCACCGAGCCGGCCACGGTCTGCGGACCGAGGTCGAGGACGTCCGGGCCGTCCTGGTCGCCACCGGCGCGCAGCGGTTGTTCGGCGTCAGCTCCGGTGCGGTGATCGCGCTGCAAACGGCCCTGCAACTGCCCGGCATCACCCACGTCGCCGCATACGAGCCACCGTTCGGCGTGGTGAAGCACAAGCGCGAGGTGATCCGCCGGTTCGAGCAGGAGGTCGCGGCCGGGCAGGATCTCGAGGCGGTGGTCACGATCGCCAGGGGGTTCGGGATCGGGCCGCGATGGCTGCGGATGATGCTGCGAATCGCGCCGCGCGGGTTTCTCGTCGCGGCGGCGCGCAAGATGGTGGCAGAGGAAGGGGAGGACCTGTTCGAGGGTCTGCCGACCGTGCGCCACGACCTGAGGATCGTGGAGGAGGGCAGCGCGAACCTGGCGCGCTTCGGGGCGCTCCGCGGGCACGTGCTGCTGATCGGCGGCACCGACTCGCCGCGCCACCTCGTGGGAGGCCTGTACGCGCTCGCCGATCTGCTGCCGGATGCCGAGAAGATCCTCGTCGAGAAAGCCCACCACTTCAGCGCGAGCGAGAACCCCCGGCTCGTCCTGCCCGCGCTGCAGAACTTCCTGGGCGCCTAGTTCGGGTTCGGCACGTGCCCGAACTCGGTCAGCGGCACCGGAACTGCCTTCAGCGCGCTGAGAATTCCGGTCTCCCGGTGCAACATCCGCCGGACCAGTCGCAACCGCCGGGCCGGCGACCGTTCCTCCAGCAACCGCTGCCGATCCTCGACGGGCAACAGGCAGTCGGCCGCCAGCAGGTACGACAGCGCTCCCAGCGAGACGTCGTCCGAGGGCGGCGACCAGTCCTCGCGGTGCCAGGCCGCGCCGCAGTACCGCTCGTGGGCGGCGCGCGCCCCGCGTTCGAGGATCGGCACGACTTCCAGGGCGGCCTCGGGCACCACGGAGTCCTCGATGTAGTCGATGTGCCCCAACAGGTACGGCGCGGTGGTGGTGTCGACGTCGAGCAGCCGGAACCGACGCACGCCACGCGTCACGATGTCGAAGCGGCCCTCTGGCAGCGGGCGGGCGTCCAGCAGGTCCGCGGAGCAGCCGATGTCCTGCAGGGAACCGACGTTGTCGGCGCCCACCTCCCAGCCCTCCTTGATGCACACCACGCCGAACGTGCGGCCGAACAGCGAGCCGGTCATCAGGTCGACGACGAGCTGGCGGTAGCGGGGCTCGAAGATGTGCAACGGCAAGGACGCCCCGGGGAGCAGCACGGTGCCCAAAGGGAAGAGCGGAAGCGTCTCGGCCACGCGTCCACGTTACGGGCTGGCACTCCCGCCCGCCGGACGGCCAGATCCAGGGGGCCTGAGCACGGCGAACGGATCGGTCACCTTGATTCCCTTGGCGCTGAACCGGAACAACGCGGCGGGGCGGCCGCCGGACGGGCCGGGGGGAGCGGTGCCACCCGTGGGTTCCAGCAGCAGGCGGCGGGAGAGCACGCGCTGGAGGTTCGTCGCGGACACCCGGTAGCCCAGGGCCGCCGAGTAGTGGTCGCGCAGCAGCGAGATGGTGAACTCCGGCGGTGCCAGCGCGAAGCCGAGGTTCGTGTACGAGAGCTTCGAGCCTAGCCTGTGCCGCGCTCGGTGCACGATCGAGGAGTGGTCGAACGCCATCGCGGGGAGCGTGTCCACGCAGTGCCACTCGGTGTCCGCCGGCCGCTCCGGATCGACGTCCGAAGGGACCAGCCCGAGGAACGCCGTCGCGACGACGCGGGGTCCCGGGACGCGGTCCGGGGCGCTGAAAACCGCGAGCTGCTCGACGTGTGACAGTTGTCGCACGTCGACTTTTTCCGCCAGCTGACGGCGGATGGAGGACTCCACGTCCTCGTCCACCCGCAGCTCTCCACCCGGCAACGACCAGCGGTGAGCGTGTGGCTCCCGTGCGCGCTCCCACAGCATGACCTGGAGTGACGCACCTCTCACCCGCAGCACAGCTGCCAGAACTTCATGCCCCACGCCCGCCACTCGGCTGATACTATCGGCCACGTTTTCGACCAGTAGGCGAAAACCTGGAACCGAGGAGGCAGCGATGGTCGCTACCGCAACCGTGGAGCGAACCGCGTCAGGTGTGTTCGGC
Organism: Lentzea kentuckyensis; assembly: GCF_002150765.1. Taxonomy (GTDB): domain Bacteria; phylum Actinomycetota; class Actinomycetes; order Mycobacteriales; family Pseudonocardiaceae; genus Lentzea; species Lentzea kentuckyensis. The sequence goes on from NZ_MUYM01000074.1 coordinate 28,494, forward strand.
GGAGTCGAGCCGGACGCGGCGTGGCGGGAAGAGGTGTTGCGCCTCGCGAAGGAGCGGGATGCGGTCATCCTGGCGCACAACTACCAGCTGCCCGAGATCCAGGACATCGCCCACCACACCGGCGACTCCCTCGCGCTTTCCCGCATCGCGGCCCAGTCCGACGCGCAGACGATCATCTTCTGCGGCGTGCACTTCATGGCCGAGACGGCGAAGATCCTGGCGCCGCGGAAGACCGTGCTGATCCCGGACGAGCGCGCGGGCTGCTCGCTCGCCGACTCGATCACCGGCGCCCAGCTGCGCGAGTGGAAGGCGGAGCACCCCGGCGCGGTCGTCGTGTCCTATGTGAACACCACGGCCGAGGTGAAGGCGGAGACGGACATCTGCTGCACGTCGTCGAACGCCGTCGACGTGGTGCGCTCGATCCCGGCCGACCGCGAGGTGCTGTTCTGCCCGGACCAGTTCCTGGGCGCGCACGTCAAGCGCGAGACCGGCCGCGAGAACCTGCACATCTGGGCGGGCGAGTGCCACGTCCACGCCGGCATCAACGGTCCTGAGCTGGCCGAACGCGCCGCCGCGAACCCGGACGCCGACCTGTTCATCCACCCGGAGTGCGGGTGCGCGACCTCCGCGCTCTACCTGAGCGGCGAGGGCATCGTCCCGGCGGAGAAGGTCAAGATCCTCTCGACCGGCGACATGATCACCGCGGCCCGCTCGACGAAGGCGACCAAGGTGCTCGTCGCGACCGAGGTCGGCATGCTGCACCAGCTGCGCAAGGCCGCCCCGGAGATCGACTTCCGCGCCGTCAACGACCGCGCGTCCTGCACCTACATGAAGATGATCACGCCGGCCGCGCTGCTGCGGTGCGTGCGCGACGGCCTGGACGAGGTGCACGTGGACCTGGAGACCGCCAAGCGCGCCCAGGGCGCCGTGCAGCGCATGATCGAGATCGGCCAGCCCGGCGGCGGTGAGTGATGGCCGCGCGCTGGGAGGCGCGGGCCGACCTGATCGTGGTCGGCACGGGCGTGGCGGGGCTGACCGCCGCGCTCCGGGCTCGTGAGCTGGGGCTGCGCGTCCTCGTCGTCACGAAGGCGGCGGGCGACGACGGCAACACGCGCTGGGCTCAGGGCGGCGTCGCCGTTGTCATGCAGGACCAGCACGACCCCGGTGACACGGTGGGGCGGCACATCGAGGACACGCTGACGGCGGGCGCGGGCCTCTGTGACGACGCGGCGGTCACGGCGATCATCACCGACGGACCTCAGGCCGTCGCGAGGCTGCGCGAGCGCGGTGCGACATTCGACGCGAAGCCCGACGGGCTGCTGGAACGCACCCGCGAAGGCGGCCACAGCGCGTTCCGCGTCGTGCACGCCGGCGGTGACGCGACCGGCGCCGAGGTCGAACGCGCACTGCTCAAGGCCACTGTGGACGGACGGGTTCCGCTGCTGGAGAACCACGTCGCGGTGGACGCGGTGAGGACCCCGTTCGGTGCCGTGGCCGGCTTGCTGGTGCTCGACAGCAACGGCGTACCCGGCGTGCTGACCGCGCCCGCCGTGCTGCTCGCGACCGGTGGCCTCGGCCAGATGTACCAGGCGACCTCGAACCCGTCCGTCGCGACGGGCGACGGGCTGGCGCTGGCGTTGCGGGCCGGTGCGCTGGCCGCGGACGTCGAGTTCATCCAGTTCCACCCGACCGTGCTCTACACGGGCAGGGGCGCGCGAGGCCGTTGCCCGCTCGTCACGGAGGCCGTGCGCGGTGAGGGTGCCGTGCTGGTCGACGCGACCGGCGCCCGCGTGATGAAGGGCGTGCACCCGCTGGAGGACCTCGCGCCGCGCGACGTCGTGGCGGCCGCGATCACCCGCCACATGGCTCTTGAGCCCGGTGGTGTCGACGACCACGTGTTCCTGGACGCGACCTCGTTGCACGACATGGCAACGCGCTTCCCGACCGTGTACGCGGCCTGCGTCTCGGTCGGCGTCGACCCGGCCGTGGACCCGATTCCCGTTGCCCCGGCGGCACACTTCGCCTGCGGTGGCGTGGTCTCGACGGTCGATGGACGCACCGGCGTGACCGGCCTGTACGCGGTCGGCGAGGTCGCCCGCACCGGTCTGCACGGCGCGAACCGCCTGGCCTCCAACAGCCTGCTCGAAGGCCTGGTCTGCGGCACGCGCGCGGCCGAGGCCGTGGCCGCCGATCTGGCGGTCGGGTTCATCGCGCCCGTCCGCGCCGTCGACCCCGTGCTGCCCACGGCCCCGGTCGCCGACCGGGACCTGCTCCAGCGCGTGATGTCCCGCTACGCGGCGATCGGCCGGGACGCGGAAGGTCTCGCGGTCGTCGGGTCGGTGCTCGACGTGTCCACTGTGGACAAGCAGCTGGAGTCGCGCGAACTGGTCGAGGACGCCGCCCTGACCATCGCCGCCCGCGCCCTGATCGCGGCGGCCCAGGAACGCACCGAGTCGCGCGGCTGTCACGTCCGCACCGACTTCACCGAGCGTTCCGAGGCGTGGCAACGCAGTCAGCTCGTCCGGCTCACCCCGACCGGTCAGCCCGTGCTGGCCGATCCCGTTCTCGCGGAGGGTGTCGCATGACCATCGATTGGGACGACGCGAACCGGGTCATCCAGCTCGCGCTGGAAGAAGACCTCCGCTACGGCCTGGACGCCACCACGTTGGCGACCGTGCCGGAGAAGGCCGCGGCCACCGCGGAGATCACGCCTCGCGCCTCGGGCGTGCTGTGCGGTGTTTCCATCGCGCGTGCTGCTTTCCAGCGCTATCTGCCCGAGGTCGAGGTGCTGTCCGAGGCCACCGACGGCGACAAGGCCGTGCCGGGTGAGCCCGCACTGGTGCTCACCGGCCCGGCCCGTGGCCTGCTCACGGTCGAGCGCACGGCGTTGAACCTGATCTGCCACCTGTCCGGCATCGCCACGCAGACCGCCCGCTGGGTGACGGCGATCGAGGGCACCGGTGCTGCTGTGCGCGACTCGCGGAAGACGTTGCCAGGTCTCAGGCTTCTGCAGAAGTACGCGGTCCGCTGCGGCGGCGGCGTGAACCACCGCATGGGCCTCGGCGACGCGATCCTGATCAAGGACAACCACGTCGCCGCGGCGGGTTCCGTCGGTGCGGCGATCCGTGCGGCCCGTGCGCACGCGCCGGAACTGCTGATGGAGGTCGAGGTCGACAGCCTGGAGCAGCTCGACGAGGCTCTGGCCGAAGGCGCGGAACTGGTGCTGCTGGACAACTTCACGCCCGAGCAGTGTGCGGAAGCCGTGCGGCGCAGGCCGGCGAACGTCAAGCTGGAGGCGTCCGGCGGGCTCACGCTGGACGTGGCCCGCCGGTACGCCGAAACCGGCGTGGACTACCTCGCGGTCGGCGGTCTCACGCACTCCAGCCCGTCACTCGACCTCGGCCTCGACCTTCGCTAGCGGCTGGTACCGCTCCACACCGACGTGCTGGACGCCGGGGAAGTTCTGCACCCGGCGCCAGTCCGCGGTGCGTGAGCCGACGCCGTTGCCACTCGACACCGCGTCGACGTGGTCCGCGGCGCTGACCCACTCCGCGACGTTGACGACGCGCTTGCCGTCGTCGCGGATGTGAAACGCCGCGGAGATGCCGCCGGGGTGCGGGTTCGGCTCGCTCGCCAGCGCGACGAACACCGAGTCGACCCACGCCTTCGCGGTGGCCTCGCTGTCGGTGTCGACCGTCACCAGGACGACGCAGCCGACGTCGCGGTCACCGCGCGGGTTGCTGGCCCGGTAGAGCTTGAAGCCGTCGAGGTCGGTGCGGCTGCGGAAGAACGAGGGCAGTGCGGGAAGAGTCATGCCCCCGATCCTGTGAGCTCGACCTAACTTGAGGTCAAGCTCATTCGAACGAACAACCCGGATTCGCTTCGTCCCGTGACAACGGCGTACCGATGGGGTTCACGTACAGCACCTCCAGCACCATCGGCGAAGTGCCGAGATTGCGCCCGATGTGCACCTGGTGCGGCAGCTCGATCAGCGTGTCACCGCGGCGGTTCACGAACGTCGTGGTGCAGTCGGACTCGGTCCGCGTCAGCACGCCCTTCTTGACGAGCGCGTACAGGGTGCCGTCGTGGTGGTGCCAGCCGGTGCTGCCACCGGGGTCGATGGTGATCTCGCGGAGGACGTAGTCGCGGTCGCCGGCGGTCCACTGGGCGAGGATCTTGCCCGTCACCCCGCGTGACGGCGTCGCCGAGGCAACGCCCGACAACAACAGCAAAGCGGCCACTACAGCCGAAACGATGCGCATGAAGGTCAACCTAGCCGTCGGTTCGCCAGCACGGGCAGGACCTGTCGGGCTTGTTCCACCGCGGCGAGATCGATGTCGACCACCGAGACCTCTGGCTGGTCGGAGAGTTGCAGGGCCACGTTGCCGAACGGATCCGCGACGGTCGAGTAGCCGATGCCCGTCGGTGCGGAGGAGCCCAGCTCACCTGGGTACGCCTGCCCGCACGCCACGACGAACGACGTGCAGTCCAACGCCCGCGCCCGCACCAGCAGCTCCCACTGCTCCTTCTTGCCCGGCCCGGCGCCCCACGACGCCCCGACCAGCACCGCCGACGCGCCCTTGTCGGCCAGCGCGCGGAACAGCTCGGGGAAGCGGATGTCGTAACAGGTGGCCACGCCCAGCGTGACGCCGTCCACCTCGAACGTCACGACCTCCGAGCCGGGCGCGACCGTGCGCGACTCCTGGAACCCGAACGCGTCGAACAGGTGGATCTTGTCGTAGCCGAGGTGGATGTCCGGCCCGGTCACCAGCAGGGTGTTCGTCACGCGGTCACCGGACGGCGTGAACATACCGGCGACCACCACGACGTCGTGCTGAGCGGCGATCTCGTGCACCGCGGACGCCCACGGCCCGTCCAACGGCTCCGCGACCGGCCCGAGCGGCACGCCGAAGCGGCACATCGTCGCCTCCGGGAGCAGCACGACCCGCGCGCCGTCGGCCCTGCGCACCGCGTCGCGGACGAGCTCCAGGTTGGACCGGGGGTCGGTGGTGGAGCTGATCTGACTCACGGCGATGCGCATGCGGATCACTGTAGGGTCCGACTCGTGCGTTCCCCACTGCTCCTCGTCGTGTTGCTGGCCGTCGCGGGCTGCACCGAGACCGCCACACCCCGCCCGGACGGTGGCACGAACGGCACGTCGATCGTGCTCGCCGACCGCGACGAACCGACGACGCTGAACCCGCTGCTCGGCTACGGCGCCCAGGGCGTGTCGAAGATCTACGACGGACTCGTCGAGCATCGCCAGGACGGCTCGCTCAAGCCCCAGCTCGCCGCCGACCTGCCGAAACCGGCCGCGGACGGGCTGAGCTGGACGGTGAAGCTGCGCGGCGACGTGAAGTTCACCGACGGCAGCACGTTCGGCGCGGAGGACGTCGTCGCGACCTACACCGCGGCGCTGCAGAACCCGGTCAAGGAGCGGTTCGGCACGCTCAAGGGCGTCGAGCAGGTCGACCCGTCCACGGTCCGCTTCACCCTCACGCAGACGCAGGCGGCGTTCCCGCACCTGCTCGTGCTCGGCATCCTGCCCAGCGAGCAGGCGAACCCGAACGGCCAGCCGATCGGCACCGGGCCGTACAAGGTCACCGAGTGGAAGAAGGGCGACCGGCTGCTGCTGGACGCCAACGAGAGCTACTTCGACGGCGTGCCCAAGGTCAAGAAGCTGACCGTCGTGTTCGTCACCGACGACAACCAGCGCGCCCGCCGCATGCAGGACGGCGAGTTCGACGGCACGGTGCTGCCGCCCAAGATCGCCACGCAGTTCGCCGGCAAGTCCGGCCTGTCGGTCCAGTACCACCGCAGCGCCGACTACCGGGCCGTGCGGTTGCCCGCGGCGAACCCGGTCACCGGCAACGCCTCCGTCCGGCTCGCGCTGAACTTCGCCGCGAACCGCCAGGGCATGATCGACAGCCTGCTGGTGGGCAAGGGCACCATCGCCTACACGCCGGTGCCGGACGCGTTGGCCGAGGAGTTCGACCCGACCGCGAAGTTCCGCTTCGACAAGACCGAGGCCGTCCGTCAGCTCGACGCGGGCGGCTGGGTGCCCGGCACGGACGGGATCCGGGTTCGCGAGGGCGTGCCGGCGCGGTTCACGCTGATGTACCCGCTCGGTGACGACCTGCGCGCCGACCTCGCCACGGCGTTCGCGGCCGACGCCAAGGCCGTCGGTGTGGACGTGCAGCTCGCCGGCCTGTCGTGGGAGGCGATCCGGCCGCGGATGGCCCAGGACGCGCTGCTCTACGGCGAGGGTTCGCCGTTCGACCCCGACCTGATGCTCTACGACCTGCGCGGCCAGGGCAGCCCGGCCGCCGACGCGGCGCTGGAGAACGGCCGCAAGCTCATCGACCCGGCGCAACGGGCGGTGGCGTACAAGCTCTTCCAGCAGGCGTACGTCGCGGCGCCGTCGATGGCGGTGCTGGTCTTCCCCGAGCACGCCTACGTGATGCGTGACTCGTGGAACGGCTACCAGCCCGTGGTCGACCCGAACTCCTACGGCGCGCTGGCCTGGGGTCCGTGGTGGAACCTCGACAAGTGGGAGCCTAAGTAGTCACGCGGTTGATCTCGCGGACGGCCCGTTCGGGGTCGTCCGCCCAGAACTCGACGCGCTCGACCCGCTGCACACCGGTCTTGCCGAGGTTGACCAGCTGCGGCTCGTGGAACGGCACCGAGACGTTCGTCTTGGTCAGCGACTGGATGACGAGCGCGTCGCCGATCACCTCGACGCTGCGCCGCCCCTGGTGGCTGCGCTCGGCGACCTGCGCGGAGCCCAGGTCCCCGGCCGGGATGTGCCAGTCGAAGAAGCCGAGCTGGCGCAACCGCAGTTCCTCGTCGGAGACGGTGTGCGGCTGGCGGTACAGCACGTAGAGAGCGCCCACGCACACGACGGTGTTCAGCACGCCCAGGACGATCAACGTGATCAGCAGCCACGGGATGTCCAGGCCGAGCGCGACCAGCGCGATCCCGACCGCCGTGATGATCAGGAACCGCACGTACCTCGGCCTCATGCGCTTGCCGTAGGGGATCTCCACCATGTGGCCGAGCCTATTTCCGCAACGCGCGCACCATCTCGCCGGGGTTGTCGGCCCAGAACTCGATCTTCGTCACCTCGTGCACGCCCCTGCGTCCTAGGTCGACCTCCTGCGGTTCGTTCAACCGCAGCGCCACGTTGGTGGAGTTGGAGACCTCCAGCACGAGCGTTCCGTCCACAACGGACCGCGTCTTGTTCAACGACCGGCTGGACAGGCCGTGCGTCACGGTGTCGATGGCCGACAGCGGAATCCGGTACTCGAACTCGCGCGCGTACCGCAGCCACAGGTACTCGTCGTCGATCTCGTGTTTGAACTTGTGCAGCATCCACAGCAGCCACGCCAGCAGCAGCGCGCTCAGCAACCCGAACGCGAGCAGCACGGCCCGCAGCCAGAACCACGGCACGAGCAGGTCGACGAGCAGGATCTCCACCGGTGTCAGCACGAGGAACACCCACAAGAGCGGTCTGACCTGTGCGCTGTAACCAAACGAACGGTCCCCCATGGGTTCGATGGTGGCACAGTGACGTGGTGGACCTGATCTTTTTGGACAGCGCCGGTTCCTCACTCCCGCCCGCCCAGGTGACCGACGAGGTGATCGGCCACCTGCGCAGGGAGTCCGAGATCGGCGGCTACCGCGCCGCCGCCGAACGCCACGAGGACCTCGAGGCCGGCTACGGCGTGCTCGCCGAGCTCTTCGGCTGCGCGCCGTCCGAGGTCGCGTTCACCGACAGCGCCACCCGCTCGTGGCTCACCGCCTTCGACGCGGTGCCCCTGAGCAAGGGCGACCGGATCCTGGTGACCGAGGTCGAGTACGGCGGCAACGCCGTGCCGATGCTGCGCCGCGCGGAGGAGACCGGCGCGACGATCGAGGTGCTGCCGTCCGACCGCCACGGACAGCTCGACCTCGATGCCCTGGACCTCGACGAACGGGTCAAGCTGGTCTCGCTGGTGCACGTGCCCACCAACGGCGGCCTGGTCAACCCGGTGAACGAGGTCACCGCCAGGGCCCGCGAGGCCGGGGCGCTGGTGCTGCTCGACGCCTGTCAGTCGATCGGCCAGCTGGACGTGCGCGGCCTCGACTACGACATGCTCGTCTGCACCGGCCGGAAGTGGTTGCGCGGACCGCGCGGCACGGGCGCGCTGGTGGTCCGCGACGACGTGCGGAGGCGGCTGCGGCCGAGGCTGATGGACCACAGCGGCGCCGCGTGGACCGCACCCGACCGGTACGAACCGCGCGACGACGCGCGGGTGTTCGAGCTGTGGGAGTTCAGCATCGCGGACCGGCTGGGCCTGATCGCCGCCGCGAGGTACGCCCTGGACAAGGGCATGGGCGTGATCGAGAACGAGGTCGCGGACCGTGCCAAGCGTTTGCGCGAGGGCCTGCGGACCATCCCCGGCATCACCGTCCGGGACCTCGGGGAACGGCAGTCCGGCATCGTCACGTTCACGTCGGAGCACGTGCCGCCGATGGAGCTGAAGGACCGGCTCTGGGACCGGAAGGTGGCCGTGACGGTGTCGCGGAGCGGGTCGACGTTGATCGACATGACCAAACGGGGCCTGGACGAGGTAGTGCGGGCGTCCCCGCACTACTTCGTCACTCCTGAGGAGATCGATCAGGCGTTGGAACGGATCAGCAGGTCTGCCCGATGACCCGCTTCACGCAGTCCGAGTACTGCAGGAACAGGTCGGTCGCCTTGTCGTTGCGAGTGGTCTGGGCGGCGATGACCGTGTCACGCGGGTAGAAGCCGTTCAGGCCACCGCTGCTCGGGTACATCTCGAAGGTGTACGACCAGATCTTGTGCTGGCCCCACATCCAGTCGTCGATGGTGCCGTCGGTGATGTAGAGGTCGCTCGACTGCTCGGGCGTGTAGCCGTTGGTGGCGGCCATCTGCTGGCCGAGCGTGCGGAACGCCCGCTCCTCGTTCGCGTCCAGGCCGGGTGCGGTGGCCGCCGTGGTCCAGCCGAACGGCCACAGCACGAGCTCCGAGAACGTGTGGAAGTCGATGTTCGTCTTGATCTGCTGGACGCCACCGACCACGCGGGAGTTCACGAAGTCGCGGATGCGCTGGGTCTCCGGCGCGGAGAACGCCGAGGTGCCGCGGTAGGTGTCCGACGTGGAACTACCGCTGGAACCGCCGCAGCAGCCCCACTTGTAGCCGAAGTTGCGGTTCAGGTCGGTGCCGTTGCCCTGCCGGTTCTTCCGCCAGCCGCGGAACGAGCCGGTCGCGATGTCGTACTCGGCGCCGTCCGGGTTGACGCTGGGGACGACCCAGATCTCGCGGGAGTCGACGAGTGCCTTCAACGACGCGTTGGTCGCGTAGCCGTCGGTCAGGCGCTGGATGAAGTGCAGGCACATCTCGACGGTCAGGTGCTCACGCGCGTGCTGGTTGCACGTGATGATCACCTCGGGCTTCGCCTGGTCGACCGCGGGGTTGTTGCTGATCTTCAGCATCCACAGGTCGCGGCCCTCGTACGACTTGCCGATGCTGGAGAGCTTCGCGAGGTTCGAGTGGGCGGCGACGGTCTTGTCGAGCTCGGCCTTCATCTCCGCGTAGTTGTGGTAGCCGGTGTAGCCGGACGGGAAGTCCTGGGTGCCGATCTGACCGGGCACCGGGTCCCTGAAGTCGACCTTGCCGAGCTTGGCGAACTCGGCCTCCGCGTCACCGATGTACTTCATCGGCAGGCCGGTCCGCCGCAGGGCGCGGGCCTCGCCGGCGTCGGCGATCACGGTCACGGGACCGTTGGTGGTCTCGTCGATCAGGTCGGTGCCGGTGTAGACGACCTGCCTGAGCTGCTCGACGTTCTTCACGGTGATCTCGTAGACCGTGCGGCCGGAGCCGGCTGCCTGAGTCGGGGCGCTCGTGCCCACCAGCAGAGGCAGGCTGAGTCCGAGCACTGCGGCGATGACGCCGCGGCGCTTAGTGAACATGGATCCTCCATCATCAGCAGGGGTTTGCGACGGAGTGGTGCTGAACCGAGCCTGGCTCTGGTGTCACTTGCGGAGATAGCGCCGATAGCGGGCTGACCGTTGACAGAATTCGGCAGGAACTACCCTGTAAGGCATGCTCAGCCGCATCGACCTGCGAGGTCGCACCACGACTCCCGCTCAGTTGCGCGCCGCCGTGCCGCGCGCCGAGGTGGACGTGGACGCGGTACTGCATCACGTGCGTCCGATCGTGGACGAGGTGGCGGCTCGTGGCGTCGAGGCCGCGCTGGAGTACACGGAGAAGTTCGACGGTGTTCGTCCCGCTTCTGTGCGTGTGCCCGCTTCAGCTCTTTCGTCCGCCTTGTCCTCGTTGGACCCGGCCGTGCGCGAAGCGTTGGAAGAGGTCATCGCACGCACCCAGCGCGTGCACGCCGACCAGACCCGCACCGACACGACCACCCAGGTCGTGCCCGGCGGCACCGTCACCGAGAAGTGGGTGCCGGTCGCGCGCGTCGGTCTCTACGCGCCCGGTGGCCTCGCGGTCTACCCGTCGACGGTCGTGATGAACGTCGTGCCCGCGCAGATCGCCGGCGTCGAGTCGCTGGTGGTGTGCTCACCGCCGCAGGCCGAGTTCGACGGTCTGCCGCACCCGACGATCCTCGCTGCCGCCGAGCTGCTCGGCGTCGACGAGGTGTGGGCGGTGGGTGGCGCGCAGGCCATGGCGTTGCTGGCGTACGGCGGCGTGGACACCGACGGCGGTGAGCTGGCCCCGGTCGACGTCGTCACCGGTCCCAGCAACATCTACGGAACGGCGGCCAAGCGGTTGCTGCGCGGTCTGATCGGCATCGACTCCGAGGCTGGGCCGACCGAGATCGCGATCCTCGCGGACTCGTCCGCCGATGCCGTGCACGTGGCCGCCGACCTGATCTCCCAGGCCGAGCACGACCCGTTGGCCGCTTCGGTGCTCGTGACGGACTCCGTCGAGCTGGCGGACGCGGTGGACGCCGAGCTGGAGCGTCAGATCGGTGCCACCAAGCACCGCGAGCGGATCCGCACGGCGCTGGGCGGCAAGCAGTCCGGGTGCGTGCTGGTGTCCTCTGTGGACGAAGGTGTGCGGGTTGTCGACGCGTACGCCGCCGAGCACCTGGAGATCCAGACGCGTGACGCGCGCGAGGTGGCGGCGCGGATCCGGTCCGCCGGCGCGATCTTCGTCGGCGCGCACTCGCCGGTGTCGCTGGGCGACTACTGCGCCGGCTCGAACCACGTGCTGCCCACCGGTGGCTGCGCGCGGCACTCGTCCGGGCTGTCCGTGCAGACGTTCCTGCGCGGCATCCACGTGATCGACTACTCCGAGGAAGCCCTGCGCGAGGTCGCGGACAAGGTCGTCGCGCTGGCCAACGCGGAGGACCTGCCCGCGCACGGGCAGGCTGTCACAGCGAGGTTCTCCCGATGAAGCCTGTTGTCGGCGCACGGGTGGAGCTTTCGGATCTGCCCCTGCGCGAGGACCTGCGCGGCCGCACGCCCTACGGCGCGCCGCAGCTCGACGTTCCGTATCGCCTGAACACCAACGAGAACCCGTACGCGCCGACGGACGCGCTGGCCGCGGACGTCGTGGCGGCGGTCGCCGAGATCGCGGGCGAGCTGCACCGGTACCCGGACCGTGACGCGGTGGCGTTGCGCGAGGATTTGGCGGCGTACTTGACCGAGTCCACCTCGGTCACGCTGACGGCCGAGAACGTGTGGGCCGCCAACGGGTCCAACGAGATCCTCCAGCAGATCCTGCAGGCGTTCGGCGGCCCCGGCCGGACGGCGCTGGGCTTCGAGCCGTCGTACTCGATGCACCCGATCATCGCCGCCGGGACGCGCACCGAGTGGGCGCCGACGCCGCGCCGCGCGGACTTCTCGCTGGACGTGGAGAAGGCCGCCGCGGTCATCGCCGAGACGCGGCCGGACGTCGTCTTCGTGACGTCGCCGAACAACCCGACCGGTCAGTCGATCCCGCTGGAGGACCTGCGGCTGCTGATCGCGTCGTCGACCGGCATGATCGTGGTGGACGAGGCGTACGCGGAGTTCTCCCCGCAGGAGAGCGCGATCAAGCTGCTCGACGAGTACGGCTCGCGGTTGATCGTCTCGCGCACGATGTCCAAGGCCTTCGCCTTCGCCGGCGGGCGCCTGGGCTATCTCGCCGCCGCTCCGGCCGTGGTCGACGCGCTGCAGCTGGTGCGCCTGCCCTACCACCTGTCGCAGCTGACGCAGGCGGCCGCGCGGGCGTCGCTCCGGCACGCCGCCGAGACGCTGGGTTCCGTGGCGCTGCTGGCGGCCGAACGCGACCGCGTGGTCGCGGCGTTGACGGATCAGGGTTTCCAGGTCGTGCCCTCGGACGCGAACTTCGTGCTGTTCGGCTGGTTCGAGAACGCACGTGAGGTCTGGAAGTCCTATTTGGACCACGGCGTGCTCATCAGGGACGTCGGAATCGCGGGTCACCTGCGGGTGACCATCGGAACGCCCGAGGAGAACGACGCTTTCCTCGCGGCCAGCAAGGAGGTCAGCCGGTGAGTCGTGTGGGCAAGGTGGAACGCACCACCAAGGAGTCGTCGGTCTACGTGGAGATCGACCTGGACGGCACCGGCCAGGTCGAGATCAGCACCGGCGTGCCGTTCTACGACCACATGCTCACCGCGTTCGGCGTGCACGGCTGCTTCGACCTGATCGTCCGCGCCACCGGTGACGTCGAGATCGACGCGCACCACTCGGTCGAGGACATCGCGATCGTGCTGGGCCAGGCGCTGCGGGAAGCGCTGGGGGACAAGAAGGGCATCCGCCGCTTCGGCGACTGCTGGATCCCGATGGACGAGACCCTCGCGCACGCGTCGGTCGACGTCTCCGGCCGCCCGTACACCGTCCACCGCGGCGAGCCGGAGCAGTTCAACAGCTTCGTGATCGGCGGCAACTACCCGTTCGTGCTGAACCGCCACGTGTTCGAGTCGCTGGCCTTCCACGCCCAGATCGCGCTGCACGTGCGCGTCGAGTACGGCCGCGACCCGCACCACATCGCGGAAGCCGAGTACAAGGCGATCGCGCGCGCCCTGCGTGCGGCCGTCGAGCCCGACCCGCGTGTCGGCGGGATCCCGTCGACCAAGGGCGTGCTGTAGATGCCGAAGGAAGTCGTCGTCATCGGCCTGCTGGCCCTCGCGGGCTTCCTGGGCGGTGGTGTCTACGCGACGTGGAAGACCGCCAAGTTCCTGGCGGTCATCCTGCTGGTGCTGACCGTCGTCGCGGTCGGCGGCGCGGTGCTCTGGCTCTTCTAGACCTTGCGGGCGAGGACCCAGTGGAACGTCGCTGGGTCCGGCTCGTGCATGGTCACCAGATCGTCGACGACGATCTCCAGGTGCTCCGCGAGCAGTTCCCGGTTCCTCGCGGGAGTGTTGCTGCCGAAGAACATCTCGACGCCGAGCCAGTTCTCCGTGACGTCCGGGGTGCCGACGCCGAGCGAGGCCAGGAACAGGCCGCCGGGCTTGAGCCACCGCGCGATCTTCGCGATCAGCGCGGGCTGTTCGGCACGCGGCACGTGCAGGATCGAGTAGAACGCCGCGATGGCGTCGAACTCACCGTCCGGGAAGTCGAGCGCGGTCATGTCGGCTTTCTCGAACCGCGCGTTGGGCACGTTGGCGCGGGCGAGGTCGAGCTGCTGCTGTGACAGATCGACGCCGAGCACGTCGTGGCGTTCGGCGAGCTTGCGGGTGCTCGGAACGCCGGCGCCGCAGCCGAGTTCGAGGACCTTGGCGTGGTCGCCGAGCCTTCGGTCGAGCTCGTCCAGGTAGTGGGCGCGCGGGTCGTCGGCGATCTGAGCGGACCACGTGAGGTAGTGCTCCGCGATGGAGTCGTAGCCGGCCTCGACGATCTTTTTCATGTGGTGTCCAAGTAGCGCGCCGGAACGTGCTGGGTGAGCCACACGCCGTTGGGGCTGAGCTGGAACTCGTGGCCGTCCTCGTGCATCGCCTTGGCGTCCACGGTGAGGATCACCGGCCTGCCGCGGCGTGCGCCGACCCTGCGCGCCGTCTCGACGTCGGGGGACAGGTGCACGTCGTGCCGTGACATCGGGCGCAGTCCGTCGCGCATGATGTCGTCGAGGAACTGCGCGACAGTGCCGTGGAACAGCTGGTCCGGCGGCACCGCGGCGGGCAGGCCGAGGGTGACCTCGACGCTGTGTCCCTGGTTCGCGCGGATGCGGTCGCCGTCGATGGTGAAGCGCTTCTTGTCGTTGCGCGCCACGACCTCGCGCAGGTCGGCCTCGGAGACGCCGAGCGCGGTCAGGAGGTCGGCCACCGGCACCCAGCCGGCCGGGTCGAGGGTGAGGCCGACGCGCTCCGGCTGGTGCCGCAGCGCCTTGGACATCCGCTTCGAGAGGCGGATCATTCGTTGTTCTTCCATTTCCCGCTCAGGAAACCACAGCGCGTCCAGTTGTTTTGCGGTTCGATGGATCATGTGTGGCCGGTACTGGGGTTGTTCTTCCTCGCGCCGTTCGTCGGCGAGTTCCTCCTGGGCAACATCCCGATCACGGGCATGGGGCTCGGTCTGCTGCTCGCCCCGCTGTACGGCAGCGGCGCCCTGCTGGTCCGCGAACTGGGCCGGCGCGCCGGCGGCTGGCCGTCGATGTTCCTGCTGGCGGCGGCTTACGCGTTGATCGAGGAGGGCCCGGTCGACCAGCTGATCTGGAACCACTCCTACGCGGGCCACGACTACCTGACCGGGCCGTCCTACGTGCCCTTGCTGGGCACGAGCGTCGAGGTGGTGCAGTCGATCCTGGCGCTGCACACGATCTGGAGCATCTGCGTGCCGATCGCGCTGGTCGAGACGTTGTCGCGGCGTGGTCCGTGGCTGCGGACGCGCGGGCTGGTCGTGGTCGGGCTGCTCTTCCTGGCCGGGTCGGCGTTCGTGTTCTACGGCAACTACGCCGAGGAACACTTCATGGCCCGGTGGTGGCAGTTCGGGTACGCGGGCGTGGCGATCGTGCTGCTGATCGTGCTGGCGTTTCGCGTCCGGCCGCTTCCGCCGTTGCCGGGATCCGCGCCCTCGCCGTGGCTGGCCGGGTGGGTGTCGCTGGCGGGGACCAGCGCGTACTGGGGGTCGGTGACGCTGATCGGCGCCGACTGGTTCGAGTGGATCGGTGTCGTCATCTGGTGCGTGGTCGTGGGGCTCGGGGCGCTGGTGGTGACGCGGTGGTCGCGGCTGGACGGGTGGGATCAGCGGCACCGGTTCGCGTTGGCCGCCGGTGCCGTGCTGACCTACGTGTGGTGCTCGTTCCCGGTGAAGCCGGAGCTGGGTGGGACCGAGGTGGGCGATTACGTGTTCAGCGGAATCGCGTTGGTGTTGCTGTTCTGGTGTGGTCTCAAACTGCGGGAGGCGCGGCGTGTGGCGTGATCGGGTGGTGCCGGGCGAGGTCGACATCTTCGTGGGGTGGCAGGAGGGCACCGGCGACCGGACGTTGCTCGCGATTCACGGCGGTCCGGACTGGGACCACAGCTACCTGCGCGACCCGCTGCAGCGCCTCGACTGCCGCCTGCTGATGCCGGATCTGCGTGGATGCGGGCGATCGGGCCGGGTGCCCGAGTACCACCCGGACGGTGTGGTGCGGGACCTCGTGCGGGTGTTGGACGAGTTCGGCGTTGAACGTGCGGACGTGCTCGGGCACTCATACGGCGGCACGGTGGCGCAGCGGTTCGCGATCACGCATCCGGACCGCGTGCGCAGCCTGATCGTGTCGGGTTCCAGCGTGTTGCCGGTGCCACCGGACGCCTTCGCAGGCTGGACGGAGCGGGACGAGGTCCTGGCCCGCCAGGAAGACCCGTGGCAGCGCCAGGACCTGTCGCCGGAGGAGTGCGTGCGGGCGGAGGCGTTCGCGGCGGCGCCGGCCAACGTGTGGCGCGCCGAGGCGATGCCGGGCTACCTGCGCCGGTTGGAGGAGGTCCGGTTCGGCGCCGAGTGGGTTCGGCAGCTGCAGGCCGGCGGTCTGGTGTCGCCGCGGCTGCCCGACGCCGCCCAGCGGATCGCGGAACTCGGCATCCCGGTGCTGTTGCTGCACGGACGGCAGGACATGACGTTCCCGGTCAGCCTGGTCGAGCCGACGCTGGACCTGATCCCGCGGGCGCGCGCCGTCGTGCTGGAAGAGACCGGGCACATGCTGCACGCCGACGATCCCGACGGATATCTGAAGGCCGTCCGCGACTGGCTAGAGGGTGCCGCCCTCCAGGACGGGCTTGAGCTTGGGCGCGCCCGGCCCGTGTGACGCCTGCTCGTCGTCGATGTTCTGCAGCGCGCAACTGCGCAACGACAGGCAGCCGCAGCCGATGCAGCCGGAGAGCCGGTCGCGCAGCCGGAACAGCGCGTCGATCCGGGCGTCGAGTTCGGTCTTCCACGAGCGGGAGAGGCGTTCCCAGTCGGACTTCGTCGGCGTCCGGTTGTCGGGCAGCTGGGCGAGGGCGCCGTGGACGTCCTCCAGGGTGAGGCCCACGCGTTGCGCGGTGCGGATGAACGCCAGGCGGCGCAGCACCGAGCGTTGGTAGCGCCGCTGGTTTCCCGCGGTGCGGACGGAGGCGATCAGGCCGCGGTCCTCGTAGAAGCGCAGGGCGGTGTGGGGGACGCCGCTGCGTTCGGCGACCTGGCCGATGGTCAGCATTTCCGGCAACTTGCTCACCCGATCATGGTAACCGCTTGACCTCCAGCTTGGTCGAGGTTGAACAGTTGGTGCCATGCAACGGATACCAGAGCTGTTCGCGAGGATGACCGGGGACGAGAAGCACGAGTGGGCTGCGGCTTCCACGATCGACGTGCTCTGGGTCCTCTACGACCAGGTCCTCAACGTCACGCCGGCCACCGTCGACGATCCCGACCGCGACCGGTTCCTGCTCTCCAAGGGCCACGGGCCGATGGCGTACTACGCCGTGCTGGCCGAGAAGGGGTTCATCGAGGAGTCCATTTTGGACTCCTGGACGTCGTGGGACAGCCCGCTCGGCCAGCACCCGGACCGGATCCTCGTGCCCGGTGTCGAGATCAGCAGCGGCTCGCTCGGCCACGGCCTGCCGATCGCGGTGGGCACCGCCATCGGGCAGCGCGTCGGCAAGAGCCGCGGACGCACGTTCGTGCTGGTCGGCGACGGTGAGCTGGACGAGGGCAGCAACCACGAGGCCATCGCGGTGGCGGCCAGGCTGGGCGTCGCGAACCTCACCGCGATCGTGATCGACAACCAGTCCGCCATGCACGGCTGGCCCGGTGGCATCGCGCGGCGGTTCGCCGTCGAGGGCTGGCAGACCACCGAGGTCGACGGCCGCGACCACGCGGCCATCTTCACCGCACTGACCGCGCCGCACGACCGCCCGTACGCGGTGGTCGCCAAGATCGAGAAGGGCTACTGATGACCACGATGCGCCAGGCGTTCGTCCGGACCGTCAACGAGGAGATCGACAACGACCCGCGGATCGCCGTGGTGACCGCGGTGATCTCCAGCAACGAGTTCCCGCAGGAGAACGAACGCGTCGTGGACGTCGGGATCCGCGAGCAGACCATGGTGGGCGTGGCGGGCGGTCTGGCGTTGGCTGGGCTGCGACCGGTCGTGCACAGCTACGCGCCGTTCCTCGTCGAACGGCCGTACGAGCAGATCAAGCTGGACATCGGCCATCAGGACGTGGGTGCGGTGTTCGTGAGCATCGGCGCGTCCTACGACGACCCGGCGTGGGGCCGCACGCACCAGTCACCTGGCGACGTCGCGTTGTTCGACACGCTGCCCGGCTGGACCGTGCACGTGCCGGGACACGCGGACGAGGTCACGCCACTGCTGCAGCAGGCGTTGAAGGACGACAACCGGGTCTACGTCAGGCTTTCGCTGCACGAGAACACCCAGGCGTATCCGGTCGGTGAAGGTTTCACCGCGCTGCGTCACGGAAAACGCGGTGTTGTGCTCGCCGTCGGGCCGATGCTCGACCGCGTGCTGAAGGCGGTCGACTCGGAGGGCGCCGATGTCACCGTGCTGTACGCCTCGACGATTCGTCCGTTCGACTCGGACGGACTGCGCAAGGCGGTGCAGGGCACGGACCATGCCGACGTCATGGTGGTGGAGCCGTACCTCGAAGGAACTTCTTCTCATCTAATTTCGGATTCACTGCAACTCATTCCGCACCGTGTGCGTTGTATAGGCGTCAAACGACACGCAGAGCTCCGCAACTACGGCACGGCTGAGGATCACGATGCCGCGCACGACCTCGACGTCGTGGGGCTGGGGAGCGCTGTGCGCAGTTTCTTCAGGGGGTGAAGAAGCATGTTCGCAGTCATGGGGGATGACTGGACCGGCGCGCCTTCTCGCGTCGTTTAGGGGGTGGCCGTCCGGGCCACATCGGATCCGGAGTCGGCACGGGCGGCAGGTTCGTGCCCGGCCCGGATCCGATGTGGCCCGGTCCGGTGTGGACTGGACCGCCTCCCGGTACGGAATGATGTTGTGCGTGAGAATGCTGATCTGGACGCCGTTGAACGCCGCCGAGCTCCAGAAGGCCATGCACAGCGGCAACGTGGGACCCGCGGCGCTCGTCCCGGTGCAGTCCGGCACGGTGCTGCTGCCTCCGCCGGCGACCAAGCTCAACGAGGCCGCCTACATGGCGAACAGGGTGCGCAAGATCGGGAGCGGCGCCGCGCTCGCCGTCTGGAACGCCGACGCCGCCCTTCTCTACCTGTTCACCTCCACGATCGGCCGCGCGTCCATGTGGGGCTCGCGCGAGGCCGTCCTGCGGTTGTCGGCGCAGGCGAAGCAGTCCGGTCCGGTCGGGCTGCTCTTCGACCGGACGACCGCGGGCCTGGTGAACCTGCGCGAGAAGGAGAAGTGGCAGCTCGACGCCATCGACAAGCTCACCGCGCTGTACCCGCCGGCCAGCCGCAAGGCCCCGCTCGAGCGCATCCGCGACTTCGAGAACGGCGTCGGTGCGATCCCGGACTTCTTCCGCGCGGCGGGACTGCACGAGGTCGCGCAGGTCGCCGAGCTCGCCGAACAGGGCCGTGCGGACGTCATGCTGCAGACGTTGGAAGCACCGCGCTCGCAGATGTGGCCGTTGGCGCTCGTCCTGCCGTTGATCGTCCTGGCGGCGTTGGTGACGGTGCTGTTCCACATCCCGACGTTCGTCTACTACCTCATCGGCGCGCTGCTGCTCGTGGGGATGGCCGGGATCATGGTCGCGCTCAGGCGCCGGCTCGTGCGCCGCAAGCCGATCAACGCCGTGTTGCCGGTCATACCGGTGACGCAGGGTGCCGCCCCGACCGACTAGCCTGGTGGGCGTGGCACGCGTCGTCGTTCTTGACTATGGCTCCGGCAACCTGCGCTCGGCCGAGCGCGCGCTTCAGCGGGTCGGCGCCCATGTCGAGGTGACCTCGGACCCCAAGGCCGCGCGCGACGCCGACGGTCTGGTCGTGCCCGGCGTCGGTGCGTACGCGGCGTGCATGGAGGGCCTGAACTCGGTGCGCGGCGCCCGGATCATCGGCGAGCGCCTCGCGGGTGGCCGTCCGGTGCTGGGCATCTGCGTGGGCATGCAGATCCTGTTCGAGCGCGGCATCGAGCACGGCGTGCTGACCGAGGGCTGCGGCGAGTGGCCCGGCACGGTCGAGCGGCTCGAGGCGCCGATCGTGCCGCACATGGGCTGGAACACGGTCCGCGCACCCGAGGGCTCGCAGCTGTTCGCGGGCCTGGACAAGGACACCCGCTTCTACTTCGTGCACTCGTACGGCGTGCGCAGGTGGGAGCTGGAGCCGGCCGAGCACATCAGGCCGCCGCTGGTGACGTGGGCGGACCACGCGGGCGACGAGTTCGTCGCGGCCGTCGAGAACGGGCCGCTGTGGGCGACGCAGTTCCACCCGGAGAAATCCGGTGATGCCGGCGCGCAGCTGCTGCGGAACTGGTTGACTACCTTGTCGTGATCACACGACTGCTGACGGTAGCCGCGCTCGCGGCTGCCTCCGTTGCTGTGCCTGGGGGCGCACTCGCCGCATCGGCACCGTTCCACGACAACTTCGACGGTGCCGTGCACACGTCGCTGACGTTGGGACTGAACGACAACCTCAAACACCGCCAAGGCACCGGAGCTGTCACGTACAGCCAGGTCGCCGGCGGTTCCGTGCACGTCAACGACCCGCGGCGGCCCGGAGTTCTGTCGTTGCGCGGGGACAGGACCTCGGTCCGCCTCGACGCGCCCTCCACCGGTTCGGCGCTCTCGGCGAAGCTCACCCCGGCGGCGGGCGGGTGGTCGTCGATCGTGCTCAGCCGGTCGGCGAACATCACCGGTGACGTGTCCGATCCGGCCGTCGACCTCGGATTCCTGTTGCGCGCCAACGGGGAGGTGGAGATCTCGCAGCCGGGGCAACCGGTGCTCTCCTCGTCGGTCAGGGCACGTGACTCCTACGAGGTGACGCTGAAGTTCGGCAGCTCGCTCGACCTCACCGTGAACGGCGAGCGGCGGACGATCAAGCTCGGCGCCGAGGTGCCGACCGCGCGGCAGTGGGTCTACCTCGGACATTCGGGCAGCACCGCCGGGCTCGTCGACAACCTGAGCATCGCGCGGCTGAACTCCGACGACCTGCGCAAGCGTCCCGGTTCGACGCTGCGCTACTACGGCTACGTCGGCGCGTCACCCCCGGTCGTGCGTGGTCACAGCAACCTGAACCTCGTCGAGCCGGCAGCGGCAACGGCCGCCGGGCACGTCGACGGGTTCGTGGCCGGTGACGCCGACTCCGCGCGCCAGCTGAAGAAGCGCTTCCCCGGCAAGAAGGTCGTACTCGTGGTGCCCGCCGCTCAGGTCGACGACGCGTTCCAGGCGCCGGCCGAGGTCGACGGCGTCGGCTTCCGCGCGCCGTGTGCCGGCTACGACGCGGTCGAGGCCACCATGGCCAAGCTGGAGGAGCGGGTCGCGGGCAAGGACCTCTTCCTGCTGCCGGAGGGGTCGCCGCAGGCTCCGTGCGCGGACCTGACGGACGCCGACCTCGCCGGCACCCAGTACATGTACCTCGCGCTGATCCAGCAGTACCCGAGGTACGTGGGTGTCCTGGCCACGCCCGTTCCGGCGCAGTTCACGCGCACCGCGGACGCCCAGGAGCGCGTGGCCGCCCTCGTGCTGGGGGACGCTAGGCTGAGCGGGTGACGTTCACACTCCTCCCCGCTGTTGACGTGGCTGATGGCAAGGCCGTTCGCCTCGTGCAGGGCGAAGCCGGTACCGAGACGAACTACGGCGAGCCGCTGGACGCGGCCTTGCAGTGGCAGCGCGACGGAGCGGAGTGGATCCATCTCGTCGACCTCGACGCGGCGTTCGGGCGTGGCTCGAACCGCGAGCTGATCGCGCGCGTCGTCGGCGAGCTGGACGTGAAGGTGGAGCTGTCCGGCGGCATCCGCGACGACGCGTCGCTGGAGGCCGCGCTGGCCACCGGCTGTGCCCGCGTCAACCTGGGCACCGCGGCGCTGGAAGACCCGGAGTGGTGCGCGAAGGCCATCGCGGCGTACGGCGAGAAGATCGCGGTGGGCCTGGACGTCCGCATCACCGAGCAGGGCCACCGGGTCAAGGGCCGCGGCTGGACGTCGGACGGCGGCGACCTCTGGGAGGTCCTCGACCGGCTCGACCGCGACGGCTGCGCGCGTTACGTCGTGACGGACGTGTCGAAGGACGGCACGCTGACGGGCCCGAACCTGGAGCTGCTCAGCGAGGTCTGCGCCCGCACCGACGCCCCGGTCATCGCGTCCGGTGGCGTGTCCACTGTGGACGACCTGGTCGCGCTGTCGAAGCTGTCGCGCGACGGCGTGGAGGGCTCCATCATCGGCAAGGCCCTGTACGCCGGTGCGTTCACGCTCCCGGAAGCACTTGCTGCGGTCCGTTGACGACCTTCTCGATGTGAGCGGCCGCGGCCACGTGCGTGACACCGGTGGTGTGCAGCACGTCGGCCGCGGTCCCGCCTTCTTCGAGCAGCACGCCGAGCAGGATGTGCTCGGTGCCGATGAACATGTGACCCATCCGCAGCGCCTCGCGCACCGCCAGTTCGAGCGCCTTCTTGCAGTGCGTCGAGTACGGCTGCTTCTCGGGCCGCTGAGCCGGCTCCTTCTCGAGCCGGTGCAGCACGGCGATGCGGGTGCTGCCGTCGCCGGACTCCAGCTTCGCGATGGTCTTGGCCGCGAGCCCGCCGGAGTCGTCGAGCAGCCCGAGCAGCAGGTGCTCGGTGCCGATCCGCTCGCTGAACCGCGCGTGGTGCCTGGCCAGCGCGATGACCCGGCGCGACCGCTGGGTGTAGCGCTCCGTCGACGGCTTGGTGAGCTCCGGCGACTCCTTGGGCACGAACCGCTTCTGCGCGGCCTGCTTGGTGACGCCGAGGCTCTCGCCGATCTCGGCCCAGCTCGCGCCGCCCCGGCGTGCCTCGTCGACGAAGTGGCCGATCAGGTGGTCGCCGAGCTCGTTGAGCTGACTGCTCATCTCGACGGCCTTCGCGAGGCGCACGAGGGCGTCGTCGGTCTCCTGGGCGACCGTGACGATGAGGTCGGTCAACTGGATCATGCGTCAACTCTAGGTTGACGCTGAGCGCTCGGTCAACCTCGGGTTGACGCTCAACGTTTGAGTCAACGTTGACGTTTCCAATCCACGTTGACTCAACATTGACGGCGCGAATCAACATGGATGCGCCCAATCAACATGGACGGTGACAACGTTGTCATTCGCCGTCGCCGACGCCCGATCAACGTTGAATCAATGTTGAGTCAACGTGGACGGCTCGAATCAATGTGGACGGCCCGAATCAACATTGATTCGGGCCCGTCAATGTTGAGGGTTCAGCTCGGCAGCGTGATCTCGATGCCGACCGTGCCCGTCCGTCCGCGCCGCAGCTTGCTGCCGGTCATCGTCAGCCATCCCATGAAGCCGTATTTCTTCACGATCCGGGCGCGGACGTCGTCGCTCGCGTCGTCGTCCAGCAGCCGGGCGCGCGCCTTGATCGACTCGCCCTTGGGGTTACCGCGCAGGTCGCACGGCCCGATCTCCACGTCCCCGCTGCGCCGGATCCGCTTGACCTTGCCGGTCTCCCTTGCGCTCCAGGCGTAGATCACACCGTCGGACGGGCCGGGCGCGACCCAGACCGGTGTGGGCACCGGGGTGCCGTCCTTGCGGAACGTCGTCAGCAGCAGGTACTGGCCCTTGCCCAACTCGGTGATCATGGCGCCGCAGCGTAGTCCCCAAGGTCGGGCCCGGACGCCCCTTGTAGGCTTTCCCGCATGTCAGTCGCGGTCCGTGTCATCCCCTGTCTCGACGTCGACCGGGGCCGGGTGGTGAAGGGCGTCAACTTCACCAACCTCGTCGACGCGGGCGACCCCGTCGAGCTAGCCAGGGCGTACGACGCCGAGGGCGCCGACGAGCTGACGTTCCTCGACGTGACGGCCAGCAGCGGGGACCGCGAGACGACGTTCGACGTGGTTCGCCGCACGGCCGAGCAGGTGTTCATCCCGCTCACGGTCGGTGGCGGCGTGCGCAGCCCGGAAGATGTCAACAAGCTGCTCCGCGCGGGTGCGGACAAGGTCAGCCTCAACACCGCCGCGATCGCGCGGCCGGAGCTGCTCAAGGAGTGCTCGGAGCGGTACGGGGCCCAGTGCATCGTGCTGTCGGTCGACGCGCGGCGGGTGCCCGGCGGCACCGGCTTCGAGGTCACCACGCACGGCGGCCGCAACGGCACCGGCATCGACGCGGTGCAGTGGGCCGCGCGTGGTCAGGAGCTGGGCGTCGGCGAGATCCTGCTGAACTCGATGGACGCCGACGGCACCAAGGCCGGGTTCGACCTCGAACTGATCGAACTGGTCCGCCGCGAGGTCGACGTCCCGCTGATCGCCAGCGGTGGCGCGGGCGCGATCGACCACTTCCCGCCAGCGGTCGCCGCGGGCGCGGACGCCGTGCTGGCCGCCAGCGTGTTCCACTTCGGACAGCTGCGCATCGGCGAGGTCAAGGACGGCCTGCGCCAGGCGGGCGTCGTAGTGCGATGAAGCCGGTCGAGGTGCGGGTGGCCTCGGCGGTCGCGTTCGGCGGCGCGCTGGTGTTCTTCGTCGTCGGCCTGGTCCTGTGGAGGTCGACGGGCGACGCCGACGTGCTGAAGCTGCCGTCGTTCGTGGCGCTCTTCGAACTGCTCGTCGCGGCCTCGTTGTTGTTGCGGCTGCGGTTCATGCACTACCCGGCGATGGTGGTGTTCGTCCTCGTCGCCTTGCTGCATCTGGTGATCGTGCTGGCCGACGGTCCGGTGTGGACCCGCGTCGCGTCCGGCGTGCTGTCCGCTGTGCACATCTACGGCGTGGTCCTGCTCAACACCGGACCCGCTCGTGAACACCTGGGAGGACCCCGTTGAGCAGCCCGCTCGATCCCGCCATCTCCGCGCGGCTCAAGCGCACCCCGGACGGCCTGGTCTGCGCGGTGGCCCAGCAACGTGACACCCGTGAGGTGCTCATGGTGGCGTGGATGGACGACGAGGCACTGCACCGCACCCTCACCACCCGCCGCGCGACCTACTACTCGCGCAGCCGTCAGCAGCTGTGGGTGAAGGGCGAGACCTCCGGGCACACCCAGTACGTGCACGAGGTGCGGCTCGACTGCGACGGCGACACCCTGCTGCTGCTCGTCGACCAGGTCGGCGCCGCCTGCCACACGGGCGACCGCACGTGCTTCGACGCCACGGTGCTGCTCGGCGCCGACGGCTAGTAGTGCTTTGTCGGNNCTACAACCAACTTGCAGGTGCGGCATCGTGAGAGCGCGACCATCGGGTCGCCTGTGCCTGCTGTCGCGGAAGTCCGTCCCTCCGGACCCGACAAAGCACTACTAGTCCAGGTCGCCCGTCAGGTAGCGCTGCATGTTCGGGGCGATGGCCTTGACCAAGGTCTCCAGGTCGGCCGACGCCAGCGGTTCGAAGTGGACGACGTAGCGGACGATGCCCAGCCCGACCATCTGCGTCGCGCACAGGGTGGCGCGCAGCTCGCGTTGTTCGGCGCCGATCTCCGTCAGCAGGTTCTTGAAGATCGCGTTGACGAAGAACGACTTCAGCGCGTTCGCGACCTCCTGCTGGCTGGTGACGCTGCGGATGAGCGCGGCGAAGGTGCCGCCGCCGGTCGCGTCCCAGACGGTGACGAAGGTGCGGATGATGCGTTCGCCCGCCTGTTCGACGGGGCCGTCGACCAGGCGTTTGAGGATCTCGGCCGGGTCGAACGGGAGCTGCAGCACGGCCTGGGCGAACAGGCCCTCCTTGCCGCCGAACCAGTGGTTGACCATGGCGGCGTCCACGCCTGCCTTGGCGGCGATCGCGCGGACCGTGGCGCCGTCGTATCCCTTTTCCACGAACACTTCGCGGGCCGCGGCGACGAGGGCGGCCCTGGTGTCCTCGCCCGCGGCGCGGCGGCCTCGGCGTTTCTGGTTCACTTGCTCCACATGGGTCATAGTTCAACAGATGTTGAATTTATGCAACAATTACCGGCATGGTGAGCGTCATCGGGGCTGTGGCCGCCGTTGGTCTGGGGGCCGTGAGCCCAACGCGTGAGGAGTTCCGGGAGCTGGCGGTCAACCGCCGGGTCATCCCGGTGGTGCGCAGGCTGCTGGCGGACGCGGAGACCCCTGTCGGGCTGTACCGCAAGCTCGGGGCCGATCGGCCCGGCACGTTCCTCTTCGAGTCGGCGGAGAACGGGCGCTCCTGGTCGCGGTGGTCGTTCATCGGCGTGCAGTCCTCGGCGGCGCTGACGGCGACCGGCGGTGAGGCGTTCTGGACGGGCACGCGGCCCGTGGGGCTGCCGGACGGCGGCGACCCGTTGCAGGCGCTGCGCGAGACCATCGAGGTGCTGCGCACGGACCCGTTGCCCGGCATGCCCCCGCTGACCGGCGGCATGGTCGGCTACATCGGCTACGACGCGGTGCGGCGGCTGGAGCGGCTGCCGAACATCGCCGAGGACGACCTGAAGCTCCCCGAGCTGGTCATGCTGCTCGCTACCGACCTCGCGGCGCTCGACCACCACGAGGGCACGGTCACGCTCATCGCGAACGCGATCAACTGGGACGACTCGCCCGAGCGCGTCGACGCCGCGTACGACGACGCGGTGCGGCGGCTCGACGAGATGACGACGCAGCTGCACACGCCCGCGCCGCCGACCGCCGCCGTGTTCGCGCGGCCGAAGCCCGAGTTCCGGCGCCGGCGCTCGCAGGCCGAGCACTTCGCGGCCGTCGAGAAGGCCAAGGAGGCCATCCGGGCGGGCGAGGCGTTCCAGATCGTGGTGTCGCAGCGGTTCGAGATCGAGACCGACGCCGACGCGCTCGACATCTACCGGGTGCTGCGCGCGACGAACCCCAGCCCGTACATGTACCTGCTGCGCCTCGAGGGGTTCGACATCGTGGGCTCCAGCCCCGAGTCGCTCGTGACCGTGCGCGACGGCAAGGCGACCACCCACCCCATCGCGGGCACCCGCTGGCGGGCGGAGGATCCCGAAGAGGACGCGCTGCTCGAGAAGGACCTGCTCGCCGACCACAAGGAACGCGCGGAGCACCTGATGCTCGTCGACCTCGGCCGCAACGACCTGGGCCGCGTCTGCAAGCCGGGTTCCGTGCACGTCGTCGACTTCTTCAAGGTCGAGCGGTACAGCCACGTCATGCACATCGTGTCGACCGTGACCGGTGAGCTCGCCGAGGGCAAGACCGCCTACGACGCGGTCGCCGCGTGCTTCCCGGCCGGCACGCTGTCCGGTGCGCCCAAGCCGCGCGCGATGGAGCTCATCGAGGAGTTGGAACCCACCCGTCGTGGCCTCTACGGCGGCGTTGTGGGCTACTTCGACTTCGCCGGGGACGCGGACACCGCCATCGCCATCCGGACCGCCCTGGTGCGCGAAGGGGTGGCGTACGTGCAGGCCGGCGGCGGCATCGTGGCCGACTCGGACCCGCTGGCCGAGGACAACGAGTGCCTGAACAAGGCGGGCGCGGTGCTGGCCGCGATCGCCACCGCGCAGACGATGGCGCCGGCTGTTGAAAGCTAGTCGTCCACTGTGGATCGCCGCACTCCTGCTGGTGGGTGCGGCGGGTGCCTTCTGGGGCGCCGGCCTCGTGCCGGTGGCGTTGCTGAGCCTCGCGGCTGTCGCGGCGGTCGTGGCGGTCAGCGGGGTGGCCCGGCGCGTGCTGGGCGCGTTGCTGATCGTCGTGGGCATCGCCGCCGCGTTCTCCGGCCACTGGCTGGCGATCGCCGGAGGCGTGCTCGTGGCGGGCTCCGGCGGCCTTCAGGTAGCGCTCGGGACCCGGATGCCGAAGATCGGGGTGGGCGGGCAGAAGGCCCGCTCGCACGACCCGGAGACGGACATGTGGCGCGCGCTGGAGCGTGGAGATGATCCAACCGACGATAAGACCCCCCGCGGGCCTTCCTCGAACGAGTGAAGATCATTCATCCGCATTCACGCATGTGACACGTGCACAACCATGGCTAGCTGCGTGGACACCGAACCCCCGGTGGCTGGGGCATTACTCCGCCGGGGTTAGCATCCCCATAGCGGGAAGGGGAGCAAGACTGTGACGGTTCTCGAGTCGATCCTCGAAGGTGTGCGTGAGGATCTCGCCGCTCGCGAGGCTCAGTTGTCCTTCGACGTCGTCAAGGAGCGCGCGGCCAAGGCAGCCCCGCCGCTTGACGTGATGTCTGTGCTGCGCGGGCCGAACGTGGGTGTCATCGCCGAGGTCAAGCGCCGCAGCCCCTCCAAGGGCGCGCTGGCGGAGATCCCGGAGCCAGCCGAGCTCGCGTCCGCGTACGAGGCGGGCGGCGCGTCGGTGATCAGCGTGCTGACCGAGCAGCGCCGCTTCGGCGGATCGCTGGCGGACTTCGACGCGGTGCGCCGGACGGTGAAGATCCCACTGCTGCGCAAGGACTTCATCGTGTCGCCGTACCAGGTGCACGAGGCGCGGATGCACGGCGCTGATCTGGTGCTGCTGATCGTGGCGGCGCTGGAGCAGAACGCGCTGGTGTCGCTGCTCGACCGGGTCGAGTCGCTCGGCATGACGGCGCTCGTCGAGGTGCACACGGCCGAAGAGGCCGACCGTGCGCTGGAGGCGGGTTCGTCGGTCATCGGGGTGAACGCGCGCAACCTCCACACGTTGGAGGTGGACAAAGACGTTTTCGGCAGGATCGCTCCGGGGCTACCCTTCGAGACGATCAAGATCGCCGAGTCGGGTGTGACCGGGCCCGGCGACCTGATGTCGTACGCCGGTGCTGGCGCCGACGCGGTGCTCGTCGGCGAAAGCCTGGTGACCAGCGGCGACCCCAAGGCCGCCGTGAACAAGCTCGTGACCGCCGGTTCGCACCCGGCGTGCCCGAGGCCGAGCCGATAAGGCGTTCTGCAAGAGGAGTGACTCGATGGGCCAGTTCACGCCCACGCCGCATGATCCCGACGCACGCGGCCACTTCGGCCCGTGGGGCGGCCGGTTCGTCCCGGAAGCCCTGATCGCGGCGGTGGACGAGCTGGCTGCCGAGTACGACAAGGCGCGCATCGACCCGGAGTTCGTGAACGAGTTCAAGCGGCTCCTGAAGGACTTCGCGGGTCGTCCGTCCCTGCTGACGGAGGCTCCGAAGTTCGCCGAGCACGCCGGGACGCGCGTGTTCCTCAAGCGCGAGGACCTGAACCACACGGGCTCGCACAAGATCAACAACGTGCTCGGCCAGGCGCTGCTGACCAAGCGCATGGGCAAGAAGCGCGTGATCGCCGAGACTGGCGCGGGCCAGCACGGCGTCGCGACCGCCACCGCGTGCGCGCTGCTCGGCCTGGACTGCGTCGTCTACATGGGCGAGGTCGACACCGAGCGCCAGGCGTTGAACGTCGCCCGCATGCGCTTGCTGGGCGCCGAGGTCATCCCGGTGAAGTCCGGCTCGCGCACGCTCAAGGACGCGATCAACGAGGCGTTGCGCGACTGGGTCGCCAACGTCGACGAGACGCACTACCTGCTCGGCACGGCGGCGGGTCCGCACCCGTTCCCGCTGCTGGTCCGCGACTTCCACCGGGTCATCGGCATCGAGGCGCGCGAGCAGATCCTGGAGAAGGCGGGCCGGCTGCCGGACGCCGTCGTCGCCTGCGTGGGTGGCGGCTCCAACGCGATCGGCATCTTCCACGGCTTCATCGACGACGCCGACGTGCGGCTGGTCGGTGTCGAGCCGGGTGGCTCCGGCCTGGACAGCGGCAGCCACGGCGCGACGCTGACCGCCGGTACGCCCGGTTCGCTGCACGGCGCGATGTCGTACGTGATGCAGGACGAGGACGGCCAGATCACCGAGGCGCACTCGATCTCCGCCGGTCTCGACTACCCCGGCGTGGGCCCCGAGCACTCGCACCTCAAGGACATCGGCCGCGCCGAGTACTTCCCGGTCACCGACGCCGAGGCGATGGAGGCGTTCGCGCTGCTGTCCCGCACCGAGGGCATCATCCCGGCGATCGAGTCCGCGCACGCGCTCGCGGGCGCGCTGAAGCTCGGACCCTCGCTCGGACCGGACGGCCTGCTGGTCGTGAACCTTTCTGGTCGCGGGGACAAGGACATGGACACGGCCGTTGCGTACTTCGGCCTGGGTGACGGGGGACAGGCCTGATGTCGTTGTCTGACGTGTTTGCTGCCGCGCGGGCCGAGTCGCGGGCCGCGCTGGTCGGCTACCTCCCGGCGGGTTTCCCGACGGTCGAGGGCTCCAAGGACTACCTCCGTTCGATGATCGACGCGGGTTGCGACGTGGTCGAGGTCGGTCTGCCGTTCTCCGACCCGGTGATCGACGGCCCGACGATCCAGGCCGCCGCCGAGCAGGCGTTGTCCGCCGGCTTCCGCGTGCGCGACCTGTTCGACGTGGTCGCCGCCGTCGCGGACGCCGGTGGGCGCGCGGTCGTGATGACGTACTGGAACCCCGTGCTGCGGTACGGCGTGGACGCGTTCGCCCGCGACCTCGCGGCCGCGGGTGGCCTCGGGATGATCACGCCGGACCTCGTGCCGGACGAGGCCGACGACTGGATGGCGGCTTCCGAGGCGCACGGGCTGGACCGGATCTTCCTGGTGGCGCCGTCGTCCACTGAGGAGCGCATCGCGATGACCGCGCGTGCCTCCTCCGGTTTCCTCTACGCCACGGCGGTCATGGGCGTGACGGGTGCGCGTGATGTGGTGTCGTCTGCTGCTCCTGAGTTGGTCGGACGGGTTCGCGAGCACACCTCGATCCCGGTCGGCGTCGGTCTCGGCGTGCGCTCCGGCGCGCAGGCCGCCGAGATCGCCGGCTTCGCGGACGGCGTGATCGTCGGGTCTGCTTTCGTGTCGGCGGTGGCCGAGGGCGACGGTGCGGTGCGCGCGCTGGCCGCTGACCTGGCCAAGGGCGTGCGATCGGCTGCCGCGACCGTCTGATGTGCTTCTGGTGAACCGCTCGGCCCTGCTCGGGGCCGGGCGGTTCTGCTTTGTAGCGGTGAAACCGACTCTGCAGCGGCGGCTTCACCGCAAGGTTGTTCGGGTGGCGCGGTGTACAGCTTTGAACGGTTGAACACTGTGCTCGCCATCGAGTGGTTGTCGGGATGGCGGGTATTCAGTTGTGGTGGTCTTGCCTCCTTTCGGAGTCTTTAGCGTTCCTCCAAGAGCATGACACAGATTCGAACACCTGATCGAGTGAACCTCGATCGGTTGGGGCCAAAACCCCGTTTTGTTGCCGGTCTGACCTGCGATCGTGGCGCTATGTGCAAGCCAGCCATCCGCACGGCGTGCCACACTGGTGGTGCGCAGGCGGTCAACGGAGGTGATGGCCAGTGGCGGCGCCAGCCGAAGCCAAGGTCGATTTCCTGCTGCCCAACCACGAGGGGCCCTGGACGATCGAGGACGTCCTCGCCTTGCCTGAGGACAACAGTCAACGCATCGAACTCGTTGACGGGATGCTTTACGTGAGTCCGCTGGGTACCGCCGCACACCAACGACTGGTGTTCGAGGCGTCGTACGCGCTGCGTGGAGCGTGTCCGAAGGAGTTCGAGGCCACGATCGAGCTGAACGTCGAGTTCGATGATCGCCGGCTGTTCATCCCCGACTTCACCGTGCTCAAGAAAAGGGGCGCGAAGGGTTTGACGGTGCCGGTGGAGGACGTGCTCCTCATCGGTGAGGTGATCTCCCGGAGCACCAAGCTGAAGGACCTGGTCGTCAAGCGCCAGGTGTACGCCGAAGCCGGTGTGCCCTACTACCTGATCATCGATCCGGCCAAGGACGTTCCCGTGGCCACGTTGTTCGAGCTCGCAGAAGGTGGGAAGTACGTCGAGATCGCGCGCAGCGACAACGGTGTGCTGACCTTCGAGCGGCCGTTCCCGGTCACCATCGAGCTGCCCTCTTAGCCGTAGCGCCACTCCAGCCGGGTGGTAGACCTCCCGGCATATCGACCTCAACGCGTGGTGGACGCGCGCGGTCCGCTCCGAGCGGAGCGATACGTATCGCGCAAAAGAGCCAGCCACGTCGCGAGGGGCGAACACGGAGGAGAGGCACGCGGTCGCACAAGGCCCACGCGCGCCACTCGTCGGCGAGCTCGGTGATCCGCGTGGCGTCGTCGCACAACGGCGCGAAGTGTCGCACCCCCTCGACGGGCTTGGATTCCGTGGCGCCGTTGTCCGCCGTGGCCACCAGGTTCACGTATCGCCCACCGGCAATGACATACCTGACGACGCGCGCCCGCTGGTGGCGCGCCGGGTGGTGCGCTGGTGAGACTGCTGGGCGGACCGCTGGTGGGAGCCGCACGAGTTCGAAGCTGGGGAGCGGCGCGAGTTCGAGGTCGCACGGCCTATGCGCAGCTACCACACACACGTGCCTGGCCGGGTACCCCCAATTTCAATTCTAGGGAGCGGCACCGACAGGTTCTGGCTCGGTAACGATCGAGCTTCCGAACGAGACGCGCACGAGAGGTTCACAAGGCCACCGGTACGGTGGGCGACGTGTTGAACGGGTTGAACGCCGTCCTGGCCACGATCCCGAGCCCAGACCGTGGTGTTTGGTATCTCGGTCCGCTCCCCATCAGGGCCTACGCGCTGTGCATCATCGCCGGCATCATCGTCGCCATCTGGTGGGGTGAGCGCCGTTGGGTCGAACGCGGCGGCATCAAGGGCGAGGTGACCGACATCGCCGTGTGGGCGGTGCCGTTCGGCCTCGTCGGCGGGCGGCTCTACCACGTCATCACGGACAACCAGAAGTACTTCGGGCCGGGCAAGAACCCGCTCGCGGCGCTGGAGATCTGGAACGGCGGCCTCGGCATCTGGGGTGCCATCGCGCTCGGCGCGGTCGGTGCCTGGATCGGGTGCCGGCGCAAGGGCATCCCGCTGCCGGCGCTGGCGGACGCGCTGGCGCCCGGCATCGTGGTGGCGCAGGCCATCGGGCGGCTCGGCAACTACTTCAACCAGGAGCTCTACGGCGGCGACACGACGTTGCCGTGGGGTCTGGAGATCTACCGCCGCGTCACGCCGGAGGGGCGTGAGGACGCGCTGGCCGGGGTGGCGATCGATCACACGCCGATCCAGGTCGTGCATCCGACGTTCCTCTACGAGCTGCTGTGGAACCTCGGCGTCGCCTTGCTGCTCGTGTGGGCCGACCGCAAGTTCCGGCTGGGTCACGGGCGGACGTTCGCGCTGTACGTCGCGGGCTACACGGCCGGGCGGTTCTGGATCGAGCTGATGCGCACCGACGAGGCGACGCTGATCTTCGGCACGCGCGTGAACGTGTTCGTGTCGGTGCTGGTGTTCCTCGGTGCGGTCGCCTACTTCATCATCGCCAGGTCTCGCGGTGAACGTGAGGACGTGGCTGCGCTGCGCGGCACCGGGCCCGTGGAAGACGGAGAACCCGCGGCCGAGAACAAGGCCGAAGAGGCCGAAGTCGTCGAGGAGCAGGACGACGCCGCGAAGGACGAGAAGAGCCCCGCGGAGTCCGTCAACTCCCCGGAGTCCGTCAAACCGGAGTGATCTGTGCGCGTGCTCGTCGTCGAGGATGACGACCGGGTGGCACGAGGCCTGCTGACCGCGCTGCGGCACGCCGGCTACGAGGTGCATCGGGTGGCCACGGCCGCCGACGCGCTGCGTGCCGCTCCCGCCGACGTGGTGCTGCTCGACCTCGGCTTGCCCGACGGCGACGGCCTGGACGTGCTGCGCGAGTTGCGGCACCGTCCGGGCACCGCCGTCATCACCGTCACCGCGCGCGGTGAGGAACGCGAACGCGTGCTCGGGCTGCGCGCGGGCGCGGACGACTACGTGGTGAAGCCGTTCGGCACGTCGGAGCTCCTGGCCCGCATCGAGGCTGTGCTAAGACGAACCCGCACGCACCGCGCCGGGCCCGAGAGCGACCTGTTGGTGCAGGTCGGCGCGTTGCAGCTCTCCACGTCGACGCGCGAGGTCACGCTGGACGGCGAGCCGCTGTCGCTGACCCGAAAGGAGTTCGACCTGCTCGCGCTGCTCGCCACCCGCAAGGGCGAGGTGGTGAGCCGGGACTTCATCGTCGACCAGGTGTGGCAGGCGCACTGGGAGGCGCCGTCGCGGACGCTGGACACGCACATCGCGGCCCTGCGCGGGAAGCTCGGCGGGCACGTCAGGATCGAGACGGTCCGGGGTGTGGGCTACCGCCTCGCCACGTGACGAGTCTCCGAGAGACATCCGCAAACAGGTGCGGAACAATCTCAACTGATGCTCCGCCGACTGCTCGTCATCACCGTTCCGCTGCTCGTCGCCCTGGTCGCGGCGCTCGGCATCCCGCTCGCGTCCGCGGTGGTGCAGCGCGAAACGCAGACCACGTACCTCGACCGCCTCGGTGACGCGAGCCGCTTCGCCTCGCTGGCCGAGAGCGCGCTGCAGTCGGACCGGCTGGAGGCGCTCAGCCAGGAGATCCAGCGCTACGACGCCCTCTACGACGTCCCGGTCGCCTTGGTCAGTGCGGACCGGCGGATCCTGCTGGCCTCCCGGCTGGGGTTCAACCCGACCGACGACCTCGAGGTCACGAAGGCCCTGAACACGGCGTTGAACGGCGGCATCCGGCCAGAACCCGACTACACGGGCTGGCCGTGGCGCACCGGGTCGATGGTCGTCGTCGAACCGGTCGGGCGGGACAGCGAGGTCGTGGCCGCGGTCGTCACCATCTCGCAGACGACGAGCCTCCGGACCGAGGTGCTGCGGCAGTGGGGCCTCATGGCGCTGGCCGGTCTCGCGCCGATGCTCGCCGTGGTCGCCGCCGCCTGGCCGATGTCGCGGTGGGTGCTCAGGCCCGTGAGCAGGCTCGACGAGGCCACCGCGGCGGTGGCGGCCGGCAACCTCGACGTGCGGGCGGACGAGGTCGGCGGCCCACCCGAACTCCGCCGGCTCGCGAAGAGCTTCAACACCATGGTCGACGTCGTCGGCAGGGCGTTGAACAGGCAAAAGGCGTTCGTCGCCGACGCGTCGCACCAGCTGCGCAACCCGTTGGCCAGCCTCCGGCTCGCCGTCGACAACCTCGAACCGCACGTCCAGGGCGAGCACGGCCGGGAGGCGCACCAGATCGCGGTCGAGGAGGCCGAGGAGATGGGACGCGTGCTCGACACGCTGCTCGCCGCGACCCGCCTCGACAGCGCCCGCACGACCGAACCCGTCGAGATCGACCAGCTGCTCGTGACCCACAAGCCGGCCTGGCAGGCGCTCGCGGCGAAGTCCGGGGTCGACCTCAGGATCGACGTGCCGCCCGGCCTCACCATGCAGGAGCCGCCCGGCGGGCTCGGCAGCGTGCTGGACGAGCTGGTCAGCAACGCCTTCCGGCTCGCCAACGCCACCGAGGTGCGGGTCACCGGCAGGCCCGGTGAGCTGCACGTCATCGACAACGGCGACGGCCTGAACGGCGAGGAACGCGAGCACGCGCTGCAGCGGTTCTGGCGCGCCACCAAACACCAGAACATCGCGGGCACCGGGATGGGCCTCGCGATCTGCGCCGAGCTGATCGAGTCGGCCGGCGGCACGCTCACCCTGCACGACGCGGACCCCGGACTGGACGTCCGGATCTCCCTCAGCGCTTCACGGAACGGAACCAGCGCATAGCGCCGTCGTGCAGCGGCACGAGACCGGTCGCGATGCCGGTGCGGACGTTTATCCGCGACGCCTCCGGATGCCCCTCCACGATCCGCGCCGTCTCGGTGAACACCGTGCGCGTCACCACCTCCACCACGTCCGCGCTCAGCGTGTCGCGCGCCAGCAGCAGGTTCGGCACCGCGAACGTGTGGTTCGCGGCCACGCCCTCGTAGGTGGTGCTGGGGATGGTCGCCGGGATGTACGGCCCCTTGTAGGCGTCGGCGAGCTTGACGGCCTCCTCCGCGATGTCGATCAGCCGCACCTTCTCCTTCAGGTCGGTGATCGCGGGAGTCGGTATTCCGGTCAGCGCCAGCATCGCGTCCAGCGATCCGTCCGCGACCCGGCGGGAGGCCTCCGAGTGGGCCATGCGTGCGTCCATTGCGGACACGTTGAACGCCTTCAGCATCCGCATCGACGTGAACTCCGTGCCAGAACCCGTGGGCCCCAACGAGATCCGCTTGCCCGCGAGATCGGCGAAGGTCCGGATCGGCGACGCGGCCGGCACGGCGATCTGCATGAAACTGTCGTAGAGCCGCCCGACCGCGCGGACGCTCTGCGGGTCGTCGATGGGGTCCAAAGAGGACAACGCGAGCTGCGCCTCACCGGAGCGCAGCAGGGCCAGGTTCTCCACCGACGCCGCGGTCGGGATCGCCGTCACCTTCGTGCCGGGCAGCTGCTCGGCCAGCGCGGCCGCGAGCGCTCCGCCGACCTCGCGGAAGACCGCGCCCTCCGGTCCGGTCGCGAGCACCAGTTCGGCGGGTGCGTCGACCCTGCGCGGGGTACACCCGGCGAGAGCCAGACCTGCACCCAGCAGGAGTGTGCGACGGCTGAGTGACACGGATGAAGCCTAGCTGTTACGTCAGAGCTGTCTGAAGTTTCCGTGTGTCGGCTTGTTGCCGTCGGTGGCGCGGCTCACTCTCCTACTCAACGCGAAGTTCAAGGAGGAACCGTGGCGACCACCACCACCGGCCGCAAACCGATCTACAAGCACCTGTATTTCTGGGTGCTCGTCTCCATCGTGCTGGGCGCGGCCGTCGGCTTCCTGTTCCCCAAACAGGCGTCCGAGATGAAGTGGCTCGCGGATCTGTTCGTCAACCTCGTCAAGGTCGTCATCGCGCCGACCATCTTCGCGACGATCATCGTCGGCATCGCGGGCCTGGGCAATCTCGCCAAGGCGGGCGGTCTCGCACTGCGGACGATCCTCTACTTCACCGCGATGACGACGGTGGCGCTCGCCATCGGCCTCCTCGTGGTGAACATCGTGGCGCCGGGTCACCACGGCGGTGAGATCGCGCTGAACGAGGCCGCGGCCAAGGACACGCTGAAGTCGGCGTCGACCGCCGAAACCGGGGTCACCGGCTTCATCCTGAGTCTGGTGCCGAAGTCGTTCGTCAGCGCCTTCACGGACGGACAGCTGATCCAGGTCCTCGTCGTCGCGATCCTCGTGGCCATCGCCGTGGCGGGCATGGGCGAGCGCGGTGCCAAGGTCGTCTCCGCGATGGAGACCCTGTCCAAGGTCATGTTCGGCATCATCAAGATCGTCATGTACGCGGCGCCGATCGGTGCGTTCGGTGGCATCGCCTACACGGTCGGCAAGTTCGGTGGCGGCATCCTCAGCAAGCTGCTCTGGCTGATGGGTTCCTTCTACGCCACCTGTTTCCTGTTCATCGTCGTCGTTCTCGGCATCGTGGCGCGGATCGCGGGCTTCAGCCTCCTGAAGTTCCTGCGCTACATCAAGGACGAGATCCTGATCGTGCTCGGCACGTCGTCGTCCGAGTCGGTGCTGCCGCGCATGATGGTCAAGCTGGAGGCGGCGGGCGCGCAGAAGTCGGTCGTGGGCCTCACCATCCCGACCGGCTACTCGTTCAACCTCGACGGCACCTGCATCTACCTGACCATGGGCGCGATCTTCATCGCCCAGGCCACTGGCCACGACGTCTCGATCGGCGTCCAGATCGGCCTGCTGCTGTTCATGCTGATCGCGTCGAAGGGCGCGGCGGGCGTCACCGGCGCCGGCCTCGTCACCCTGGCCGCCTCGCTGCAGGCCTTCGAGGCCCACTCAGCCATCCCCGCGGTCGGCATCGCGCTGATCGTCGGCATCGACCGCTTCATGTCGGAGGCCCGCGCCATCACCAACGTGATCGGCAACGGTGTCGGCTCGCTGGTCGTCGCCGCGTGGCAGAAGGGGCTGGACAAGGAGCGCCTGAACGAGGTGCTGGACAACCCCGACCTGGTCGACGTGGACGACCTGCTGGAGAAGCAGCACGCCGAGTCGGACAAGGCGGCGGCTGCCCACTGAGGACGTCCGTGACCGGAGGCGTCTCTCCTCGCCTCCGGTCACGTGACCAGCCAAGGCCTCTTGAATGCCGAGGTCCCGCTCTCCCCGCATGCGGCGCGGGGAGAACGGGACCTCGGTCTTTTGCATGTGAACGAAAGCCGGTGAGCGTCCGCTAACTGAGATGACAAGGCGCGGACCAGGCAAAACACTGTGTTACCCAGTGAGTCTGGTGTTAAACCGTGATTGTCGCGCAACTCTCATCGGGCTGGCTCATGTTGAACGTTCGGTTACGCTAACCCGGCCGTAACGTTGCTCGACGTTCGCTGCAATGTCGCTCAGCGCTGGGAAATCGTTACGCTTCCATGACCTAGATCACCCATTGGCGGGTGTCCCTGGGTTTCGCGGCTGTTAAAGTCGCGTCAACACGCGGGCCATCGTCGTCCCGTGCTCCCACCTGTTGGTTCGAGGTCTGAGCACGAGGACTTTAGTTCTTTACGCGAGGACGACGAAGGAGGTCTGCGCAGTGATCTTCTCCGCCATCCCCGGCCCCCAGGGTCTTTACGACCCGGCTGATGAGCGCGACGCCTGCGGTGTCGCCATGGTGGCCGACATCCAGGGCAGGCGTTCTCACGGCATCGTTGTCGACGCGTTGACAGCGCTGGCCAACCTGGAGCACCGCGGCGCCGCCGGCGCCGAGCCCACCTCGGGTGACGGTGCGGGCATCCTGCTGCAGCTGCCGGACGAGTTTCTGCGCGCTGTGGCCGAGTTCGAGCTCCCGGAACGCGGGCAATACGCGGCGGGAATCGCTTTCCTTCCGTTTGAATCCGAAGAACGCGTCGAGGCAATGCGGCAGATCGAACGCATTGCCGAAGAGGAGAACCTCGTCGTTCTCGGCTGGCGCGACGTTCCGGTCGACCCGGAGAAGGCGAACGTCGGCCCGACGGCGCTGTCGGTGGCCCCGCACTTCGCACAGCTGTTCGTGAAGGGCACGCGTGACGAGTCCGGCATCGCGCTGGACCGCCTGGCTTTCTGCCTGCGCAAGCGGGTCGAGCACGAAGGCAGCGTGTACTTCCCGTCGCTGTCCGCGCGCACGATCGTCTACAAGGGAATGCTGACGACCGAGCAGCTGCCGGCGTTCTTCCCCGACCTGCACGACGAGCGCCTCTACACGGCGATCGCGTTGGTGCACAGCCGTTTCTCCACGAACACCTTCCCCTCGTGGCCGCTCGCGCACCCGTTCCGGTTCGTCGCGCACAAC
Organism: Lentzea kentuckyensis; assembly: GCF_002150765.1. Classification (GTDB taxonomy): domain Bacteria; phylum Actinomycetota; class Actinomycetes; order Mycobacteriales; family Pseudonocardiaceae; genus Lentzea; species Lentzea kentuckyensis. The sequence continues at coordinate 67,101 of NZ_MUYM01000074.1, forward strand.
GGTGAGATCAACACCGTGCGTGGCAACCGCAACCGCATGCGCGCCCGCGAGGCTTTGCTGGACAGCGAACTCATTCCCGGCGACCTCGCCAGGCTGTTCCCGATCTGCGACCCCGAAGGGTCGGACTCGGCGTCGTTCGACGAGGTGCTGGAACTGCTGCACCTCGGCGGCCGCAGCCTGCCGCACGCCGTGCTGATGATGATCCCGGAGGCGTGGGAGAACCACGCCACGATGGACCCGAAGCGCCGTGCGTTCTACCAGTTCCACGCTTCGCTGATGGAGCCGTGGGACGGCCCGGCCTGCGTCACGTTCACCGACGGCGAGCTCGTCGGCGCGGTGCTCGACCGCAACGGCCTGCGTCCCGCCCGCTGGTGGCAGACCGCGGACGGCCGCGTCGTACTGGCGTCCGAGACCGGTGTGCTCGACGTGCCGTCCGACCAGGTGGTCGCGAAGGGCCGCCTGCAGCCGGGCCGCATGTTCCTGGTGGACACCACCCAGGGCCGCATCCTCGACGACGACGAGTTCAAGTCGGGGCTGGCCTCGGAGGAGCCCTACGACGAGTGGCTGCACGCCGGCCTGCTCGACCTCGCCGACCTGTCCGACCGCGAACACGTGGTGCAGAGCCACGAGTCGGTCGTGCGCCGCCAGCTCACCTTCGGCTACACCGAGGAGGAGCTGCGGATCCTGCTCACGCCCATGTCGATCTCGGGCGCGGAGCCGCTGGCCTCCATGGGCACGGACACCCCGGTCGCGGCGCTGAGCCAGCGTTCCCGGCTGCTCTACGACTACTTCGTGCAGAACTTCGCACAGGTCACGAACCCGCCGCTGGACGCGATCCGCGAGGAGATCGTCACGTCCGTCAAGCGCGTGATGGGCCCCGAGCAGAACCTGCTCGACCCCGGCCCGGTCTCGTGCCGCCACGTGACGCTCGACTACCCGGTCATCGACAACGACGAGCTCGCCAAGCTCATCCACATCAACGACGACGGCGACCTGCCGGGCTTCGCCTGCACCGTCCTGTCCGGACTGTACGAAGTGGACGGTGGCGGCGAGGCGCTGACCGCCGCGATCGAGCGCGTGCGTCGCGAGGCGTCGGAGGCCATCGCGAACGGCGCCCGGACGCTGGTGCTGAGCGACCGCGACTCCGACCACCGGATGGCGCCGATCCCGTCGCTGCTGCTCGTCTCCGCGGTGCACCACCACCTGGTGCGCACCAAGGAACGTCTGCGTGTCGCGCTGGTCGTCGAGTCCGGTGACTGCCGCGAGGTCCACCACGTCGCCGCGCTGCTGAGCTACGGCGCCGCCGCGGTGAACCCGTACCTCGCGTTCGAGACGATCGAGGACCTGATCAGCCAGGGCGCCATCACCGGTGTCCCGGCGCACAAGGCGATCCGCAACTACGTCAAGGCGCTCGTGAAGGGCGTCCTGAAGATCATGTCGAAGATGGGCATCTCGACGGTCGGCGCCTACACCGCGGCGCAGATCTTCGAGGCGGTCGGCCTGTCCAACGACCTGCTCGACGAGTACTTCACCGGAACGCAGTCCAAGCTCGGTGGAGCCGGGCTGGAGGTGCTCGCGGAGGAGGTGGCGCTGCGCCACCGCCGCGCGTTCCCGGACAACCCGACCGACCGCGCGCATCGCAGGCTGGAAGTCGGTGGCGAGTACTCCTACCGCCGCGAGGGCGAGCTGCACCTGTTCACGCCGGAGACGGTGTTCCTGTTGCAGCACGCCACGAAGACGCGCAAGGAGGAGGCCTTCCGCCAGTACACGGCGGAGGTCGAGCGCATCTCGCGGCAGGGCGGCACGTTGCGCGGCCTGTTCAAGTTCCGCACCGAGGGCCGCACGCCGATCCCGATCGACGAGGTCGAGCCGGTCAGCTCGATCGTCAAGCGCTTCAACACCGGCGCCATGTCCTACGGCTCGATCTCCGCCGAGGCGCACGAAACCCTCGCCATCGCCATGAACCGGCTCGGTGGCCGGTCCAACTCCGGTGAGGGCGGCGAGGACCGCGAGCGCCTGTACGACCCGGAGCGCCGCTCCGCCGTCAAGCAGGTCGCGAGTGGACGGTTCGGCGTCACGAGCGAGTACCTCGTGAACTCCACGGACATCCAGATCAAGATGGCGCAGGGCGCGAAGCCCGGCGAGGGCGGCCAGCTGCCCGGCTTCAAGGTCTACCCGTGGATCGCGCGCACCCGGCACTCCACGCCCGGCGTCGGTCTCATCTCGCCACCGCCGCACCACGACATCTACTCGATCGAAGACCTGGCGCAGCTCATCCACGACCTGAAGAACGCGAACGAGCAGGCCCGCGTTCACGTGAAGCTGGTCTCGTCGATCGGTGTCGGCACGGTCGCGGCGGGTGTCGCCAAGGCGCACGCGGACGTCGTGCTGATCTCGGGCTACGACGGTGGCACCGGTGCCTCGCCGATGAACTCGCTGAAGCACGCGGGAACGCCGTGGGAGATCGGTCTCGCCGAGACGCAGCAGACGTTGCTGCTCAACGGTTTGCGCGACCGCATCACCGTTCAGGTCGACGGCGCGATGCGCACCGGCCGTGACGTCGTCGTCGCCGCTCTGCTGGGCGCCGAGGAGTTCGGCTTCGCGACCGCGCCACTGATCGTCGCGGGCTGCGTGATGATGCGCGTCTGCCACCTGGACACGTGCCCGGTCGGCGTCGCCACGCAGAACCCCGACCTGCGCGCCCGCTACACCGGCCAGGCCGACCACGTCGTGAACTTCTTCGAGTTCATCGCGCAGGAGGCCCGCGAGCTGCTGGCGGAGCTCGGTTTCCGCACGATCGACGAGGCCGTCGGACACGCGGAGCTGCTCGACAAGGACGATGCGATCGAGCACTGGAAGACCGAGGGCCTGAACCTGGAGCCGGTGTTCGAGGTGCCGGAAACCCCGTACCCGACGGCGAAGCGCAAGATCCGCGACCAGGACCACGGCCTGGACAAGGCCCTGGACCGCACGCTCATCCAGCTCGCCGAGGCGGCGCTGGAGGACGCGCACCAGGTCAACCTGGAGCTGCCGGTCCGCAACGTCAACCGCACGGTCGGCACGCTGCTCGGCGCCGAGGTCACCCGTCGCTACGGCGGCGAGGGCCTGGAGGACGACACGATCCGGGTGAAGCTCACCGGGTCGGCCGGCCAGTCGCTCGGCGCGTTCCTGCCGCGCGGCATCACGCTGGAGATGGTCGGCGACGCGAACGACTACGTCGGCAAGGGCCTGTCCGGCGGGCGGATCATCGTCCGGCCGCACGACGACGCGCCGTTCCGCGCCGAGGACCAGGTGATCGCGGGCAACGTGATCGGCTACGGCGCCACGTCCGGCGAGGTGTTCCTGCGCGGTCGCGTCGGTGAGCGGTTCTGCGTGCGCAACTCCGGCGCGCTGCTCGTGGCGGAGGGCGTGGGCGACCACGCGTTCGAATACATGACCGGTGGCCGGGCAGTGGTGCTCGGGCCGACCGGGCGCAACGTCGCGGCCGGCATGTCCGGCGGCATCGCGTACGTGCTCGACCTGGACCCGTTGTCGGTGAACCAGGAGATGGTGCAACTGCAGCGCCTCAACGCCGAGGACCTGCGTTGGCTCAAGGACGCCGTCACCAAGCATCACCAGCACACCGGCTCTGCCGTCGCTGCGTCGCTGCTCGGTGACTGGACTCGGCGAGCCGGTGCGTTCACGAAGGTCATGCCCGGCGACTATCAGCGCGTTCTCGAGGCCATGCGCCTCGCCCGCGCCGAGGGCCGGGACGTTGACGCGGCTGTCATGGAGGCGTCTCGTGGCTGATCCACAGGGTTTCATGAAGTACACCCGGTCCGACGCGCCGAAGCGTCCGAAGCCGGAACGCTTGCAGGACTGGAACGAGGTCTACCTCGCCGAGGATCCCGCCGAGCGCAACAAGGCCGTCCGCACGCAGGCGACGCGGTGCATGGACTGCGGCATTCCCTTCTGCCACAGCGGAACCGCGGGTTGCCCGCTCGGGAACCTGATCCCGGAGTGGAACGACCTGGTGCGCCGCGGCGACTGGGAGCTCGCCTCGGACCGCCTGCACGCCACCAACAACTTCCCGGAGTTCACGGGTCGTCTGTGCCCGGCACCGTGTGAGGCCGCCTGCGTGCTGGCGATCTCGCACGACGCCGGTGGTGCCGTCGCGATCAAGCGGGTCGAGGAGACCATCGCGGACATGTCGTGGGAGAACGGCTATGTCCAGCCGTCCCAGGCGACCGTGTCCTCGGGCAAGCGCGTCGCCGTCGTCGGTTCCGGACCCGCTGGACTGGCCGCCGCGCAGCAGTTGACCCGTGCGGGCCACGAAGTCGTGGTGTACGAACGGGACGACCGGCTCGGCGGGTTGCTGCGGTACGGCATCCCCGAGTTCAAGATGGAGAAGAAGGTCCTCGACCGGCGCCTGTCGCAGCTTCGCCGTGAGGGCACCAAGTTCGTGACCGGCTGCGAGGTCGGCGTCGACATCACGGTCGAACAGCTGCGCGCCGAGTTCGACGCGGTCGTGCTGGCCGTGGGCGCTTTGCGCGGCCGTGACGACAAGTCGACTCCTGGGCGCGAGCTCAAGGGCGTGCACCTCGCGATGGACCACCTGGTCCCCGCGAACCGCGCCGTCGAGGGTGACGGTCCGTCCCCGATCTCGGCCGAGGGCAAGCACGTCATCGTGATCGGTGGCGGCGACACGGGCGCCGACTGCTACGGCACCGCGACCCGCCAGGGCGCGCTGTCCGTGACGCAGCTGGACCAGTACCCGATGCCGCCCACCGTGCGCGACGACGACCGCTCGCCGTGGCCCGTGTGGCCGCACATCCTGCGCACCTACCCGGCGCACGAGGAAGCCGGCGAACGCCGCTTCACCGTGGCGGTGCGTCGCTTCGTGGGTGACGACGACGGCCACGTGCGTTTCATCGAACTGCAGCAGGTGCGCGTCGAGAAGGACTCGTCCGGCCGCCGTTCCGTGGTGCCGCTGTCCGACGAGGTCGAGCTGCTGCCCGCGGACATGGTGCTGCTGGCGATCGGGTTCGAGGGCGTCGAGCACATGCGGCTCCTGGACGACCTCGGGATCTCGCTGACGACGCGCGGCACGATCTCGTGCGGCTCCGACTGGCAGACGACCGCGCCCGGCGTGTTCGTCTGCGGGGACGCGCACCGCGGTGCTTCCCTTGTGGTGTGGGCGATCGCGGAGGGGCGGTCCGTGGCGAACGCCGTGGACAACTTCCTCACGGGTTCCTCGAACCTGCCTTCGCCGGTTATTCCGAACCAGCTTCCGCTCGCTGTGGTCTGACAACGGAGTCCGACCACCGGCAGCAGTATGACGCCCCGGCCGACAACGACGTCGACCGGGGCGTTCGCCTTTCGTGCTAACGGATGCAGGTGTCGCGGTAAGCCACGGCGGGAAGGTACTGCTGCCACTCGACGCGGCTGAGGCCACCGCCGGCGGCCGCGCAGGCGCGTGCGACGGCATCCGTATCGGCCAGGTCGGTGCCCGAGCTCGACGCCAGTGCGTATGCGGCTATACCGAGACGTAATGCGAGCTGTGGCGAGGAATGGCGCGTTACCTGTGCTTGCGCGACGAGTGCGCGCGCTGCGTCACGTTCGACGCTGGCCTTGTGCCATTCGACCGCGGCGAGTCCTGCCGCGCCGACGGCGGCGACGAGGAACACCGCCAGCCAGCTGACCGTGCGCCGGCGGTCGCGACGACGTTGTTCTTGCAGCGCACGGATTCGCGCGCGGCTGGTGGTGAGGTAGCGGCGGGCGTCCGGGGAGAGGTCGTCGTCGGACACCAGCGGTTCGATCACGGCGAACGTCTCCTCGTTGAGCAGCAGGTGGTCCGCGGTCTCGCCCTCGATCCACTGCGAGGCGTCCAGCTCGACCGACTGGGCCGCGCGCAGGCCGATCTGGCGCTCGTCGATGGCGCTTTGCAACGGTCGCCACGCCGTGAACAACGCCTCGTGCGCCACGCCGATCCAGCGGCCCTGCTTGTCGCCGTTCGCGGTGAGCAGGCGGTGCCGGACGAACACCTCCAGCGCCTTCTGCGCGGTCTCGTCCAGCTGGGCCAGGTCGACGCGTTTGCGGGTCGGCCTGCCGGTGTGGTCGAGCGCGGCCAGCGTCGCGAGCCGGGAGAGCAGTTCCTCCTTGCCCAGACCGGTTTCCGAGATCGCGCTGTCGAGCACGTCGTCGGCGTGCCGGGCGAGCGCGCCGTGCACGCCGCCGAGGTGCTCGTAGCGTTCGCTGGACAACGTGCCGCCGCGAGGCACGTTCATCGCCAGGTGTTGCAAGGTGAACGCCAGCAGTGGCAACGCTTCCCCGCTCGCGGTGTCCTCGACGAGCTGCGCGACGAGCTCCGGGTGGACCTTGAGACCGGCCACCTTCGCCGGGCCGGTGATCACGACGTTCAGCACCTCGCGGGCGAGCGGCGCCAGCACGTAGCTGCCGATGTGCACGCCGGCCAGTTCGGGCAACGTCCGCAGGTCGTCGAGGAACTCCGAGCGCAGCGTCGCGATCACCCGCACCCTGTCGCCGAGGCCCTCCCTGAGCAGGTTCGCCACCACCTGGCAGTCCTTCTCGCCTGCCCGCGTGAAGAGTTCCTCCGCCTGGTCGATGGTGATCAGCAGCCTGCGGTCCTCGTCGACGAGCTCCTGCGCGACGCCGTGCAGCCCGTCGAGCACGAGCCGGTCCCGCGCCTCCTGCAACGACCAGTCGTGCCCGGCGCGTTCGGCGGTCCTGCGGACCGCGCGGGACAGTGCGTCCAGCGGGTCGTTGCCGGGCAGCCACGGCGGCATGACGAGCCAGCGCGGGTCGTCCGCGAGCTGGGCCAGCAGACCGGCCCTGACGAGCGACGACTTGCCGCAGCCCGACGGTCCGACGACGGTGAGCAGGCCGGGGCCGCGGCGCACCTTGCGGGCCAGTGCGCGGGTTTCCTGGTCACGGCCGAAGAACACGGCGCTCAGTGACGTGGTGAAGGCGTCCAGGCCGGGGAACGGTTCCTGGTCCTTCGCGAGCTTGCGGCCACCCGCGTCGAACTGCCGCAGCGCCTTCTCCAGGTGCAGGCGTGCGGTGGTGTGCGGGATGTGGTTCAGGTGCCTGATCAACGGGTGGATGACGCCCTCGATCTGCACGGGGAGCAGCAGGCAGCCCAACGCGTCCGCGATGGCGACCTCGGCCGTGCACCAGCTCGACGCGATCGACGCCTCGCTGACGACGCAGACCACGGCGTCCGCCTTGCGCAGCTCGTCGTGCAGGCGCTCCCGCCAGGCCTCGCCGACCTGGATTCCGTCCTCGGGATGAACTTCCAGGAAAGTCTCGTGGTCGTTGCCGACCCAATCACGGATCAGTGTCGCGATCGCCACGTCCGGCGTCGCGTGGCTGATGAAAACCCTCGCCACGACGGCCTCCTCCGACAGTCGGTCACCGGTTGTGCAAAGCACGCAGGGGACGGCGACCGGTTGTCCTCTTTTGGCACATCTCCAACGCACGAGGGTCACTCGTTGCATACGTACATCTCCGTGAGACTGGAAATTCTTTCGGGTGAACCTTGTGCTGGATACGGGCGAACCGAGTTCCGCATATCGCGCCGCATGTCCAGTTCGGGCGAAACTGATAGTCGTAGATCAACTCGGTTGGGGGGTGAGCATGCGCAGCGTCTTGCTGGCTGTCGTGGTCGCCCTGTGCGCCGTGCTGACGCCGGCTGTCACGCCCGTGTCGATCGGGGCGCCGCCGCCGAAGTCCAAGACTTCCGTGCCCAAGGAGGAAGCGCCCCGCGAGGAGCGTGAGACGAGCCGGCTGCGCGGGCTCGTGACGTCCGTCGAGCGGGTGTCCACAGTGGTCAGGCCGTCGTTCGTGACGGTCTTCGAGCCACCTGTCGCACCGAGCCCCGTGCTGGTTTCGAACGCCGAACCGATAGCGGTTTGGCGCACACCCCCTGCACTGCAGGTGTTCCGCAACTGATCGCGGTCCCCACTACCCCGATCAACCGAACACTTTTCCTTTGGCAGTGAGGGACTCCCATGGACTTCCATCGCTTTGTTCAGCATGCCCGCGCACACGCCAAGTCGCGTTCCCGTGCGGCAGGACAACGGCTTGCGGCTGGTCAGCAGCCCACCACGATGTTCATCACGTGCGCAGACTCGCGCATCGTGACGGCTCAGATCACCGGTGCCCAGCCGGGTTCGTTGTTCGAACTCCGCACGGCCGGAAACGTCATCCCGCCGTATTCGCTGGCGGCGCCGTCCAGCGAGATGGCGACGATCGAGTTCGCGGTGCTGCAGCTCGGGATCAGCGAGATCGTCGTCTGCGGCCATTCCCACTGCGGTGCGGTGGGCGCGTTGAACGGCGGCGGCATCGACCACCTGCCCGCGATGCGCGGCTGGCTGCGGCCCAAGCCACCGGGCAAGCCGTCCGATCCGGCCATGCGTGCGGAAGGACAGGAGCACGTCCGGGCGCAGCTGCAGGTCCTGCTGGACTACCCGTTCGTCGCTCAGCGCGTGGCGGAAGGCAGGTTGCGCGCGCACGGCTGGTTCTACGACATCGAGACCGGTGAGGTCTCCGCGTGTGCCGAGCACGCTTTCCTTCCGCTGTAAGGGTTTCGACGTGATGAAGAGGTACTGGACCGATCTCGGCGCATCGGTCGTGGTCTTCCTCGTGGCGCTGCCGCTGTGCGTGGGCGTGGCGGTGGCGTCCGGGGTGCCGGCCGAGCTCGGGATCGTGACCGGCGTGGTCGGCGGCATCGTCGTCGGCCTCCTGCCGGGCAGCACGATGCAGGTGAGCGGTCCGGCCGCGGGGCTGACGGTGCTGGTGGCGGATGCCGTGGGCAAGCACGGGATCCAGGCACTGGGCGTGATCGTCCTGGGCGCCGGGCTGTTGCAGGTGCTGCTGGGCTTAGCCAGGTGCGGGCGGTGGTTCCGGGCGATCTCGCCGTCCGTGGTGCAGGGCATGCTGGCCGGCATCGGGTTGGTGCTGGTGTTCGGTCAGCTCAAGCATTTGGTGGTGTCGCCGGTCGCGTTGGCGCTCGGTCTGCTCACCGTCGTGATCATGCTGTTGTGGCAACGAACTCCGCTGCGCGTGGTGCCGGGCGTGCTGGTCGGTGTGGTCGTGTGCACGGCGCTGGCCGCGGTGTTCGTCTTGCCGGTTGACCGGATTTCGGTCGGCACGCTGTCGGCCGACGTCCACCTGCCGGACTTTTCGTTGCTGGACACCGGAGTCATCGGCACGGCGATCGTGTTCGCATTGGTCGCGTCGGCGGAGAGCATGTTCAGTGCCGCCGCCGTCGACCGCATGCACGACGGCCCGCGCACGCGCTACAACCGCGAACTCGTGGCGCAGGGCGTGGGCAACACCATCTGCGGTCTGCTCGGCGCTTTGCCGATGACGGCGGTGATCGTGCGCAGCGCGGCCAACGTGACGGCCGGCGCGCGCACTCGGGCTTCGCGGGTGTTGCACGGTGTCTGGCTGTTGCTGTTCGTGGTGCTGCTGCCGGGATTGCTGACGTTGATCCCGGTCGCGGTGCTGGCCGCCGTGCTGGTGCACGCGGGGTGGAAGCTGCTCGGCCTGCGCGAGGTGGCCAGGTTGTGGCGCACGGACAGGGCGGAGGGTTTCGTCCTGGTCCTGACCGCCGGGCTGATCGTGGCCACCGACCTGCTGACCGGCACGGTGGTCGGCCTGCTGACCGCCGTGGTGAAGACGGCCTGGGACGTGTCGCGGCTGTCGGTGGTCGAGACGCCGGAAGGAGTCGTTCTCAAGGGCAACGCGACCTTCCTGCGGCTGCCGCGGCTGCTGGACGCGCTGGACCGGGTCGACCGGGAGCACGTCCGGATGGATCTGAGCGGAGTCCGGCACCTCGACCAGGCCTGCGGGCAGGCCATCGACCAGTGGGTGGACGAGTCGCGCCGCGCCGGCCGGACCGTCGAGCTGGTCGGGAGATAGGGAAGCGGCGCCGCGGCCGTGGGGGTCGCGGCCGCGGCGCCTGTTCAGGTGGTCCCTAGTGCCGCGTCGCGGCTTAGTGCTGGCGCTTGCCCCGTGGATGAAGGGACCCTTCATCGACCTGAGGTGGATGAAGGGTCCCTTCATCCACAACCAGGAGCACAACTAAGCCGCGACAACCTACTAGTGGAACTGGCCGCGCACCGCGCCGCCGGGGAACGGTCCCGTGTGCAGGTTCGAGTAGAAGTCCCTCGGCGACTTCTTCAGCGCGTCCAGCGTCGCCTTGTCAGCGCCGGCCGTGCCGGACACCGCGAAGATGCCGTTCGGGACGGCCGTGCCGAAGAACGTGATCTTCACCGGACCGTTGACACCCTTGGCGCCCTGGTGGACGTGGCCCAGCGTCGGCGCGTCGATGTTCACCCACGCCAGCGAGAAGTCGACGCCGCTGCCGGACGGCTGCACGAACGTGACGGCCTGGCCGTCCGGGTCGCCGACCTTCGGGCCGTCCTGCACCGGCACCTCGTTGCGGCCGTTGGAGAATGCGCGGATCTTGCCGCCCTTGACGATGTCCAGCGGGTTGACGTTCCTGCCGAGCGGCTTGAGCTGGGCGCGGACGGCGCCGCCGGGCCGGTCGGTGCTGTGCAGGTTCACGTAGAAGCCGGCCGGGTTCGCGCGGATGTCGTCGGCGAGCTTCGGGTCGATCACGGTCTGGCCGGCGGCCGCGGACAGCGTCTCCGGCATCGGGGTGGTGAAGAGGTTGACCTTCACCGGGCCGTTCTGGCCGGCCACGCCCTGGTGGATGTGGCCGAGGGTGAGCTGGGCCGTCTTCTTCCACTCGACCGCGAACGTCACGCGGTCGCCGCGAACCTCGACGAGCGCCTTCGCCGAGCCGTCCGCGTCACCGACGGCGGGGCCGCCGGGGGTCGGGACCTCCTGCTTGCCGTCCAGGTCGGCGGAGAAGAACATCGGCTTGCCCTTCACCGGTGCGGGCGCCGGGGCGGTCGGCGCCGGGGTCTGACCGCCGTGCTCACCGTGATCACCGGCTTCGGTCGCGGACGCGGGTGTCACGACACCCAGTGCCGCCATGGCGCCGAGAAGGCATGCGGCAGCGACAGTTTTGTTGACAGACATGAGATGTGTACTCCAAGGCTCCGCTGTGGGAGTCGGGGGGTCTGGCGGACCCGACGCCACCGACACGGATGCCGATCAGATTCGGTTCAACAAGTTCGTTGGTGAACCGAACGACGTCTCGTTACGTGTCGACGGCGGGAACAGGACGACCACTTTGGAGACGAAGATGCGCGCACGTATGGGAATTCTGCTGCTGCCGGCACTGGTCGCGGGCCTCGTCGCCTGCGGAAACGAGGCACCGCAAGCAACTTCGCGGCAGGAGGTACCGACGAAGGCCGAAGTGAAGATCGCGCAGTCCGACCTCGGCGCGATCCTGGTCGACCAAACGGGACGGACGCTCTACGCATTCATCAAGGATGAGAACAAGTCCAGCGCGTGTGACGCCGACTGCATCGCCGTGTGGCCCGCGCTCACCGCACAGTCCAAAGTGGATGCCAAGGACGGTGCGGACATGAACCTGGTCTCGCAGATCGACGAGAGCTCGCAGGCCGTGTACGGAAAGTGGCCGCTGTACTACTACGTGGGAGACCAGGTGGCCGGCGATCTGAACGGTCAGGGCGTCGACGACGAGTGGTTCGCGATCGCCCCGGACGGCAAACTCGTCAAGAAGAGCTGATGAACACTGGGCCGTTCGGGTGTATCCGGCTAACGCCTCCGTGAGATGTGTCGACCCTGCAGATGAACCAGTAGGGGGGCGACACATGACCAGCGCAGGTTTTGACGCGAAGTTCCTCGGCACCGCCGCCGGGATCCCGGTGCTGACCGAGTCAGGGGCCGACGACGCGGCCGAGCTCGACGGCTCGACCACGATCGACTACACGCACTTCTCGCTCGCGTTGAGCAAGTCGCGCAAGTTCGCGATCTGGGTCGCGTGGAACATCGACGGCGGCGAGATGAAGGCCTTGAGCCGCAGCAACATCCCGTTCATCAAGGACCCGAGGCTGCCGGCACAGTTCCAGACGGGAGACGAGCTCTACCGCGACAACAGGCTCGACCGCGGCCACCTCGCGCGCCGTGCCGACCTGTGCTGGGGCCCGAAGGCCGAGGCGCAGAAGGCGAACAAGGACTCGTTCTTCTTCACGAACATCACGCCGCAGATGGACGACTTCAACCAGAGCACGAAGGAAGGGCTCTGGGGCCGGCTCGAGGACGCGGTGCTCGCGGACGTCGACGTCGACAACCTCAAGGTCAGCGTCTACGGCGGGCCCGTCTTCAACGCCGACGACAGGGTGTTCCGCAGCGTCGCGATCCCGCGTGAGTTCTACAAGGCGATCGCCTTCGTGGTGGACGGCGAGCTGCGCTGCAGCGCGTTCCTGCTCACGCAGAACCTCGTCCTGGCCGAGGCACTCGACCTGGACGAGTTCCGCGTGTTCCAGGTGTCGTTGGCCGAGCTGGAGAAGCGCGTGAACTTCACCTTCCCGGCCGAGCTGCACGCGGCGGACACGGCCGCCGTCCAGCTGCTCGACGAGTCGGAGCGCAAGCCGCTGGACAGCCTGTCCGACATCAAGTGGTGATGCGGATCGCGGGTGGTTGACCAGCTGTTCATGCCGGGATGACGACCTTGCGAACGTGCCCGATGTCGAACTCGCGGGTCGAGCCGTCCTCGCACTCCGCGGTCAGCACGCCCTCGAGATGCTTGGTCGGGACGATCACGTAGGTGTCGATCTTGCGCGGACCGCTCGCGTACCCGATCTCGACGTGATCGCCGGAGACCAGCGCCGACGCCAGGAGCATGACCTCGTCGTCGCGCAGGAAGACGTTCTGGTCGCGCAGCATCCGTGCCGCGCTGGCCCGCGGCGTGCCCCGGCCGACGGTCGGCCGTTCCTGCTCCACCAGCTTGATCGCGAGCTGGGTCAGCTCCAGGTCGTCCAGCTCGGTCCGCCACCACTTGTCCGGCCGGCGCTCGCCCCGCGCCGACGCCCGCCGCCGTTCCACCCGCTCCACAATGGACTTGTCGCCCGCGTCCACCCCGGTCGGCGCGTACCCGGCGCGGCGCAGTGCCGCCAGCGTCTCCGTCATCGGCCGCGCGGAGGCCAGCACGGTCGGCGCCAGGAACCGCAGCTGCAACGACGCCAGTCGCTTCGTCTTGACGATCTCCTGCAGCAACGCCGGATCCTCGGCCCGCACGCAGCTCGTCACCTCGCTGACCGTCAGGTGCCCGTGCCGTCGCGCCACGTCCTGCACCTGGTACTCGATGACCTGCGGCAGCGGTGCCTCGGACACCGCGGCGAGCTGCCAGAGCACCTCGTCGGCGGACAGTCCGGTGTCCAACGCGCGCCGCACCGATCCGGCGGACAGGCGCCACACCCGTGCGGCGTCGTTGTCCTCCAGGTCCGCCACCAGGTTCAACGTCGCGCTCAAAGAAGGCGACGGCAGTCCGTTCACCACCGCGGTCATGTCCGTCTGGAACGCGGCCTTCTCCGCGGCCCGGGGCATCAGGTCGGTGGCGGCCCCGTCGATGTCGCCGTCCTCCAGCACCGCCACACCTAACGGCGTGAGCGCGCCGCCGGCCACCATGCCCAGCGACTCCATCTCGCTGATCACCGCCGCCGTCGCCCGCTCGTCGTGCACCGCCGGCCGCGACCACACGAGGTCGGCGACCAGTTCGCTCGTGTCCACGAAGGCCTGTTCGGCCGAGAACCGCTCCAGCGTCGTGCGCCTGAGCGCGAGACCGGCCGCACCGGTGTAGTCGCGCAACGCCGCCCGCGCCTGGTCCGGTTCCGGCCGCCAGTCCATCCGCCGCCACGCCTTGACCAGCGCCGCGAGCCGCACACCCGGCTGCGAGTCGAGCCAGTCGTCGGACTGCTTCGTCGGCAGCAGTCGCGCGCGTTCGACCCCGACCAGCTGGGCCTCCGCCGCGAGTTCGAGCCACAGTCGCAGCACGCCGTCCGCGACCCGGAGAGCCCGCGCCACCCGCCGGATCTCCACCGTCGCCACGCCACCGGTGTAGCGGGCGTCGAAGCTGTCCTGCTCGCAGTGCGCCAGCAGCCGTGCCACGCCGTCCACAGTGGACATGGCGGCCACGATCGGTGAGATCGCCGACGCTTTGCGCCGCGACGGCGTCTTCGGCCTCGGCGTCAACTGGCCACGCGCCGCGCCGTTCGTCCGCACCGAGTTCACCGCGATGAGCTTCGGTCCGGCGGGCCACGCCAGCGCCCGTTCCTTGAGCTGCCCGAAGGCCCGTTCGAAGTCGCCGATCGAACACCCCAGCTCGGTGCAGACCGTGTCGATCGTCCCCGCGTTGCCCTGCGCCACGATCGCGCCGAGCACGTCGAGCGCGCCCTGGTCCAGCGTGTCCTCCACGGCGTGCACCGAGTCGGAGTCGGTGAGCTGCGTCGCGAGGTCCTTCAGTGTCCGGATGAAGCGGTCCGCCACATCGCGGCGGTGCACGAGTATCGCGGCCACCTCGTTCGGCTCGAGTTGGTGAAGCCAGGTCGCGAGCGCGTTGATACGGCGGGCCATTCATCTGATTATGGCCTTGATTGTGTGCGCTCAAACGAATTTCACGCGCATGGGCGATCAGCCTAGGCTGTCCCGGTGACGTTCAGCGGGTTCGGCGAGTACGCCATCGACTTCTACGACGGCCTCGAACTGGACAACTCGAAGGCGTACTGGGACGACAACAAGGAGACCTACCTGCGCGACGTGAAGGCGCCGATGGAGGCGTTGCTCGCCGACCTGGAGAAGGAGTTCGGGCCGGGCAAGGTGTTCCGGCCGTATCGCGACGTGCGGTTCGCCAAGGACAAGACGCCGTACAAGACGCACTGCGGTGGCGTCGTCGAAAAGGGTCGTGGCGGCGGCGCGTACTACACGCAGATCAGCTCCGAGGGCCTGGTGACCGGCGGTGGCTCGTACCACATGGCCCCTGACCAGCTGGCTCGCTACCGCGCCGCGGTCGACGCGCACGGCGTGCTGTTGCGCAAGATCATCGACAAGCTGCTCAAGCAGGGCTGGGGCCTGCACGGCGACGTGATGAAGTCGAAGCCGCGCGGGTTCGCCGACGACCACCCGCACCTCGATCTGCTCAGGCACCGGTCGATCTGGGTGCGCAAGGTCTGGGAGCCGGACGACGTGCTGCACGAGCCGGGGTGCCTCGACCGGGTGCGCAAGTCGTGGCGGCAGCTCAAGGACTTCAACGCGTGGTGCGAGGACCACGTCGGGGTCAGCCAGCCCTGACCTCCTTGCACGCCCACGACCCGGTGACCCGCACCGGTGCCGCCGCGTGGTCGGTCACGGCGAGGTCGATCGTGCCGCTCCTGCCGTCGGCGGACATGGTCAGCTTGCCCGCGTCCGCTGACGAGGAGCCGAGGTAGCCGGTGTTGCGCGAGGTCAGCGTCACGATGCCGCTGTTGGACAGGATGCTGCCGAGCGCGTACTCGCCGGGACCCCTGAAGTCCTTGGTGAGGGTGACCGACAGCTCCAGGTCGCTCTCGTAGAACAGCAGGGTGAGCTGGTCGCCGTCGGCGAAGCAGTCGGTGGCGGCCGCTGTGACCTGCCGGTCGAACGGCGCGGAGACCCGCAGGTCCTGCTTCGTGTCCGCGGGCGGGACCGGCTTGCGCAACGCCAGCTGGGTGGCGGCGGCACTGGTCGCGAAGTCGGCCTTGCCGGTGAGCCCGACGTCGAGCACGCACGCGTCCAGGAAGGGCTGTTGCGTCACGCCCGCCGCGCGGCACGTCTGCTCGGCCTGGTCGCGTTCCGGCACGTCCGCGAGGCTGGTCTGCCTGGAGGGGAAGCGGCGGTCGGTGTACGAGTCGGTGTTCTTGCCCGGCTCGTAGTCGAACAGCGAGTCCTTGACCCGCCACCGGTCCGCGAACGCCCCGTACACGTCGTCGTCGACGTCGTTGTCCTTGTCGCCGTCGTAGTTGCCGAGCAGGCCGCTGACCTTGCCCTTGCGGGCGTCGGACAGCAGGACCTGGACCCGCAGGCCGTACGCGCCGATCGGGGTCACCCACAGCGCCGAGCCGTCGGGCCAGGCGACCTTGCCGGCGCCGCGGATCATCTGCTTCTGCCCGGCCGCGCTCACCGCGACCGCGGTGTTCACGCTGACCGTGGTGGAGTCCTCGAACGGCTGCTGCCGCACCTGGATCTCCATGCCGTCGCCCTTGACCAGCACGAACTCGCCGGCCGCCTGGAACGAGTAGAACCTCCGGTCGAACGTGTAGAGGTGCGGGTCGCCGTCGCTGCCCGCGCACTCCTCGCAGTCCTTCTCGGGCTGCTCCTCGTTCTTCTGCTCCGGTTTCCGCGGTCGCTCGGGTTTGAGACGGGTGGTCTCGTCGCAGCTCTTCTGGCTCGGCAGCGGCTTGTTGTCGTAGGTCGGCCTGGTCGGGGGCTGCCCGGCGGAGTTCTTCGGCAACGTGGTCCGGAACTTGTTCTCCAGGTGGGTGGCCTTGACCTCGTCCACTTCGAGCGGGGCCGCGTCGGGGCCGCAGATCGCCTTCGATCCCTTCGCCTCGCCGGTCAGGTACTCCTTCGCGTGGAACAGTTCGTGCAGGAGCGACGAGCAGTTGTCCCGCATCGCGCCGCCGGACAGCGCCTTGGACGTCTGCCGCGGGTCCCAGCGGATGGTCGAGCCGGTCGGCTTGCCGGGTGTGTAGAGGTGGTCAGGGGTGTCCGGCAGGGTCGAGTCGTACAGGGGGTCCTTGATGTCCCGGAAGTCCTTGATCTTGATGTCGCCCTTGTGGGCCCGGTAGTAGTCGACGACCTCCTTCAGGCCGGCGTCGCCTGTCTTCAGGGCCAGGTCCAGGCACCCGTCGACGGTGGCTTCCTGGGCGTGTGCGGGTGGCGCCGGACTCACCAGCGCCGCGAGCACCACCGCGGCCAGCACGAACGCGGCCGCGGTCCGGTTGCGCCGGGCCAGCAGTGCGATGACCAGGGCCAGCAGCAGCACACCGAGGAGCGCGCCACCGCCGATCCACCACCACCGCTGCTGGCCGGCCGGGGCCGCGACGGTGAAGCGGACGGTCTGCTCGGCGCCGGCGCAGGCGTTCCGCGGCGCACCGGGCACGTCCGGGAACTGGTAGGCGAGGGCGAACTCGTAGTCGCCCGGCACGTCGACGGCCCAGCGGTCCGCGGTGGGCTCGGGCGTCATGCGCACCGACAGCAGTGCCCGGTCGACCAGGTCGAGCCTGATCGTCCTCTGGGCGCCGGGAGCGAGCTGCTCGGCGTCCCGCGCGATCATCGTGCCGAGGTCGTCGATGTACCGGATCGACGTGGTGAGCGGGGTGAGCGCGACGCCGTCCCGCTTGCCCGCGCTGACGCGGACCGCGCCGTCGGGCAGCGCGGCGACCGCACAGGGCCGGTCGCCGTTGTTCGTGATCGTGATGGCCGCGGTGGTGGCGGGTTGCGGGTCGGCCAGGCCGGTGAGCAGGGCCAACGCGAGCAGCGTGCGCATGCCGCCACTATGGGAGGCCTACGGGGAGTCCGTGCGCCGGTTGCCGAGTTTTGTTCCGATCCTGGCGAACACGAACCAGCCGAGGCCGATGCCGAGAACGTCCACCAGCGCGTCCAGCACGTCCCCGCTGCGGTGCAGGGGCGTGATGAGTTGCTGGAGAACCTCCGAGACGCCCGCGTAGACGACCAGCATTGGCAAAACGCGCGAAATCTTCGCGTACAGGCCGGTGAACGCGAGCAGCGCGAACAGCAGCGTGTGAATCACCTTGTCCGTGCCGGGCGGTGCGGTCGGCACACCTGACTCCGGGGTGAACAACACGACGACGCTGAGCAACGCCGCGATCACAAAAGGGAGTACTCGACCCATGGTCAGAACATTACTGAGTGGTAGTTCGGGATCGGTCCAGGAAGGAGGACTACTCTCTACTGACGTGAGTCGACGCGCAAAGATCGTCTGTACGCTCGGTCCCGCCACTGGCACGCCGGACAAGGTCCGCGACCTGGTAGCGGCCGGTATGGACGTGGCCAGGATGAACTTCAGCCACGGCAGCCATGCCGACCACAAGCAGGTCTACGACATGGTTCGCGCGGCAGCCGACGAGTCCGGCCGCGCCGTGGGCATCCTCGCCGACCTCCAGGGCCCCAAGATCCGCCTCGGCCGGTTCGCCGCGGGTCCGGTCGACTGGAACACCGGCGACGTGGTCCGCGTCACCGTCGAGGACGTCGAGGGCACGCATGACCGCGTGTCGACGACGTACAAGGAGCTCGCGAAGGACGCCAAGGTCGGCGACCGCCTGCTCGTGGACGACGGCAAGGTCGGCCTCGTGGTCATCGACGTCGAAGGTTCCGACGTCGTGTGCGAGGTCACCGAGGGTGGACCTGTCAGCAACAACAAGGGCCTTTCGCTGCCTGGCATGGACGTCTCCGTGCCCGCGCTGTCCGAGAAGGACATCGAGGACCTCGAGTTCGCGCTCTCGCTGGGCGTGGACTTCATCGCTCTGTCGTTCGTGCGTTCGCCCGCGGACATCGACCTGGTCCACCAGGTCATGGACCGTGCGGGCAGCCGCCGCCTCCCGGTGATCGCGAAGATCGAGAAGCCGGAGGCCGTGGACAACCTCGAGGCCATCGTGCTCGCCTTCGACGGCGTCATGGTCGCCCGCGGTGACCTGGGCGTGGAGCTGCCGCTGGAGCACGTGCCGCTGGTGCAGAAGCGAGCGATCCAGATCGCCCGCGAGAACGCGAAGCCGGTCATCGTCGCGACCCAGATGCTCGACTCGATGATCACCAACTCCCGCCCGACCCGCGCCGAGACGTCCGACGTCGCGAACGCGGTGCTCGACGGCGCGGACGCCCTGATGCTGTCCGGCGAGACCTCGGTCGGCCGCTACGCCATCGAGTCCGTGCAGACCATGGGCCGCATCATCGAGGCCGTCGAGACCGAGTCGGTCATCGTGCCGCCGCTGACCCACGTCCCGCGCACCAAGCGCGGCGTGATCTCCTACGCGGCCCGCGACATCGGCGAGCGCCTCAACGCCAAGGCCCTGGTCGCCTTCACGCAGTCCGGTGACACCGTGCGGCGGCTGGCCCGTCTGCACACGCACCTGCCGCTGCTGGCCTTCACGCCGGAGCCGGCCGTGCGTCAGCAGCTGTCGCTGACGTGGGGCACCGAGACGTTCCTGGTGCCGAAGGTGGAGTCCACCGACGAGATGGTCCGCCAGGTCGACGTGGCCATGATCGAGATCGGCCGTTACCAGGCCGGTGACCTCATGGTGGTCGTCGCCGGATCGCCTCCTGGCACCATTGGGTCGACGAACCTCATCCGGGTGCACCGGCTGGGGGAGGACGACCACGCGTAGGAGTGTCTGATCGTGACTGAGGCCGCCCGTGCCGCTGCGATGAGCCCGTCGGGCTTGAGCGGACAATCCGCAGTGGACGACCTGGTCGCGTTGCTCGACCTGGAACGCATCGAGGAGAACATCTTCCGAGGCGTGTCGCCCGCCGAGTCGCCTGTGCGCGTCTTCGGCGGGCAGGTCGCGGGTCAGGCGCTGGTCGCCGCCGGCCGGACCGTGCCAGTCGAACGGCGGGTGCACTCGCTGCACTCGTACTTCATCCGGCCCGGCGACCCGCGCGTGCCGATCGTGTACGAGGTGGACCGCATCCGCGACGGCCGCTCGTTCACCACCCGCCGCGTCGTCGCCGTGCAGCACGGCAAGGCGATCTTCGCCCTGTCCGCCTCGTTCCAGCTGGAGGAGCAGGGCGTCGAGCACGCCGCGGGCATGCCGGAGGTGCCGGACCCGGAGTCGTTGCCCACGTGGAGCGAACAGGCCGAGGGCTACGGCCTGCACACGTCCAAGTTCCCGCGCCCCATCGACGTGCGGTACGTCACCGAGCCGCCGTGGGAGTCGCGTGAGGACGGTCCAGGCGAGGCCGCGTCACGGGTGTGGATGAAGGCGGACGGCAAGCTGCCGGACGATCCGATGCTGCACATCTGCATCATGACCTACGCCTCGGACATGACCCTTTTGGACGGTGTGCTGGCGAAGCAGGGCGTCTATTGGGGCCTGGACAAGGTTCTCGGGGCGTCTCTGGACCACGCCATGTGGTTCCACCGGCCGTTCCGGGCCGACGAGTGGTTGTTGTACGACACCGCTTCACCGTCGGCCTCAGGCAACCGCGGGCTGGCCACCGGGCAGTTCTTCACGCAGGACGGGAAACTCGTCGCGACGGTGGTGCAGGAAGGCCTGATCCGGGTCCTCAAGCCCTCACCCGGCGAGGACTCGCACTAGAAATTTTCGCGCGGACGGAAACCTTTCCGGCGGCCGCGGCAACCAGGTGCGGAAGACGATCGAGCCCTGGGAGTTGCTGCGATGAAGAAGGCCGTGTCCACACCGGACCGGAGGCGGACGCGCTCAGCGCCAGTG
>NZ_MUYM01000075.1 GCF_002150765.1 Lentzea kentuckyensis
CCACCGGACCGCGCACCCCTGACCTGGGAACACCCCCACCCCCACAGTTGCCTCCACCACGAACCTGGAGGTGCCCGATGTTCCGAGCCGGACTGCTGGTCCTGGGCCTGCTCTCCACAGCAGACCTGCTGCTCCCCCTGCTCACCGACGGCCAGTCCCCGCCGATGGCCGTAGCCCTGATCGCCGCCGCACTCGGCCTCGCGAGCCTGGTCCTGGTCATCTCAGCCTGGCGCGGCGCCCGCAAGGCGATCGTCCCGCTGATCGTCCTCCGAGCCCTCTCCGCGGCAGCCGCGGTCCCGGCCTTCTTCGAGCCGGACGTCCCCGCACCGGCGATCGGCGGAGCGGCCGCCGTCATCGCCCTGACCGCCGTGGGCGCCACGCTCGTGCTCAAGGGGCGCCTGGCGGTGGCGCGATGAAGTGGCTGCTCCCGATCGGGCCCGCGGCGATCGCGATCCTGAGGCTGATCCTCCCCTACGACACGACCGACGACCGGGCCACCGTTCTGCAGAAGGTGGCCGCCGCCCCCGACACCATGAACTGGGTGATCTGGCTCGGCTTCATCGGCATGCTGACCCTGGCCCCCGCGGTCCTGTACGTCGCGGGCAGGACCCGCGACCAAGCCCCGAAGACCACGACGGCGGCCGTGCTCCTGCTGGTCCCGGCCTACCTGTCGCTCGGCCTGCTGGTGGCAGAGGACGCCGCGAACCTGAACGGCCACACCATCAGCCACCCCGTTCTCGACGCCGCCACCGCGGTCTTCGTGGCCGGGCACGTCATCGGCACCGTCCTGCTGGGCGCGGCGATGTGGCAGGCGGGCCTGCCGCGCTGGGCCGCCATCGCCACCGCCGTCTCGCAGCCGCTGCACTTCGTGGCCGCCGTCGTGATCGTCAGCCACGAGCTCGACTTCGTGGCGTGGGGTCTCAACGCGGCCGGGTTCGTGGCCCTGGCGGTCACCGCAAGGGCGAAAGTCCGGGTCTGACAAGGCGTCACGGCCAGACCACGCACCGAAACCGGCTGCTCCGACGAGCAGCCGGTTTGTCGCGTTCGGGCTAGTCGGAACCGATCCGTTCGTACCGGAATTCGAGAAACCGGTTTCGCGCGGAACCGGTTTCGGCTATTGATTGTGAGAGCGCTCCCACGAACGCTGCCGCCGCACGAGCCCTCCCGGAGACCACATGGATCGCGACGACGTGCCCTACCTCGACGCCACGCTGCCCACTGCGGAACGGGTCGCCGACCTCCTCCACCGCATGACGCTGCCCGAAAAGGTGGGGCAGATGATGCAGTTGGACTCGCGGGAGGACCTGGACGACCACGTGTTGCGCAAGCACGTGGGCTCGATCCTGCACACCTCGCCGGAACGGGTGCTACGCGCGCACGACCTCACCGCACAGACACGGCTGCGGGTCCCCCTGCTCATCGCCGAGGACTGCATCCACGGCCACTCGTTCCACGAGGGCGCGACGATCTTCCCGACCCAGCTCGGCATGGCCGCGTCGTGGGACCCGGACCTCGTCGAACAGGTCGCGCGCGTCACCGCCGTCGAGGCCGCCACGACCGGCGTGCACTGGACGTTCTCGCCGGTCCTGTGCATCTCCCGGGACCTGCGATGGGGCCGCGTCGACGAGACGTTCGGCGAGGACCCGGTGCTGATCGGCGAGCTCGCGGCGGCCATGGTCCGCGGCTACCAGGGCGACGGCCTGCAGGACCCGACGGCGATCCTCGCGACGGCCAAGCACTTCGCCGGCTACTCCGAGACGCAGGGCGGCCGCGACGCCAGCGAGGCCGACCTGTCGAGGCGCAAGCTCAGGAGCTGGTTCCTGCCGCCGTTCGAACGGGTCGCGAAGGAGGGCTGCGCGACGTTCATGCTCGGCTACCAGTCCACCGACGGCGTGCCGATCACGGTCAACTCGTGGCTGCTCGACGAGGTGCTGCGCGGTGAGTGGGGCTACCAGGGCACCCTGATCACCGACTGGGACAACGTCGGGCGCATGGTCTGGGAGCAGAAGCTGCAGCCCGACTACGCCCACGCCGCCGCAGCCGCGGTCAAGGCCGGCAACGACATGATCATGACGACCCCGCGGTTCTTCGAGGGCGCGCTGCAGGCCGTCGAGGAAGGTCTGCTGGCCGAGGAGGACCTCGACCGCGCGGTCACCCGCATCCTGACGCTCAAGTTCGACCTCGGCCTGTTCGAGAACCCGCGCCGGCCCGACCCCGAACGCCAGCGCGTCATGATCAACCGCGACGAGCACGCGGCGCTGAACCTGAAGGTCGCGCGCCGCTCCGTCGTCCTTCTGCGCAACGACGGTGTGCTGCCGCTGAAGAAGGGCAAGATCGCGCTCGTCGGGCCTCTCGCCGACGACGCGCAGACCCAGCTCGGCGACTGGGCCGGCTCGTCCGGCCAGGCCGACTGGCTGCCCGACGGCCAGCCGCGCGACCTGATCACCACCGTCCTGGACGGCCTGCGCGAACTGTCGTCCCACGAGGTCACCTACGCGCGCGGCGCCGACATCCTCACGCTCGAACCGGACCCCGAGGGCGACACGTTCCCGGACGGCCAGCCGCGCCCGCACATCGTCCAGCCGTGCGCGCCGGACCCCGAGCTGATCGCCGAGGCCGTCGCCAACGCGCAGGACGCCGACTGCGTGGTCGCCGTCGTCGGTGACCGCATCGAACTGGTCGGCGAGGGCCGGTCCACCGCCACGCTCGACCTGATCGGCGGCCAGATCGCCCTGCTGGACGCGCTCGCCGCGACCGGCAAGCCGTTGATCGTCGTGCTGATGGCCTCGAAGCCGCTGGTGCTGCCCGCGTCGGCACGCGACGCCGCCGCGCTGCTGTGGGTCGCGAACCCCGGCATGCAGGGCGGTCGCGCGATCGCCGAGGTGCTGCACGGGCTGGTCGAGCCGAGCGGTCGTCTGCCGATCTCGTTCGCGGCGCACGCCGGTCAGCAGCCGACCTACTACAACCAGATCCGCGGCCAGCACGGCACGCGGTACGCCGACCTCACGCAGGAGCCGGCGTTCGCGTTCGGCGAGGGCCTGTCGTACACCACGGTCGAGTACGGCGACCTGCACGTGGAGACGGCGGTGCTGCGGCCCGACGAGGTCGTCAAGGCCTCGATCACGCTCACCAACACCGGATCACGGCCCTCGGTCGAGACCGTGCAGGTCTACGTCAGCGACGCCGTCACGTCGGTGAGCTGGGCGGACAAGGAGCTCAAGACGTTCAGGCAGGTCGGCCTGGAGCCCGGCGAGACCGCGAAGGTCGACCTCGAACTCCCGGTCGCCGCCTGCACGATCGTCGACCAGCACGGCACCCGCGTGGTCGAGCCCGGCGAGTTCGTCCTCCTGGTGGGTCCGAACTCGAAGGATCTCCGCCGGGCCGAGTTCACCGTCAAGCCTCAGTTTTAAGCAACACTGAAGCTATTGAGATAACGAGGAACGATCGTGAGGTAGCGGGGCGGAAGTTCCACCGCCTTCGTGATCGCCCTCTTCACCGCCGGGACCAGGTCCGCGTCGACCAGCACGACAGCGGGCCTGCCCGGTGGATCGACCAGCATGCTGGCGCCCCTCGCCCCAGCGGCCAACGCGGCTTCCACCACCGCGTCCTGCACGGGATCCGGCTCCTGAACACGGTGATACGCCGTCAACGCCGCCCCGAGTTCGCCGCCGTCGTGCACGTACGGCCGCTCAACCTGCGATTCCTGCAGCCGGACCCGCGTGTCCACGACGAGCAAACGATGAAGGGACCCTTCATCCACCTCACGTGGATGAAGGGTCCCTTCATCCCGAACGTCGGGGCCGTCTGCGAGGTCGCGGAGTGCCAGGGTCACGGCGGTCCGGAGGGCTTCTCCCGCGGAGAGGCCGCTGCCCTGCGGCAGGTCGACGCTGCACATCAACGTCGCGCCACCGGCACATCCGGCCACCGGAGCCGCCCACGCCGGGATCTCGTCGGACGGCAGCACAGCCCGTTCGGTCGGCCGGTTCACCGACACCAGTTCGAGCCTGCCGTCGTCACGTCGATCTCCGGCGACGATCGCACCCCACTTGGCGTGCACCTTCACCCTGCCGCCCAGCAGGTTCAGCACACCGGGCGCGTACCACACGCCTTGCGCCGGCCGTCCGAACGTGCGCCGGAACGCGTGCGGCACCAGCCTGAGCTCCGGCGCGAGCTCAGGCCGATCCGCGATGTCCGTCATGCGGTCTTCCGCGCCAGCAGGCGATAAGCGTTGCCCTGGCCGGTGCGGGCTGCCAGGAACCGGTTCACCGTCTGGTCCAGCGCCATCGCGACGAAGAACGCCGGAATGCCCAGCGACCACACCAGGAAACTGCGGGTCCGGCGCAACCGCACCCGTTCCGGACGCCACGGCGCGGGCGTGCGCGGCGCGATGTTGCCGAGGAACAACAGCAACGCGAGCGTGAAGTCGTTGCAGAGGTGGGCTTTCGCGCGCTCGGTGGCCACGGTGGTCAGGCCGCGGTCCGCGAGCGCGTGCTCCAGGTTGCCGATCGGCATCATGTGCTGGTGCTGCGGCTGGAACCACGGCATCCAGTACTTGCCGAACAAACGCCCGAGCCGCCATTCCGGGTCCGGCAGCTCGATCAGCAGGTAGCCGCCGTCGGGCAGCACGTCCGCGACGATGTCGAGCTCCTCCCACGGATCCCGCACGTGCTCCAGGTAGTGGTGCATGCTGATCACGTCGTAGCGGCCCTTGAGCTCGCCCGCGAACTCCTTGAAGCTGCCCCGGTAGGACTGCTCGATCCGCCCGAGCCGCGCCGCCTCCTCGATGGCCGCGCCCTGGTCCAGCCCGTCGAACCTCGTGTCCGGCAGCACTTCCTTGGCGCCCAGGCAGAAGTGCGCGTGCCCGGATCCGACGTCCAGCCACCGTTCGGGCTTGGTGAACGGCTCCACCATGCGCGCCCGGCCGTAGTACGGCTCGGTCTTGCCGGAGAACACCGCTTCGGCGGACGTCGCGCCGAGACCGTCGTAGAAGTCGCGGTAGTAGAAGCCGAGCCCCTCCTCGGACAGGCGCGGGTTCTGCCAGACGTGTCCACATCGGACACAGCGGTCCATCGTGAACGTGCCGGGCTTGCGCTGCACCAGATCCGTGGCGGTGACCCACCGGCGCAGGTCCGTGCTCCCGCACGCCGGGCAGTTGTCCCGCCGGGTCTCGTGGAAGTTCTTGTCGCGGTTCTGCTCGTACCAGGGCGTCGCCTGCTCAAGAGTCGCGGCCTGGCGGCGTTCGGCCGTGGACTTCTTGCCGCCGGCCGTCCTGAACCACAGGTAGGGCGTGCGCACGAAACGCGGCACCCACAGGTCACGCGGCCGCAGCGGCGTTCCGGCGAACACCAGCAGCGGGTGCGCCCAGTAGGCGGCGAGCGCGACGAGTCCCCACTGCCAGTTCGCGATCAGCGCCGCCGCGACGAACCCGTACCCGATGACCGAGCCCGCGATCCACAGCGAGGGCCGTTTTCCGAGCTGCCGCAACGTCGCCGCGCGGTACCCGAGGTCGTACGGCCCGGCCTTGAGTCCCGGCGCGACCGCGATGTCGACCCGCGCCCGCACGTGGTCCTTGACCCGCCGGACGAACGCGACGAACTCCGTCGGGTCGTCGGGGTCCACGTCGTCCTTGTACTCGTCCCGCACCAGCACCGCCTGGGACGCGCTGACCCCACGTGCCCACTGGTCGTCGCGGTACTTGGCCGGATCGACCGCGCCGAGCAGGTCCAGCGCGGCGACCGTCGGCAGGTCGCGCGGCACCAGGTCGACCAGGTCGGCGTCGGTCTCCCACGAACCCTCGGTACCAACCCCGGTCGCGGTGAGAAGCGTGTGCTCGCTCGCGCCCGAGGCGAGCACCCGCAGCTTGGCCGCGCGGGAACGCAGGCGCAGCACGTCCAGCAGGACGACCAGCACCACCAGCCCAGAAAGAATCGAACCCGCGAGAATCACCCGGCCACCACCTTCTCCAGTCGGTCGGCTGCGGCTGCCGCGCCGCCCGCCGCCAAGAACGACTCCCGCACCAGCTCCGCGGCGGCCGCGTACTCCGGCTCGTCCAGCACGGACTCCAGCGCGCTGCGAATGTCCGCGGACCGGGCCCGCGAGTAGGTCAGCCGCACCCCGGCCCCTGCCGCCACGACCTGGGCGGCGACGGTCGGCTGGTCGTCCCGGATCGGTGCCACGACCAGCGGCAACCCGTGCGCCAGCGCCTCACACACCGTGTTGTGGCCGCCGTGCGTGATCACCGCGTCCAGGTGCGGCAGCAACGCCAGCTGCGGCACGGACGGCAGCATCAGCACGTTCGGCGGGGCTGGGCGCGGTTCCGCGACCATGATCGCTTGGACGTCCACGCCGGCGACCGCGTCCAGCGCCTGGCCGAGGAACCGCTCGCCGGCCGGGCCGTTGAGGGTGCCGAGCGAGATGAGGGCCCGCCGCTGCCCGGTCAGCCGCTGCCAAGGGAAGTCCACCCGTTCGACGCGGTGGCTCAGCGCGGGCCCCACGAACGCCACGTGCTCACCGAACTCCCCCGCCACCAACGCCTTCGAGCTGTAGACCAGCACCAGCCGGTCGGAGAACCTGATGTCGCCGCCCGCGAAGTCGTGCAGCAGGTCGCGCACCCAGGCGTCGACCTTCGGCATCGTCCTCAGTGGATTGATCAGCTCGGCGGAGGTGCTCGCCGAGGTCGCCCACGGCAGGTAGGCGTGCTGGGCGACCAACGGTCCGGCGAGCGCCTGCTGGTCCGCGACGATCATGTCCGGCTCGAACGCCGTGACCGCGGCCGAGACACCGGGCACCATCGCGTGCCCGAGCGGGATCAGGAACTCTTCCCAGAAGAACTTGAGCACCGCCATGCCGCGCAACGCGAGCCAGCGTTCCCGCTTGGC
The DNA here is from genome assembly GCF_002150765.1 of Lentzea kentuckyensis. Classification (GTDB taxonomy): domain Bacteria; phylum Actinomycetota; class Actinomycetes; order Mycobacteriales; family Pseudonocardiaceae; genus Lentzea; species Lentzea kentuckyensis. The sequence goes on from NZ_MUYM01000075.1 coordinate 6,879, forward strand.
GCGGATGTCGGACTCCAGGTCGTCGTCGATCGCCGGGAACACCACGGCGTTGTCCGGCAGCAGCGGCGCGAGCGTGCCAGGATGTCCGACCCACGCGACGTCGTGCCCGCGCGCCAGCAGCTCGCCGCCCACAGAGGCGGTCGGGTTGACGTGGCCGGTCAGCGGCGGCACCACGAACAGGAACCGGCTCATGACGGCAACCAGTCCAGCAGCACGTCGAGCAGCTCGGCCGTGGCTTCGCGCAACACCGTGTGCCCCAACCCGGACACGATGTGCAGCCGGCAGGACGGGATCCGTTCCTGCAGCTCGGCCGCCGCACCGATCAGCTCGGACTCGGCGCCGTAGACGCCGAGCACCGGACACTGCACCTGCGTGAGGTCGAGCTTCGCGCCGGAGCCGAGGTCGTCGATCAGCGTGGTGCCGTTGAGCAACGCGTTGGCGTTGACCGCCAGTTTCGCGATCTTGCGCTGCCCGAGCGCCATCAACTGGTCCTGCGTGCGGTCGAACTCCAGGCCCAGGGCCGCGACCGTCAGCGTGTTCGTGATGTCCTCGAACCACGCGTCGCCGACCACTCCCCCGCACGCCGACTCGACGAGCACGACACCGCCGACCCGTTCGGGAGCCTGGACGGCCGCGTGCATCGCGACCACTCCGCCATAGCTGTTGCCCAGCAGGAAGACCGGCTCGGTCACGCCGATCTCGTCGAGCACGGCGACGAGGTCCTCGGCGCTTTCCTCCGGCGTGTAACCGGATGGCGGCCGTTCGGACAGACCGTGCCCGCGCAGGTCGAACAGCACGGTGCCGAACCCGGCCTGGGCCAGCGGTGCGGCGAGCGTGTAGTAGAAGCTCGACAGGTTGTCCATCACCAGGCCGTGCACGAACACGATCGTCGGCGCGTCAGTTGGCCCGAGCCGTTGCACGTGGAAGCGCAACCCTCGGGCGTGAACGTCAGACACGAGCCGTGATGTGGTCGACGAGCCGGCCGACGGACATCGCCATGATCTCGTCGATGTCCATGTCCGCCAGGAAAGCAACGAGATCGACGCCGTAGTGGGCGTTGAGCTTGTCCGCGAGCGCGACGAACTCGATCGACTCCAGGCCCAGGTCGTCGCTGAACGTGGTGTCACGGGTGATCTCCACGCCCAGCAGGAAGTCAGGCCCGACCACCTCGGTGATCATCTTGGCGACCTGCTCCAGCACCTCGTCCATCAGTTCTCCGTCCTGACCCGGGCGGCGGCTCGTCCGTGTTCCGCGATGACTTCGATGCCGGGCACGGCGAAGGCTCCGCGCACCCGGCCGTTGGCGCCGACGGTGAGTTCCGCCGGGTAGATCGGCCCGGCCCCGCGGTCCCACAGCCACGTGCGCACGGCGTCCTTCACGACGATCACGCGCAGCAGCCAGTCCCGTTGGGCGGGCACGTCCAGTCCGCCGTAGTGCCGTCTCTCGGCGGAGTTCAGGTAGCGGCGCATGATCAGGTCCCTGGTCGCGCTGTCCGACCAGTTCTCCGTGACCCGCAGCCACTCACCGTCCTGTGTGGACAGCAGTTCGGTGCCGGGCCTGAGCTTGACCTGCCAGATCCGGTCGTCCGTGGTGAACCTGCGGGTGGTCCAGCCGGTGATGCGGCACCACAGCTCGCCGTTCACCCTCAGCTCGGCGTCGGCGACCATCTCCTGGGCGGTCACCGAACGGATCCAGGCCGTGCACTGAACGTCCTCTGTCGGCGCCGGTCCGTGGAACGACACCTGTTCGATCCCGGTCGGCAGCACGGTCTGGTCGACCGTGTGCGTGACCTGCATCCAGTGCCCGATCAGCTGTCCGGCGCTGTCCAGCAACGCTCCGGGCGCGGGCAACGGCGTGAGCACACCGGCGATCCCGTTGTCCGCCAGGCAGTCGATCTTCGTCACGCCCGCGAACGCCGGACCGTGGAACATCCAGTTGTCCTGGTACAGCTCGGCGGCGGTGACCGGTGCTTCGCGCACGCCTTCAAGTTCCTTGCCGACGGGCTGTTTCGCGACCGGCGCCATCAGCACGACACCCTCGGCGTAGTCGCCGACCTTCACGACGACGCGTTCCTGACCTTCGGCGCGGGCGGAGATCTTCACCGTGGACGCGGGCAGAGCTGTCAGCCAGCGCTTGGCCTTGACCTGCGCGAACCCGTGCACCGTGCCACCGGTGAGCCTGCGCGCGGCGTCCGCGAACACCTCCAGCAGACCGGTCGCGGGAACGATCGGGAACCCGTCGGAGAGGTCCGGCCAGCCCAGCGGCTGCGGGAACACCGAGTGGTCGACGAGTTCCGGCATGGTGCGCAACGAGAACTCGCGGGTGAACCCGGCCTCGTTCGGCCTCAGCGCACCGACGACCTCGCGCGCCACCGCGTTCGTGTGCGCGATCAGCCGGTTGACCGCGGCCGACATCGGGCTGTCGTCGGCGACCAGCACGGGTTCGGTGCCCAGCGGGTCGACCTTGATCCTGGGCGTGCCGAGCCGGAGCTTGACCTTGTGCGCCGTGCCGCGCTTGAGCCCGAACGCCCACAGCGCCTCTGGTGCGATGTCGGCGTTCACGGCGAGGTGCGGGCGGTCGCTGAGCGTGTCGCTGACGAACCCCTGCACACTGCCCGGTCCGATTTGGACGAACGCCCGGAAACCCGACTGGTGCAGGCGTTCCAGCAGCGGCCGGAACCTGACCGGTTCGACCAGGTGGCGCAGGACCAGTTCGCGGACCTCGTCGACGGCCATCGGTTCGAGGGAGTTCGCCGACCACACCGGGATGTCCGAGGCGCGGACCGGCAGCTGGTCGAGCGTTTCCCTGGCCTGCCCGAGATACGGGGCGAGCGCCGGGGTGTGGAAGCCGGTGCGGAACGGCATGAGCTGGGCCATCACGCCGTTGGCCTTCAACGTGACGAGGACCTGTTCGAGGCGGTCGATCGGGCCGCAGATCACCGACTGGTGCGGGCAGTTGTCGTGGCTGATCGTCACGCCCTCGACGAGGTGCTGCTCGGCGGTGTCGGCGGAGCAACCCAGTGCGGCGTAAGCGATGTCGACGACCGCGACCGCGCCGGGGCCGAGTGCCGAGACGAACTCGTCGATCGTCGGGTAGATGCCGCCGACGACCATCGCGGTCCACTCGCCCATGCTGTGCCCGGCGAGCGCGCCGGGCGTGATGCCGAGCGCCATCAGTTCGCGGGCGACGCGGCGGCCGTCCTGCAGCAGCCGCACGGCGTGCTCGACGACCTCGCCGCTGAACTCGCGCTCGAAGCCAGGGAACAGGAACGCGACCTGGTCCGTGCTGGTCAGCAACGGTTGCGGGGCGAACCAGATGTCGTGGCGGCCCGGCCACGCCTTGCCCTGGGCGAGCACGCGTTCGGCGAGCTTGAGCTTGCGGTCGTCCGGGTTGCCGATGGCGAGCCGGAACGCGCGGTCGGCGCTGGACGTGCGGCGTTCCTTGAGCGCCTTGGCCAGTTCGTCCGCGGTGTCGGCGGCGAAGGTCATGACCGGCTTGCGCGGCTTGGCGACCGTGTGGCCGTCGAGGACTGCGTGCGCGTTGATCCCGCCGAACCCGAACGCGTTCACGACCGCGCGGTGCGGCCCGGTCCACTCGCGTGCCTCGTGCACGGGGGTGAACCTGGTGCCCGCGAGCGCCGAGTGCGGGTTCTCGACGTGGAGGGTCGGCGGCAACGTGTTGTGGTGCAGCGCGAGGGCGGCCTTGATCAGGCCGGCCATGCCGGCGGCCGGCATCGCGTGGCCGATCATCGACTTGACCGTGCCGATGCCGATCTCGTCGCCCTCCGCGCCGAACGCGTTGATCATCGTCGACAGTTCGGCGGCGTCACCGGCGGGCGTCGCGGTGCCGTGCGCCTCGATCAGGCCGGGAGCGTCGTGGTGAGGATCGAGCTCAGCGCTGGCCCAGGCCCGTTGCACGGCAAGGAGCTGGCCCTCGGGGTTGGGCGTCATCATGCTGGTCGCCCGGCCGTCGCTGGCGGTGCCGATGCCGCGGATCACCGCGTAGACGCGTTCGTCGCCGACGTCTTCCAGTCGTTTCAACACGACCATGCCGACGCCCTCGGACAACAGCGTGCCGTCCGCGCTCGCGTCGAACGGCCGGATGCGCTCGCTCGGGCTCAACGCCCTGAGCTGGGTGAAGACGCTCCACAACGTCGGGTGGTGGCAGACGTGCACGGCCCCGGCGAGCATGGCGTCCGCGCGGCCCTCCTGGAGCTCGCGGACGGCGTGTTCGACGGCGACCAGGCCGGACGCGCAGGCCGCGTCGACGGTGTAGGCGGTGCCCTTCAGGTCGAACCGGTTGGCGATCCGCGACGCCGCGAGGTTCGGCACCAGGCCGATCGACGATTCCGGCTGCTCCGGGCCCAGCCGGTCCTTGATGGCCTGGCGGACGTTGTTCAGCTCCGTGCCGGCCAGGTTCGGGAAAAGATCGCGGACCACCGACACGACCTCGTCGGCGAGCCGCACCCGCTGGTCGAGGCGCGCACAGCCGGGCGTGAGGTAACCGCCGCGCCCGACGACCACGCCGACCCGGTCACGCGAGGGAAGCGTTGCCTCGCCGCCCGCGTCCGCGATGGCTTCCGCCGCCGTGGCGAGGGCGAGCAGCTGGTCGGGTTCCGCGCCGTCCACTGTGGACGGCATGATGCCGAACCTGGTCGGGTCGAACTCCGCCAGGTCGTCGACGAACCCGCCCCTGCGGCAGTAGAACCGGTCGCCGCTGGTGCTGCCCTGGTCGTAGTAGGTGGCCGGATCCCAGCGGCCGGGCGGGATCTGCCCGATGGCGTCGACGCCGCTGACGATGTTGCGCCAGAACGTCGTGGCATCGGGGGCACCGGGGAAGACGGCGCCGATCCCGACGATCGCTATGCCTCCCATCGGTAGACCACCTGCACGTCCGCACCGTTCCCGATCTCGTTCAGCAGCGCGTCCACACCCTGCCGCGGCTCGATCAGCGGGATGCCCCGGCGCCCGTACTCGTCCGCGAGCCCGGCCGCCATGCCCGCGCCGGCCCAGGGACCCCAGTCGACAGCGACGACCTTCCGTTGCACGCCCCAGAACCTCGCCATCCGGTCCAGCGCGTCGTTCGCCGCCGAGTAGTCGGCCTGGCCGCGGTTGCCGAACACCCCGCTGACGCTGCCGAACAGCACGAGGAAGCCCTCGTCGAACGCCTTGGCGCCGTTCACCTTCGTGGCCCAGACCCGGTCGAACGACTCCTGCGTCTTGGCCTCGATCAGCTTGTCGTCCAGCACGCCCGCGCCGTGGACGACACCGTCGATCCGGCCGAACCTGACCTTGATGTCGTCGAGGATCTTCGCGACGGCCTCGGTGTCGGTGACGTCGCACTCGTGGTAGCGCACGCTCGATGCCTTGGCGCGCAACCGTTCCATGGTCTGACGGACTTCACGTTCGGCGAGCACCTTACGCGCCTTGGCCGGCACGTTCTCCTTCTCGCCCAGCTCGAACAGCGCCTTCACGAGCTCGGGCTCGGTCGTGGCGTGGCTGAGCCGGTGGTCCTCCGCCGCGATCGGGGTGCGGCCGATCAACTCGATGTGACAGCCGGTGCGTTCGGCGAGCTCGGTCGCGACCAGTGCCGTGATGCCACGGGCGCCACCGGTCAGCAGCACCACGCTGTCCGCGTCCAGGTCGAGGCTGCCGTTGGCGAGTTCCGCCGGCACCGCCTCGATGACCTGCCGCCTGCCCGCCTGGTAGCCGACGACCGCCGGTCCCGGGCCGATCTCGGCGAGCAACGCGGTGGCGATGTCGCGGTGACTCTCCTTGGAGTTCACGTCGACCGCGCGCACCACGAGGTCCGGGTACTCGAGCGCGGCCGTGCGGATCAGGCCGTGCAGACCGATGTCCGCGGGCAGCTCGTCCGGGGTGTGGTCGAAGCCGAACGTGCCACCGCCAGTGGTCACCACGAGCAGGTTCACGCCGTTGGTCACGCACGCCTTGACTTCGCTGAACGCCTCGGGCAACCGTGCCCCGAGCCTGACCACGACGTCGATCCCGCCCAGGTCGTCCGGCAGCACCTGCTCGATGCGCGGACGGACCGCGTGCCGTTCGATGAGGTCCGCGAGCTCCAGGCCGATGCCGTTGTCGTCGATGATCAGCACGGTCTTGCCGGTCAGGTCGACCGGTGCCGCCGGCTCGGCGGCCACGACCTGCGGCACGAGCCGGACGAGACGACCGGTCGTCTTCGGCGTGACAGGTGCTCCGAACCAGCCGACGATCCCGTCGATCGTCTTCAACTGGGCCAGTTCCTCGACCGCGCCCGTGGCACCGAGCTCCTGGGCCAGCTCGCCCACGATCTCGGCGCGCTTGATGGAGTCGATGGACAGGTCCGCTTCCAAGTCCAGGCCCGGCTGCAACATCTCCACCGGATAACCCGTGCGCGTGCTGATCGTCCGCAACACGACCGCCCGCACGTCCCGTGCCGGTGTGCCTGGTGCGTCTGCAAGTACTACCAGCCGCGAGTTGGTGGTACTTGCAGACGCCAGTTCCGCCGCGCCGAACCAGCCGACGATCCCTTCGATCGTCTTGAGCTGGGCGAGCTCGTCCACCGATCCGGAGGCGCCCAGTTCCGCCACCAGCTCGCCGACGATCTCGGTCCGCTTGATGGAGTCGATCGACAGATCCGCTTCCAGATCCAGGCCTGGCTGCAACATCTCGACCGGGTAACCCGTGCGCGTGCTGATCGTCCGCAACACGACCGTACCCACGTCCTCCTGCGGCTTGGCCGCGGCGACCGGGACGGGAGCGGCCTGTTCGAGCACCGGCATCGGCGCTGGAGCAGCGGGTGCGTTGCCGAGGTAGCTCAGCAGGACATCGCGCTGGGCGCTGACCGCGTCGCGCATGCCGTCCAGGAACTTCTCGATGATCTCGTCGCGCCCCAGCCCCGAGCCGACTCGCAGGGTCGGGAACTCCGTCGCGGGCCGCAGCCCGCCGGGCAGTGCGTCGCCGTTCGCGTCCCGCACGAGACCTCCATCCACGTACCAGCCCGGCCGCGGTGGCACGACCGTGGCGGGTTCGGCCCTGTCCTCGAACAGCGGCGCGGCGTCCACCTCGACGCCGGCGACCGCGAGTTCCGCGAGCGTGCGCAGGAACGTCACGTGGTCGTCGCACCGCAACGCCTGGTGCGGCCGGTCGCCGAGGGTCTTGCCGACCAACGACGTCAGCACGCCGCCTGGGCCGGCCTCGACGAAGATCCGCGCGCCCGCCGCGTACATCGACTCGATCTGGTCCACGAACCGCACCCGGCCCGCGAGCTGTGCGGACAGGCCGTCGCGCACGTCCGTGTGCGGGGCAGCGGACACGTTCGACCACACCGGGAAATGCGTCTCACCAAGGGAAACGGCCGCGAGACTGGCCGCGAACCGGTCCCGGGCACCCGCCATCAGCGGGCTGTGGAACGCGGCGGCGACCGGGATGCTCTTCACGCTCAGCCCGGCGGCCCGCAGCACCTCGACGGCGTTCGACACCGCGGCCGTCGCACCGGAGATCACGACCTGCTCGGGCGCGTTGTGGTTGGCCACCACGACATCCGCCGGCAGCAACGCCTCGACCGCGGCCAGCGGCGCGGACACCGCGGCCATCGTGCCGGGGTCCTCGCCCACTGCGGCCAGCATCGCCTCGGCCCGTGCCGCGCTGAGCGACAGCAGTTCTGCCGGCCCGAACGCGCCGGCCGCCGCCAGCGCGACCAGTTCGCCGTAGCTGTGGCCACCGGCCAGATCCGGCCGCACCCCGACGGATTCCAGCAGCGCGGTGACCATCAGGCCCGCGATGCCGAGCGTCGGCTGGGCGTTGCGGGTGTCGGTGATCTCCGCGCGTTGCCTCGACGCGTCGTCGGGCGTGAGCGCGGCCGGCGGGTACATCACCCGTTCGTACCGGGCGTCCACGAAGTCCTGCAGCCGCGGGAAGGCCGTGACCAGGTCGAGCAACATGCCCGGCCGCTGGCTGCCCTGGCCGGGGTACAGGAACGCGATCTTCGGTCGTTCGCCGGAACGCAGGCGCACGACCTCGGACGACTGCCACGCCTCGACGTCCGCGAGCGCCTTCCGCAAGCCGTCGTGGTCGCTCACCACGAACGCCGCCTGAACCATGCCGTCACCGCACGCCGCGGCCAGCGAACGCAACGGCGTGCGCTCATCGACAAGTGCGCTCAACCGGGCCGCTTCTCGTTGTGCCGCAGCCTGATCATCGCCCCGAACCAGGAAGAGCTCGGCCGGCCAGCGAGTCAGCCCGTGGCGTGGTTCGTCAGCACCGGTATAGCCCGCGAGGACGGTGTGGAAGTTGGTGCCGCCGAACCCGAACGCGCTCACGCCCGCGACCCGGTTCCTGCTCGCCCACGTGCGGTGGCCGAACGAGAACGGGCTGGTCCGCGCGTCCCAGAAGGCGTTGGGCTGCTTGACGTGCAACGTGCCGGGCCGCAACCCGGTGTGCACGGCGAGCGCCGCCTTGATCACGCCCGCGAGGCCAGCCGCGCACTTGGTGTGCCCGATCTGCGACTTCACCGAGCCGATCGTGCAGGTGCCCGCCTCGACGCCGGAGAACATCTCGGTCAAGGAAGCAAGCTCGGTCCGGTCGCCCACCACGGTTCCAGTGCCGTGAGCCTCAACCATCCCAACCGACGTCACCGGTAAACCCGCTGAGGCGTACGCACGACGCAACGCCCGTTGCTGCCCCTCCGGACGTGGCGCGGTGAGGCCCAGCGACCGGCCGTCACTGGACGCGCCGATGCCCTTGATCACCGCGTAGACCCGGTCGCCGTCCCGTTCCGCGTCAGCCAGCCGCTTCAGCACCACGGCGGCGACACCTTCGCCCAGCGCGATGCCGTCCGCGGCCGAGTCGAACGTGGCGCAACGGCCCTTGGCGGACAACGCCTTGACCGAAGCGAACATCTGGTAGTCGTGCGCGCTGTTGTGCAGGTCGACCGCGCCGCACAACACCATGTCGCTGGTGCCGCCGACGAGTTCCTTGCACGCCACGTCGAGCGCCGCGAGGCTGGACGCGCAGGCCGCGTCGACCGTGTAGTTCGCGCCGCCGAGGTCGAGCCGGTTCGCGACCCGGCCGGCGATCACGTTGCCGAGCACACCGGGGAACGAGTCCTCGGTCAGCGCGGGCAGGTGGTCGTCCAGGTCGCGGATTCCCAAGGCGGGCAACGCGGTGCGGACCGTGTAGGCGTTCGCGAGGTCGGCGCCGGCCTCGGCGCCGAAGATCACCGACGTGCGTTCGCGGTCGAACACCCGCGTCGCGTAGCCGGCGTCCTTCAACGCCTGCGCCGAGACTTCCAGCGCCAGCAGCTGCGCGGGTTCGATCGAGGTCAGCGACGCGGGCGGGATGCCGTAGGCGAGCGGGTCGAACGCCGTGCGCGGGATGAACCCGCCCCACCTGAACGGGCTGCCGTAGCGTTCGGGCGACCAGCGGTCCGGCGGGATCTCGGTGATGGAGTCGGTGCCCGCCAGCACGTTCGCCCAGAACTCGGCCACGTCCCGAGCACCCGGCATGATCGCCGCCATGCCGACGATGGCGACGTCCAACGGCTCCCGCGCAACGGTTTCCGAGCTGGTCTCCGGCAGCAGGCCGGAAACGATGTCCTCGTGTAACTGAGCGATCGTGGTGCGGTCCGACCGCAACGTCGCGACCTGGCCGATCATGAACATGCCCTCACGGCGCTGTTCGTCCTCGCCGACCTCTTTCAGGCCTTCGTCGTCGCGGACGAGACCGCGGCTGGCGAGCCGGAGCCGGCCGAGATTGAGCTGTTCGAGCCGCTCCCAGCTCTCCTGCTTCGGCAGGCCGGCGAGTTCGGCCCGCGCCTGCTCGAAGGTGTCCACATAGGACGTCTGCGCGCACCGGACCGCGTGGCCGGGCGAGGTCTCCAGCAACGCGGTGTCCTCGCACTCGATCGCGACCTGCTGGAACACCGGCTGGATCGCGCCGTGCGTGACGGCTTCCTCGGTGAACAGGTAGGCCGTGCCGACGAGCACGCCGACCGCCGCACCCCGCGCCGCGATCGGTGCGGTCAGCGCGGAGATCATCGCGGCCGAGCGGGCGTCGTGAATGCCACCGGCGAACAACACAGTGACGTCAGCAACATCCGTCTTACGCCCGCGCAACACGTCCACCTGCTGCTGCCACAACGTGAAGCTGGACCGGGGGCCGGTGTGCCCGCCGCATTCCGAGCCCTCGAAGACGAACTTCCGCGCGCCCTCGTCGAGGAACCGGCGCAGCAACGCGGGCGACGGTACGTGCAGGAACGCCTCGATCCCGGCGTCCTCCAGCTCGCGTGCCTGCGCGGGCGTGCCGCCGGCGACGATCGCGTACCGAGGCCGGACCGCCAGCACGGCCGCCATCTGCCTCGCCCGCAACTCGGGCGGCGCGAAGCCCAGGAGCCCCACGCCCCACGGCCGATCACCGAGCTTCGCGGCGGTGCTCTCCAGGAGTTCGCGGACCGCCGGACCCTCCATCAACGCGAGCGCGAGGAACGGCAGCGCGCCCCCTTCTGCGACGGCCGCGGCGAACGCGGGCTGGTCGCTGACGCGGGTCATCGGGCCCTGCGCGATCGGGTAGCGCAGGCCGGGCACGCGGTCGCAGAACGGCCCGGCGGCCCGGATCGAGCGGTGCTCACCCGCCAGGGTGAGATTGTCTTGAATCCCCCTCTGAATCGCGCCTACGACGCCTCCGACGGTCCCAAACGACGTACGATTGAATTCGGCGAACGCGCCTTCCTGGCCTATTTCGAGCGCGTTCTGCCGAACATGTACACGCAACCCGTCGTTCACAACCGTGTCGGCGCCGTCCATCAGGCGGACGGCGTTCACAATTTCGCCGGAAATCTGTTTTCGAGCCTCCGCGACGAGCGTGAGCTGGCCTTCCAGCACCACTCCGCGCGCGCCACCGGCGATCGCGGCGGCCGCCGTGTCGGGGCCGATCGAACCGGCCACCCAGACCGGCAGATCGGTCAACGCGAGCACCTGTTGGAGCAGCACGAACGCAGGCGAACCGCCCACCCGACCACCGGCTTCGGCACCTTTGGCGATCAACCCGGTGGCCCCGAACTCGATCGCCGCAACAGCCTCGGCCACCGAGGTGATCACCGCGAGAACCCGTCGTCCGCCCAGTTCAGCCGCATTCGGGGCATACCGGGCGAGATCCACTACGACCGTGTCGACCGCATCCGGAAGAGGGACTGTCAACGGCCCATGCAGCCGCACCCCGAACGCGCGCGAGTGGCGTGCGGCGACACGGCGGAGATCAGCGGCGGCATTCGGCCCGAGGTCGAGCACACCGAGCCCGCCCGCTCGTTCCGCCGCGACCACGAGGGCCGGGTTGGGGGTGCTGAACGGACTCAGGCACAACACCCGTTCTCGTTCCGACGGCATGTTCACTGCGCTCACTTCCTCACCCTGCAGGGGTGGGGAGAAAGGAATTCAGCTGGGTTCCTACTGGCCGGTAAAGTAGTGCGCGCTCACCGTACGCACAACCCGCGGGCGCCGTCGAGAGGGGTGGTGAAACTTTCTCACATGCGTAACCTGACGAATGGCCCCAGATGGCGGGGCGCATTACGCCAGTTCGCGGATGGTCAGGTGTGCTATGGCCTCCGCCGCTGCCGGTGCGGGTCGAGCAACGTCGTGATCAGCGGAATGCCGCGGCCCTCACCGCCGAGGACGCCCACGATCCACTGATGGACGAACCAGCGTGCGGCCGCAGGATGTTCAGCACGGCCACCGGTGATCTTCACGCCAGCACCTCCGTCACATCGGCCCTGACCGCCAGCGCGTCGAGGTCGGACGGCACCTCGGCGTCGTCCCGATTGATCCGCACCAGCCGCGCACCAGGCATGCCGCGCACCAACGACTCCACCGGCCAGCGGATCACCGACGGCGTGTTGAACCCGGCCCCGATCTCGACGACCAGCAGCCGGCCGTCGCCGCCCAGCCACTCCCGCAACCGCTGCCCGTCCGGCAGGTAGTGATCAGGGACGTACTCAGGTCCCTTGTGCACGTTGAGGAACACCGGGCCGCCGCACCGCGGGCACGACGGAATCGCCGACACCTCACCGGACTCCACGTCGTAGGTCGCCAACGCCGCCTCGACGAGCACCCGGTCGGACTCGTCCAGCCATCGTTCGAATGTCACAGCAGCTCCCGGTAGGCGTCGTCGTCCTCGTCGCTGAACGTCGTGAACGCTGAGCGGGTGGAACGGTTCGTCCAGTGCGACCGCGTCCCGGTAGTCGCGCAACGGCAGTGCGGTGATCACGGTCAGAAGAGGCCGTTGGTGTGCGGCAGTTCGGCCGGGATCGGTGCGACCACGTCCCAGTGCTCGACGATCTTGCCGTTCTCGACCCGGAACAGGTCCCAGTACGCCACCGGTTCGCCGAACTCGCCCTCGGACTGCAGCAGCACGAGATCTCCCTCGGCCACCACCTGGTGGATCGTCTTGTAGACGAGGTTCCTGCCCTGCCCTGCCCACTTCGCGGCGGCGGCACCGAACCCGGTGAGCCCGTCGGCCGCCTCGGGGTTGTGCTGCAGGTAGGTCTCGGTCGAGATGTAGTCGGTCAGCACGGAGTAGTCGGCGTCCTGGAGCACGCGCTGGGCGAACTCCCGGACGAGCGCGCGGGAGTGCTCGGTGTCGGCGTTCGCGGGCTCGGTCTGACCGTCCGTCTGGGACCGTCCACTGACAGTCTCGGTGACCACCGGCGTGAGTCCGTCCCAGTGCTCGGCGAGCTTGCCGTCCGCCACCCGGAACAGGTCGAACGCGACTAGCGGCTCCGGCCCGAAGCCGTGGTAGACGCCGTGCAGCGCAACGAGATCACCGTCGGCGATCACGCGGGACAGCTCGTAGCGGAAGCCTTCCGGCAGGTTCGTGACGAGTCCGCGCAACGCCTCGGGGCCGTCCGCGGCGAGCGAGCTGTGCTGGCGGTAGTCCGGTGCGACCCAACGGTCCACAGCGGACGGATCCCGGTCGCCGAAGAGTTCACCGGTGGCCTTGAGCACGAGTTCCTTGTTGTCCATGGCTCCAAAGATGGCTGAGCGGCGCGCCGCGGACGAGGTAGGATCACGCCTCACCATGGTCAAAAGTGGACAGCTCGCCAGCTTCGGCTTCAGCAACCCGGACCGCGGCGCGCTCGGTCTGGAGGTGGTCGACCTCGCCGTGCTGCGGCGCAGGCAGACCGCCGACACCCTCACGAAGGTGCACCGCACCGACTTCCACCAGCTGTTTCTGTTCACCGAGGGCCGTGCCACCACCATGGTCGACTTCGTGGACCACTCGTGCGAACCCGGCACGTTGTTGCATGCGAGCCCCGGCCGGGTACTCCGGTTGCCCGCCGGCGACGCGGAGGCGTTCATGGTGCTTTTCACCCCCGCGTTCCCGCCGCCGCTGGACGGCGTGCGCCCGTTGCTCAGCCCGTTCGCACCGGTGCGGCGAACCGTGCCCAAGGCGGAGCAGGCGGTCGTCACGCGTGCCGTGCAGGATCTCAAACAGGAGTACCGCCGCAACGTGCTGACGAACGAGCCGGTCGAGCTGCTCCGCCAGTTGCTCGGCACGTTGCTGCTGCGCGTCGCCCGGCTGCCTTCGGACACGGACCCCGCGCAGGTGGACGGCCGGTTCGGACGGTTCCAGCAGGAGCTGGAGCGCTCGTTCGCCGTGACGCGCAACGCCGCCGAGTACGCGGCCCGCATCGGTTACTCGTTGCGCAGCCTCAACCGCATCTGCCTCGCCGCGACCGGTCAGTCGGCGAAGGCGTTGATCGACGCCAGGGTCGCGCTGGAGGCGAAACGGCTCCTCGTGCACACCGATCTGTCGTCGGCGGCGATCGGGCACCGGCTGGGGTTCAGCGAGGCCACCAACTTCACCAAGTTCTTCGCCCGCGAGACGGGCACGTCACCCGGCGCGTTCCGCCAGTAGTTGGTCGAGCGCGTGGCGGCAGAAGCCGGCGACGAACGGGTTGGTGTCCGGCCGCGCCAGCGCGAGCACCGAGAGTTCGAGCGCCCAGCCCCGCGCACGGGCCCAGGTGGCGTCGTCGAACTCGGTGAGCTCACGCCGGAACAGCTTGCGGCCGCGTTCGTCGAGGAACAGCCACGCCGTCATGAGGTCTCCCGCCGGATCACCGGCGGCCACACAGCCCCAGTCGATCACGCCGGTCAGCTCGCCACCGGTGAACAGCAGGTTGCCCCTGTGGAGGTCGGCGTGCGCCCAGCGGAGCGGCTGGTCCCAGCGCGGTGCGCTGATCGCCTCGTCCCACAGGGCGGTGAGCCTCGGGTCGCCGCCGAGCCGGGCGATCGACCAGCGGACGCCGTCGTCGCTGATGGAGATGTCCTGGCGGCCGCGGTAGGTGGTCCACGGTTCGCCCGTGGCGTCGATCTTCTGCAGCGCCTGGACCACCTCGGCGAGGCGAGCGCCGGTGTCCGGGCCGACCGCGTCGATCGTGGAGATGTCGCCGTCCAGCCACCGCACGATCGACCACTGGTACGGGTAGCGCTCGGTCGGTGTGCCCAGCTCCAGCGGTTCCGGCACCGCGACCGGGAGGTGCGGCGCGAGCCGGGGCAGGACGGCGAAGTCCAGCGCCGGCTGGTCCTTGGCCCAGTCGATGAGCGGCAGGCGGACCGCGAGCTCGTCGCCGAGGCGGTAGATCGCGTGGTCGGTGCCGCCGTGGTCGAGCTTCCTGAGCGGCAGGCCGTGCCGGCGCGGGAACTGCGTGCGGATCAGTTCGTCCACAAGGGACACACCGATCTCCACTACCGCTCCCAGCCAGGGCACAGCTGGTCGAGCGTGTGGCGGCAGATGGCCGCGAATTCCGGGTTGGTGTCGCGGTAGTACGGCAGACCGGCCACCGCGAGGTGCAGCGCCCAGCCACGGGCCCGTGCCCAGGCGGCGTCGTCGAACTGGCTCAGCTCGCGCCGGTGGAGCCGCCTGCCCGGTTCGTCGAGGAACAGCCAGGCCGCCATCAGGTCGCCCGCCGGATCGCCGACGCCCGCACAGCCCCAGTCGATCACGCCGCTCAGCTCGCCACCGGTGAACAGCAGGTTGCCTCCGTGCAGATCGGCGTGCAGCCAGCGGCCGGGCCGGTCCCAGCGCGGCGCGTCGAGCGCGTCCTGCCAGATCCCGAGGAGCCGGGGATCACCGCCGAGCACGGAGACCTGCTCGCGAACCTGGTCGTCGTACTTCCCCTGGTCGGCGTGCCCGCGATGAGGAACCCACCGCTCGTCGGTCACCTCGACGCCCTGCAGCGCGTGGACCAGCTCCGCCAGGCGGATCGCGGTGTCCGGGCGGACCGCGTCCACCGTCGCGGTCGTGCCGGTCAGCCAGCGCACGACCGACCACCGGCGGGGAAAGCCGCAGCCGGGTTCGCCGAGTCCGACCGGTTCCGGCGTGGCGACCGGGAGATGGCGGGCGAGCAGCGGCAGCACGGCCGCGTCGCGCTCGGCCTGGCCGTCCGACCAGCCCCGGTTGGGCAATCGGACCGCGAGGTCGTCGCCGAGGCGGTAGATCGCGTGGCTGGTGCCGGAGTGCTGGACGTGGGTGATCGGCAGGCCGTGCCAGGCCGGGAACTGCGTGCGGATCAGTTCGTCCACAAGGGACACGTCCGTCGCGGTCACCTCTGCGCCCTGCATTCGATCACTCCCCCGAAGCTCGATGTCCCGCATGCAACACCGAGCCTCCGGGTCGAGCAACTGCTTTAACGGTCCGCAGGGCCTTCTCGAACGGCAGCGGCCCGGCCGGCGGGACCGTCACGTCGAACAACGGCGTGAAGCCCGCCGCCAGGTAGAGCCCGCGCGCCTCGGGCTGACGTGGCCCGGTGGTCAGGTACAGGCGGCAGTAGCCGAGGCGCGCCGCCTCGTCCTCCAGGATCTCCAGCACCTTCCGCGCGAGGCCCTGGCGGCGGCACGACGAGTGGGTCCAGATCCGCTTCAGCTCGGCGGTCTCCTCGTCGTACCGCCGGAACGCGCCACCGGCCACAGCGGTTCCGTTGCGCAGCAACACCATCAGGCGCCCGTGCGGCGGGGTGAGCTCGTGGTGCGGGAAGCGTTCCATCCGCTGCCGCGCCGCGGGTCCGTACCTGCTCACGTACTCGTGCAGCAGTTCCGCCATCATCTCCGCGACCTCGGGAGCGTCCGGTCGCGTCCAGTGGACCTCTTCGGTCATCCGGCCCGTCGATCGGCGAGCTGGACGACGTTCGGCGTGCTCTCGACGCGCACCCGGCCGGACGAGGCCACCAGATAACCGACGCCGCGCACTGTCTGGATCACCTCCGCGGCGTCGCCGAGCTTCTGCCGCACCCGTCGTACGTGCACGTCGACCGTGCGCGCACCGCTGTAGTTGTCGGTGACGCCCCACACCGATGCCAGGAGATCGCGGCGGCGGTGCACGCGGTCGGGGTTCGAGCACAGGTGCGACAGCAGCTCGAACTCCAGCCTGGTGAGCTCCACGGGCACGTCCCGGAGCAGCACCTGCCGGGTGTGCGGCAGGATCCGGACGTCCACGTCGTCCACCACGGCCTCGGCTGCGGCCACCAGGCCCACGTCCTTCAACGCGCCGAGGAGCCGGAGCGCGGTTTCCTCGTCGTCGGTGTCGATGGTGATGCTGAACCGCATGACGGGCTCCCTCAGCTCTTCGGCAGGCCGACGGGGTTGATCTCGGAGGTGGGCACGGCCTCGTCCGAGAGACCCCAGCGTTTGAGCACCTCGGCGTACTTGCCGTTCGCGATCAGCTGGTTCAACGCCTCCTGCACCGGCGCGACGAGCCCGTTGTCCTTCTTGGTGGTCACCGCGATCTTGCCCTGGACGGACGCGCCACCGGAGAAGGTGCCGATCACCTCGGTCTGCCCGGACGTCGCCGCGTGGTAGGCGGAGGTGGGGTTCGGGCCGAGGTAGGCCTCGATGCGTCCGGACTGCAGGGCCAGGTAGTAGTCCGAGGAGTTCTGGAAGTACTTGATGTCGGTGGCCTTCAGCCCGGCCGCCACGTTCTGCGCGCTCCAGTCGACCAGGATCTTCTCCTGGTTGGTGCCGGACGTCACGGCGATCACCTTGCCCGCCACGTCCTTGGGCTCCTTCACCTTCCAGGTGCCGCCCTTCTTCGCCTCGAACGCCAGCGTGTCGAGGCGGTAGGTGGCGAAGTCGTACTTCTCCTTGCGCGCCTCGGTGACGGTGATGTTGGACAGGCCGACGTCGAAGGCGCCGCTGTCCAGGCCGACGAACAGGTTCTCCCAGGACGCGACTTCCAGCTTCGGCTTGAGGCCCAGCACGTCGGCGACCAGCGAGGCGATGTCGGTCTCGACGCCGATCACGGTCTTGTCGTCGGTGGCGTAGAACCGCAACGGTGGTGCGGTGCCGGCGGATCCGCCGATGGTCAGCTCGCCCTTAGTCCGGAACTTCTCCGGCACCTTCGCGGCGATCTTGTCGTCTTTCTGAGCCGTGACGCGGTTCTGCTGCGGGCTGAGGTTGACGTTCAGCGCGCCACCGCCGTCGGCCGGCTCGCTCTCGGCGGTTCCGCAGGCGGCGAGGACGAGGGCCAGCGCGGCGAGAAGTGGTTTGCGCACAACAATCTCCTTCTAAGCAGGCTGCCAGAAGTTGTGTCCATTACTCGCCTGACGGACGCCCGTTCGGCCTGATGGCGTCTGCAAGTACCGCCAACTCAACATCAACAGGCACTTTTCTACTACCAACAGGGCGGTTCTGGACGGAGGACACGGCGAAGGTTCGTCGGGTGACGAACCGGTTGGGTGTAGTTGAGGGCGATTCGATCAAGAGTTGGTGGTACTTGCAGACGCGCTCGGCATCAACGAGTCGTGAGGTTTCGGACGAGACTTCTGGTCAGGTGCTTAGAGGACCTTGGACAGGAACGCGCGGGTGCGTTCGTGGATCGGGTGATCGAGCACCTCGCCGGGCGTGCCTTCCTCGACGATCACGCCCTGGTCGATGAACACGATCCGGTCGGCCACCTCGCGGGCGAAACCGATCTCGTGCGTGACCACGACCATCGTCGTGCCGGAGCGGGCGAGGTCGCGGAGCACGTCGAGCACTTCGCCGACCAGTTCCGGATCCAACGCCGACGTCGGTTCGTCGAACAGCACGACTTTCGGTTGCGTGGCGAGGGCTCGCGCGATCGCGACGCGTTGCTGCTGGCCGCCGGACAACTGGCGCGGGTACGCGTTCTCCTTGTCCGCGAGGCCCACGCGGTCCAGGAACCGTCGCGCGTCGGCCAGCTCGGCCACCTCCGCCACGTTCTCCAGCGCGGTGAGGTGCGGGAACAGGTTGAAGTTCTGGAAGACGAACCCGATGTTCCTGCGCTGCTTGAGCACCTCGCGTTCCTTGAGCTCGTACAGCTTGTCGCCGCGCCTGCGGTAGCCGATCAGCTCACCGTCGACGGCGATGAACCCGCTGTCGACCTTCTCCAGGTGGTTGATCGTGCGCAGCAACGTCGACTTCCCCGACCCGGACGGACCGAGCACCACCACGACCTCGCCGGCCTCGACCTCCAGCGACACCCCGCGCAACACTTCCAGTGAGCCGAAGCTCTTGTGCACGCCCAGAACCTCGATCATCGGCGGTCTCCTCGCGCGAAGTACCGCTCGACGTAGTGCTGACCGACCGAGAGCAGGGTGGTCAGGATGATGTACCAGACGGTCGCGACCATGAGCAGCGCGACGACCCGCGCGTTGCGGCCGTAGATCACCTGCACCTGGTAGAACAGCTCGCCGATCGCCATCACCGACACCACCGAGGTGCCCTTGAACAGGCTGATCACCTCGTTCGCGGCGTTCGGCAGGATCGCGCGCATCGCCTGGGGCAACACGATCCTGCGGAACTGCCTGCCCTTCGGGATGCCCAGCGCGGCGGCGGCTTCGAGCTGGCCGGGGTCGACGGAGATGACGCCGGACCGCACGATCTCGGCGGCGTAGGCGGCCTGGTGCAGCGCGAGACCCAGCACGGCGGCGCCCATCGGGCTGATCAGCTGCACGGTCTCGAAGCTCACGAACTCCGGCCCGAACGGCACGCCGAGCGAAAGCCGCTGGTAGAGGTAGGAGATGTTGAACCAGAACAGCAGTTGCACGATCAGCGGGATCGACCGGAACGCCCAGATGTAGGTCCAGCCGACCGCCTGCAGGAACGGGCTGCGCGACATCCGCAGCACCGCGACCACGATGCCGAGCGCGAACCCCAGGACCGTGCCGAGCACGGTCAGCACGATCGTGGTGCCGACGGCCGTCAGGATCGACTGGGCGGTGAAGTAGCGGGCGAACGTCGGCCAGTCCCAGCCCGGATTGGTGACCAGGCCGTGCACGAACTGGGCGGCGAGCACCAGCACCGCGACGACCCCGACCCACCGCCACGGGTGGCGGGCCGCGACCACGGGCAATGAGGCGAGAGCCTCGGATCTGTCCTTTGAGGACACGACGGTGAGCGTGCCGGAAGAGGGCATGGCGAGTCCTTGGGAGGCCAGGCGGGAAGGAGGGGCTCTGCGGAGAGGTCAGCCCGTACAGGCGGCGCTGAACACGCGGCCGTGGTCGATGTGCCTGCGGGAGGACAGGAACAGAGCGAAGACCATTCCTGCCCTCCCCTCCCTGCGCTCCGATGAGAGCACTGTGCAGAACACGACTCACGTTAAAGAGCACTCCATTGCCTGAGCAAGGACGTCCACGTGCTGAACAACTATCGGACACCGAGGTGATCCCGCAGGGTCTCGCCGGTGTACTCCGCGCGGAACACCCCGCGTTCCTGCAGCAACGGCACGACGGTGTCGGCGAACTCGTCGAGCCCGCCCGGCGTCACGTGCGGCACGAGGATGAACCCGTCCGCCGCGTCCTGCTGCACCAGATCGTTGATCTGCGTGGCCACGCTGTCCGCCGACCCGATGAACGTCTGCCGCGCGCTCACGTCGATCACGAGGTCACGGATGGAGAAGTTCTTGGCCGCCGCCTTCTCGCGCCACTCCTGCACCGTGGCCGCCGGGTCCTTGAACATCCGCACGCTCGCGCGCCCCTTGGCGATGGTGTTCTCGCCGATCAACGGTTCGACATCGGGCAACGGCCCGTCCGGGTCGTACGCGCTCAGATCGCGGTTCCACACCTGTTCGAGGAACCGGATCGCGGTGGCGCCGCTGACCTGCTGGCGCCGCACCTCCGCTCCCTTCTCCTGCGCGTCCGCGTCGGTGTCGCCGAGCACGAACGTGGCGGCGGGCAGCACCACCAGCTGGTCGGGCGTGCGGCCGTACTTGGCCAGCCTGCCCTTCACGTCGCGGTAGAACTTCTGGCCCGCCTCCAGCGTGCCGTGGCGCGAGAAGATCGCGTCGGCGGTGGCGGCGGCGAACTCCCTGCCCTCCTCGGAGTCGCCGGCCTGCAGGATCACCGGACGCCCCTGCGGTGACCTCGGGACCCCGAACCTGCCGCTGATGTCGAAGTGCTGGTCCTGGTGCCGGAACTCGCCGATCCCCGTGTCGAACAGCTTCCACGCCGTGCGCAGGAAGGATTCCGCTCGCGTGTACCGGTCCTCGTTCGCGAGGAACCCGCCGCGGCGGAAGTTCTCACCGGTGAACGCGTCCCACGAGGTGACGACGTTCCAGGCGGCACGTCCGGCGGAGAGGTGGTCGAGCGAGGCGAACTGCCTGGCCACCTCGTAGGGTTCGTTGAAGGTGGAGTTGATCGTGCCGGCCAGCCCGAGCCGTTCGGTGACGGCGGCCAGCGCCGCCAGCACGGTGAACGTGTCCGGCCGGCCCACCACGTCGAGGTCGTAGATCAGGCCGCCCTGCTCGCGCAGCCGCAGCCCCTCGGCGAGGAAGAAGAAGTCGAACTTCGCGCGTTCCGCCGTCTGTGCCAAGTGGACGAACGAGTCGAACTCGATGTGGCTGCCCGCCTGCGGATCGCTCCACACCGTCGTGTTGTTCACACCGGGGAAGTGCGCGGCGAGGTGGATCTGCTTGGTCATCTCGCGCTCCTTCAGGCGTACTGGTTGGCGGGCTTGGCAAGGCCGAGGTGGCCACGCAGGGTCGTGTGCTCGTAGGCGGTGCGGAACAGGCCACGCTTTCGCAGTTCGGGCACCAGGCCCTGGGTGATCTCGCGCAGGTCTTCCGGGTGGAACCGGAACCCGGCGAAGCCTTCCTCCTGCCAGGCGAGCAGCTGGTCCGGGTCGGCGGTGCCACCCTCGACGTCGCGGAAGACGCGCTCGCCCGGAGCGTCCGCGAACACGATGTCCGCGAAACCTGGCTCTGCAGCGGCGATCAGCGGGTGGCCCTGCGGCGGGCGTGGCGTGATCGACGGGCCGCGGACGGAGAACCAGCGGCCTTCGAAGTCGATGTAGTGCAGCTTGTCGCGGTCGACGAACCGGCCGGTGGCGACGTCGCGGATCTCGGCGTCGACCTCCCAGCTGTCCCACAGGCGGCGCAGCACCTCGGCGTAGTCGGCGGCCTCCTCCCACAGGTCGTCCAGGTTGTCCCGGCGCCCGAAGTGCTTGGCGTGCAACGGATCGTGCGCGGTCGTCAGCTGCACGCCGGCACGCCCCTCGCTGACGTAGTCGAGGGTCGCGATCGCCTTCGACAGGTGGAACGGCTCGGTGTGCGTGACGACGGCTGTCGGTACCAGGCCGATCCTGGTGGTGAGCGGCGCGACGCGGGCCGCGGTCAGCACCGCGTCGAGGCCGGGTTCGCCGCCCAGCGAGTCGTCGAACGTGACGAAGTCGAGCGTCGCCTCCTCGGCCTCGCGCACGAGCCCTGCCCAGTGCTTCGCGGTGAACGCCTCGTCGCCGGTCGCGCGCAGTGCGACGGCCAGGTGCAGTGGTGACCCCACCGGTCCCCCTCTCCTCGGGTCCTTGCATTCTGTGCGGGTCGCGGGGGTGGGCGCGGGAGCGGTCACTGGGTGGGAAAGAGGGCAGGGACGGGAATATTTCGCGAGCTTGCCTTGACGTGCGCGTCAAGGTTTAGCGTTCGTGGCATGAGGATCGGCGAACTGGCCAAGCGAGCCGGCACCACCACACGTGCGTTGCGCTTCTACGAGTCCCAGGGACTGCTCCAAGCACACCGCACGTCCAACGGCTACCGCGAGTACGACGACCACGACCTGCGGCTGGTCCGGGAGATCCAGTCGCTGCAGGCGGTCGGCCTGTCACTCGAGGACACCCGGCCGTTCGTGGCGTGCCTGCGCGCGGGACACGAGTCCGGTGACTCGTGCCCGGACTCGCGGGAGGTCTACCAGCGCAAGCTCGCGGAGGTGGACGAATGTCTGGAGCGGCTCCAGGTGGTCCGGGAGTTCCTGCTGGCCAGGCTCGCCTTCCAGGATCCCTGTCTCGTGACCGAACCCAAGGAGTTCCAGTGCAGCTGACCGACGCCACCTTCGCGGAGAGCACGAGGACCGGCACCGTGCTCGTCGAGTTCTGGGCGCAGTGGTGCGGGCCGTGCCACATGCTCTCGCCCGTGCTCGACGAGATCGACCGCGAGCGCGACGACCTGACCGTGCTCAAGATCAACGCCGACGAGAACACCGCCACCGCACGCGACTACCAGGTCATGTCGCTGCCCACGATGTTGCTGTTCCGCGACGGCGTGCCGATCCGGCAGATGGTGGGAGCGCGCCCGAAGTCGCGTTTGCTGGCTGAATTGGATGACGCGCTGAGCGCGTGAGCCGCTTATCTTGGGCGCATGCTCGGTCTTGAACTCGTAGTGGTGCTGGGCGTGTGCATCCTGGCGAGCAGTGTCGTGTCCGGACGGTTGCGCCTCGCCGCCCCGGTGCTGCTCGTCCTCTGCGGCGCGGTGCTCGGTTTCGTGCCGGCCCTGGAGTCGGTCAGCCTGCCGCCGGAGGCGATGCTGCTGATCTTCCTGCCCGCGTTGCTGTACTGGGAGAGCCTCAACACCTCGTTGCGGGAGATCCGCAGCAACCTGCGCCCGATCGTGCTGCTCAGCACGTTGCTCGTGCTCGCCACCGCCGCCGCGGTGGCCGCTGTCGCCCACGCGCTGGGCCTCGACTGGGGCCCGGCGTGGGTGCTCGGCGCGGCCCTCGCGCCCACCGATGCGACCGCCGTGTCCGCGATCGCCAGGGGCATGCCGCGCCGGACCACGACCATCCTGCGCGCGGAGTCGCTGATCAACGACGGCACGGCGCTGGTGATCTACGCCATCGCCATCGCCATCACGACCGGCGAGCAGCAGTTCAGCACCGGGCGGGTCGGCCTGCAGCTGCTGTTGTCCTATGCGGGCGGCGCGGTCGCCGGGCTGGCGATCGCCTGGCTCGCCGTGCAGGTGCGCAAACGGCTCGACAACCCGATCCACGAGACGGTCGTCAGCATCCTCACGCCGTTCGCCGCGTTCCTGCTCGCCGAGACCGTGCACGGTTCGGGCGTGATCGCCGTCGTGACGTGCGGGCTCGCACTGGCCCGCGTCGGCCCGCGCATCGTGCCCGCCGACACCCGCCAGGTCAGCTCCGCGTTCTGGGGCATCGCGACGTTCGTGCTCAACGGCGCCCTGTTCGTCCTGATCGGACTCCAGGCGAACAGCGCCATCCGGTCGTTGGACGGATCCGAGATCCTCGCGGCGTTCGGCGGGATCGGCCTGGTCGCGTTGACCGTGGCCGGAACCCGGCTGCTGTGGGGCTACACGACCCCGTACATCATCCGCGCGATCGATCGCCGTCCCCAGCAACGACTTCGGCGCATGGGCGCCCGGCAGCGGCTGGTGTCGTCGGCAGCCGGGTTCCGCGGCGCCGTGTCACTGGCGGCCGCGCTGGCGGTGCCCGAGACCGTGGTCGGCGGCGGGCCTTTCCCGTTCCGCGAGGAGATCATCCTGATCACGTCCGGCGTGGTGGTGCTGACGCTGGTCGTGCAGTCGCTGATGCTGCCGTCGATCATCCGGTTCTCGCGCCTGCCAGAGGACACGGCGCTGGACGAGGAACTCCGGCTGGCGCAGGCGACGGCGTCCGAGGAGGCCTACGAGGCGCTGCCGGGTCTGGCCGACAAGGTGGGCGTCAGCGACGTCGTCTACAAGCGGGTGCTCGCCGAGTACGAACACCACCTGGAGGTCCGGCGCGCCAAGGAGGCCGGCGACGAGGAGGTCGCGCAGTCCGAGGTCGAGTACACGGCGTTGCGGCTGGAGCTGATCGGGCACAAGCGGGCGACGGTGGTGCGGCTGCGTGACGAGGCGGCCATCGACGACATCGTCCTGCGGACCATCCAGCGGCGGCTGGACCTCGAGGAGGTACGGCTGGCGCGGCGGGAGATCGAGGAGGACTGAGCGTCTCGAACTGATCGTCTCGACCGGCGTCCGCCGCAGACGCTGAGACATCGATCAGCGCGCCTCAGACATGGCCCGCCTCGCGGATGGCGGCTTCACTTGGAACATGCCTCGACACCCGATCGGGGTACGAGGTTGTTGCCGCAGGGGGACGCGGTGAGGCCGGAAAGCCGAGCAGTCACCGCATCAGCACCAATATCGACGAACGACTACCAGGGGGCTCATCCACAACGCGGCGATCAATTCGCCCGAATTCACGTGACGCCGGTCGACGGCATTTGCCGATCGCATTTCCGGGCATTTCCGCGTCACCGGTAAATCAACTCCGCACCAGGTCGTGAACAACATCGACGCCATGCCACATCTACGGCATGACGTCTATTTACGCTGCTCAACCACCTGCGTGCACGTTTCGTGCGTTGCCGGACAGGGCCGTCCGGCAACGCGGGAACCAGACATTCATGCAGTTCGATATGCTTCAGGTCAACCCTGCCGCACACACTCCGTGTCCGTCCGGCTACGCAGCTATCACTATGGCATATCACCGGCGGCACGTCCAGGGACGACCAGTGCATTTCCACTGTTCCAGTGAAACGCCGTCGAGATGAGGACGAAGCAGTGAGTGAAAACATGGGGGCTGGGCACACCGATCGCGCGTTGTCCCGGAGGTGGTTGCTGAAGGCGGGTGGTCTCGCTGCCGCCGCCACCGCCGTCGGCACGGGTACCGCGGCCGCGCAGCCGTCCTCCAAGCCCACGCAGTACGACGCCATCGTCGTGGGTGCCGGGTTCGCCGGAGCGGTCGCGGCACGGCAGCTGCGCGCCGCGGGTCTGAGCACCCTGGTGCTGGAGGCGCGCAACCGCATCGGCGGCCGGACCTGGACCGACACGTTCGCGGGCCAGCGGATCGAGCTGGGCGGGCAGTACGTCTCCAGCGCGCAGCAGCTCGTCACCGCGGAGTTGCAGCGCTACCGGATCGCCACCTCGACCGGCCTCGCGGCGACGCAGGCGATCATGCCCGCGCCCGGCGGCTTCTCGACGTTCACGATCGAGGAGATGGCCACGCGGCAGGGTGCGTTGCTGGAACGGATGTTCGCGGGAACGCGTGACTACTTCCCGGCGCCGCACGACCCGATGCTGCGCCGCAGCATGGTGGCGCAGATCGACGGGTACTCGCTCAAGGACCGGCTCGACCAGCTGGGCTTCACCCCGGAGGAACGCAGCTGGCTCAGCGGCACGACGGCCGGGCAGTCGGGCGGTTCCAGCTCCTACGGCGGCATGACCTCGCTGATGCAGTGGTGGGCGCTGGCCGGGTACAGCGCCGCCTCCTGGTACCAGGCGCAGGGCGCGATGGTCTCGACCGGCATGTCGAGCCTGGTCGGCGCCATCCTCAACGAGGCCAACGCCGAGGTGCGGCTGAACACGCCGGTCGCCGCGATCAGCGAGAGCGGCGGCCAGGTCACCGTCACCACCCGCGCGGGCACCCGCATCACCGCCAAGACCGTCGTGGTGGCGGTGCCGGTGAACCTGTGGAGCACCATCTCGTTCTCCCCCGGCCTGCCCTCGGTGCAGTCCGTCGCCGCCGGACAGGGCGTGGGCGTGCGCAACTGCCGGAAGCTGTGGCTGCACGTGCGGGGCCTGTCCGAACCAGTGCTCGTCAACGGTGCCGAGGGTGACACCTTCATGGCCGTGGTGTCGCACAGCACCGCCGCCGACGGCGGGCAGCTCATGTTCGCGATCAACAACCTGCCCGCGCTCGACGTCACCAGCCACTCGGCCGTGAACGCCGCGCTGCAGCGGGTGCTGCCGGGGACGACGCTGGTCGGCTTCCGGGCGCAGGACTGGGGTGCCGACACGTACTCGCGCGGCGGCTGGGCGCTGCGCAAGCCCGGTCAGATGACCGCGCAGCTCTACTCGATCCAGCAACCGCACGGCCGCCTCGCGTTCGCCACCAGTGACATCGCCAGCGGCTGGGCCGGCTTCGTGGAGGGTGCGCTGGAGTCCGGGTTCAGGGCGGCGACGCAGGCGATCGCCCTCGCCCGCTGATCGCGTGGGTCCGCCGGCAGGGAGCGCGTGCCGCTCCCTGCCGGCGGTGCCACATGCCGTCATGGCGCAGGTCTCCGGCCGGCGGACCCGCACGCCATCACGGCTCCCGCAGTCCCCCGACCGGCGGACCCGCACACCATCACGGCGCCTGCAGTTCCTGGTCGATCAAAGCGAACAGCTCGTCGTCGGAGGCCCCGGCCAGCTCGGCGACGGCCGTGGACTCCGGGTCGAGGCGCCGCAACAGGTCGGTCAGCCGGGCGACGACGTCCGCCGGGTCGGTGGCGGGATCGGCCAGCACGGCGTCCACGGCGGCGTCGATCCGGTGCACGCCGGTCTCGGGCCGCTCTTCCGCCAGCAACTCGTCCAGGTGCGCGGCCACCGCTTCCGGGGTCGGGTGGTCGAACACGAGCGTCGTGGACAGCCGCGTGCCCGCCGCCGTGGCGAGCCGCGTGCGCAACTCCAGCGCGGTCAGCGAGTCGAACCCGTCGTCCAGGAAACCGGCGTCCGTGCGGATCGCGCCGGGATCGTCGTGTCCGAGCACGCTCGCCGCGGTGCGGCACACCAGGTCCAGCAACAGCGCCCGCCGCTCCTGCGCCGAACGCCCTGCCAGTTCGTCGGCCAGTGTCGCGCCCGCGGGGGCCGCCGGACGGGGTGCGGGCCTCGCCAGGCCACCCAGCAGCGGCGACCCGGTTTCGGCGGTCCACCCGGCGGCGTTCAGCCGGGCGGTCACGAGCAGCGGTCCCGGGGTGTCGAGGGCGTAGTCGAGCATCGCCAGTCCGTGCGCGGTGGACAGGCCCGCGACTCCCCGCCGGCCTAGCCGGGCGACGTCTGCGGCCGACACCGCGCCCGCCATCCCACCCGCC
The DNA here is from genome assembly GCF_002150765.1 of Lentzea kentuckyensis. GTDB lineage: Bacteria > Actinomycetota > Actinomycetes > Mycobacteriales > Pseudonocardiaceae > Lentzea > Lentzea kentuckyensis. The sequence continues at coordinate 33,994 of NZ_MUYM01000075.1, forward strand.
TCGTCCCACAGGCCCCACGCCAGTGAGGTCGCCGGCAGGCCGAGCGCCGTCCGATGGTGCGCCAGGGCGTCCAGGAACGCGTTGGCCGCCGCGTAGGCGGACTGCCCCTGGTTGCCGAGCACCCCGACCACCGAGGAGAACAGCACGAACGCGGCCAGGTCGGCGTCGCGGGTCATCCGGTGCAGGTGCCAGGCGGCGTCGGCTTTCGGCCGCAGCACCGCGTCGGCGTCGGCATCGGTCAGGCGGTCGAAGGTGGCGTCGGCCAGTACGCCCGCGGTGTGCACGACAGCGGTCAGCGGATGCGCTTCCGGAACACCCGCCAGCAGGGCGGCCAGGTCGTCCGGATCACCCGCGTCGCAGGCGACCACCTGGGCCTCGGCACCCAGCTCCGCCAGTTCGGCGACCAGCGCGGCCGCTCCCGGCGCGTCCGGCCCGCGGCGGCTGGTGAGCAGCAGGTGCCGCACGCCGTGCCGGGTCACCAGGTGCCGGGCGGTGAGCGCGCCGAGCGTGCCGGTGCCACCGGTGATGAGGACCGTGCCGTCCCGGTCGAGCGGCCGTCCTGGCGCACCCGTGGTCGCCCTGGCCAGACGGGGCGTGAGCACGGCACCGCGGCGCACGGCCACCTGGGCCTCACCGGAGGCGAGCGCGGCCGCCACATGCCGGTCGCCGTGGTCGTCCACGTCCACCAGCACGACCCGGCCGGGCTCCTCGGCCTGCACCGCGCGCACCAGGCCCCACAGCGCGGACGCAGCCAGGTCCGCCACGTCCTCGCCCGGCGCGGTCGCCACCGCGCCGCCGGTCAGCACCGCGACCGGACGATCGTGCACGGCCGCGGCCCGCAGCGCACCGACCACCGCACTCAGCAAGCGTCGCGTCTCGGCGGGCATCTCACCACCGGCCACAGCGCGCGAACCACCACTGCCGACCACACCCCGCGTCCCGGCAGGCAGGCCATCGCCTCCCACCCTCGCGCCGCGGGTGTCGAGCACCAGCACCGACCGGCCGGGCGGCACCGGGTCTCCGAGCCGGACCAGTTCGAACGGCACCGCGCCTGCCGCGGGCACCGGCGTCCAGGTCACGGCGTGCGGGCGGACCCGGTCGTTGGCGACCTGGTCCGCGGTCACCGGCACCAGGCGCAGCGACCTCGCGGACGCCACCAGCTGGCCACGGTCGTCCGCGACCAGCAACGCCACCCCGTCCGGCGACGGCGTCAGCCTGGCGCGCAGCACCGAGCCCACCGCACCCACCACCCCGGCCCCCGACCACGAGAACGGCAGCGCCACGCCCTCACCGACGCCCACCAGCGGGTGCAGCAGCGCGTCGAGCAGGACGGGGTGCAGCGCGAACCCTTCCGGTACGCCGTCGGGCAGGGCCACCTCGGCGAAAAGCTCGTCGCCGTGCCGCCAGGCCGCGCGCAGCGCGCGGAACGCGGGGCCGTAGTCATAGCCGCGTGCCGTCAGGTCCTCGTACAGCGCGTCGACGTCGAGTCGTTCGGCGCCGGGCGGCACGTCGGTCCAGGCGGGCGCCGGCACCGGGTCCGGCGTGAGCAGGCCCTCGGCGTGCCGGACCCACTCGCCGTCGGCCGCGCGGACGTGCACGGCCACCGGACGCCTGCCGTCGGCGTCCCGCTCACCGGCTTCGACCTGGATCCGCACCGATCCGTCCTCTGGCAGCACCAGTGGGCGCAGCAGGGTCAGCTCCTCGACCGCCGCGCACCCTGTGTCGGCCGCGGCGCGCAGTGCGAGGTCGAGGAACGCGGTGCCGGGCAGCAGCGGGCCACCGAGCACGGCGTGGTCAGCGAGCCAGGGATGCGTGGCGAGGGACAGCCGGCCGGTGAGCACCGCGCCGCCACCTGCCAGCTCCGCGGTCCTTTCGAGCAACGGATGCCCGTCGGCGGGCGTGCCGGGGTCCGCGTCCAGCCAGTGCCGGCGGCGCTGGAACGGGTAGGTCGGCAGCACGACGCGCGCCGCGCCCGTGCCGAACACCGCCGCCGGGTCGAAGTCGACACCCGCGGTCCACAGTTCGCCGAGCGCGCGGGCCGCGGCCACCGCCTCGTCCTGGTCCGCCCGCGAGGCCGGCACGACGGCGGCGTCCTCGGAGATCCGCCGCACCTGGGCGGTCAGCGCACCGTCCGGCCCGATCTCCAGGAACCGGCCTACGTCCATAGTGGACACTGCGGCGTGGAAGCGGACCGTGTCGCGCACGTGCCGCACCCAGTAGTCGGCGTCGAAGGACGTCGCGAGCTCACCGGTCACAGTGGACACGATCGGGATTCTCGGTGCCGCGTAAGGGATTCCGGTGACGATCTCACGGAACTCCGCCAGCATCGGGTCCATCAGCGGCGAGTGGAACGCATGGCTCACCCGCAGCCGCTTGACCCGGCGTCCCGCGCCCTGGAAGTGCCCGGCGAGGTCGCGGACGCGCCGCTCCTGCCCCGAGACGACCACCGACGACGGACCGTTCACCGCCGCCACCGCCAGCATCTCGCCCAGCAGCGGCAGAATCTCGTCCTCGGTGGCCTCCACGGCGGCCATCGCCCCGCCCTCCGGCAACCGGTCCATCAACCGGCCGCGAGCCGCCACCAGCCGTCCCGCGTCCTCCAGCGACATCACGCCCGCCACGTGCGCGGCGGCGATCTCCCCCACCGAGTGCCCGACCATCACCTCCGGAGCCACGCCCCACGAGTCGAACAGCCGGAACAGCGCGGTCTGGAAGGCGAACAGCGCGCCCTGGGCGTAGAGGGTGCGGTCGAGCCGTTCGGCGTCGTCCGCGACCACCTCGCGCAGCGGGCGCTCGACGTGCCCCTCCAGCGCGGCGTCGACCGCGGCCAGGGCCTCGTCGAAGGCCGAGGCGAACACCGGGAACGCCGCGCTCAGCCCGGAACCCATGCCGACGCGCTGCCCGCCCTGCCCGGAGAACAGGAACGCGAGCCCCGCGGGGGTCGCCGCGCCGACCTGACCGCCCGCCGCGAGTTCGCGCAGCCGGGCGACCAGGTCGTCCGAGGTCCGGCCGGCCACCACCGCGCGCCGGTCGAACATCGCCCGCGACGCCAGGCTCAGGCCCACGTCGGCCGGATGACGGGCACCGACGTGATCCGCCAGGCGGGCGGCCAGTTCGCGCACCGCGTCGTCCGTGCGGCCCGACAGCACCAGCGGCACCACCTGGGCGCGCTCTCCTGCCGGATCGGTCGCGTCCGGCGCCTGTTCCAGCACCACGTGCGCGTTCGTCCCGCTGATCCCGAACGACGACACGCCCGCCCGGCGCGGCCTGCCCACCTCCGGCCAGGTCCTGGTGCCGGTCAGCAGCTCCACCGGGCTTTCCGACCAGTCCACGTGCCGGGACGGCGCGTCGAGGTGCAGGGTCGCGGGCAGGACGCCCTCGCTCAGCGCGCGCACCATCTTGATCACGCCGGTCACGCCGGCGGCGGCCTGGGTGTGGCCGATGTTCGACTTCACCGAACCCAGCAGCAACGGCCGGTCGGCCGGCCGGTCGCCGTAGGCCTTGATCAGCGCCCGTGCCTCGACCGGGTCACCGAGTGCGGTGCCGGTGCCGTGCGCCTCCACAGCGTCCACATCGGACGGACGCAGGCCCGCGTCGGCCAGGGCGGCGCTGATCACCCGTTCCTGCGCGGGCCCGCTGGGCGCGGTCAGTCCGTTGGACGCGCCGTCGGAGTTGATCGCGGTGCCGCGGACCAGCGCCAGCACCGGCAGGCCGAGCCGACGCGCGTCGGACAGCCGGGCGAGCAGCACGAGACCGGCGCCCTCGGCCCACGCCGTGCCGTCGGCCCGGTCGGAGAACGGCTTGCACCGGCCGTCCGCCGCCAGCCCGCGCTGGCGGCTGAACTCGGTGAACATGCCGGGTGACGACATCACCGCCACCCCGCCCGCCATCGCCAGGTCGCATTCGCCTCCGCGCAGCGACCGCACCGCCAGGTGCACCGACACCAGCGACGACGAGCACGCGGTGTCCACGCTGAGCGATGGACCCTCCAGGCCGTAGACGTAGGACAGCCTGCCGGAGGCGACGCTCGCCGTGCCACCGGTCAGCGCGTGCCCCTCGTGGCCGCTGGGCGTGCGGTGCAGCGGCGGCCCGTAGTCCTGGGGCGTGAGGCCGACGAACACCCCGGTCCGGCTGCCGCGCAACGATCCCGGCTCGATGCCCGCGTTCTCCAGCAGTTCCCAGGACGACTCCAGCAGCAGGCGTTGCTGCGGGTCCATGACGCGGGCCTCGCGCGGTGGTACGCCGAAGAAGTCGCCGTCGAACAGGTCGGCGTCGTACAGGAAGCCGCCGTGGCGGGTGTAGGTGGTGCCGGGAGCGCCGTCCGGGTCGTACAGCGCTTCCACGTCCCAGCCGCGGTTGTCCGGGAACGGCCCGATGGCGTCGACACCGTCCAGTGCGAGCCGCCACAACGCGTCGGGCGTGCGCGCCTCGCCCGGCCACCGGCCGCTCACCGCCACGATCGCGATCGGTTCGCCCTCGGCGACCGGCACGGCGGGGGCCGCCGCGGGTGCGGAGTCGTCACCGGCGAGGTGACGGAGGACGGCGCCGGGCGTCGGGCGTTCGAACGTCAGAGTGGCGGGCAGTCGCCGTCCGAGTGCCTCGCCGAGCAGGTCGCGGAACTCGACCACGCCCGCCGAGTCGAAGCCGAGGTCGTGGAAGGACCGGCCGAGGTCGATCCCGCCGGGCGCGGTGGTGCCGAGCACGACGGCGGCCGTCTGCCGCACCAACGTTTCGAGATCGGCTCGGCCGGGTTCCGGCACGTCGGCCTGCTCCACGACGCCGGCCTGCTCGACTCCTGCCTGCTCACCGTCTGGCGCGACCGGCTCGGCCACCGCGCCGAGCCAGTACCGCCGCCGGTCGAACGCGTAGGTCGGCAGTTCGACCCGGCGGGCGTCCACGGGCACGGTCGCGCGCCAGTCCACCTCGACGCCGCTCGCGTGCACGCGCCCCAGCGAAGTCAGGAACGCGGCCCGGCCGCCGTGGTCGCGGCGCAGGGTGCCGGTGACGAAGCCGTCCACGCCGCGTTCGGCGAGCAACGCCTCGATGCCCACCCCCACCACGGGGTGGGCGCTGACCTCGACGAACGTCCGATGTCCCGCGTCGACGGCCCGGTTCACCGCGCCCTGGAAGTCGACGGTGCCCCGCAGGTTCCGGTACCAGTACTCGGCGGTCAGTCCGGTGGTGTCGAACGGTTCGGCGGTCACCGCCGAGTAGAACGGCAGCTCGCTCGCGCGCGGCCGGATGCCGGCCAGCACCGCCAGCAGCTCGTCCCGGATCTCCTCCACGTGGTCGCAGTGCGAGGCGTAGTCCACGGGCACCGTCCTGGCGTTGACGCCGTCCTCGCGGAAGGCCTCGACCACGCGCTCGAGTGCGTCCCGGTCGCCGGAGACCACGGTGGACGACGGCCCGTTGACCGCGGCCACGGCGAGCGGCTCACCCTCGATCCGGTCCAGCACCACGGCCGCCGGCAACGGCACGGACGCCATGCCGCCCACCCGGCTGATGCCGGTGAGCGCCTTGCTGCGCAACGCCACCACAGCAGCCGCGTCGGCCAGGGACAGCGCGCCCGAGACATACGCCGCGGCGATCTCGCCCTGCGAGTGGCCGATCACCGCGTCCGGCCGCACGCCTGCCGAGCGCCACAGCGCGGCCAGCGACACCATGACCGCGAACAGCACCGGCTGGACCACGTCCACCCGGTCGAGCGATGGCGCGCCCGGCCGTTCCCTCAGCACGTCGAACAGCGACCAGTCCACGTGCCTGGCCAGCGCGTCCGCGCAGTCGACGAGCGAGGCGGCGAACACCGGTTCGTCGGCGAGCAGGCTGCGTGCCATGCCCGGCCACTGGGTGCCCTGGCCGGGGAAGACGAACACGGTGCCGCCGGTGACGTCCCGGCGCGAGCCTCGCACCACCCCCGCCGCCTGACCACCGTCGCGCACCGCCGCGAGCCCGTCGAGCAGCGCCTGCCGGTCGTCGCCGACCACGACGGCTCGGTGGCCGAAATGCACGCGGTCCACCGCGAGTGACAGCGCGACGTCGTGCGGCGGCAGGTACTCGTCCGCGGCGACGTGGTCGTGCAGCCGCGCGGCCTGGCCGCGCAGCGCGGCCGGTGAAGCCGCCGAGAGCGGCCAGGCCGCCGCGGTCGGGCGGCGGTGAAGGCGCGACAGCGACGGGGTGCGCGGCGGGCTCGCCACCACGACGTGGCAGTTCGTGCCTCCCATGCCGAACGCGGACACGCCCGCGACAGTGTGACCGGGCAGCTCCCGGTACTCGCGCTGGACGGTCAGTCCGAGCTCGTCCAGCGGCACGTCCGGGTTCGCCCGCTCGAAGTTGAGACTCGGCGGCAAGCCGCCGTTCGCCAGCGACAGCAGCACCTTGAGCAGGCCGGTGATGCCCGCCGCGCCCTCCAGGTGGCCGGTGTTGGTCTTCACCGACCCGACGGCGAGCGGGCGGGAGGCGTCCCGCCCGAACACAGCGCCCAGCGCGGCCGCCTCGACCGGGTCGCCGACCCTCGTGCCGGTGCCGTGCAGCTCCACGTAACCGACGTCGGCCGGGTCCACGCCCGCCCTGCGGTGCGCCGCGGTGATCACGGCCGCCTGGCCCCGCGCGTCCGGGGTGGTGAGCCCGTCGGTCGCGCCGTCGCTGTTCACCGCGCTGCCCAGCAGCACGCCCAGCACCCGGTCGCCGTCAGCCTCGGCCGCCGCGAGTGGTTTGAGCACCAGGGCCACGCCGCCTTCACCGCGCACGTAGCCGTTGGCGCGGGCGTCGAAGGTGTAGCTGCGGCCGTCCGGGGACAACGCGCCCAGCCGTTCGACGCGGACCGTGCTGTCCGGTGCGAGGTTGAGGTTCACGCCGGCCACCAGTGCCAGTTCGGACTCGCCCCTGCGCAGGCTCTCGCACGCCAGATGCACGGCGACCAGCGACGAGGACTGCCCGGAGTCGACGGTGAGGCTGGGGCCGTGCAGGCCGAGCAGGTGGGACACGCGGTTGGCGAGCATGCCCCGGTTGAGTCCTGGCAGCGTGTGCCGGGTGATCGCGCCGATGCCGCCGCGAGCGGCGAGCAGCGCGTAGTCGTCGGCCATCGCGCCGACGAACACGCCGGTCGCCGTGCCGTGCAACGCGGTGGGCGGGACACCTGCCCGTTCCACGGCCTCCCAGCTCAGCTCCAGCACCAGCCGCTGCTGTGGATCCAGCACGGTGGCCGCCCTGCCGGGAATGCCGAAGAACTCCGCGTCGAACCGGTCGGTGCCGGGCACCACTCCCGCCCAGCGTCCGGGCTCGACCTCGGTCACCGCACTGCGGCCCTCTGCCAGCAACCGCCAGAATCCGGCAGGGTCGTCCGCGCCGGGCAGGCGACAGGCCGCGCCGACGACCGCGATGGCGTCGGTCCGGGTGATCGGTGCGCTCATGTGTCCCCCGTTCTGGGTCCGGACGGGCGGGTCTCCCTGCCATATCCGACCCCTATTCTGTGCAGTCGCGATAACACGTCACTAATCCACGGATAACGCGTCCGTGGACGGACGAGGAGTTGTCGAGAACTTCTTGCCAGAACTACGGATTCACCCCGCTGAGCAGCGCAGACACCGCCGAGTGAGCGCCGGTGCGCCCAGGGACCAAATTCACCGCGAACATTTGGTGTCACGGTCACAGCCGCCGGGGCGAAGGTGGTATTAACGTTTCCCACGACCGCACTAGAAGAACGGGGGAACGAACGTGGGGACGATCGACGCCACGCGTTTCCGGCAGACGCTGGGGCATCTGCCGACCGGGGTCGTGGTGATCACCGCGACCGATCCGCTCGGGGGTCCGGTGGGCATGGCGTGCAACTCGTTCACGTCCGTGTCGCTGGATCCCGCGCTGGTGCTGTTCTGCGTCAAGCGCGGCTCGTCCACGTGGCCGGCCGTCCAGGCGGCGGGCGCGTTCCGGGTGAACGTCCTCGACCGCGGCCATGAGCACCTGAGCAGGCAGTTCGCCGCGCGCGGCGTGGACCGCTTCGCGGGCGTGCGGTGGACGCCGGCGCCGTCCGGGCCGAGGCTGACGGACGTGGTCGCGAGCATCGGGTGCGAGGTGGAGGCGGAGCACCCCGGCGGCGACCACGTGATCGTCGTCGCCAGGGTCCTCTCACTGGAGATCGGCGAGCCTGCCGCGGAACCGCTCGTGTTCCACCGCGGCCGCTACGGCTCGTTCGCCGAGTTCGACCCCGCCCGGTGACGTGAGACGGCCATTGGGCTCCTCAGCGCCGCCCACGAGCGCCGGGCAGTTCGAGCCCGTCGCCGGCTTCGAGCTGGTGGGTGAGGATCGCCCGCTCCAACTCCCGCAGCCGGGGACCGGGCTCGGTGCCCAGCTCGCCGGCGAGGACCGCGCGGGTGCGCCGGTAGACGGCCAGTGCGTCTGCCTGCCGCCCGCTCCGGTACAGCGCGAGCATGAGGTTGCCGCACGTCCTCTCGCGCAGCGGTTCCGCCTCGACCAGCGCCTCCAGGTCGCCGATGACGTCCCGGTAGCGGCGTGCCGCCAGGTCCGCCTCGACGCGGAGCTCGACGGCGGCGGTCCGGGCGTTGTCCAGTGCCCTGATCTCCGGCCAGGCGTAGCCGTGCTCGACGAGGTCGGCCAGCGCCGGTCCGCGCCACTGGTCCAGCGCCGCACGCAGGGTGTCCGACGCCTGTTCCCACCGCCCCGCCGCCAGCTCCGCCCTGCCCCGCTCGGACAGAGCGCGGAAGCGGGCGAGGTCCACCCGGTCCTCCTCCACGTGCAGGACGTAGCCCGGACCGTGCCGCAACAGCCGTGGCGGGTTCGGGCCGGGTGCTCCCGCCAGTGCGGCACGCAGCCGGAAGACCGCGTTGTGCAGGACCTGTCTGGCCGTCCGCGGCGCTGCGGCCGGCCAGATCGCGTCCATCAGCCTGCTCACCGGGACCACCTCGTTGCGGTGCAGGAGCAACCAGCCCAGGGCGGCGGACCTGCGCGCGCCGCCGAGCCGCACCTCGTGACCGCCGTCGTGGACCCGGAGCGGGCCCAGCACTTCGAACCACATGACTCACCTCGGTCGGATGTCCGCCTCGTTCGTGCCGGTGAGGGCAGCGCTGCCGGGGCGGCCGATCACCTCCGCCGACCCCATCCGGTGTCGCGCACGGGAAGATGTCCACCACGTCGAACGAGCATTTTGTGCCCCCAACTTCCGTCGTTTCGGTCATTCCGAGGCTAAACGGGAAATCCACCTGACTTCCACCATGTCACCCGACATGAAGCTGCACTTCCTCTTGTGGAGTGCCTTTTTCGTCCTCAGCCGGAAACGTGCCCCCCGGCTGAGGGCACGACAAAGACCCGGGCCCGCCATTTGCCGGGTCCGGGTCTTTGTCTTTCGTCAGGAGTCGTCCTGCTGCATCTCCCGCACGGCGTAGCCCAGCTGGAACCTGCTCGTCGCGCCGAACCTCTGCATGAGCTGGCCGATGTGCTTGCGGCAGGTGCGCACGGACAGGCCCAGCCTGCGGGCGATGGCGTCGTCCTTCGCACCGGCCACCAGCATCTTGACGATCTCCTCCTTGAGGTCGTCGCTGATCACGTCCGGCATCGCCCGCCGCGTGTCGAACTCCTTGGCACCGATCCAGGCGTGCTCGAAGCAGGAGTGCAGAAAGCTCACCAGCGCGGGGTCGCGCACCACCGTCGCGGCGCCTGGCCCTTCCCCCGGTGCAGGCACGAACGCCGTGGCACGGTCGAAGATGATGAGCCGGTCGAACAGCGCCTCCGCGGTGCGGAACTCGGCGCCGTCGCCGACGAGCTTGGCGGCGTGCTCGCGGGTGTTCGCGTCGAAGCGGGCCGTGTGCTGGTAGAGCACCCGCATCCGCACGCCCCTGGCCAGCATCCGCCGGTCGCGCTCCTCCGCCTCGCGCAGCTCGTGGGTCGAGCGGGGTCCTCCCGGCTGCATGGACAGCACCTCGACGGTGGCGTTGGTGGCCGCCTCCCTGAGCAGCGCCCTGACCGCGACGACGTCCTGCACCACGCCCCACCCGGACGAGCCGGAGCGGTTTTCGCGGAATTGTTCGGAGGCATTTCTCAGCTCCTCCCGGAAATGGTAGAGCTCCGCCTGACGCTCCAGCACCTCCACTTCCGCCAGCGGTAACATCGTGTTCATCGCGACACTGGGGTCGACCGGCAGGTACCGCCCCTCGCACGTTTGCCTGACCATTCTGAGCGCGAGCAGGTTCGCGATCATCCGTTCGCACTCGCCGAGGGTGCGGCCCAGTGCGGCCGCCGCCTCCGCACAGGTGAACTCGTCGCGGTGCCCGACCGCCCACCGGTAGGCCTCGAAGCTGCCGTCCAGCACCTTCGGGAAGCCTCCCGCCCAGTCCACTGCCGTCCTCCTGGTGATCTCGTACGCCCTTGTCATGCGGTGAGTCCCCGGACCACGAGGAAGACGTTGAGCCCCGACACCAGCAGGGCCGCGACCACGCCGGCGGCCGTCGTCGCGCGGCTGTTCACCAGTGCGCCCATCACGTCCCGCCGCCTGCCCAGCAACACCAGCGGGACCAGCGCGAACGGGATGCCGAAGGACAGCACGACCTGGCTGAGCACGAGGGCGCGCGTCGGGTCGACGCCGAACGCCAGCACGGCCAGCGGCGGCGCCATGGTGAGCAGCCTGCGCAGCCACAGCGGTATCCGTCTGCGCAGGAAGCCCTCCATCACCACCTGACCGGAGTAGGTGCCGACGCTGGACGCCGCCAGGCCGGAGGCCAGCAGCGCCAGTGCGAACGCCAGCGCCGCTCCCGCGCCGAGCGTGACGCCGAGCCCGGCGTGCACCTCCTCCAGCGACTCGCCGACTCCGGTGCCGTGCAGCGCGCCGGCGGCCACCACCAGCATGGTGGCGTTGACCAGGGCCGCGAGGCCGAGAGCGACACCGATGTCGGCCTTGGCCGCGCGCATCAGCCGTCGTTGCGCGGCGACGTCAGGCGAGTGCAGGTGCTGGGTGAGCGCCGAGTGCAGATAGATGACGTGCGGCATCACCGTCGCGCCGAGCATGCCGGTGGCCAGCAGGACGCTGTCCACCCCCGCGAAGCCCGGCACCAGCCCGCCCGCCAGGCCGTCCAACGGCCCGAGCGCGAGCGCCTGGTACAGGAAACCTGCCAGCACGATCGCCAGCATCCCGCCGATCACCGTCTCGAAACGTCGGCGGCTCGACGGCGCCAGGGCGAGCAGCCCGGCCGACACCACCGCCGCGATGATCGCGCCGTGCAGCAACGGCACGCCGAACAGGAGGTTCAGCGCCACCGCCGCGCCGACGAACTCCGCCAGGTCGGTGGCCATCGCCACCAGTTCCGCCTGCACCCACAGCAGGCGGCTCACCGGCCGCGGGTAGTGCTCCCGGCAGAGCTCGGCCAGGTTCCGCCCGGTCGCCACGCCGAGCTTGGCCGACTGGTGTTGCACGAACATCGCCAGCGCGCTGGCACTCACGATCACCCAGAGCAGCAGGTAGCCGTAGGCGGCACCGCCCGCGGTGTTGGTCGCGAAGTTGCCGGGATCCACGTAGGCCACCGCCACCACGAAAGCGGGGCCGATCGCCGCCACGGCGGATCCGGTCGCCGGCCCGACGGACCGGCGACGCGAGGTCCACACCATTTCTTACGTCCTCTCCCCCGAAGAGTTACGTGCGCCGGCCAGTCGGAAGACGTGCCGGAGCCAGAGGAGGTCTGCGCGCGGACGGAGGACCCACCGTGCGCCCGCGTCATCGAGGGAGGTGGTGCGGCGGCACACACACCAGTACCAGCGGATTTCTCCCCTGGTTGCGCGCCGCCAGTGCCAACGCATGACCCCGGTGTCGAACCTATTCACCGGTTGAGCAGTCAACCAGTGTCGTCTTATCGTGGTACTGGCACCACCAGACGATCCAGCCAGCTCAGCCGCTCGGCCGTGGCGGTCGCGGGATCGGGGGTGTAGATCATGAGCCGGTGGTCGGGCCGGCCGGCCGGGGTCAGCACCACCTGGTCGAAGGTGAGGACGCCCGCGAGGGGATGGCGGAACCACACCGACCGCATCGGCGTCTCGACGAGTTCCTGCAGCTGCCACAACGACACGAAGCGGTCGCTGGACGCGGACAGCTCCAGCACCAGCCGCTGCAGCCCCTGGTCGTCCGGGTACCGCGCGATCTGGTCGCGCAACTGCGCCACGAGCTCACGCGCCAGCCGCTCCTCCTGCGGGTAGAACTCGGCGATCCCGGGGTCGAGGAAGAACGCGTGGAAGCAGTTCTCGTGCGACGCGGCGACACTGAACGCCCGCCGCGCCGCCGCGTTGGCGGCGACGATGTTCCAGTGGCGGTCCAGCAGATAGGCGGGGTTGGGTGACCAGCCGTCGACCAGCACCCGCAGCCCTCCGACGTCGTCGCCGGACGACTCGGTGGTGCTGGTGGGCGGCGCCAGGCCGGCCAGGTGGAAGAGATGCACGCGTTCCGCGTGGGACAACCTGAGCGCCTGACTCACGGCGTCGAGCACGCGCTCGGACACGTTGATGTCCTTGCCCTGCTCGAGCCACGTGTACCAGGACAGGCCGACGTTGGCCAGCACGGCTACCTCCTCACGGCGCAGGCCCGGCGTGCGGCGGCGGCCGTCGACCGCGAGCCCCACGTCGGAGGGAGTGAGCCTGGCCCGGCAAGATCGCAGGAAATCGCGTAACTCCTGTCTGCGGACGGCCACTGCCGGCGTTCGTGAAGTCATCTGGTTCATACTTCGAAAGTAGGACGAGCGCCGACCGCGCGGCAACATCGCAGGAAGAGCGGGCCGAATCCCGGGATTGACGAGGAAGACACGCCGAAAGGCGCGATACAACACCTTCACTCGTACGGACGAACGCAAATCAATATCCGTCCGAAGTCGTCACAGAGCGCACATATATCATTCACCAACGCGAACATATTACTCTGATCGCGTTAGCACAAAAGTACCATAAAGATCATCCATAACGTCTCCACCAGTCAAAACAGGTCGATCACGGACCGTGAACAACCTTTACCGTCCACCTGAGAAAGAGTGTGACGCTAATCATATGGGACTGGGCTGAACGCTCACGGGCCAGGTAGAGCGGCGACCAATAAGCTGGCCGGAGATAGGCCACGTCGACTCGGGGGATGCCGGTGGTCCTGCGCGAAAATCCGATGAAGAAGGCCATGCGCCGGGAGTTCCTGCATTCACGCAGGGCACGCCTTTCACCGGAAGATGTCGGGCTGGTGTCCACCGGCAGACGCGGCACGCCGGGACTGCGCAGAGAAGAGGTGGCAGCGCTGGCCGGAGTCAGCGCGTCCTGGTACACGTGGCTCGAACAGGGCCGCGACATCAAGGTCTCCGACGCGGTGCTCGACGCGGTGAGCGAGGCACTCAGACTCACCCCGGCCGAGCGCGCGCATCTGTACCGGCTGACCGGCCGCACCCCACCGCCTCACCCCGTCCCGGCCGGCAGGCAGGCGCCGGCCCTCGCCCGGCTGACACACGACTGGCAACTGGGCCCGGCCTACGCGCTGGACCGCCACTGGACCGTCGTGGCGGCGAACACCGAGGCCTGTGACGTGCTGCGGGTACGGGTGAACCGCAACCGCCTGACCGACTTCTTCACGGACCCGGTGTTCGCCGAACGGCACGACCGCTGGCGGGAGACGGCCGAACTGCTGCTGGGCGAGTTCCGCGCGCGGGCGGCCCGCTTTCCCGGCGACGAAGGAGCGGCCGCACTCGTGCACGACCTGAGCACCACGAGCCTCACGTTCCGGGAACTGTGGCGCCGGCAACGCATCGCCGACGGCGCGGACGCGGTGGTCGAGGTCCGCCGCGAGGACGGCACCCCGGTCCGGCTGCGGCGGGTGACGCTCGGCGCAGACGAACACGGGGACTGCCACCTGGTGGTGTACACGCCTGCCGACGGGTGAGGCGGGTGAGCCCCGCAGGGCTCATTCCGCGATCTTCGTCCGGTACGCCCAGGTGAACACCGGCAGGTGCTCCCCGTCCACCAGCCTGCTCTCCTCGCTGCGGGTGAAGTGCTCGTGGCCGGCGGCGTGCTGGACACGGACCTTCACGTCGAACCCGTCCGCCAGTTCGACCACCTCACCGTCGAGCGTCCGCGGCCCGCCAATCAGCACTGCCTTGCTGTTCCGCTGCACGATGTCCACCTTTCGCTGGGCCCGCCGAGGCGGACCGGCCGAAGTACGAATGTCGATAATCCGTTGGCGCATAAGGGAAAATGTCCGAAAGTCATCCACTGTGGACGGATGACTGCGGGCGTGGAGGGAAGTAACCGCTGCGGATGAAGTACTCCAGGTAGGTGGTCACCAGGTCATCGGTGACCGGTGGGCAGCTGACCGGAGAGCCCGCCAGTGCCGCGTCCAGCTTCTTCGTGTCGATGTCGGGATAGCCGCCGACGCCGGTGAACGCGGTTTCGAACACGTCGAGCAACGGCGTCAGCGCGTTCGCCGGATCACGGCGGACCAGCCGGCTCCACTCCTGCTGCGACAGCTCGGCGATGTCGTAACCCAGTTCCCGCAGCCGATCGATCACCTCGGTGAACGTCAGCGTGTCCCGGTTCGACACGTTGTAGGTCTCGCCGATGCTCTCCGGTTTGCCGAGGAGTTCCACGACGGCCCGGCTCACGAAGTCGACCGGGGTGGGGTGGAACGCGACCGCGGCGCCGGCGGGGGCCGCCCCGGCTTCGAGCATGCCCCGGACGCTCAGCCAGACGAAGTCCTGGGTCTGGCAGGTGCCGCGCTCGCGGTCGCCGGAGATCGAGTCGACGCGGTAGACCGAGACGGGGACGCCGCGCTCCCTCGCCAGACCGATCACGCCTTCGGCCACCCACTTGGAGCGCCGGTAGCCGTTGGTCAGGATCTCCGGCGGGCCGATGGGGTCGAGCTCGGTGAGGTGCGCGCCGGGCCGCTGGTCGTACACACCGGTGGACGACACGTAGTGGACCGGCACGGTGCGGTGGCGGGCGGCCAGCCGCAGGATCTCCTCGGTACCGCCCACGTTGGCCGCCTTCAGCTGGGCGTACGGGTACAGCCAGTTGACGTGCGCGCCCGCGTGGACGACCACGTCCGCGGTGCGGGCCAGTTCGTCGAAGACGTCCTCGGTGAGCCCCAAGCCGGGCTGGGCCAGGTCGCCCCGGACGATCCGGACGCGGCCGGCCAGGTCGACGCCGGTCTCGTACTGCTCGGCGGCGCGGCGCAACCGGTCCGCTGCCTCCTGGTCGTCGCCGCCGCGCACCAGGCAGTGCACGGTGGCGCCGGTGTGCCGCAGGAGGTCGCGCAGCAGGAACGACCCGAGGAAGCCGGTCGCCCCGGTCAGCAGCACGTGCTCCGGTTCCGCGGTGTGGTGCGCGGGCGTCGCCGCGACGACGTCCGCTGCGAGGACGACCTCGGCTGGGAAGTCGACGTCCCCGGTGTCGGCGGCCGGTGTGCCGAGCAGGTCGGCGAGCATCCGTTCGGCCAGCGCGTCCGGTGTGCGGTGGTCGAACACCGCGGTGGCGGGCAGCTGCACGGGCACGGCCTTGGCCAGGCGGTTGCGCAGGTCCACGGCGGTCAGCGAGTCGAAGCCCGCCTCCTGGAACACCTGGTCGGCCGCGAGGCGCTCGTCGCGGCCCAGCACCGCCGTCGCGTGGTCCAGGACGATGCCGCGCACCAGCTCGCGCCGACCGGTCTCGTCCAGGGCGGACAACCGGTCCAGCAGCGCGCCGCTGCTGACGACATCCGCCGCCGCGGACTCCGGCCGGATCCGGGTCCTCGTCAGGCCACGCATCAGCACCGGCTGCATGGGGTGGGTGCGCGTGGCCGACAGGTCGACCGGCATGCCGACCACCGCGGGTTCCGGCTGTGCGGCGGCGGCGTCCAGCACGGCCATGCCGAGGTCGGCGGGAAGCATCAGCAGGCCTTCCTTGGCCATGCGCTGCAGGTGCACCTCGGTCAGGTGCTCGGTCATGGTGCTGGCGCCCTCCCAGAGGCCCCAGGCCACCGACACCGCCGGCAGTCCCCGCAGGCCGCGGCGCACCGCCAGCGCGTCCATGAAGCTGTTGGCCGCGGCGTAGTTCGCCTGTCCCGGTGTGCCCATCACGCCGGTGACCGAGGAGAAGAGCACGAAAGCCGACAGGTCGAGCCCCTCGGTCAGCTCGTGCAGGTGCCAGGCGGCGTCCACCTTGGGCCGCAGCACCACGTCCAGGTCCTCGGCGGTCATGGAGGTGAGCAGGCCGTCGGCCAGCACACCCGCGGTGTGCACGACGGCGGACAGCGGGTGCTCGTCCGGGATGCCTGCCAGCAGGTCGCGCACGGCTTCCCGCTGGTTGACGTCACAGGCGGCCACGGTCACCTGGGCGCCGAGAGCCTCCAGTTCGGCGACGAGCTCCGCCGCGCCCGCCGCGGCCGGGCCGCGCCTGCTGGTCAGCAGCAGGCGCCGCACGCCGTGACGGGTGACGAGGTGCCTGGCCACGGTCGCACCGAGCGCACCGGTGCCACCGGTGATCAGCACCGTGCCGTCGGTCCGCCAGGCGCTGGCCGGGGACGGTGGCAGCTCCAGCCGGGCCATCCGGGGCACCAGCACCCGGCCCTCCCGCAGCGCGAACTGGGGTTCGCCGACGGCCAGCGCGGCGGCGAGCACGCGCTCGGTGTCCCGGTCGGCGCCGGGATCGGTGTCGACCAGCACGATCCGGTCCGGGTACTCCGACTGCGCGGACCGCACCATCCCGCACAGCGCCGCACCGGTGAGATCCGCTTCCTCGCCCGCGCCGGTGGCGACCGCGCCCTCGGTGAGCACGACCAGCCTGGTGCCGGCGAGCCGGGGTTCGGTCAGCAGGTCCCGCAGCTCGGTCAGCGCGCGCTGGAGCACGGTGTGCGTGGCCTCTGCCGGGTCGTCCGGCGAGCCCTCGCGGTACGGCCCGACCAGCAGCACCTCCGGCGCGTCGCCGGGCAGTGCGTCAGCGGCCGTCGCCCACGAGGGCTGTCGCGCCGGGCTGGGCAGCACCGTCGGCACCCAGGTCACCCGGAACATCGCGTCCCGCTCCCCGCCCCGGCGTGCGGCGGCGGGGGCGAAGTCGATTTCGTCGACGGTGAGCACGGTCTGCCCGGTGGAGTCGGTCGCTCGCAACGCCACCGTGCTCTCGCCGGTCGGGGTGAGGCTCACCCGCAGCGTGCTCGCGCCAGCTGCGTGCAGCCGGGCACCGCGCCAGCCGCGCGGCACCAGCTCGGACCCGCCCAGGTATGGGCGCAGCGCGGCGTGCAGGAGCAACGGGTGGACGCCGAAGCCACCGATCGCGCCGAGCTGGTCGGCGGGCAGGGTCAGTTCGGCGAACAGCTCGTCGTCCCGCCGCAGTACGGCGGTGAGTCCCAGCGCGGCGGACACCGGGTCGGCCTCCTCGGCGACCGCGCCGGCGGGCGGCCACTCGGCGGCCGGCGGTTCGGCCAGCGCCACCTGCCTCGCCAGCGTGCCGCTCGCGACCAGTTCCCACGTGCCGTCCACGGTGTCCTCGCGCGTGTGCAGGGTGAACCGCCGCTCGCCGAGGCCGGCCGGTGGTTCGACGGCCAGCCGGATGCCCGCGGCGAATCGCGCGGACGGCCGGAGCGGGCTGTGCAGGACGAGTTCCCGCACCAGGTCGCAGTCGGTCTGGTCGGCGGCGTGCAGCGCCAGGTCGGCCACGACCGCGTCGGCCGACTCCGGCACCTCGGCGAGCCACCGGTGCGCGGCGGTGGACAGCCGCCCGGTGAAGACCACCCCGGTCCCGTCGGCCTGCTGCACCAGCGAACCGAGCAGCGCGTGCTCGGCGGGCACCAGGCCGAGATCGCCCGCCTCGACCGCGGATCCGGTGGCGGGCAGCCAGTACCGGCGCCGCTGGAACGGGTAGGTGGGCAGGTCGACCACGGTGGCGGTGTCGCCGAACACCGCACGCCAGTCCGGCGCGACACCGGCCGCGTACAGGGCGGCCAGCGCGCCCACGGCGGTGTGCGGCTCGTCCTGGCCCGCCCTCAGCACCGGCACCACCAGATGGCCGTCGCGGGGCGAGTCGTCCAGGACGCGTTGCGCCTGGGCGGTCAGCGCACCGTCGGGTCCGAGCTCGACCAGCGCTGTCACGCCCGCGGCGTCCAGTGCGGTCACCGCGTCGAGGAACCGGACCGCGTGCCGGGCGTGCCGGGTCCAGTAACCAGGGCCGATGCTGTCCACGGGCTGCCCGGTCACCGTGGACAGGATCGGGATGCGCGGTTCGGCGTAGGACAGGCTCTCGGCCACCCGCTGGAACTCGGCCAGCATCGGTTCCATCAGCGGGGAGTGTGAGGCGCAGCTGACCCGCAGCCGCTTGACCCGGCGGCCGGCCGCGGCGAATCCCGCCGCCACCGCCTCGGCCCGCACCGCGTCACCGGAGATCACCACCGAACGCGGTCCGTTGATGCCCGCGACACCGACCAGCGGCTCGCCGGCCAGTGCGTGCTCGGCCTCCGCCTCCGTCGCCTCCAGCGCGATCATGCCGCCGCCGGGTGCGAGTCCGTCCATCAGCCGGCCCCTGGCCGCGACCAGTCGCGCGCCGTCGGCCAGCGACAGCACGCCGGCCGCGTGCGCCGCGGCGATCTCGCCGACGGAGTGGCCCGCCAGCCAGTCCGGGCGCAGTCCCCAGCTCTCCACCAGCCGGAAGAGGGCGGTCTCCAGCGCGAACAACGAGGTCTGCGCGTACACCATGCGGTCGTGCAGGTCGTCGCGGTGCACCAGCGCGTCCCGCACCGAGTGCTCGACGTGCCCGTCGAGTTCGACGTCCAGCGCGGCGATCGCGTCGTCCAACGCCCGCGCGAACACCGGGTAGGCGGAGTAGAGGCCCTGTCCCATGCCCGCGTGCTGACCACCCTGGCCGGCGAACAGGAACGCCAGCCCGCCTGCCCGGCCGCTGCCGGTCCGCGCGTCCGGCGAGTCCTCCGCCACCTGCCGCAGTCGCTCGACCAGTTCGTCCCGGCCGGCGCCGGCGACCGCGGCCCGCCGGTCGAAGTGGGTCCGGGTGGTGGCCAGGGAGAAGCCGACGTCGGCCGGGCTGACGTCCCGCGCGGCCAGGTGCTCTGCCAGGTCGGCGGCCCGCGCGCGCAGAGCCTGGTCCGTGGGCGCGGACAACACCAGCGGCACCACGGCGGGGCGCGGCGCTCGCGCACGCGGCTCGGAGCCGGGTGCCTGTTCCAGGATGATGTGCGCGTTGGTGCCGCTGATGCCGAACGACGACACGCCGGCCCGCCGGGGCCGGTCCAGTTCGGGCCACGGCCGCGCCGCGGTCAGCAGCTCCACCGCGCCGGTGGACCAGTCCACCTCCGGCGTCGGCTCGTCCACGTGCAGGGTCCTGGGCAGGACGCCGTGGCGCATGGCCTGCACCGCCTTGATCACGCCGCCCACGCCCGCTGCCGCCTGGGTGTGGCCGATGTTGGACTTCAGCGAACCCAGCCACAGCGGGTGGTCCGCAGCCCGGTTCTGCCCGTAGGTCGCCAGCAACGCCTGCGCCTCGATCGGATCACCCAGGGTGGTGCCGGTGCCGTGCGCCTCCAGCAGGTCCACGTCGGCGGTGGTGATCCCGGCGTCGGCCACGGCCGCGCGGATGACGCGTTCCTGGGCAGGGCCGTTGGGGGCGGCCAGTCCGTTGCTGGCACCGTCCTGGTTGACCGCGCTGCCCCGCAGCACCGCCAGCACCGGGTGTCCCAGCCGCTGTGCGTCGGACAGCCTGGCCAGCAGCAGCAGGCCGACGCCCTCCGACCAGCCGGTGCCGTCCGCCGCACCGGCGAACGACTTGCAGCGGCCGTCCGGCGCGAGGTTGCCCTGCGCGCTGAACTCGAGCCAGCCGTCGAGGCTGCCGGTGATCGACGCGCCACCCGCCAGCGCGAGGTCGCAGTCCCCCGCGCGCAGCGCCCGGACGGCCAGGTGCATGGCCACCAGCGAGGACGAGCACGCGGTGTCGAGGGTGACGGCGGGGCCCTCCAGCCCCAGCGAGTACGCGATGCGCCCGGAGGCGATGCTGCTGACCACGCCCGTGGCCAGGTAGCCCGCGTAGTCCTGCTGGTCCAGCGACTGGTTGTAGGTCTGCGCGGCGATGCCCGCGAACACACCGGTCCTGCTGCCGCTCAACGACCTCGGGTCGATGCCCGCGTGTTCCACCGCCTCCCACGCGACCTCCAGCAGCAACCGCTGCTGCGGGTCCATCGCGGTGGCCTCACGGGGCGAGATCCGGAAGAACTCGGCGTCGAACTCGGCCGCGTCGTGCAGGAAGCCGCCGTGCCTGGTGTAGGTCTTTCCCGGCTTGCCCGGCTGCGGGTCGTACCGCCCGGCGACGTCCCAGCCGCGGTCGGCGGGGAACTCGGTGATCGCGTCCTGCTCGTCGGCCACCAGCCGCCACAGTTCGTCGGGTCCGGTCACACCGCCGGGGAACCGGCAGCCGATCCCGATGATCGCGATGGGCTCGCTTCTGGCGTTCTCCAGGTCGGACAGGCGGGCACGGGTTCGCTGCAGGTCCGCGGTCACCCACTTGAGGTACTCGACGGCCTTCTTGTCATCGGACATCGGGCGCGTTCTCCTTCTGGCTGGCTCGTCAGTGGGTCGCTCGTCCGAGCTGGTTGTCGATGAAGTCGAAGAGTTCGTCGGTGGAGGCGGCCGCCAGCTCACCCGGCACCGCCTGCTCTCCGGTCAGCGCGGTGAGCAGGTCACGCAGCCGGTCCGCGATGGCGGAGCGGTCGTCCGGTTCGAGCTCGGTGCCGGTGAGCCTGCTCGCCCACTCGTCGAGGCCGGTCCGCAGTCCGGTGAGCGGGTCGTCGCCGGGCGCGAGCAGCGCCCGCAGGTGCTCGGCGACCGCGCTGGGCGTCGGGTGGTCGAACACGGTGGTGGCGGACAGCCGCACCCCCGCGTGAGCGTTGAGCCGGTTGCGCAGTTCCACGGCGGTCACCGAGTCGAACCCGAGGTCCTGGAACGGGAAGTCCGGGTCGACATCGGCCGCGCCGTCGTGGCCCAGCACGTCCGCCACCTGTTCTCGCACCAGCGCCAGGAGGAGGTCCCGCTGCTCGGGGACGGCCAGTCCGGCGAGTCGGGCCGCCAGGTCTGGTGCGACCGGTGCCGGTTCAGGCTCGGCGCTGTCGTCCGCCGCCGCCCGCCTCGGTCGCGGCACCGCGCCCTCGGCCGGCACCGGCAGCCCGTCGACGTCCAGCCAGAAGCGCCTGCGGCGGAAGGCGTAGGAGGGCAGCGGGACCACGGCCGAGTCCTCGCCGAAGACCGCGCTCCACCTCGGGACCACCCCGGCGGTGTAGAGCGTGCCGAGCGCCGCGAGCGCGGTGCGCGGTTCGTCCTGGCCCGCGCGCAACGCGGCGGTCAGCACCTGGTCACCACCGTCCAGCACGCGTTCGCCCTGCGCGGTCAGCACGGCGTCCGGTCCCAGCTCCAGCAGCCTGGTGCCGCCGGCGTCGGCCACCACGCGGACCGCGTCGGCGAACCGGACGGTGTCGCGGACGTGCCTGATCCAGTAGTCCGGTCCGCTCAGCAGTCCTTCCGCGGCGACGTCACCGGTCACCGTGGACACGATGCGCAGCCGTGGTTCCTGGTAGGACAGTCCTTCCAGGACGGTTCGAAACTCGTCGAGCATCGGCGTCATCAACGGCGAATGGAACGCGTGGCTCACTCGCAGGCGTTTGGTCCGGCGTCCGGTGAACGTCGCGGCGACCGCGGTGACGGCTTGCTCGTCGCCGGACAGCACCACCGCGTCCGGACCGTTGACCGCCGCGATGCCTGCTCCCCCGACGCCGTCGAGCACCGCTCGTACCTCGGCTTCGGTGGCTTCGACGGCGATCATCGCGCCGCCCTCTGGCAGGGCCGCCATCAGCCGGCCGCGTGCGGCGACCAGCCGGGCCGCGTCCTGCAGCGAGAACACCCCGGCCACGTGCGCGGCCGCGATCTCTCCTACCGAGTGGCCCACCAGCCAGTCCGGCTCCAGGCCCCACGACTCGTAGAGCCGGTACAACGCCGTCTGCAGCACGAACAGACCGGCCTGCGTGTAGTCCGTGCGGTCGAGCAGTTCCGGCTGCTCGGCCAGCACGGTGCGCACCGAGCGGTCGTAGCCGAGCTCGGCGTCCACCGCGTCCAGGGCGGCGTCCCACGCTTCGGCGAACACCGGATAGGCCCGGTACAGCCCCTGCCCCATCCCGGTCCGCTGCCCGCCCTGTCCCGAGAACAGGAAGGCCAGCCCACCGGGAGCCGGAGCCCTGGGCGTGATGGTGGCGAGGGCCGCCACCAGGTCGTCCACGTCGTCGCCGACCACGAACGCGCGCCGGTCGAACGACGTCCGGGTGCTCGCCAGCGACCATCCGACATCCGTTGGGCGCAGGTCCGGATGCCGCTTGGCGTGGTCGGCCAGCCGGGCGGCCTGGGCGCGCACCGCGTCGTCGGTGCGGGCCGACAGCACCCACAGCGCCGGTCCCCGCTGTTCTCGCGCGTCCTGGGGCGCGTCCGGTGCCTGCTCCAGCACCACGTGCGCGTTGGTGCCGCTGATGCCGAACGCGGAGACGCCTGCCCTGCGCGGGCGGCCGAGCTCCGGCCACTCGCGGTTGCCGGTCAGCAGCGCCACCTCGCCGGCGGTCCAGTCGACCTGCGGGGTCGGCTCGTCCACGTGCAGGGTGCGGGGCAGCACGCCGTGCCGCATCGCCTGCACCATCTTGATGATCCCGGCGACACCGGCCGCGGCCTGGGTGTGGCCGATGTTGGACTTGACCGTGCCGAGCCACAGCGGCCGGTCCGCCGGGCGCTGCCCGTACGTCGCCAGCAACGCCTGCGCCTCGATCGGATCACCCAGCGTCGTGCCCGTGCCGTGTCCCTCCACCGCGTCCACGTCCTCCGGCCGCAGGCCCGCGACGGCCAGTGCCTGGCTGATCACCCGTTCCTGCGCGGGGCCGTTGGGCGCGGTGAGTCCGTTGCTCGCACCGTCCTGGTTCACCGCACTGCCCCGGATCACCGCGAGAATCCGCCTGCCGTTGCGCCGCGCGTCCGACAGCCGTTCCAGCAACAGGAAGCCGACGCCCTCCGCGAACCCGGTCCCGTCGGCGGCGGCGGCGAACGCCTTGCACCGGCCGTCCGGGGACAGGCCGCGCTGCCTGCTGAACCCGGTGAAGAGGCCCGGCGTGCCCATCACGGTGGCCCCGCCCGCGAGCGCGAGGTCGCACTCACCGCCCCGCAGCGACTGCGCCGCCACGTGCGTCGCGACCAGCGAGGAGGAGCACGCCGTGTCCAGCGTCAGGGCCGGACCGCTCAGCCCGAGCGCGTAGGCGATGCGGCCGGAGGCGATGCTGGCCGCACCGCCGGTGAGGAAGTGGGTCTCGTGCTGGTCGGCGATCACGTCCGACCGCGGGCCGTACTCCTGCCGGATCAGGCCGACGAACACACCCGTCCGGCTGCCCCGCAGGCCGGTGGGGTCGATGCCGCCGGACTCCAGC
The DNA here is from genome assembly GCF_002150765.1 of Lentzea kentuckyensis. GTDB lineage: Bacteria > Actinomycetota > Actinomycetes > Mycobacteriales > Pseudonocardiaceae > Lentzea > Lentzea kentuckyensis. The sequence goes on from NZ_MUYM01000075.1 coordinate 57,425, forward strand.
ACCTCCCAGGCCGACTCCAGCAGCACCCGCTGCTGCGGGTCCATGATCGCCGCCTCACGGGGGCTGATGCCGAAGAAGTCGCTGTCGAAGTCGGCCGCGTCGTGCAGGAAGCCGCCGGTGCGCGCGTAGGTGCTGCGCGGGCGTTCGCCGGTGGGGTCGTACACGCCGTCGACGTCCCAGCCGCGGTCGGCGGGGAACTCACCGATGGCGTCCACCCCGTCCGACACCAGCAGCCAGAGGTCGTCGGGGTCGCGCACGCCGCCCGGATAGCGACAGGCCATCCCGACGATGGCGACGGGTTCGTCGGCGGCGCGCGTGGTGGCGGTGGTCGTGGCGGTCGGCCGCTCTCCGAGCAGAACTTCGCGCAGGTGGTCGGCCAGCGCGCCCGGTGTCGGGTAGTCGAAGGCGAGCGTGGCGCGCAGGCGCAGCCCGGTGGCGGCGCCGAGCCGGTTGCGCAGCTCGACCGCGGTCAACGAGTCGAAACCCAGCGCCCCGAACGCCTGGTCGGCGCGGATCGCCGTGGGATCGGCGTGGCCGAGGACCGTGCCGATGTGCTCGGTGACGATCCGGAGCAGCAGATCGCGCTGCTCCGGTTCGGACAGCCGGGCGAGCCGCTCGGCCAGCGCACCACCACCGGCGCTTCGTTCGGCCGCCTTCCGCCTGGCACGCACCAGGCCGCGCAGCAGCGGGGGCACGTCCGGACGGGCCCGCAGCGCCGTCAGGTCGACCGGCACGGCCGCGAGCACCGGTTCACCTGCGTCGAGTGAGGTGTCCAGCATCGCCATGCCCAGCTCGGCGGTGACGGGCCGCAGACCGTCCCTGGCCATCCGGGCGTGGTCGGACGCCGTCAACGCCTCGACCATGCCCTCCGCGACGTCCCACAGACCCCAGGCCAGCGACAGACCGGGCAGGCCGAGACCGGCCCGGTACGCGGCGAGCGCGTCCAGGAACGAGTTGCCCGCGGCGTAGTTGCCCATGCCGGGGTTGCCCATCGCACCCGCCGTGGAGGAGTACAGGACGAACGCGGCGAGATCATGCCCCTTCGTCAGCTCGTGCAGGTGCCAGGCGGCATCGGCCTTGGCGCGCAACACCTTGGTCAGCTGCTCGTCGGTCATCGCGGTGACCAGGGCGTTGTCCCCCACGCCCGCGACGTGCACGACCGCGGTGAGCGGGTGCTCGGCGGGAACGCCGGCCAGCAGCCCCGCCACGGCCTGCCGGTCGGTCACGTCGCAGGCCGCCACGGTCACCTCGGCGCCGTGCGCCGTCAGCTCCGCCACCAGCTCGGCGGCGCCGGGAGCCCGAGTGCCCCGCCGGCTGGTCAGCAGCAGGTGCCGGACGCCGTGCTCGGCCACCAGGTGGCGAGCCGTGATGGCGCCGAGCGCCCCGGTGCCACCGGTCACCAGCACCGTGCCGTCGGGGTCGAGCCCCCGACCCAGCGCCTGCCCGCCCCGGTCGCCGGCGCTGTGCGCGACCAGCCGGGGGATCAACACCGCGTTCGCGCGCACCGCCACCTGCGGCTCGTCCAACGCCAGCGCTGTGGCCACCGCGGCGGTGAGGTCCACGGCCGCACCCGGCAGGGTGTCCACGAGGACCAGGCGATCGGGATGCTCGGCCCGCGCGCTGCGGACCAGTCCTGCCACGGCGGCCGCGGCGGGGTTGACCGTCTCCCCCGCGTGCACGGCGGCGGCGCCCTCGGTGCGCACCACGACGAGGCCGTCGCCGGCGAGCAGGTTTCGCAGCGCTGCCAGGGTTTCGCGGGTCGCGTTGTGGGCGGCGGCCAGGGTGTCGCCGGTGGTGTCGGGGGTGAAGGTGGTGTGCTCGCCTACCGGTTCTGCGCTCGCGGGCACCGGGGACCACGTCATCCGGAACAGCGACGGGTGGGCGGCGACGGGAGCCTTCAACCGATCCGCCGCCACTGGCCGGGTCGTCAACGTCTCGACCGTGCACACCGGGGCGCCGGTCGGGTCCGCGGCGTACAGCCGCACGCCGTCCGGGCCGTGTGGGACCAGGTGGACGCGCAACGCGGTGGCACCGGTGGCGTGCAGCTGGACGTCCGACCAGGCGAACGCCAGCGCGGCCTGGCCGGAGCCCAGGTTGTGGTGCGCGTACAGGTGCAGCGCGGCGTCGAGCAACGCCGGGTGCAGGCCGAAACCCTTGACCGAGTCGGCCGGCAGGTCCAGCTCGGCGAACAGGTCGTCGCCCCGCCGCCAGCCCGCCACCAGTCCCTGGAACAACGGCCCGTAGTCGAGGCCATGCCCGGCGAGGTCCGGATAGACGTCGCCGATGTCGACGGACTCGGCGCCCGGCGGCGGCCAGGCCGCGAGATCGGTGCCGGTCCAGGTGCCGGCGGCACCACCTGCGCCCAGCGTCACGGACGCGTGCCTCACCCAGGACGCGTCCGGCACGTCGACGCGCGAGTGGACGGTCAGCGTCCAGCCGCCGTCCTCCCCCGGGACGGCCACGAGCTGGAGCTGCAGGGCCCCGTCGGCGGGCAGCACCACGGGCGCTTCGGTGACGAGTTCCTCCACCACCGGCGCGCCGAGCTGGTCGCCCGCGTGGAAGGCCAGGTCCACCAGCGCGGAGCCGGGCAGGATCACGGTGCCGAGCACTGTGTGGTCGGCCAGCCACGGGTGGGTGGTCAGGCTGATCCGGCCGGTGAACACCGCCCCGTCGCCCTCGGCCGGGCGCAGCAGGCCGCTCAGCAGTGGGTGTTCGGCCGGGGTCAGGCCCAGACCGGAGGGGTCGGCGCGGCGGGTGGCGGCGAGCCAGTGGCGCTGCCGCTGGAAGGCGTAGGTGGGCAGGTCCACGCGGGTCGCGTCGCCCAGCAGGGCCTCCCAGTCCGGCGTGACGCCGCGCGCGTGTGCCCGGCTCACGGCCATGAGCCACTGCCGTTGGTCGCCGTGATCGCGCCGCAGGGTGCCGACCGCGGCCACCGGGGAGCCGGCGAGCGTGTCCTCGATCGCGGCGACCAGCACCGGATGCGCGCTCACCTCGATGAACACCGCGGGGCCAGCGACGGCGGCACGCACGGTGTCGGCGAACAGGACGGGCCGGCGCAGGTTGCGGTACCAGTACCCGGCGTCCAGCAAAGCCGTGTCCACCAGCCCACCGGTCACCGTCGAGTACAACGGCACGCCAGCCGGCATCGGGACGACCCCGGCCAGCTGGCCCAGCAGCTCGGTCTCGATGGACTCGACCTGCGAGCTGTGGGAGGCGTAGTCCACGGGCAGCACCCGGTGGCGGACACCGCGTTCGGCACACCGCGCGGCGAGCTCGGCCAGGTCGTCGGGCGCACCGGCCACCACCACCGAGGTCGGGCCGTTGACCACCGCGATCTCGGCCAGTCCCCCGGCCAGCTCGGCGGCCTCCTCCGCGGAGAGGGCCAGCGAGAGCATGCCGCCCTTGCCGCTGAGTTCGCGGGCGATCAACGCACTCCGCAACGCCACGACCCGCGCGCCGTCCTCAAGCGACAGGCCACCGGCGACCACCGCCGCCGCGATCTCACCCTGCGAATGGCCCACCACCGCGGACGGTTCCACCCCCACCGAACGCCACAACGCGGCCAAAGCCACCATCACCGCGAAAGAGACCGGCTGCACCACATCGACCCGGTCCAACCCAGGAGCACCCGGCACACACCGCACCACGTCCAGCACCGACCAGTCCACAAAGGACGACAGCGTCGAATCACATTCCTCAAGCACAGCACGAAAAACCGGTGACGACTCCAGCAGCCCCGCCGCCATCCCAGCCCACTGCGCACCCTGACCCGGAAACACGAACACCACGTCGGGGTCGGTGCCGACCACCCGCACGGTGTCCTCCGGCGTCACGGCGCGAAGCCGTCCGCTCAGCTCCGTGAGGTCCCGGCCGACCACCGCCGCGCGCACTCCGAGCTGCGCTCGCGTGGTGGCCAGCGAGAACGCGACGTCCGCCGGGTGCACGTCCGCCAACCGGTCGGTGAGCTTGGCGATCTGCGCGAGCACCGCCTCCTCCGTGTGCCCGGACACCACCCACGGCACCACGTCCGGAAGATCACGATCCACAATGGACTCGAACTCGGGACCCCGCTCCAGAATCACGTGCGCGTTCGTGCCACTGATCCCGAAGGACGACACACCCGCCCGCCGAGGTCGGTCGACCTCCGGCCACGGCCGCGCCTCGGTGACCAGCTCCACCCCGCCCGGCGACCAGTCCACCTGGCGCGTCGGCTCGTCCACGTGCAGGGTGCCGGGCAGCACACCGTGCCGCATCGCCTGCACCATCTTGATGATCCCGGCGACCCCGGCCGCGGCCTGCGTGTGCCCGATGTTGGACTTGACCGAACCAAGCCACAGTGGACGGTGCTCAGGCCGGCCGCGCCCGTAGGTCGCCAGCAACGCCTGTGCCTCGATCGGATCACCCAGCGGCGTACCGGTTCCGTGCGCCTCCACAACGTCCACATCGGACACCGACAACCCCGCGGCCGCCAGCGCCGCACGGATCACCCGCTCCTGCGAAGGGCCGTTGGGCGCGGTGAGACCGTTGCTCGCGCCGTCCTGGTTGACCGCGCTGCCCCGGACGACGGCGAGGATCCGCCGTCCGTCGCGCCGGGCGTCCGACAGCCGCTGCAACGCGACCAGGCCGACGCCCTCCGACCAGCCGGTGCCGTCGGCGGCGTCCGCGAACGCCTTGCACCGGCCGTCCGGCGCCAGTCCCCGTTGCCTGCTGAACTCCAGGAACACGGTCGGGGTCGCCATGACGGTGACACCGCCCGCCAGCGCGAGGTCGCACTCACCGCCACGCAATGCCTGCGCCGCAAGGTGAATGGCCACCAACGACGACGAGCACGCCGTGTCGACCGTGACCGCCGGACCCTCCAAACCAAGGGTGTAGGCCACCCGCCCGGACACCACGCTCCCGGCCGTGCCCGCCGCGAGCAGGCCCTCGACCTCCGGTGGCGCCTGGCCGGCCGGCGGCGCGTAGTCCTGGTACATGGCGCCCGCGAAGACGCCGGTGCGACTGCCGCGCAGACCGCTCGGGTCGATTCCGGCGTGTTCCAGCGCCTCCCAGGAGGTTTCCAGCAGCAGGCGGTGTTGCGGGTCGATGGCCTGTGCCTCACGGGGTGAGATGCCGAAGAACCCGGCGTCGAACTCACCGGCCCCGTAAAGGAAACCGCCGTTGCGGGTGTAGGTGCTTCCGTTGCGTTCCGGGTCCGGGTGGTGGATGCGCTCGGTGTCCCAGCCGCGGTCGGAGGGGAACTCGCCGACCGCGTCCCCGCCGTCGCGCACCAGCTCCCACAGCTCGTCCGGGGTGTCGGCGCCACCGGGGTACCGGCAGGCCATGCCCACGATCGCGATGGGCTCCCTGACCTGTTCCTCCAGCTCACGCAACCGGCTCTGGGCCTGCCGGGTGTCGGCGATCGCCTTCTTCAGGTACTCGCGGAGCTTCTCCTCGTTGGACATCCCCTCAGTCCTTTCCGGTGGCGTCGACGAGCCGGAACAGCTCCTCGTCACTCGCACTGTCCAAATCGGATTCGCCCGCCGCGTCGCCGATGTCGCGCCAACGCTGGAGAATCCGCTCCAACCGCTCGGTGACCTGGCCGCGGGCCCGCGCGTCCAGCGCCACGTCCGCCAGCAGCACGTCCATCTCGTCGATCTTCAGCCGGACCACGTCCGCCGGTTCCGGCGCGAGCTGCCCGCGCAGGTGCTTCACCAGCGCGGCGGGCGTGGGGTGGTCGAACACCAGGCTCGCCGGCAGCCGCAGGCCGGTGCCCGCCGCGAGCCGGTTGCGCAGTTCGACGGCGGACAGCGAGTCGAAGCCCAGGTCCAGGAACGCCTGGTCCCGGTCGATCGCCAGGTGGTCGCGATGGCCGAGCACCGCGGCGCTCTCGGTGCGCACCAGGTCGAGCAGCAGCTGGTTCTGCTCCCGCTCGCCCAGTCCACGCAGCCGGTCGGCCAGGTCGGCCACCGGTTCGGCGGCGACGCGGCGCGGCGCGGCGGGGACCAGTCCGCGCAGCAGGGCGGGTACGTCCGCGGCCCGCAGCGCGGCCCGGTCGAGCGGAGCCGCCACGACCACCGGTTCCCGGCCGGCCAGCGCGAGGTCGAACAGCGCGGCGCCTTCGGAGTCGGTGATGGGCCGCAACCCTCCCCTGCGCAGCCGATCGCGGTCGGCCGCCGACAGCCGCTCCGCCATGCCGCCGCCCGACCACGGCCCCCACACCACCGACCGGGCGGGCAGCCCGAGGCGAGCGCGGTGGGTGGCGAGCGCGTCCAGCGCGGCGTTCGCCGCGGCGTAGTTGGCCTGGCCGGGGCCGCCCAGCAGACCGGCCACGGACGAGAACAGCACGAACGCCTCGACCGGCCCGGCCAGCTCGTGCAGGTGCCACGCGGCGTCCACCTTGGCGCGCAGCACCGTGTCGAACCGCTCCGGCGTGAGCGCGGTCAGCACTCCGTCGTCGAGCACGCCGGCCGCGTGCACCACCGCCGTGACGGGGTGTTCGGTCAGCAGCCCGGCCACCGCCTCGCGGTCAGCGACGTCACAGGCCGCCGCCACGACCTCCGCGCCGTGGGCCGTCAGCTCGCCGACCAGTTCCTCCGGCACTCCGCGCCGGCCCACCAGCACCAGCCGCCGCACCCCGTGGGTGACGACCAGGTGGCGGGCGATCACCGAGCCGAGGGCGCCCGCCGCCCCGGTGATCAGCACCCGGCTGTCCGGCGTCCACGGCGAGCCGTCCGCCGCGGCGGGCGCGGGAACCAGCCGGGGAACGCTCACCCGACCCGCCCGCACGGCGAGCTGAGGTTCCCCGGCGCCCGCGAGCGCGGCCAGGTCCAGTTCCGCGCACGGGTCCGCGTCGACGAGCACGATCCGGCCGGGGTGCTCCGCCTGGGCGGACCGCACCAGGCCCCACACCGCGGCCGCGGCGAGGTTCGGCACCTCCCGCTCGTCCACGGCGACGGCCCCGGTGGTGCGCACCACGATCGGGTAGCCCGCACTCTCGCCGGAGTCGGCGAGCGCGTCCCGCAGCCCGGTCAGCACCGCGGCCAACGCCTCCCGGACGGCGACGAGCGGCTCGCTCACCAGCTCAGCCCCAGATTCCGGCGCTGCCACCACACGGACAACCGGCGGCTCACTCACCAACCCGGCCGCCGCGCCCTCGGCGGCCGGGATCTCCACGGGCTGCCAGGCGAGCACGTGCACGGCGCCCGCCGTGCTCGGCCGGCTCACGAGCTGGTCCGTGCTGACCGGACGCGTGGTGAGCCGGTCGACGGTCAGCACGGGCAGCCCGGCGGGGTCTTCCGCGTGCAGGGTCAGCGCGTCCTCGCCGTGCCTGGTCAGTCGTACCCGCAGCAGCCGCGCACCGGTGGCGTGCAGGTGGACGCCGTGCCACCCGAACGGCAGTCGCAGGTCGTCGTCGGCGTGCGCGGCCGGGTGCAGTGCCGCGTCCAGGAGTGCCGGGTGCACGCCGTAGCCGTCCTGGTCGACGGCCACCTCGGCGTAGCGGTCCTGCCCGTGCCGCCAGACGGCACGCAGGCCCTGGAACGTGGGGCCGTAGTCGAGTCCGCGGCCGGCCAGGTCGGCGTACAGCTCGGCCGGCTCGACCGGTTCCGCGCCCGGCGGCGGCCACTCGCCGATCGGGACCGTGGCCGGTGCGGGTGCGTCTACCAGCGTGGCGGTGGCGTGCAGGGTCCAGTCCGCGTGGAGGTCGTCGGGCCGGGAGTGCACCCGGACGCTGGTCCTGTCGTCCGCCGTGGACACCGTCAGCTGGACCTGCCGGGGCTCGTCCAGTTCCAGCGGGGACTGGACGAGCAGCTCCTCGACGGTCGTCGCGCCGGTCAGGGCCGCGGCGTGCAGGGTCAGCTCGACCAGCGCGGCACCGGGCAGGATCACGCGGCCGAGTACGCGGTGTTCGGCGAGCCAGCCCGGCGCGTCCGGCGCCAGCCGCCCGGTGAACACCGTCGCGCCGTCCTGCGCCAGCGACACGGCCGCGCCCAGCAGCGGGTGGTCGGCGGGCTGCTGCCCGACGGCGGCCGGCACGCCGGTCACCGGTGCGCTGTCGAGCCAGTAGCGTTCGCGCTGGAACGGGTAGGTCGGCAGGTCCACCGCCCGCGCCCCGGCGAACACCGTGGTCCAGTCCGGCTCGTGCCCCGCTGCGCGCATCGCCGCGAGTGCCGTCACCGCGCTGTGTTCCTCGTCGTGCCCCGACCGCAGCGCGGGTGCCACGACCCGGTCCTCCAGCACGCGCTGGGTCAGTCCCGCCAGCACGCCGTCCGGCCCGAGCTCCAGGTATCCCGTCACCGGGCCGCCGTCGACCTCGGTCAGTGCGTCGTGGAAGCGGACCGGGTCGGTGACGTGCCGCAGCCAGTACTCCGCACCGGACATCTCGGTGGTGACCGGCCGCCCGGTCACCGTGGACACGATCGGCACGCCGGGCTCGCCGAAGGACAGGTCCGCGAGCACCTCGCGGAACCGGTCGAGCATCGGCGTCATCAGCGGTGAGTGGAAGGCGTGGCTGACCCGCAGTGCCCTGGTCCGGCGGCCCTGCGCCGCGAACCTGGCCGCCACCGCCTCCGCCGCCTCCCGGTTGCCGGACACGACCACCGCGTCCGGGCCGTTGACCGCCGCGAGGCCCAGGTCGTCCTCACGCTCCAGCGCCGCTCGCATCTCGGCCTCGGTGGCTTCGACGGCGATCATCGCGCCGCCTTCCGGCAACGCCGCCATCAGCCGCCCGCGCGCCGCGACCAGCCGGGCCGCGTCCGCCAGCGAGAACACCCCGGCCACGTGCGCGGCCGCGATCTCCCCCACCGAGTGGCCCACCAGCCAGTCCGGCCGCAGGCCCCACGACTCGTAGAGGCGGAACAACGCCGTCTGCAACACGAACAACCCGGTCTGCGTGTAGTCCGTGCGATCAAGCAGCTCCGGCTGCCCGGCCAGCACGGTGCGCACAGGCAACGGCACCCAGTCCGTCAGCTCGGCGTCCACCGCGTCCAGCGCCGCGTCCCACGCCTGTGCGAACACCGGATAAGCCCGGTGCAGCCCCTGCCCCATCCCGGCCCACTGCCCGCCCTGTCCCGAGAACAGGAAGGCCAGCCCGCCCTGCCGAGCGGTCACGCCGTGGCCGTTCGCGGCGAACTCGTCCAGCCGGTCCAGCAGCTCGTCACGACCGACGCCGACGACAGCGGCCCGCAGCGGGAACGCGGTGCGCGTCGTGGCCAGTGAGAAGCCGACGTCCGCCACCGGCACGTCGGGGCGTTCGCGCAGGTGGGCGGCGACCCGGGCCGCCTGGGCCCGCAGTGCCGCACCGGTCCGGGCGGACAGCACCAGTGGCGTGGTCGTCGTGGGCGGTTCGGGTCGTTGCTCCGCTTGCTCCGCCACCTGCTCGACGATCACGTGGGCGTTGGTGCCGCTGATGCCGAACGACGACACGCCCGCGCGCCGGGGCCGGTCCACCTCGGGCCACGGCCGTTGTTCCGCCAGCACCCGCACCGCGCCGGACTCCCAGTCGACCTCGGCGCTCGGCCGGTCCACGTGCAGGGTGCGGGGCAGAACGCCGTGCCGCATCGCCTGCACCATCTTGATGATCCCGGCGACACCGGCCGCGGCCTGCGTGTGGCCGAAGTTCGACTTGATCGAGCCCAGCCACAGCGGCCGGTCCGCCGGACGGTCCTGCCCGTAGGTCGCCAGCAACGCCTGCGCCTCGATCGGATCACCCAGCGTCGTGCCCGTGCCGTGTCCCTCCACCGCGTCCACGTCCTGCGGCGCGAGGCCGGCGGCCGCCAGCGCGGCGCGGATCACCCGTTCCTGTGAGGGACCGTTGGGCGCGGTCAGACCGTTGCTCGCACCGTCCTGGTTCACCGCACTGCCCCGGATCACCGCCAGGATCCGCCTGCCGTTGCGCCGCGCGTCCGACAGCCGCTCCAGCAACAGCACACCGACGCCCTCCGACAGCCCCGTGCCGTCAGCGGCGTCGGCGAACGCCTTGCACCGCCCGTCCGCCGCCAGGTTGCCCTGCCGGGCGAACTCCACGAACGTGTCCGGAGTGGCCATCACCGTGACGCCACCCGCCAGCGCGAGGTCGCATTCGCCACCGCGCAGCGCCTGACTCGCGAGGTGCGTCGCCACCAGTGACGACGAGCAGGCGGTGTCGATGCTGACCGCCGGCCCCTCCAGACCGAACACGTAGGACAGCCGGCCGGACAGCACGCCACCCGCGTTGGCCGCGCCGAGCACCTCCTCGTAGCCGCCGGTGGTGCCGGTGAACCGGGCGCTGTAGTCCCGGTACATCGAACCCGCGAACACACCGGTGTTGCTGCCGCGCAACAAGGCCGGGTCGATGCCGGCGCCTTCCACCGCCTCCCACGCGGTCTCGAGCAGCAGCCGCTGTTGCGGGTCGATCGCCAGTGCCTCGCGCGGCGAGATGCCGAAGAAGGTGGGGTCGAAGTCGGCCGCGCCCGTCAGGAATCCGCCGAGCCCGGTGGGGACTGCGTCCAATGACGGCCAGTTCCGGTCCGCCGGGAACGCCGACAGCCCTTCCCTCCCGTCCGCCAGCAGCTCCCACAGCTGCTCGGGGCCGTGCGTGTCGCCGGGGAACCGGCAGGCCATGCCGATGATCGCGACGGGTTCGTCGGACGATGGCCGGACGGTGGCGGTGACCGGGACGTCCGCGGGACCGACGCCCAGCGTGGTGCGCAGGAACGCGGCCAGCGCCGAGGGCGTCGGATGGTCGAACACCAGCGTGGCCGGCAGCCGGACGCCGGCGGCCTTGGACAGCCGGTTGCGCAGCTCGACCGAGGTCAGCGAGTCGAACCCGAGATCGCGGAACGCCTGGTCGGCGGGCACCGACGCCGGGTCGGCGTGGCCGAGAATGGTGGCGACGTGGCCGCACACCAGATCGAGCAGCACGGCGAGCCGCTGCGGCTCGGCGAGCGAACGCAACCGTTCGGCCAGGCCGGCGGCGTCTCCCGAGTCGGCCCGCCGCCGGACGGGCGGCACGAGACCCCGCAGCAACGCCGGCACCTCGCCGGTGCGCAACGCGTTCAGGTCCAGCGGCGTCACGGCCAGCACCGGCCGGTCGGCGTCGACGGCGGCGTCGAAGGCGGCGAGTCCCGCCGCGGTGTCGATCGCGGCGAGACCGTCACGGGCCAGCCGGGCGTGGTCGGTGCCGCCGAGATGGCCGGTCATGCCACTGGCCTGCGCCCACAACCCCCACGCCAGCGACGTCGCGGGCAGCCCGAGCTCACGCCGGTGCCGGGCCAGCGCGTCGAGCGTGGCGTTGGCCGCCGCGTAGTTCGCCTGGCCCGGTGTGCCGATCAGTCCGGCCAGCGAGGAGTAGAGCACGAACGCGTCCAGGTCCCCAGCCAGCTCGTGCAGGTGCCAGGCGGCGTCCACCTTGGCCCGCAACACCTTGTCGACCTGCTCGTCGGTCAGACCGGTCACGGTCCCGTCGTCGAGCACACCGGCCGTGTGGACCACGGCGCTCAGCTGTTCGACCTCCGCCAGCAACCGCCGCACTTCCTCGCGGTCCGCCACGTCGCAGGCCACGACCCGCACCTCGGCGCCCGACTCGGCCAGCTCGTCCGCCAGCTCCCGCGCACCGGGGGCCTCGATGCCACGACGGCTGGTCAGCAGCAGGCGCCGGACGCCGTGCTCGGCCACCAGGTGCCTCGCCAGCGCCGCGCCGAGCACACCGGTGCCGCCGGTGATCAGCACGACGCCGTCGGCCCGCCATGGCGCGCCCGTGACCGGCGAGGTGAACCGAGCGAGCCTCGGCACCAGCGCGCCACCGTCCCGGATGGCGAGCTGCGGCTCCCCGTCCGGCAGCGCGGCGATGCCGTCCCCGTCGACCAGCACGATGCGTCCGGGGTGCTCGGACTGCGCGGACCGCAGCAGCCCCCAGACGGCCGCGGCCGCTGGGTCGACCTGGTCACCTGGTGCGGCGGCAACGGCGTTGCGGGTGGTCACCACGAGGGTGGAGCCGGTGAACCGATCCTCGGCGAGGAACCGGCGGACAGCGCCGAGGGCCTGCCCGACGGCGTGGCGCACGGCCACGCCTGCGGCATGCCTGTCGCTCGGTAAGCCGTCCGGTCCGGACACCGGCAAGTCCCACCGCACCAACGATCCCGGCCGCTCGTCGTCCAATGTGGACAACGCGGCCCCGCCCGCGGTCAGCGCCACCGGCCGCCACGCCTCCTCCAGCAGCAGGTCGCTCCCGGGCATGCGGGCCGTGACCCCGTCAGCGGGCCGGGTGGTGAGTGCGTCCGCGGTGAACACCGGCTGCCCGGCCGGGTCCGTGGCCAGCACCTCGACGGCGCCCTCCCCCGCAGGGCTCAGCCGGACCCGCAGCCTGGTCGCCTCCACCGCGTGCAGCCGGACACCGTGCCAGCTGAACGGCAGGCGCACGTCGTCGGCGAAGTAGGCGAACAGGTGCAGCGCGGCGTCGAGCAGCGCCGGGTGGAGGCCGAAGCCCGCATCGGGCTCGACGGGCAACTCCACCTCGGCGTACAGCGAGTCGTCACGGGTCCAGGCGGCGGTCAGCCCCTGGAACACCGGCCCGTACCGCAGGCCTCGCCCGGCCAGCGAGGCGTACGCCGAGGTGAGGTCCACGGGCTCGGCGCCTGCGGGAGGCCACGGCCCGGTGTCGGCGGGCTCCTGGCGCTGTTCACCGCTCAGCACACCACTCGCGTGCTTCGTCCACGGGCCGTCGCCGGCACGGGAGTGGATGGTCACCTGGCCCCGGCCGCTCTCGTCGCGCTGCAGGTTGACCTGGAGCTGCCTCGGCTCGGTCAGGTCCAGGGGTGCCTCGACGACCAGCTCGTCCACGGTCGGCAGGCCGAGGTGGTCACCCGCGTGCAGGGCCAGCTCGACGAGAGCCGCGCCGGGCATGATGACGGTGTCGCGCACCGCGTGATCGGCCAGCCAGGGGTGCGACGACAGGCTGACCCGGCCGGTGAGCAGCACGCCGTCGCCGGTCGCCGCCGGGACCGCGGCGGTGACGAGCGGGTGGCCGGTGGCGGCCAGGCCGAGGCCGCCGGGATCGTTGCCCTGGTCGGTGCCGAGCCAGAACCGCTTGCGCTGGAACGCGTAGCCGGGCAGCGGCACCCGTGCCGCGTCGGGCCCGAGGAGGGCGGGCCAGTCGACGGCGACGCCCAGTGCGTGCGCCTGGCCGACGGCGGACCGGAACCGGGTGAGGTCGCCCTCGTCCCGGCGCAGGGTGCCGAGTGCGGCGACCGGAGCGTCCGCCAGAGTGTCCTCGATGGCGGCCACCAGCACCGGGTGCGTGCTCACCTCGATGAAGATCACGGACTTGAGGTCGTCGGTGACGGCACGCACGGTGTCGGCGAACAGCACGGGCCGGCGCAGGTTGCGGTACCAGTACCCGGCGTCCAGCAAAGCCGTGTCCACCAGGCCACCGGTCACCGTGGAGTACAACGGCACCTGGGCCGACGCGGGGACGACCCCGGCCAGCGCGGTGCGCAGCGCGTCCTCGATCCGCTCGACCTGGACGCTGTGCGAGGCGTAGTCCACCGGCAGCGTGCGGTGCCGCAGGCCCTCCCGTTCGCACCGGGCGGCCACCTCGGCGATCACCTCGGGCGCGCCGGCCACGACCACGGCCGCCGGCCCGTTGACCACCGCGACGTCCGCGCCGGAAGCCAGTTCGGTCACCCGTGCGGCGGACGCCGCGACCGACAGCATCGCGCCCCGGCCGCTGAGTTCGCGGGCGATCAACGCACTGCGCAGTGCCACGACCCGAGCGCCATCAGCGAGCGACAAACCTCCCGCCACCACCGCCGCCGCGATCTCACCCTGCGAATGACCCACCACCGCGGACGGCTCAACCCCCACCGAACGCCACAACCCGGCAAGCGCCACCATGACCGCGAACGACACCGGCTGCACCACATCAACCCGGTCCAACCCCGGCGCACCCGGCACACACCGCAGCACATCCAGCACTGACCAGTCCACAAAGGACGACAACGCCGAATCACATTCCTCAAGCACAGCACGAAAAAACGGCGACGACTCCAGCAGGCCCGCCGCCATCCCCACCCACTGCGCACCCTGACCGGGAAACACGAACACCGCACGCCCGGATCGCGCCCGGTGCCCGTCAGTGCGACCGTCGGCGACCGCGGCCAGTGCCGCGGGCAACGTCTCGCGGTCACCCGCCACCGCGGCCCGGTGCTCGAACCGGTCGCGCCCGGTCGCCAGGGTGAGCCCCACGTCCGCCGGGTGCAGCCCGGGGAACCGGGCGACGTGCTCGGCCAGCCTCGCGGCCTGCGCCCGCATCGCCTCCTCGGTGTGCCCGGACACCACCCACGGCACCACGTCCGGAAGATCACGATCCACACTGGACTCAACCTCGGGTGCCTGCTCCAGGATCACGTGCGCGTTCGTGCCGCTGATCCCGAACGACGACACACCCGCCCGCCGGGGCCGATCCACCTCCGGCCACGGCCGCTCCTCGGTCAGCAACCGCACGTCGCCCGACGACCAGTCCACCGCGGGGGTGGGCTCGTCCACGTGGATGGTCCTGGGCAGGACGCCGTGGCGCATGGCCTGCACCATCTTGATCACGCCGCCGACGCCGGCCGCCGCCTGCGTGTGGCCGATGTTGGACTTCAGCGACCCCAGCCACAGCGGACGGCCAGTCTCGCGGCCGCGCCCGTAGGTCGCCAGCAACGCCTGCGCCTCGATCGGATCACCCAGCGGCGTACCGGTTCCGTGCGCCTCCACAACGTCCACATCGGACACCGACAACCCCGCGGCCGCCAGCGCCGCACGGATCACCCGCTGCTGTGACGGACCGTTGGGCGCGCTGAGCTGGCTGCTCTTGCCGTCCTGGTTGACCGCGCTGCCCCGGATCAGCGCCAGCACGGGGTAGCCGAGCCGGCGCGCGTCCGACAGCCGGGCGAGCACGAGTGTGCCGACGCCCTCCGACCAGCTCGTGCCGTCGGCGTCCTTGGCGAACGACTTGCACCGGCCGTCCGGCGCCAGGCCCCGCTGCCTGCTGAAGTCGATGAAGAACCCCGGCGTGGACAGCACCGCGACGCCGCCCGCCAGCGCCAGCCCGCACTCACGGCCGCGCAATGCCTGTGCCGCCAGGTGGATGGCCACCAACGACGACGAGCACGCGGTGTCGACCGTGACCGCCGGGCCCTCCAAGCCGAGGGTGTAGGAGATGCGACCGGAGGCCACGCTGAGCTGGTTGCCGGTGACGAGGTAGCCGTCGGCGGCCTCGACCGCGGGGTTCAGCAGGCTGGGCCCGTACTCCTGCGCCATGATCCCGACGAACACCCCGGTGTCGCTGCCGCGCAGGCTGCCCGGCGCGATGCCCGCGTCCTCCAGCGCCGTGTAGGCGGACTCGAGCAGCAGCCGCTGTTGCGGGTCCATCGCCTGCGCCTCGCGCGGCGAGATGCCGAAGAACTCGGCGTCGAACTCGTCCGCGTCGTGCAGAAAACCGCTTTCCCGCAGGTAGGACGTGCCCGGCTGGTCGGGGTCGGGGTCGTACAGCGCGTCCAGGTCCCAGCCCCGGTTCGTGGGGAAGCCGGTGACCGCGTCCCGCCCGTCGGCGACCAGTCGCCAGAGGTCACCGGGGTCGCGCACGTCGCCGGGGTACCGGCAGCTCATGCCGACGACGGCGATGGGTTCACCGGCCGCGGCGTCCAGCTCGCGGATGCGGTCGCGGGCGTGCTTGAGCTGCACGGTGACCTTGTTGAGGTAGTCGCGCAGCTTCTCGGCTTCCGCCACGGTGGTTCACCTTCCTCGTGCTCATGCGGGCTGGAGTGCTCGTGGTCCGGGCGGTGCCGGCGGTGGTCAGTTCGTCGCCGTGCCGGGTGGTCCCTGGTCGCCGGTGCCCAGCACCTCCGCCAGGTGCAGGGCGGCGTGCAGCTGGAGGCGGTTGTCGGCCAGCGGGCTGCCGCGCAGTTGCTCGGCCTTCTTCACCCGGTACAGCACGGTGTTCTTCGCGACGTGCAGGTGCCGGGCCGCGACCGCCGGGCTGCGGTCCTCGTCGAGGTAGCTCTTCAGCGTCGCCCGCAACACCCGCGCGGCCGGGGTGTCCGCGGCCAGCGGGCCGAGCTGGCGCTCCACGAAGGCCGCCGCGGTGGTCTCGTCCGCGGCCATCAGCGCGACGAACTCCAGCGCGCGGTACTCGTGCACGGCGGACGCGCCCGACCTCGACCCGAGCCGGGCCGCGGTCACCGCCTGCAGGTGCGAGGAGCGCATCCCGGCCGGTCCGGCGGCGGGCAGTCCCACCGCGGCGCGCACGTCCGGGGGCAGCGGCACGTCGGCGAGGTCCGCGTCCCCCTCGGGTTGCGCGCCCCACGCCCACAGTCCCGCGGCGCCCACCGGTATCAGCAACCGCGCCGCACAGCCCGCGCGAGCGAGCAAGCGCGACGCGGCGCGCTCCAGGTCCGCGTCGCACCGGTCGTCCCGCTCCGACCACACGAGCACGGCGAGGTGCCGGCGGGTGACGTCGTAACCGAGCAGACTCGTGGCCTTGTCCGCCGGCACGGACTCGGCGCGCAGCACCGCGCGGACGAGTTCCCTGCGGCGCGCGACCAGCCCGCCGTGCCACGTCTCCCTGGCCCGCAGGAACCCGGCGGACACCAGGGTGCACAGAGTGTCCACGGCGTCGAACAGCGCCTCGGACAGCTCGTACATCACCGTGACGGGCTGGTGCGCCTCGTCCAGTCCGCCGCACCGGCCCAGCAGGTCCTGGGTGATCCGGGCATGTGCCATGCGGACCAGCGCCAGCGAGCAGTCCAGCTCGAAGCCGCGTTCCACGTGCGTCCGCACCGCCGCCTCGACACACCGGGAGAACTGGTCCGGCAGCTGCCGCGCCCCGTCCAGCCGCAGCGCGCACCACAGCGCGATCATCTCCAGGAACGCGTGGTCCTCCGGCACGAGCCGGACGCCGGACCCGGCCAGCTCGGCGGTGACGGCCGCCCGCAGGTCGCGTCCGGTGGACACGGCCCAGCCGACGACGTCACGCCCGCCGTGGGCGACCGCCTCCTCGATCACTTCGGCACGGCAGGCGGGTTCGGCCTCCGTGCCGGACGCCACGGACAGCAGCAGCCGCGCGGTGTTCGCCATCGCGTCCCCTAGAAGACTCGCCTGCCGGCGAACGCGGTGAGCCCCTGGTCGTCGCCGACGCGCAGCAACGCGCACAGCGCGCGCAGCCCCGCGGCGAGCCGGTCGATCTCCTCGTCGGTCACGTACACCGAAGGCTGCAACCGCAACGTGTTCGGGGCACTGCCGGTCGGGAACAGCCGGACCCGGTGCTCGTGCAGCAGGTAGCCGCTGGCCAGGAAGCCGAACTGGCCGACGCCCTGCAGCTGTGCGGCCAGCGCCGAGTCCGATGTGGACAGATTGCCGAACTCGATGCCCTGGAGCAGCCCGAGACCACGGACGTCGGCGACGATGTCGGGGTAGTCGGCGCGCACCGCGTGCAGTGCGGAGGCCAGCCGTTCGCCGCGCTCGGCCGCCTTGCGGTAGAGCGCGCCGCCGTCGGCCTCCAGCAACTCCAGCACCGCGGCGGCCACCGAGGTGGACAGACCGTCCTTCGCGAACGTCGAGCTGTGCACCATCTCGAACTCGGGCCGGTACCGGGAACCCCGCACGAGGGTCACGGAGAGCTTCACGAGCCCGCCGCCCAGGCTCTTGGACAGCACGTAGTAGTCGCCCAGCAACCCGATCTGGGAGGAGGCGAAGAAGGTTCCGGTGCGGCCGGTGCCGCTCTGGATCTCGTCCACGACGACCGGGCACCCGAACTCGGCGGCCAGTGCCTGGACCTGCTTGGCGAACTCGGCGGTCAGCGGCACGATGCCGCCCTCGCCCTGCACCGGCTCCAGCAGCAGCGCGGCGAACACCGGGGCGTCGCGCTGGACGACCTCGACCCGCGTCGCGGTGACGTTCAGGTCGTACGCGACGACACGGGCGTCCTCGAAGGTCGCCCTCAGCGCGTCCGGGTCGCCGGCCGGGGCGAAGACCGCCTGCGCGCCGAGGGACGCGAACGGCAGCCGGTAGTCGCCGTTGTGGGTGAGCTGGATGGAGCCCATCAGCTTGCCGTGGAACCCGCCGGTGAGCGCGACGAGCCTGGGCGGACCGGCGAAAGCGGTCTCGTTGTGCCAGCGCAGTTCCGCCACGACGTCGTCGAGGTCCGTCCCGGCCGGCAGGCCCAGCACCGAGGCGTCGATGTCCGTGGGCTCCGCCGCCTGCGCGGCGGCGATGTGCTCCTCGATCTCGGCGCGCAGTGCGCCGACCCGCAGCACGCGGTCGAGCTCCGCGTGCTTCACCGCGACCTCGATCCCCTCGGCGCCGCTGTTGGCGAACACCCCGAAGTACGGCTCGTCGGTCTGGAACTCCCGGTGCAGCACGCGGTTCAACGTGCCCACGACGTCGTGCGCCTGCGGTCGCAGTGACAGCTGCGTCAGCACAGGGGCCTCGCGCTGGAGCAGATCGGTGAGGTGGGCGACCAGGGCCGGGTTGTTGTGCCCCAGCAGCAGGGCGCCGAACCCGCCGAGGAAGTCCGTCACCGGGACCTCGGCGCCGTCCACGCCCTTCGCGAACACCGTGTTGCCCACGGCCCGCACATATTCCACGTCCAGGCCGACTTCACCCGTCGCCCTGTGCAGGACGCCATCGACCAGTTCGCTGACTTCGGTCGTCATGACCCTCCTTTTTTCCGTCGGCCTGAAATGATTCTTTCGAACGCGCCTAACCGGCCACTAACGAATCCTGGGACGGTTTCCTGGGTTAGCAGACGATTAGTGCGAGGTTATGAGAGGAGTCGAGCGGGACTTTAACCTTGCGGCAGCGGGAACCATTCCGAGCACGGAGGAGCGGCGGATGTTCGCGGAAATTCAGCAGAAGTACAGGGACGCGTTCAACGCGGGTGACGTCGACGGGGTGCTCGCCACCTTCATCGACGACGGGGCCACGGTGGTCGAGCGCGGACTCGCCCTGCCCAAGAGCGGTGACCTGCGGGAGGCGCTGGCGGGCTACTTCGCCGAGTCGAAGCCCCAGGTCGACTTCGAGTTCATCCACACCTACCTCGCCGGCGACATCGCCATGGTGGTGACCGAGTGGTCACTGGACGAACTCGGCCCGGACGGCGCCCGGCACAAGCAGAGCGGCCGGGCCACCGACGTGCTGGTGCGCGAGAACGGGCAGTGGAAGTTCGCCATCGACAACCGGTTCGGCTCCAGCTGACCTGCCGGCGCTTGACGATGAAGGGCTCCTTCATCCACCTGAGGTGGATGAAGGAGCCCTTCATCGCGTCCGGCGGGCGTCCGGCGGGCGTCCGGCCGGTCAGTGGATGACCGAGACGGGCTCCTCGGTGCCGAGCAGCGCCCGGCTGTAGTCCTCGAACGCCACGAACTTGTTGAAGTGGATGTGGTGGCTGCCCACCTCGAAGTCCCGCCAGTAGCGCTGCAGCGGGCTGGCACTGGCGAAACCGCCGGTGCCACCGAGGTCGAGAATCCTCATCAGGGCCTGCCGCGCGGCCTCCAGCGCGGAGACGCCGTGCCTGCGCGCCCTGGTGCGCTCCTCGCGCGACATGGAGCCCGCCGCCCTGGCCGCGTCGTAGATGTCCGACGCGGTCAGCATGTGCTGGTAGGACGTGTCCACCAGGTGCGTGGCCTCGCCGAGCCACTGACGCGCGACCGGCGAGTCCAGCGAGGTGCCGTAGGTGGTGTCGATGAGCGGCTTGCCCTTGTCCAGGGTCGCCCGCACGATGTCCAGCGCACCGTGCACGGCGCCGACCAGCGACGCGATGGACCGGTGCGCCACCGCGGCGAACGTCTCCAGGCTGGGGAAGTTCGTGAGGCTTCCCTGCGGGGTGATCTCGTGCTTGATGACCCTGCTGTCCGGCACGAACAGCCCGTCGTACTCGACGGTGTGACTGCCGGTGGCCTGCATGCCCGCGACGTACCAGGTGCGGTCGATCCGGCCGTCCTTCGGCGGGGCCGCCATCGAGATCAGCTCACCGGTGGGTTCGCCGTCGGCGACGACCGGCACGACCGCCAGGATCATCCAGTCGCCGATCTCGCAGCCGGAGATCGTCGGGAAACGGCCGGAGACCCGGTAGCCGCCGTCCGCACGGGTCGCGGTGGCGCCGTGGTGCCCGCCGTTGGCGCACACGTAGACGTCCGGCGAGGCACCGAACATCTCCTTGGCGCCTTCCGCGGAGACCAGGCTGGACAGCGTCTCGGCCGCGCCGGTGATGCTGACCAGCCAACCGGCCGAGGCGTCACCCCGGCCGACCGCGGCGATGACGGCCGTCTGCGTCCGGATGTCGAGCTCGTCGCCTCCGAGCGACTTCGGCACGCTCATCCGGAAGAAACCGGCGTCACGCAACGCGTCCGCGCTCTCGGCCACGATGCCGCGGTCCTCCTCGCCGCGCGCCGCGTTGGCCCGCAGCAGGGGGATCAGGCCGTGGGCCTTGTCTACCAGCTTCTGAACTTCGGGCGCGTAGCCCAGATCCAGGTCCGTGGACACCCCGTTCATCCCTTCGAGTCGAAGCTGGTGGGCACCTTCTCGAGCACGGCCAGGCACTCGATGAAGAAGAAGACGGCGCGGAAGAAGATCAGGATGTTGCCGTGGACCAGCCGCAGCTGCTTGTCCACGACCATCCGCTGGTGGTCCAGCTCGCCCGCGAGGAACTGCCGCCAGGTGTCCCTGGTCCCGACGATCACGAAGTCGGCGGACACCGGCTCGCCCGGCGCGATGATCCCTGCCTTGGCGCACTTGCCCTGCTGCCAGGTGAGGTGGAGGTAGGAGGTGCTGCCGTCGCGCTCCTGCACTCCCAGCGCCCAGGTGTGGGAGTACACGCCGCGGGTGGCGGCGATCCACTCCCAGTAGCTCTCCTGCTTGCGCGCCAGCGTCTCCTCGCTGGGGCCGTGGTCGAGCCGCTCGCGCACGGTCTCGGCCCATTCCTCGGTGAGGAAGCCGAACGTCGGCGTCGTCGTGGTCATCGGTCAGCCTCCCGCGATCTCGGGCTGGATGTTGTTCACCATCTCCTGGATGTCCGGCGGCAACGAGATGCCCACGTCGGACAGCTTGTTGTTGACCTGCCGGATCATGAACTGGACGACCTCCTCCTCGGAGAACCCGAGCGGCTCCAGCGGAGCCGGGACGCTCGCGCCGCCGTTCATCGCCAGCTCGGTGCGCAACGTCTCGTGGATCTCGTTGAGCAGCCGGGGGTCCTCCTGCACCGAGTCGCGCAGGAACCGCATGCCGAACTGGACGTGCCTCGCCTCGTCCCGGCAGGACGCGATGAACCCGGTGTAGTAGCCGGGCAGGTAACCCTTGTTGCGGCAGTAGCTCAGCGTCAGCTTCATGATCGTCAGGGCCAGCACGCCCTCGATCCACAGGAAGTAGGCGGTGGCGAAGCGCACGCGCTTGACCGGGTCCGCCGGGTCGAGACGCAGGTCCTCCGTCAGGTAGGACAGCAGGCCGAACGCGCCCACGAACGTCTCGGGCACGTGCGGGAACGAGGAGGCGAGCAGGTCCTCGACCGACTCACCGGGCAGGCCGACGACCTCGCGGTAGAACCGGTCGAAGAACAGGGTGTGCCTGGCCTCGTCCTCGAGCTGCGTGGTGAGGTACATCTTGGCTTCTTCGCTGCCCGTGAGCATGAAGATCGGCAGCTCGACCTCGACCTGGCGCTCCGCGTGGTGGAACGCGGCGGCGATCTCGGTGAACGCCTTGCGCTCCACCTCGGTCATCTTGGTCCGCCAGTCGATGGCGTCCTGACTGAAGTCCAGGTCGTAGGCGTTCCAGCGATGGGTGAAGTACCGCTTGTAGAGATCGATGTAGTCCGGGAGCTTCTTCAGGTCCTTGTGGACGTAGTCGATCATGTCGTCGATGCTGACGTCCTTCATCGTCCCCAGTGTCGCGTTCTCGACAGCGGCGAGCGCGGCCGATGACATCTGCGCCATCCAGTGGTCTCCATTTCATTTCCGTCTTGCCGGGTTCACGAAGCGGGCAGGTGTCAGCCGTGCCCGTAGGCGCCGGGGACCAGGTCGGCCGCGGTCACCGGGGTGAGGTCGTGGTGGAGGATGGCGAGTTCGAGCTCCCGCAGCGGAGGGCTCGGTTCCAGGCCGAGCTGACCGATCAGCGCCGCCCTCGTCGTGCGGTACAGGGTCAGCGCGTCGGCCTGCCGCCCGGTCTCGTACAGGGCCCGCATCAGCCGCGCGCACACCTGTTCGTTCAGCGGATCGGTGGCCAGCAGGTGCTCCAGGTCGCCGATCACGTCCGCGTTGCGTCCGAGCGCCAGGTCCGCGTCGACCCGGTCGAGAAGCACCGCCGTCCGCTCCTCCGGCAGCGCCCGCAGCTCCGGCCAGTCGTAGCCGTGCTCGACCAGGTCGGCGAGCGCGGCCCCGTGCCACAGCCGGGACGCGGCGTGCAGCGTCGTGGACGCCTGCTCCCACCGGCCCGCACGGAGCTCGGTGCGGCCGAGAGCCGCGAGGCGCCGGAACAACGCCAGGTCCAGCGACTCCTCGTCGACGAGCAGCGCGTAGCCCGGCCCGACCCTGGACAGCTCGGCACGGCAGGTGTGGCGCGCGGTGGCGAAGATGCCGCGCAACCGGAAGACCGCGTTGTGCAGCACCTGGCGCGCGGTGGGCGGGACCCTGGCCGGCCAGACGGCGTCGATCAGCCTGCTCATCGGCACCATCTCGTTGGCGTGCAGCAGCAGGTATCCCAGGGTCGCCCCCTGCCGCACCCCGCTGACCCGCACGGGACGGTCACCGTCACGCACCCGCAGCGGGCCCAACACGTGAAATCGCATGCATCCCCCAAGGCACACAGCCCGATTCACCGCGAAGCAGGGAATTCACCTTCCGGCGATTTGTCTCGGTATTGCCACCGATGAGAACCATATGAGCGAACACCTCCGCACTCCAGGTCGCCGCATGCTCAGGAAGCTGCAGTTCCGTTTCCTGAAGCGCAGGAACGAAGCAAACGGGTAAGGTGGAGAAGTACGCCGGTCCGGTCGAGCGGGAAATCGACCCGACCTCGCGCGGCCACCTGGCGCCGGTACTGGCGAATCATTTTGTCTCCGAATTCCGGAATCCGCCCGCGCCCTGTCCGCGGGCGGCAGTCGCCGTTTCGTGGACCGGCCATCGCCGACCCGTCGAGGAGATCCTCCGAAAATGATCGAGATCATCAGCAGGCCCACCGTCGTCCGCGGTCTCTCGCCCACCGAAAGCTGGTACGCGGCACTCGGCGCCTACGTGGGCTACGCGGTGGAGGTACGCGGGCGGCTGGACGTGGACGCGCTCACCACCGCGCTGGAGGCCGTCCGCCACTCCTACCCCGTGCTGGCCGCGCGGCTGGACCAGGTCGGCGACCAGCGGGTGGTGGTCACCGGCACCGAACCGCTACCCGGCGTCAGCGTGGTCAGCGTGGGCACCGCCGATCCGTCGGCCCCGCTGACGGGGTTCGACGTGGACCCGCGCGACGGTGTGTCCGCGGTCCACGTGGTGCACGACGGCGACCGGGCGATCGTCGCGCTGGTGATCCACCACGCGATCGCCGACGGCCACCACGCGATCGCCGTGCTGGAGGACTTCTGGGCCTGCTACACGGACGCCGTGCAGGGCAGGGCGACGGTCCTCCCCGTGCACGGATACCCGGACGCGATCGAGAAGATCCTGTCCAACCGGGGGATCGGCGACTTCGAGTACCCGGTCCCGCCCGCACGACAGCCCGCCGGGCGCGCGGCGGACACCGCGGACCTGCCCGTGTTCACGAACCAGCTCGTCCGCTGCGAGTTCGGCACCGACGCGCTGCTGGATCTCGGCCACCGCACCGGAGTCACCCTGAACGCGCTGGTGTCCGCGGCGATCATCCAGGCAGAGGCGGCCGAACGCGGCCGGCCGGTCACCGAGATCCCCTACGCCATCACCGTGGACATGCGGACCAGGCTGACACCCCAGGTCGCGATGGCCGCGGGGACGAACGTGATCAGCTTCGTCGGCTTCACCGCGTCCGAGGACACGGGCTCCGACCTGATCAGCCTGGCCCGCGCGGTCGGGGCCCGGCTGCCGGAAGCGGTCGAGGAGCGCACGGAGATCCACCGCAACGCGGCGGGAATCCACGACTTCGTCGACGGCCTCACCCGGCCGTCCGCGCCGGGCAGCGTGCTGACCACGAACTGGGGCACGGTGCCGGCCCTGCGCTCCCCCGCCGAGCTGACCTTCGGCGCTTTCCACGGCGCCCTCTACAACAAGGTCCAGGACACGAGTGTGTTGAGCCCGAGCAGTTCCAGCTCGATGCACCTCTACGCGATCTATTCCTTCAACGGCACGACAGCGGTCGAGGCGGTGCTCGGCGATCCGGCACTGCACCAGTCCGCGCGACGCAAGATCGCGGCCGTGACGTCGGCGCTGCGCGCGCACCTCCACTGACCCGCCGCACCACCAGCACTGTCCCGCACCGATGAGGAAGGACCTCGCCCATGACCGACCAGTCACGCCGGAGACTCCTGCTGGGCGCGGCGGCGATGCCTGTCGCCGCCGCCGTGTCCCCGATGCTGCCCAGAACCGCCGCCGCCGCCGACGTGGTGGAACCACCCACCACTGTGGTCACCCCCACCGACCGCCAGTACGCCGACCTGGTGATCGGCTCCAACGCCCGGTTCGTCGCCACACCTCGCCAGGTGCACGTGGTCGGCTCGGCCGCCCAGGTCGTGCGGTCCGTGCAGGCCGCGGTGGACGCGGGTCTCAAGGTCGTCGTCCGCAGCGGCGGGCACTGCTCCGAGGACTTCGTGCACGCGCCGTCCTCGCAGTTGATCATCGACCTCTCGGAGCTGAACGAGACCGGCTTCGACCCCGCGCGCGGTGCGTTCTTCGTGGAGCCGGGCGCGGGGCTCGGTGAGGTCTACCGCACGCTCTACAAGAAGTGGGGCGTCACGATCCCCGCCGGTCTCACCCCGACCGTCGGCGCGGGCGGGCACTTCAGCGGCGGCGGGTACGGCAGGCTGAGCCGGCTGTACGGCAGCTCGATCGACCACCTGTACGGCGTCGAGGTCGTGGTCGTCGACGCCGCCGGGAAGGCCAGGCTGGTCACCGCCACCAACCTGCCGTCCGATCCCAACCGCGACCTGTGGTGGGCGCACACCGGCGGTGGCGGCGGGAACTTCGGCGTGGTGACCAGATACTGGTTCCGCTCCCCCGCCGCCACCGGGAACGACCCGGCGGCCCTGCTGCCCAAGCCGCCGAAGACGGTGCTGGACAGCCTGGTTCGGTGGTCGTGGCCGGACATGACCCGGGAGGCCTTCCGCAGACTGCTGCGCAACCACGGTCGCTGGCACGAGCTGAACAGTGCGCCGGGTTCGCCCTACGCGAGCTTCTACAGCCTGTTCACCATCCTGCGCAGACAGTCCGGTGTGCTCGACCTCAACACCACTGTGGACGGTACGCGCCCCGACGCGGACCGGCTGCTGGCCGACTACCTCGCCGCGCTGAACGACGGCGTCGGTGTCCCGTTCACCCATGACGTGCGCCGCGACCCGTGGCTCAAGTCCGCTCTGCTCTCCCGCACACCGGACACGTTCAGCGGCACCCGCGCGAAGGTGAAGGCGGCCTACCTGCGCAAGCCGCTGCCCGACCGGGAGCTCGACATCGCCTACGACCGGCTGACCGGCACCGCCTACGCCAACCCCGTCGCGGGCTGGCTGATCACCTCCTACGGCGGCGCGGTCAACGCCGTGCCGCCGACCGCCACCGCACAGGCCCAGCGCGACTCCATCAACAAGATCGTCTACGTGACGAGCTGGACCAACCCCGCCGAGGACGCCGAACATCTGCGGTGGGTCAGGGAGTTCTACCGGGACATGCACGCGAACACCGGTGGCGTCCCGGTCCCCGGCGAGCAGTACGACGGCTCGTACATCAACTACGCGGACGTCGACCTCGCCGATCCCGCCTGGAACACCTCGGGCGTGCCCTGGCACACGCTGTACTACAAGGGGAACTACCCGAGGCTCCAGCAGGTGAAGGCCAAGTGGGACCCGCGCGACGTGTTCAACCACGCGCTGTCGGTGCGGCTGCCGAAGTGAGTGCCGGCCGGCGTGGCGGCGCTCAGCTCGCCCGCCACGCCGGTTCCGGGTTGCGGTGGTCGCTCGGCCGCGTGCCGCGCAGCCGTTTGAACGCCACGCTCAGCGCGAAAGCGTTGGCGTAGCCCACTTTCCGCGCGATCGAGCCCACCGTGTGGTCGGTCTCCCTGAGCATGTCGGCGGCCAGTGCGATCCGCCAGTTCGTGAGGTAGGCCATCGGCGACTCGCCGACCGACGCGGTGAACCGCCGGGCGAGCGCCGCCCGCGACACCCCCACCTCGGCCGCCAGGTTCGCCACGGTCCACGGGTGGGCGGGCGCGTCGTGCATCAGCCGCAACGCCTGGCCCACCACCGGTTCCTCCAGGGCGCGGCACCACGCGGGCGCGTCGGCCGCCGGGTTGTCGAACCAGGCGCGCAGCGCGGAGACGAGCATCAGATCGAGCATCCGGTCCAGCACCAACTGGTGTCCTGGGCGGTCCCTGGCCACCTCCTCGGCCAGCATCTCCGCGGACGGGTAGGCGGTGTCCGCCGCGGACACGACCAGTACCGGCGGCAACGACCGGAGCAGCCGTTCGCTGAGCTCTCCCCTGCGCTCGAACGCCCCGCTGAGCAACACGGTCGCCCGGTCGTCCGGCGTGCCGCAGGTCCGGTCCCTGACGGACTCCACCCCCACCGCCGTCGGGCAGAAGTCGGCGCTGGTCACCTCCAGCGTGGGCGTGGTCGCGGGGTCGTCGGCCACGACGTAGGGCACGTCGCCGCGCACCACCGCGACGTCACCCGCCCGCACCAGCGCCGGTTCGCCTCTGTCCGGGACGATCCAGGCGTGACCGCGCAGCATCGTGGCGAGCGTCAGCGGGGCACCACTGGCCATCCGCAACGCCCACGGCGGTCGCATGACCGCCTGCCGGAAGACGGCGCCACGCGCCCGTACGTCCGCCAACAGCTCCGAGACGGCATCCACCCCTTCAGCGTAGACGATCAGACATCAAGTGGAGCGCATTGGCCATGGATGGTCTCGCTGTTACACGTTTTGATGGAGTCATGTCTGATCAACCAATTCTCGTCACCGGGGCTACCGGGAAGTCCGGCAGCCGCGTCGTCAAGCAGCTGCGCGCCAAGGGCCTGCCGGTCCGCGCGGCCGCCCGGCACGGTGAGCAGGTCTTCGACTGGACCGACAGCGGCACCTGGGACGCCGCGCTCGAAGGCGCCCGCTCGGCCTACATCGTGCAGCTCGACGGCACGGTGCTCGTCCGCCAGTTCGTCGAGCGCGCGGTGAAGCACGGCCTGCGGCGAGTGGTGCTGGCCTCCGGCCGTGGCATCGACAACCCGAACTACGCGACCGACACCAGCGGCATCCTGGACGGTCTCCTCGACAGCGAGGCCGCCGTGCGAGAGAGCGGCCTGGAGTGGTCCATCACCAGGCCCGGCTGGTTCGCGCAGAACTTCAGCGAGGGCTTCTTCGCCGACTACATCCGTGCCGGTGAGCTGCGCCTGCCCGCGGGCGACGGCGCCGTCAGCTTCGTCGACGCCGAGGACATCGCGGCGGTGGTCGTCGCCGCGCTGACCGAGGACAAGCACAACGGGCAGATCTACGAACTGTCCGGCCCCAAGGCCCTCAACCTGGCCGAGGCGGTGGCCACGATCTCCGAGCACGCCGGTCGCGAGATCCGCTACGTACCGCTCTCCGTCGAGGACTACATCGCGGAGCTGGTGGCGGCCGGTCTGTCGCCCGAGGACGCCAAGGCGTTCGCGGACATGGTCGAGCCGATTCGCAACGGCACCGACGAGTACCTCTCCGACGGTGTGCAGCGCGCACTCGGCCGTCCGGCACGGACCTTCGCCGAGTTCGCCAAGTCGACCGCGGAAGAGGGCGGCTGGGCGGTCTGACCCCCACCGCCTTTCTGGTGTCGTGACCGGCGGCTTCGCCCGTCACGGCACCAGAACCGCCGGAAGGCCTGACATAGAGTCGGTCTCATGATCACATCGAGAGACCGCGTGCTGGGCCGGATCGCCGATCACCTCGTCGCGCTCGGCCGTCCGTTGCGAGTGGCCGTCGACGGGATCACGGCGTCGGGCAAGACGACCCTGGCCCGCGAGCTGACCGCGGCGGTCGCGTCGAGGGGCCGTTCGGCCGCGCACCTGTCGATGGACGGGTTCCACAACCCGCGTGCGATCCGGCACCGGCAGGGGCGGGACTCGGCGGACGGCTACTACGCCGACGCCTACGACTTCGCGGCCTTCGCACGGCTGGTGCTGGAGCCGCTCGGGCCCGGCGGGGACCGGAAGTACCGGGAGCGGATCATCGACCTCCACTCGGACGCCGCCGTCGACGAATCACCGGTGATCGCCCCTGATGACCTCGTGTTGGTCGTCGACGGGAGCTTCCTGCAGCGTGACCTGGAGTGGGACGAGGTGGTCTTCGTCGACACGCCGTTCGAGATCGCTCGGGCCCGCGGCACGCGCAGGGACACCGAACTGCTCGGCGGGCTGGAACAGGCCGAACGTGCCTTCGACCAGCGGTATCACGCCGCGAGCCAGCGCTATCTCGACGAGGTGGGACCAGCCGCCCGTGCCTCCATCGTGCTGGGCAACGCCGATGTCGCGAACCCGGTGCTGCGCCGGATCGGAGGCCCGGCCGACGCGGTGGTCAACCTCTTCTCGTACGGGACGCTGCAGACGCCGTCGGTCCAGCGCGAGCACTTCGGCCGGGAGCTCCACGGCGCGCCGGACGTGCTGCCGGGTTATCGGCAGGACTGGGTGACGATCACCGACCCGGCCGTGATCGCGGTCAGCGGCACGGACCGGCACCCGATCGTCCGGCACACCGGCGATCCCGCCGACACGACCGCGGGCACTGTTTTCGAGGTGACGACGGAAGAGCTGGCGGCGGCCGACCTCTACGAGGTCGACGACTACCGGCGGGCGCTCGCCCGGCTCGGGTCGGGCGCGGACGCCTGGGTCTATCTGGCTAGCTGAAGCGGTTGCGGATGAAGCCCGACCTGCTCTGCCCGAACCTGTTCATGGCGAAGATCGTGTAGCCGACGTCGCCCCCGTCGGTCCACGCCTGGATCTGCCCGAGGTTGCTCGAAAGGCTGATCAACTTCCGGAACGTCGTCTGGTCGTCGCGGAACTGCGGCGCCGGCACCTGGGAGTGGGCCGCACTGAGGACCTCGACGTGCTCGGCCAGCCGGCGCCCGGCCGACTCGCGGTCGTTCTGGTAGAGGTCGTCGAGCGCGTAGAACGTGACCTCGCTCGTCCAGAGGCCGACCGCGTGCGCGAACACGGTCTCGGCGGCGATCGTGGTGTCGGGACCGAGGTCGACGACGTGCCGGCGGTTGTCCCTGGCCACGGCGTCGACGTACTGGACCGTGGCCTGGCCGAAGCCCTGCCAGCCTTGCGGGGCCTGCACTTCCAGGACCACCCAGTACGTCTCGTCGAACGCCAGGTCGGGCGCGAAGATCCGGATGCCGTCGTCCTCGGTCACGAGGTCGGGCAGCGACTCGACGCCCATCTCCTCGCGCGCCCGGTGTTTCGCGGCCGACACTTCCCGTTCGACGCGGGCGCGGCTGGGCGGATCGGTGATCAGGTCGTGGCCGTAGAGGTGCCACGCGGTGATCTCCGCGTCGAGGCGGATCTGCAGCTGGATGTTGATCGCGGCCAGGTGGTCGCGGCGGGCGAGGTCCTCGGCGAGGTTGAGACGCACGTCGTCGGGAGTGGTCACCAGCAGGCAGGAGCCGCCGGTGAGGCCGGCCAGCGCTTCCAGTTCGCGCATGCGGGCGTCTGCGCCGAAACCGAAGCAGGACAGGGTGAGATCGCCACGGATGCGGTCGGCGATGTTGCGGCGGATGGTGATCCAGTTGCGTTCGCCCGAGTTCGGATCGCCGTCGGAGAACAGGTACAGGCAGTTGACCACGTCCGCCTGGGAATGCCGCGCGATCTCGTCGATGCCGTAGAGGACGCCGAGGTTGATGTCCGTGCCGCCGTCGGCCCCCAGGCCCGTCACGATCTCGTCCAGGCGGGCCGCGGGGATGTCGTGCTTCGGCGTGGCCTTGAGCAACGTGCGGACGCGCGTGTCGAACGTGACGATTCCCAGGACATCGGTGTCGCGCAGCTGGGAGTAGAGCCCACGAATCGCCGACTTGACGGTGTCGAGCTTCTCCCCCTCCATCGACAGGCTCGTGTCGACGACGAACACGAAGTTCACCGGCAGCATTTCCCGGTTCGGCGACGTGCCTCGGCCGCCCTCGCCGGCGCGCAGTGCCAGTTCGACGAAATGCGTGGTGTTCTCGTTCGCGCGGAAGTGTTCCCGCGCCTCGCACGTGCCGTGGCTGACGGCGAGAGCCTCCCCCGATGACGGCGTGGGAATTCCCGACGGATTCGAGGCCACGAAATCGTCGAACCGGATCTGGGCCTGGTCGATCAGCACGCCCTGGTCGACCAGGTCCGCGATGCCGAGGGTCGCCTTGGTGCCGAACTCGTTGTTGCGCCGGACGAACAGGCCGCTGCGAGGAAGGGGGCCCGGTTTCCCGTCCAGCCCGAGGGCGAGGGACGACCAGTCGGATGCCTCGGCGTTCAGCCGCACGCTGGCGTTGACGGTGCTGCCGAACTGGACGGACAGGAGCTCGCGCAGGGGCGACGAATCCTCGCCCTCGACGGTGTCCAGGCACCCGTCGACATCGTCGTCAAAGCTGATGTCCTTCTCGTAGCGCTGGTCGACGACCGGCGCGTTGAACACCGGGGGTTCGTTGACGACTTCCTGACGGCGCGACGAACGACGACGGATCACCACAACGATTGCGACAACCACTATCGCGATGCCGAGTGAGGCCAGGACCCAGGCGAGGCTCATGGCTCCGCATTATCGGCCTCGCCTGATCCCTGGGTGGTGGACTCCCGGAGAAACACGAGGACGCCATTCGTTCTGACCCGGAATTGTCCCGTTTGTGGCAACGAATTGCGAGGACGTCCGGGATCACGGCGACCGTGTCACGAATCCGGCTCGTGAGCGCGGCCACGGCCGGGTCGGCCTGCGCGGCCCAGTCGGCCAGGGCGTGGCGGAACGCGGCGAGCAGCATGTCCCCCGCCAGCCACGGGCGCGGATCGCCGGTGGCGTCGACGCCGAACCTGCGCTGGACGACCTCCAGTGCCGCACACGTGGTCTGCTCGCAGAACTGCAGCCCGTGCGCGTTCATGGACGGCGTCACCGCGGTCAACTGACAGCTGAGCAGGGCGCGCCGAGCAGTGCGTCCCGCAGGAAGTGCAGCAGCAGCGCGCAGTCGGGTTCGCGGGTGTCCAGGTCGTCGAGGAAGGCCTGCCACATGTCCTGCAGCGGTGCCATCGCGACGTCTTCCTTGCTGGTGAAGTACCGGAAGAACGTGCGCTTCGAGACGGCCACCTCGTCGCACAGCTGATCGAGGGTGACGCGAGCGAAACCGTGCTGGAGGAACAACTCCAGCGCCGTGTCGATCAACGTTTCCCGCGTGTGCTGCTTCTTGCGCTCACGCACGCATGCGCGCCCTTCTGATCGACCACTCCGCGCCCGGCGGCCTCGCGCCCGGCGAGACCGAAGATCCCGTACCCGCACCACATCAGGCGCTGGTGCGGGTCACCGCGGCCTCGCTCAAACTTCGGCGAGGTCAGCCACGGCGTGCCGCTGGTCCCGGACGGCACGGTGCTCGGCTCGGACGCGGCGGGGGTCGTCGAACGTGCCGCGGCCGACGGTTCCGGACCCTCCGCCAGCACCCCCGTGGTCACGATCGGCCCGGCCGGTGCCTGGGCGCAGCTGCGTGCCGTGGACACCGACGCGCTGGCCGTCACGCCCGCCACGGCCGACCCCGGCGCGGTCAGCACGATCCCGGTGGCCGGGCTCAGCGCGCTGGGAGCGTTGCACCGCCTCGGTTCCCTGCTGGGACGACGCGTCCTGATCACCGGTGCGACCGGCGGCGTCGGGCACTACGCAGTCCAGCTCGCCCGGCTCGGTGGCGCCCACGTCATCGCGTCCACCGGCGACCCCGCCGCGCACGGCGACGAACTGCGGGCCCTGGGCGCGGGCGAGGTCGTGACGGAACCGGGCCTGGTCGACGCACCGGCCGACGGGGTCGTGGACCTCGTCGGCGGGCCGCAGCTGGTCGACGCCTTCGGCAGGCTCGCCCCGCGCGGCACGCTCGTCGCCGTCGGACACACGACGGGCGAGGGCGAGACCTTTCCGTTCGGCGCGTTGCTGGGCAACCACGGCCACGACCGTTCGATCGTGACCTTCTACCTTGGCGCCTTCACCGGACTCGGCGCGGACCTGGCGTGGCTGGCCCGCCAGGTCGGCAGCGGCGTGCTCACGCCGCGGATCTCGTGGCGGGGCGGTCTGGCCGAAGCCGGCGAGGGTGTCGGCGCTCTGCTCGGACGGCGCCTGCACGGCAAGGCGGTCATCGAGCTGGGCTGAGTCTCAGGAAACGAGCGACAACCACGCAAGCGCTCTGATCGATCCGCTGGCCTACTGCCGCTCGGCGAGCCGGGAGTACGCGACGCTCACCTGTGCGAGCCAGGCGGCGTCGTCGCCGGGCCTGGGCGTCGCGAACACCGGCGGCGGCAGGCTCGGCTCGTCCCCGCGGAGTGCGGCGGCGATGCAGGCGGCTTCGGCGTGCGCACGCGCGCCGTCGGGTCCGAGGTCACGGGCTTCGGCCAGAGCCGCCTCATACACGGCCGAGTCGAATCGCGAGCGCAGCGGACCGAGGAGTGCGTCCCGGATTCCGATGACGCGGGTCAACAGGCGGGCGCGCTGGCCGCGCACCCCGATGTTCTCGGTACCGACGGCCGAGGCGAGTGGCTCCAACTGCCGGTACAGCCGCCTGCGGGTCCACCACGCTCCGAACGACGGCAGCACCAGGCCGAGCAGGAAGAACACCGAGCCGGGGAAGACGAGGTAGATCTGCACGCCGCTGGGTCCGTTGTCCGCCCACGACGGAGGGAAACCCAGGAAGACGGCCCAGAGGTAGTACAGCTTGTGCACACCCTGCGCGACCAGCAGCGCACACCCGACGCCGAGCAGGGTGAGGCTGGTGCGCAGCAGGTCGCGCTCCGGGGTTCGGTTGCGCCACAACAACCTCAGCAGACCGGCCTGCACCAGCATGCTGTAGGTCTGCGAGGTGGTCACGTACGCGACGACCCCCGGATCGGTGTGGCCGCGGGAGCCGAGGATGGGCAACCCGAGCCGGAACGGGCCGAGCAGGTAGCAGACGACCAGAGCGGCCATGCTCCCGAAGAGCAGGCGCGTCCGCCACCGGGTCGACGTTCCCGGCGCCACCACCGCGAGCGTGAAGTTGGCCGCGTTGTAAGCGGTGGCCATGTTGGCGAGTTGCTGCACCAGCAACCAGATGCTGGGGATCTCGCCGGTCAGCCGATGCAGGAACCAGTACACCGGCGGATAGCCCAGCAACCGGGATATCTCCATGAACAGCAGGGCGAAGAACACCGCGCGGGTCGCCTCGTCGCCGGGACTGCGGCGCATGGCGAGGAACCGGAACACCACGCTCACCGCGACCAGCGCCGTCATCAACGCGTGAGCGTTGTCCGCTATCAAGTCTCCAGCACGCGTCGGAAGCCGTCGCCACGAGACGCTCGGGCGAGCACGGCGTAAGCGAACTGCTCGGCCTCGCGTTCGGCCTTGGCCGAGAAGGCGTCGTGCTGGCGGGCCAGCATGATCCGCAGCGTGGCGCCGCTGAGGTCGGGCAGCAACGCGTTCAACGTCTCGGCGCCTTGGTGGTCGTGCAGGATGTGGCCGAGCTCGTGCAGAATGATGTGTTCCTGGTGCAGCTCGGACGTGTCCTGCTCGTAGCAGATGATGTCGGCCTGCTCGCCTGCCAGCCACAGACCGCACGGCCCGAGAGCGGACAACGGCATCGGCGCCAGCACGATCCGTCTTCGCCTTCGCCGCGACACCCGCGCACACAGCTCGACGATGTCGAACGGACTCGGAAGGACGAGTCCGCGGGCCAGCCTGCTCACTCGAGACCTTCCAGCTTCCGCAGCTGTTCGGTCAACGCGCGGACGGCGTCCACACTGCCCTGCGACAACCCCACCATCCGCGCCGCCGCGTTGGCCACCCCTGCATCCCGCATGGCTCCGGCCAGCCCGATCTGCGCGGCGATCTCGTCCGCCGTCTGGTCGTCGAAGAAGAACGCCACCGGCACACCGAAGAACCCCGCCAGCCGTTCCAGCGTGTCCTTCGTGGGGTTGAGGTTCTTGCCCGACCGCAGCGCGGACAGCAGCCCGGTCGACAAGCCCGTCGCGGCGGACACTTCGGGGTGCGTGAAGGGCTTGCGGCCTTTCGGGTGCACCTCGCGAAACAGGTACTCCACCTTCTCGGCCAGCGTCCGAGGACCACCGCTCACCGATCGTCCTCCTCCATTGACGCACCGATCGGCAGAGTCTACGGTACGTGATCGTGTCACTTTAATGACACAGACTGTACGTAGAGTCAGTCTACTAAGCCTTGGGGGCTTCGTTGAAAAGATCACGTCTATTTGTGCTGCCTGCAGTCACCCTGTTACTGGTCTCGTTCAACGGCCAAGCAGCCGCGGCCAAGTCGGGCAAGCAGCTGACCGCCGCACCTGCCGGAGCGCCGATCGCCACAACACTCGACACCACCGCATCCGCCATCCAGGACCGCGCGCTCCACACGGAGATCGGGTTCGCAGGCCTGTCCGTCGACCGGAAGACCCAGACAATCACCTTGCACGCCAAGGACCTGACGGCCGCGAGGACCCTGGTCGCAGCCGTACCGGGCACAGCGGCAATGAAGATCGACTTTCGTGCGGCGAAGCACAGCCGCTCCGAGTTGAGAAAAGCTGCCGACCTGCTCTGGAAGTCGGCCGCGAACTGGAAGGCGTCCAGCGCTATTGAGGTGTACTCGATAGCGCTCAATCCGGATGGCAGCGGGCTCAAGGTACGGGCCAACGATGTCGCCGCCGTCTCGACCGCTGCGACGTCCGGTGTACCGCTCAGCGTCGAAAGGGGTGAAGGCGGCGCAGTGCCGGCCAGCCGGTACGACGACGACCCGCCGTTCTCGGGCGGCATTCACCTCGGCAGCGGTGGTGCTTCGTTCTGCAGTTCCGCTTTTGGGGTGCGCCAGGGAGCCCAGACTTTTCTGATGACCGCGGCGCACTGCTACGAGGGAGGTGTCGGTGACGGACCGGTTCAGACCGGCATGGGCGGGCACCACATCGGATACGTGAGCGGGTGGGACTCGACCCGTGATGCCGCATCGGTCGCGACCAACGCGTGGAGTGGGGTGTGGACGAACGACAGCAGCTGGACCCACTACCGGGATTCCGCCTGGTCCTACAACAACAACGAGATCTGCCAGAGCGGAGTTCACACGGGGTACACCTGTGGGATCTTTGTGGCCGACCAAGCGACCAGTTGGACCTTCTCCGGCTGGCCCACGCCGATCTACGGAGTCAGGGCCTGCGCTCCGCAAGGGTACTTCGCTGTTCGGTCCGGTGACAGCGGAGGCCCTGTCTACGACTGGCACGCGGACGGAAAAGTGCGCAGTCGCGGCATCATCTCGGCGGGCGACGCGGAGCTGGCGACCACCGGCCGCAGCCGCTGCATGTACTTCGCAGAAACCAACGCGATCCTGAATTCCTGGAGTCACAACACCACTCCGGTCACCCTGCTGACCAGCCCCTGATCCACCCCTGGCCGCAGAACCCGCCTGACCAAGCGCCCGCGCCGGCCAGGCGGGTTCTGCGTCGTCATGACAGTTGCCCGCTCAACGGCAACGGACTGCGATCAAGAGACCAGCGAAAGTCCGCGGCGAACCGGCTCCTGGACCGCGGCGGCCTCAGCAGAGGGAATGACGACCTCTTCGCCGCCGATCTCCCGCGTGATCCACGCCCCGGACTCCACCATGACCTTCAAGGTCCGCGTGTCCATCGCGTTGACCCGGCCGTAGTACCACTCGTCGGTGGCCAGCGAACCCATCCGGTCGCCGAGGCGCTTCTTGATGTCCAGGACGCGCTGGAACAAGGTCGACACCAGCGCGGCGCGGTCGAACGGGCCCTCCAAACCGGTGCGGATGCGGTCCTCGATGCCGCGCGGCACGCCCTCGGAGTCCGGCATGAGCATGGTGGTCCACGCGCGTGACTTCTCGCGGTACTGCAGCTGCTGCATGATGCCCTCGTGTTGCGCGAAGTCGGCGGCACGGAAAGCCGAGCCGCGCCAACGCTTCTGCAGGTTCACGGCCAACGAGAGCGCGCTCTTGAGCCCGGTGTTCAGGCCGCGGCCTGGCCAGAAGTGCAGCGAGTTGGCGGCGTCGCCGAGCAGGAAGCCGAACGTCGACGGCGCGAGCTGGGCGGTGAACTTCGACATCTGCTGCATG
This sequence comes from Lentzea kentuckyensis, assembly GCF_002150765.1. Classification (GTDB taxonomy): domain Bacteria; phylum Actinomycetota; class Actinomycetes; order Mycobacteriales; family Pseudonocardiaceae; genus Lentzea; species Lentzea kentuckyensis. Next base: position 93,844 of record NZ_MUYM01000075.1, read on the forward strand.
CCGAGCGTGAACGAGTTGATGCCCACGACGTCCGCCGCGCCGACGCCGAAGAAGCGCAGTCCGTCGAGAATCCGGGGCCACAGGTAGGAAAGCTTGTCGACGGACGGCTTGAACACGGCGCGGTGCCGGTCGCAGACGAAGCGCGTTCCGGACGGACGCATGGTGCAGCCGAACTTGCCGATGCACGACACCGGGCCGTTCTCGCCGAGCGCCACGATCTCGGAGGCCTCCTCGGCGGTCAGGCGCATGTTGATGAAGCCGCCGCCGAGCGAGTTGAAGAGGAACCTGTTCTGCGCCACGGTCAACGGCACGGTGTGCTCGTCGGGAACCTTGGCCGTGACCCGGATGCCGAGCACGCGCTCGTCCAGCGGCGAACCGTCCACAGAGAACAGTTCACGGCTCGGGGTGCCGAAGTGGGACGAGAGCGAGTCGCGGGTGGCGGACCTGGCGCCGTCGGCGATGGCGAGGACGTGCAGGCCGTCCCAGCGGGCCGGCGCGCTGTAGGCGCTGGGGACCAGTTCGATGCCGTAGACGTCCTGCGCCATGTCGAGGAGGGCGTCCTCGATCCAGCGGATCTTGATGTTGCGCGGACGGCCCTTCGACTCGGGCGAGTCCGGGCCGAGTGGCCACATCTCGGAGAACTTGCCGGGCGTGAAAAGGCGTTGGCGCACCTCGGCGGGCAGGGCCGCCCAGACGTTGCTCTGCAGCGTCACGACCTGCTCGCGACGGTTGTTGCCGTCGGCCGCGCCGCGCCAGGCGACCCGGTTGCCTGCCCGCTTCCAGCGACGGTCGAACACGCGCACCGCGACCTGGTCCCCCAGCAACGACTTCAGCGTGCACGCGAACGCCAGACCGACGGGACCGCCGCCCGCGACGTCGACCCGCAGCGGTGCCTTCCTGCGCAGCGGCACCACCTGGCCGCCCTGCTTCGGCAACAACACCGTCGGGCCACACCGGCCGATCAGCACCGTCTTCTCGTCAGCCATGACCCGTCCCCCTTGATCCCGTTCGACGGCGGGAACACGTGCTGAGACGGGAGAAGGTTCAACGATTTTCGAGGAAGTTCTGCCACGCGGTGAAAGTGAAGGTCAGAACGCCTCCGGACGGGTTCTTGGAGTCACGGACGAGCGCGTCGTGGGCCAGCGACACCTCGACGCAGTCCCCGTCCTCGGTCGCACCGCTGTAACTGCTCTTACGCCATGCACGTTCCTGAGTCATCGAGGTCCTCTCGCGGTTGGCCAGCGTACTCCGCCAGCCTGCTCCGCGATTGTTCCGCATCCAAGGCGACCTCAGCCAAACGGTCGAACAGCAGACGTGCCCTCACGATGGCGCTGGGATCCTGGACGAACACGTTCACCAGGTCACCCTCGATGAACGCCACCGGCCTCGCCTTGTCGAACTCCCACAGAGTGCAGTTGGCCGCGATCACAGGCGCCCCGACGGGCACTACCCGGATGAACTGCGCGCTGTACAGCAACCGGAAGTACTGATCCTCCATGATCCGGCTGTCACCGACTTGCATCTGCAGTGCGTGCTCGTGGATGTAGAACAGGCAATCAGGCCGATCGTGTCGCAGCAGAAGCGACTGCCGGTCCGTCCGGAACTGCACGAGGGACGGGATTCGGTCCTCAGCGACGAATCCACCCATCCGGTACCAGGCGTCGGCGTACTCCGCCGTCTGCAGGAGGCCGGTGACCGACTGCGTGTCGTACCTCATGATCGTCTTGGCCGTGGACTCCGCCATCGCAAGCGTGCGCAGGTTGTCCGACGTCTGGACGATGTACTCGTCGAACGCGTGCCGGTAGCGCCGCTTGAAGTCCTCGAAGAAGTCGATGTCCTTGTCGCACTTGGACAAGTACTGCACGAGGTCGATCTCACTCGCGCGGTACTTGCCGTTTTCGATGGTCGAGAGCTTGCTCGGATCCCAGCCAAGCCTGACGGCGAGTGCGGCACCGGTCAGGCCGGTGCAGGTCTCGCGCAGTTTGCGCAGCTCATCGCCAAGTTGCCTGCTGTACGCAGTGGACTGAGTGGTCGTGGCCATGGTTCGACGTTAGGGCTTGCTCCAAGAGCAATTAAGGCGCTCATTCGGGTGAAAACGTCCCACCCTGATCTTCAGCACGTTGCCAGGAAACTCGCAGCCGCGCCACAGCTTGACGGACGACCATCCCAGCCCATGACTCGACGTCGCAGATCCTTGTTGATCAACGGACTGCTGGTGGTGGTGCTCCTCGGCGCCGGTGTGGCCGGCTACCTGGTGTTCTTCGGTTCCTCCGGCAGTGCCCAGCCCACCGCCACCCGCACGGCCGCGGCCGCGAACCGCGACGTCAGCGAGACGGTGACGGCCTCGGGCACGGTGCAGAGCTCGTTCAGCGCCGCCGCGTCGTTCAGCGCCAGCGGCACGGTCACCGAGATCGACGTCAAGGTCGGCGACGTGGTCACCAAGGGCCAGCAGCTCGCGAAGCTCGACCCGACGCAGGCTCAGCTGCAGGTCGACATCGCGCAGGGCAACCTCAACGCGGCGCTCGCGAAGGGCACCGGCACGACCGCGCTGCTCACGGCGTACCGGCAGACCCAGCTCGCGCTTCAGCAGGCGCAGGACACCCTCGCGGCCACCACGCTGACCGCACCTGGCGACGGCACGATCACGTCGGTCACCGGGTCCGTCGGGCAGAAGGTGGGCAGCGGCAACAACACGTCCAGCACCACGAGCAGTACCACCACCACCGCGGCGTCCGGGTTCGTCGTCGTCACCGACCTGAAGAACCTCGTGCTGCACGCCAACGTCTCCGAGTCCGACGTCAGCAAGCTCAAGGCCGACCAGGCCGCGACCGTCACGGTCAACGCGATGCAGGCGCAGCCGATCCAGGCCAAGGTCACCCAGGTCGACCTCACGCCCACGACCTCGAACAACGTCGTCCAGTACGGCGTCACGCTGACCCTCACCGAACCACCGGCCGGGCTGCGGCCGGGCCAGTCCGCGAGCGTCGAGGTCACCGTCAGCTCGGCGACCAACGTCCTCGCCGTCCCCGCGGCGGCCGTCCAGACCGTCAACGGCGCCAGCAGCGTCCAGGTGCTGGAGAACGGCGCGGAGACCCGCAAGACCGTCGAGATCGGGGTGCGCGGCGACCAGTACGTGGAGATCAAGTCCGGGCTCAGCGCGGGCGAGGAGGTCGTGCTGCCGCAGGTGACCACCTCGACCAACCAGAACCGCACCGGCCAGCAGCAGGGCACCGGCCAGTTCCCCGGCACCGGCGGCGGCAACCGCAACGGCGGCGGGCTCACCGGGACCGGTCGATGAGCCCGGTCATCGAGGTCAGGAACCTCCGCAAGACCTACGGCTCCGGAGACACGGCCGTGCACGCGCTCAGAGGGCTCGACCTGACCGTCGAGAAGGGCGAGTACATCGCGATCATGGGTGCGTCCGGGTCGGGCAAGTCGACGCTGCTGAACATCCTCGGGTGCCTCGACGTGCCGACGTCGGGCAAGTACCTGCTCGACGGGATCGACACCGGCGAGTTCGACGAGGAGCAGTTCTCGTTGCTGCGCAACAGGAAGATCGGGTTCGTCTTCCAGTCCTTCAACCTGGTGCCGCGCACCACGGCACTCGCGAACGTCGAACTCCCGCTGGTGTACGCGGGAGTTCGACGTGCCCAACGCCGGGAACGGGCGCTGGCCGCGCTCGATCTCGTTGGTCTCAAAGACCGCACGCACCACCGTCCCAACGAACTGTCCGGCGGCCAGCAGCAGCGCGTCGCCATCGCCCGTGCGCTCGTCACGTCGCCCGCGATCGTGCTCGCCGACGAACCGACCGGGAACCTCGACACCGAGTCCAGCCGCGAGGTCCTGGGCATCCTCGACCGCCTCAACGCGAGCGGGCGCACGGTCGTGCTGATCACGCACGAGGACGAGGTCGCCGCCCACGCCATGCGCACGATCCGTGTGGTGGACGGCAGTGTTCAAACGGGCGGGGTCGCGGGGGTGCTGGTGTGAGGCTCTTCGAAATCGCCGCGTTCGCGGTGCGCGGCCTGACCGCGAACAAGATGAGATCCGGCCTCACGACGCTGGGCATCCTGATCGGTGTCGCGTCGGTGATCCTGCTGATCGCGGTCGGCAACGGCGCGTCGAGCGCGGTGCAGCAGAGCATCGCGGGGCTCGGCACGAACATCCTGACGATCAGCCCGCAGCGCGCCCAGCCCGGCAGCACCGTCAAGCCGCTGACCACGGCGGACGCGGCGGCGCTCGTCAGCGCGGACTCCCCCGACGTCAAGTACGCGTCGCCGGTGGTCTCAGCGCAAGCCACCGCCGGGTACGGCACGACGAGCTACGCGATCAGCCAGTTCATCGGCTCGGATCCGCGGTACTTCGACACCACGAACAGCGCGGTGGCGCAGGGGAACCTGTTCTCCGACAACGACGTCCAGCAGGCGCGCAAGGTCGTCGTGATCGGCGCGACGGTGGCCACGCAGCTCTTCCCCGGCACCGATCCGGTCGGGAAGTCCATGCTGGTCAACAACATCCCGTTCACCGTCATCGGGGTGCTGGCGGCCAAGGGTTCCAGCGGGTTGCAGGACGCCGACGACATGGCCGTGGCGCCGCTGACGACCACGCAGAACGCGTTGACCGGCTACGGCAGCCTCAGCCAGATCGTCGTGCAGGCGCGGTCGGCCGACGCGCTGCCGAACGCGCAGGCGCAGGTGACCACGATCCTCAACGGCCGGCACAAGGTCACGCAGACCGCCGACTACCGGATCCTCAGCCAGGACCAGCTGCTCACCGCGCGCACCGCGACGACGGAGACGTTCACCGTGCTGCTCGCGTCGGTGGCCGCGATCTCGTTGCTGGTGGGCGGAATCGGCATCACGAACATCATGCTGGTCACCGTCACCGAACGGATCCGCGAGATCGGCATCCGCAAGGCCGTCGGCGCGCCCCGGTCGTCGATCCTCGGGCAGTTCCTGATCGAGGCGACGCTGCTGAGCCTGTTCGGCGGGTTCCTCGGCGTCGCGGCGGGGGTGATCGGCAGCCGGTTCACCATCGCCGGCATCCAGCCCGTGCTCGTGCCGTCGTCGGTGCTGCTGGCGTTCGCGGTGTCGGCGTTGATCGGCCTGTTCTTCGGCAGCTATCCGGCGTCGCGCGCCGCGAAGCTCCGTCCCATCGAAGCCCTCCGGCACGAATAGGAGTTCTTGTGAGCAACCCACTGGATCAGCCGTTGGAGAACGACATCTCGGCCGAGCTGAAGGAACGCAAGGCCGGCATCGGCAAGACCACGATGATCCTCGGTGTCGCGGTGCTGGCCATCGTCGCGTTCGTCGGCGGGGTGTTCGTGCAGAAGTCCTTCGGCTCCACGCAGACCCCGGCTCGCCAGAACGCCGCCGGCCGCCAGTTCAACGGCACGCCTCCTTCGGGCGCTCAGCAACGACCCAACGGCGGGTTCGGCCGCGGCACCACGGGCACGATCGACCACGTCGACGGCACCACGGTGTACGTGAAGACCCAGAACGGCCAGGTCGTCAAGGTGTCCACTTCGGACACGACGAAGGTGCAGATCACGTCCGACGGCAAGCTGACGGACCTCAAGGCCGGGCAGCAGGTCGTCGTGCAGGGCCAGGCGGGCTCGGACGGCACGGTGACCGGGCAGACCATCACGCAGCGGCCGACCACCGGGTGATGCAGGATCAGCGTGTGGAACGTGGCCGGTTGCTCGTCGTCGAGGACGAACCCAGCATCCGCGAACTGCTGTGCGCCAGCCTGCGGTTCGCCGGGTTCACCGTGTCCAGCGCGGCCACGGGCGGCGAGGCGTTGCAGGCGGCCCGTTCCGAGGCACCGGACCTGGTGCTGCTGGACGTGATGCTGCCCGACCGGGACGGGTTCGAGGTGGTGCGGCGGCTGCGTTCGTCCGGTGTGCGGGTGCCGGTGCTGTACCTGACCGCGCGCGACAGCACGGACGACCGCATCACCGGCCTGACGATCGGCGGCGACGGGTACATCACCAAGCCGTTCAGCCTGGAGGAGGTCGTCGCACGGGTGACCGCCGTGCTCCGCCGCACCCGGCCCGGCCACGAGAGCGAGCAGCTGACCTGCGGTGATCTGTCGCTGGACGTGGAGAGCCACATCGTGCGGCGCGGGTCGCGGGTGGTGGAGCTGTCGCCGACGGAGTTCCGGCTGCTGCACTACCTGATGCGCAACAGCGGCCGGGTGCTGTCGAAGGCGCAGATCCTGGACCAGGTCTGGTCGCACGACTTCGACGGCGACTTCGGGGTGGTCGAGTCGTACATCTCGTACCTGCGGCGCAAAGTCGATGTCGCGGAACCGCGGCTGATCCACACCGTGCGCGGCCTCGGATACATGATCAGACCATGACGTTGCGCGTGCGACTGGTGGTCGTGCTCGTCGCCCTGGTGGCCGCGGGCCTGTTCGGCACGTGGCTGATCGGCTCGCAGGTGATGGAGCGCTACCTGCTGGGCCAGCTCGACGCGCGGATCGACCGGGTCGCGTCGTCGCCGCGGCCGTTTCCCGGGCGGGAGAACGTGATCCTGCGGTCTCCGTCCGAGGTGCTGTCCGGAACGCCGTTCGCCGGCCTGCCTGGGTACGGGTCGTTGACGCCGGGCGAGCACGTCTCGGTGGGCTCGCACCGGTTGGTCATGCGGCAGCTCGACGGGGCCGAGCTGATCGTGGCGACCGACCAGTCGGAGGTCGACAAGGCGGTCGGCGATCTGCGGCTGGCGTTCCTGCTGATCAGCCTCGGCGCGCTGATTCTGGTCGGCATGGCCGGGTATGCGCTGGTCCGGGCCTCGACGCGGGCGCTGGAGGAGGTCGAGCAGGTGGCCGGCGAGATCGCGGCCGGTGACCTGTCGCGACGGGTTCCGGTGCGGCGGCCGGGGTCCGAGGTGGGACGGCTGGCGTCGGCGTTGAACACGATGCTCGGGCAGATCGAGCAGGCGTTCGCGGTGCGCGTCTCGTCGGAGAACCGGATGCGGCAGTTCGTCGCCGACGCGTCACACGAGCTGCGGACGCCGTTGACGTCGATTCGGGGCTATGCCGAGCTTTACCGCCAGGGTGCGGCCTCGGATCCTGCCGAGGTGTTGCGACGCATCGAGGACCACGCCGAGCGGATGGGCGTTCTCGTCGAGGACCTGCTGCAGCTGGCACGACTGGATTCCGCGCAACCACTGGTCTTGTCCACTGTGGACCTGGTCGTGCTGGTCACCGACGCCGTGGTCGAGGCACGGGTGCGCGCTGCGGACCGGACCGTGTCGCTGGAATTGCCGGACGGACCGGTGCTGGTGCAGGCCGACGAGGCGCGGGTGCGGCAGGTGCTGACGAACCTGCTCGACAACGCGCTGATCCACACGCCGGCGGGGTCGCCCGTCGAGGTGCGGCTGGGGCCGAGCTCCTTCGAGGTGGCTGATCACGGACCGGGGATGTCGGCCGAGCAGGCTTCGCGGGCGTTCGAACGGTTCTACCGCGTGGACGCCGCGCGAGGGCCGGGCGGAACCGGGCTGGGTCTGGCGATCGTGGCGGCGCTGGTCGCGGCCCACGGGTGGACGATCTCGCTGGACACCGCGCCGGGTGAGGGCGCGGTGTTCCGGGTGTCGTTCGTCAGTTCTGCTCAGCCGCGATGAGCTCGAGCACCTTCTGCGGTGCGTCGTCACCGAACAGGCTCTGCACGACCACGTCAGCATCGGCGGTGGTCTCCTCCGCGCGCACGAACATGGCCTGCTCGTACGCGTGCAGCGCGACCTCCACATCATCATGGGCGGCCAGAGCCTTGCCGAGCTCGGCACCATCCAGCATGGCGAGGTTGGCGCCCTCACCGTTGGGCGCGGCGAGGTGCGCGGCGTCACCGATCAGGGTCACGCCCGGCACGCGGTCCCACCGATGCCCGGTGGGCAGGGCGTAGTGCGGCCGCAACAGCGGCACGGTGTCGGACTCGGTGATCAACGCGGTCACCTGCGGCGCCCACCCCTCGAACTCGGCCGCGAGCCGCGCGCGGTCCGTCACGTCGATGTCGTCGAACCACTCCAGCGGCCGGCTGAACTCGACGTAGGCGTGCAGGACGCCGCCGGCCTCGCGGTGCGCGAAGATCCCCTTGCCTGAGCCGGGGACGAACATCGAGCCGCCACCGACGACCTCCGCCACGGCCGGGTGGTCGGTGTCGGCGTCGTACAGGTAGGTCTCGACGAACGACATGCCCGTGTACTCAGGTGTGGCGTCGGTGAGCAACGACCTGACGCGCGACCACGCGCCGTCCGCGCCCACCAGCAGTTCCGCCGTGATGGTGGTGCCGTTGGCGAACGTCACCTCTTTGCCGTGTACCCCGGTCACCTTGTGGCCCCAACGGACGGTGCCTTCGGGGAGGGAGTCGAGCAGCATCTGCCGAATGTCGGCGCGCTGTGCCTCGGGACGGCCGCCGGTGCCGTCGTCGCCCTTCTCGAACAGGACGGACCCGTCGGTGTCGAGGAACCGCATGGCCTCGCGGCCTTCCAGCACGATGGCGCGGAACTCGTCCATCAACCCGGCGGCCTCGACGGCGAGCTGGCCGTTGTAGTCGTGGACGTCGAGCATGCCGCCCTGCGCACGTGACGTCGGCGAGTCCTCCGCCTCGTAGACGGTGGACGGGATGCCGTTGACGTGCAGCACGCGGGCGAGCGTGAGACCGCCTAGGCCGGCACCGATGATCGTGACGTGCATTGGGGCTCCTTCAAGGTCGTGATCCGGGAACACGACCAGGTTCACCCGCGGCGCTGGCACCTCCCGCACACGTCACTGGCAGCGGCTGACAGCCGCTGTCACCACTCGGCGAAGCTGCCGTCGTCGTGCCGCCAGATCGGCGACCGCCACGAGTGCCCGATCTCCGCGGCCCGGCGCACCGCCTCCTCGTCCACCTCCACGCCGAGCCCCGGCCCGGTGGGGCGCGCGATCCAGCCGTCCACGACCCGCACCGGCGCCATGTCGACCAGGTAGCTGGGATCGGTGCCGTGGTAGTGCAGGCCGGCGCTCTGTTCCTGGATCAGGAAGTTCGGCGTCGTGAACGCCACCTGCAGCGACGCCGCCAGCGAGATCGGCCCGAGTGGACAGTGCGGGGCGATCGACGCGCCGTAGACCTCGGCCATGGAGCCGATCCGGCGCAGTTCCGAGATGCCGCCCGCGTGCGACGGGTCGGGTTGCACGACCGCGACGCCCGCTTCCAGCACCGGCTTGAACTCCCACCGCGAGAACAGCCGTTCCCCCGTCGCGATCGGCACGGTCGACGCCTGGACGACGGACGCCAGCACGTCCGCGGGGAGTTCGGGCAGCACCGGTTCCTCGACGAACATCGGCTGCACCTCTTCGAGCAGGCGCACCAGACGCCGGGCCATGGCGGGGGAAACGCGGCCGTGGAAGTCGATGGCCAGGTCACCGCCGGGGCCGAGCGCGTGCCGGGCCTCCCGCGCGCGGTCCAGCACCGCGTCGACCTCGGCGGGTGACGCGATGGGCCTCATCTCGGCGGTGGCGTTCATCTTCACGGCGCTGAAACCCTCCGCGACCTGCTGGGACACCGCCTCGAACACGCCGTCCGGACGGTCGCCGCCCACCCACGAGTAGGCGCGCACGCGGTCGCGCACCGGGCCGCCGAACAGTTCGTGCACCGGCAGGCCGCGGGCTTTGCCGGCGATGTCCCAGAACGCGTGGTCGTAGCCGGACAGCGCCGACGACAGGATCGGGCCGCCGCGGTAGAAGCCGCCGCGGCGCAGGACCTGCCAGAGGTCCTCGACGCGCAGCGGGTCCTGGCCGATCACCAGCTCGGACAGTTCGTGCACGGCCGCGCGGACCGTCTCGGCCCTGCCCTCCACGACCGGCTCACCCCAGCCGGTCACCCCCTCGTCCGTGCTCACCTTCAGGAACAGCCAGCGGGGCTCGACCAGGAACGTCTCGACCGCCGTCACCTTCATCCGGCCTCCTTCGTGGACACCCCGGCCGGCAATGCTGCGAGAGAAGTCAAGACGAGTCCTTTGCCGCGGACCAGCCGCCGTCGACCAGAAGCTCCGCGCCCGTCACGAACGACGCCGCCGGAGACAGCAGGAAACCGATCACCGACGCCACCTCGGCCGGGTCGCCGAGACGGCCGGCCGGGGTGGCTCGGGCACTGCGTTCGCGATCCTCGGCGGACACCCGGTCCCACGCCGCCGTCAGCACGGGGCCGGGCAGCACCGCGTTGACCCGGACGTCGGGCGCGTACTCGACGGCGAGCTGGCGGGTCAGCGCGACCAGCCCGCCCTTCGTGGCCGCGTAGGCGCCGTGGCCGGGGATGCCGAAGTGCGCGTGCACCGACGAGACCAGCACGACCGAGCCTTGGCGTTGCCGCAACGACGGCAGGCAGGCCCGCAGGCCGTGGAACGCGCCGCTGAGGTTGACCGCGAGCTGGCGTTCCCACTCGGCGGGCGTGGTGAAGTCCAACGGCTTGACCGTGACCGTGTAGGCGTTGCACACCAACGCGTCCACGCCGTCGCTCAACTCCACGGCTCGACGCCACGTCTCCGGGTCGCTGACGTCGCCTTGAATCGCGACATCACCGTGCAAATCGATCCCGACCACCCGGTAACCGTTGTCGGTCAGGTGCTTCGCCGTGGCGGCGCCGATTCCCGCCGCCGCACCCGACACCACCGCGCACTTCATGCGACGAGCCTCCCCTTTGCGCGTCCTGAGTGTCAAGAATAATTCCTAATTTATGTGTAGTAGGCTGTCCAGCGTGAGCTACCGCTACGAGATCACCCAGGCAGTCGTGCGGCAGGGCATCATCGCGATCATTCGCACCGGCGACACCGACTCTGCCCTCAAGGCCGCCGTTCCGCTGCTGGACGCGGGCCTCACGTCACTCGAACTCCCGCTGACCAACCCCGGCGCGCTGGACGCGATTCGCCGGTTGCGCACCGACTTCCCGTCGGTCGTCATCGGCGCCGGCTCGGTGCTGGACGAGGCTTCGGCGGTCGCCGCCGTGCGCGCCGGAGCACAGTTCCTGGTGGCACCGAACCTCGAACCGTCGGTGATCCGCGCCGGCCACCGGTACGGGGCCGCGGTGCTTCCCGGCGCCGCCACGGTCACCGAGGTGATCCAGGCGATGGAACTGGGCGCGGACGCCGTGAAGGTGTTCCCCGCGCCGACTCCGCAGTGGGTCAGGGACGTCCTCGCCGTGCTGCCGCATGCCCCGCTGGTGCCGACCGGCGGCGTGGCACCGGCCGACGTTCCCGCGTGGCTGGAAGCGGGCGCGGTGGCGTGCGGGGTCGGGTCGGCCCTCGCCCGCACGCCTCTCGATGAGATCAAGGCCCTCCTACGGGCCTGAGCACCACCACGTCGGCGTCGTTCGTGGCGGACCAGTCGAACGGCAGCCCGACGTGCGTCAGGTGCGCACCGGAGTACGCCTCACCGGCCTCGTCCACATAGGACTGGGCGGTCAGTCCCTTCAGCTTCAGCCGCGACGACCGGCCGGGCACCACCGGAACGCCCGTCAAGCCGCCCGTGTTCCAGGCCAGCACGACGATCCGGTCCTCACCCGAGTACTGGATCGCGTCGCCAAGCAGGTGCACCTCGCCGTTGTGCACGACCTCGCGGATGTCCTTGTAGCGCTCGATGAGCACGGCGGCTTCCTCGCGTTGCTCGCGAGTCCAGTGCCGCACGTCGGCGCCGATGCCGAGGACACCGGCCATCGCGAGCACGAAGCGGAACTTCAGCGAACGCGGACGGGCGTCGAAGATACCGGGCGCGTCCGTGACCCACGACGACATCAGGTGCGGGGCGTGCATGTGCAGGAACCCGTGCTGGATCTTCAGGCGGTCCAGCGGCGCGGTGTTGTCGCTGGGCCACACCACGTCCACCCTGCCGGTCGTGGCCAGGTCGATCCGGCCGCCGCCACCCGCGCAGCCCTCCACCAGCACGTGGGGATGTGCCGAACGCAGATGGTCGAGCACGCGCCAGTAGTTGCGGACGTGCGCGTTGTCGAGCTCGCCGGACCGTTCGGTGGCGGGACGGTTCATGTCCCACTTCAGGTAGCTGATCTGATAGTCGGTGAGCAGTCGATCCAAAGTGGACACGACGAACTCGTACACCTCGGGCAGGCCGAGGTTGAGCAGCAGCTGGTTGCGGATGAGCGTGGGTTCGCGGCCCTCGCTCCGGTACACCCAGTCCGGATGTTCGGCGTAGAGCCGCGACTTCGGGCTCACGCACTCCGGTTCGACCCACAGCCCGAACTCCAGGCCCATCGCGCGCACGTCCGAGACGAACGCGCCGAAGTCCGGGGACTCCGGGTACCAGTCGCCGAGGCCGCCGGTGTCGTCGTGACGGCCGACGAACCAGCCGTCGTCGACCACGAACAGCTCGACCCCGATGTCCGCGGCGATCCTGGCCAGTTCGAGTTGCCTGGGCAGCGAGACCTCGAACCCCGTTGCCTCCCAGGAGTTGTAGAGCACCGGCTTGCGGACCTCGCGGCTGCGCAACCGGTCGTAGGCGTGCCACACCCGCGCCAGGCCGTTCGTCGAGTACGCCAGCGCCACCTCGGGCGTCGTGAAGGTCTCCCCCGGCTCGACCACGACCGGCCCGAGCATCCCGGCCCGCAGGCGCGTCAGCCCGGACGGCTCGACCTCGGCCGTGATCTCCCACGAACCGGACCACGCCAGCGACACGCCCCATGTGTCGTCCACGGACAACCAGGGCGCGTAGTTGTGCCCGGGAACGCCGTAGGAGCTGCCGATCCGGAACCCGCCCGCCGGCAGCGAAACGTGGTCCAACTGGCACTCGCGGGCCCACTCACCGTGCAAAAAGGACAGTCGCGGGGTGTTCGTCGGCAGGCACACGCCCGCCGACCCGATCCTGGCGAGCCGGACCGGTTCTTCTCGCGTGTTGGTCAGCTCGACCCACCGGGTGAGCACGTCGACGGTGGCTTCCGGCCGGTAGCAGAGCACCGCGCGGAGCCCGGCGATCTCGTCGGCGAACGCCAGCCGCAACACGCCGTCCGACTCGGTGGCGCCGGCGAAGGTGAACCACGAGTCGCCGTCCAGTTCCAGATCGGCGCCGGTGAACGGACGCTGCCCGCGCGGCACGTACTCGACCGGAGCCGCGTCGGCCTCGGTGATGAAGTGGATCTCGCCGAGGTTCTTCAGCGGCGACGGACCGCACTCGACGCCGTGCGGGCCCCACGCCACCAGCTCAGCCCAGCGGTTACCGGGTTCGACCGCCACCGTGTACGAGGTCGTGGCCATGCGCAGGATCCAGGTCATTTCACCGCTCCCACCGCGAGCCCGGAGATGAAGTGCCGCTGGAACCGCAGGAACACCGCCACGGTCGGGATCGCCGCGATCACCGAGCCGGCCGCGATCACGTTCCAGTTCGACACGTACTGGCCCTGCAACGCCAGCAACGCGGGCGTGACCGGCATGACGGACGACGAGCGCAGCACGGTGATCGCCCACAGCAGGTCGTTGAAGATCCAGGTGAACGCCAGCGCGGCCAGCGCGGCGAGCGCGGGCCGGGTCATCGGCAGCACGATCCGCCAGAAGATCTGCACGGGACCGGCGCCGTCGATGGTGGCGGCCTCCTGCACCTCGTCCGGCATCGCGCGCATGAAGCCCTGCAGCACGAACGTGTAGAAGCCCAGCCCGAACCCGACCTGCACCACGATCAGCGCGAACAACGTGTCGTAGAGGCCGAGCAGCTCGGTCAGCTTCGACACCGGGACCAGCAGGATCTGCGGCGGCAGCAGGTTGCCCGCGAGCATCAGCAGGATGATCGTGCGCCGGCCGGGAATCTGGAAGCGGCTCAACGCGTACGCCGCCGCCGAGCTCAACGCGAGCGACAGGAACACCGTCGGAACGGTCACCAGGACGCTGTTCCACATCGCGCCCGCGCCGCCGTTGGTCCACGCGTCGGCGAACCCGGCGAGGGTGAACGACTTCGGCAGCGACGCGAGGCCGTTGGCGGCGATGTCGTCGAAGCTTCGGACAGCGGTGACCAGCACCGCCACGATCGGCAGCAGCCAGAGCACGGAGATCGTGCCCGCCACGGCGTGGAAGACGCGGTTCGACATCTCAGTTCTCCGGGAACGCGTTAACGGTGCAAGCCATGATCACGGCACATGCGCCCGCAACAACCAGAAAGACACAGCTCGACATCTCAGTTCTCCCGGAACGCGCGGACGAGGTACGTCACGATCACGCCGAACGCCAGCACGAAGATCACGACCGCCAAGGCGCTCGCGTAGCCGAGCTTCAGCGACTGGAACGCGGTCGAGTACATGTACGTGCTGAGCAGCTCGGACGAGTGGTAGGGCCCGCCACGGGTCATCGACCACACCACGTCGAACGACCGCAGCGAGTCGATCACGATCACCGACAGCACCACCGAGTTCACCGAGCCGAGCTGCGGCCAGGTGATGTGCCGGAACCTCTGCCAGGCCGTGGCACCGTCCAAAGTGGCCGCTTCGTACAGCCCGGGGTCGATGCCCTTGAGGCCGGCCAGGTACAGCACCATCACGTACCCGACCTGCCGCCACAGCGCGGGCACCAGCACGGCGTAGATCGCGGTGTCCGGGTCGGCGAGCGGGCTGCTGTCGAACAACCCGCCCGGCTGGTAGAGCACCTGCCAGATCAGCGAGGTGGCGACCAGCGAGAACACCACCGGCACGAACAGCGCCGCCCGGTAGACGCCGACGCCGCGGCGTTCCTTCTGCAGCAGCACGGCCATCCCGAGGCCGCCGACCGCGGACAACCCGCCGAAGAGCACGAGCCAGATCGCGGTGTTGGTGACGGCGGTGTGGAAGACCGGGTCGTCGATCATCCTGGCGTAGTTGCCGAGCCCGACGAACTGGGGCGGCGAGACGCCGTCCCAGTTCGTCAGCGCGAGCCAGAACCCCTGCAGCGCGGGCCAGAAGACCCAGAATCCCTCCACCAGCAGCGGGATGAGCACGAACAGGAGCAGTACGGGAGGAACACGGCGCATCAGGCCGACCACACCTGCTCGGCGGCCTTCTGCCACGTGGTGAGGATGGTGTCCAGCTGGTCGGGCTGCTGGAGGAACTTGATCAGCGCGGCGTCCGCGGTGGGCTGCAGCGCGTCACTGGAGTCGCGGTTGAAGAACTGCGTGATCTCCGCGGCCTCCTTGAGGTGCGCGCGTCCCTTTTGGACCAGCGGCGTGCCGGAGTCCTTGGCGTTCGGGTGCGTCGGCAGAACCGTGCCGGACGAGGCCCTGATGTAGACCTCCTGTCCCTCCGCCGTCGCCGCGTAGGTCAGGAACTCCTTGAGCTCCTTGACGTGCGGTGACTTGGCGCTCGCGAAGAACCCGTCGGTCGGGCCCTCCTCGGCGAGCGGCACCTTCGGGTCGATGATCGGGAACCGGAAGAAGTCGATGTCGTCGATGGCGTCCTTCGGTGCCGCGTCGGCGAAGAACGCGCCGGTGAGCAGCATGCCCGTGCGGCCCTGCAACATCGCGGTGGTGGCCTCCTGGAAGCCGATCGCGGTGCCGTTCGGGTCGGTGTACGGCAGAACCTCGCGCCACGGCGTGAAGATCGCCTTGACCTTCGGGTCGTCGAACCTCTGCTTGCCCGCGAGCAGCTCCCGGTGGAACGGCGCGCCGTTGATCCGGATGTTGAAGTAGTCGAACCAGCTCGACGCGGTCCACGGCGAGTCGGAGCCGGCGCCCATGCCGAGCGGGATGACGCCCTTGCCCCGCAGGACCTTGCACAGGTCGACGAACTCGGTCCAGGTCTTCGGCGGGGTGACGCCCCACTTCGCGAAGTTCGACCTGCGGTGGAAGAAGCCCCACCAGTAGTAGGTCGTCGGCACGAACACCTTGCCGCTCAACGTCTTGAACGACTGGGGATAGTCGCCCATGGTCTGCCAGACGTCGCTCACGTCGAGCAGCAGGCCCTTCTGCTCGTACCCGGTGAGCAGCGCTCCGGGATACCAGGTGAAGAGATCGGGCGGGTTGGCGGAGGTGAGGTAGCTCGGCAGCTGGGTGCGGAAGGTCTCGGACGCCACGGTGTTGACCGAGACCTGCGAGCCTTCCCTGTCGTTGAAGGCCTTGACCAGTGCGTCGATCGCCGCCTTGGCCGCGGGCGCCGACAGGTTCGACTGGATCGTGGCCGTGCCCGCGGCCTGGGTGACCGGGCCGGAGGACGCGGAGGTGGCGCAGGATGCCGTGCCGCTGACCAGCAGCCCAGCGCCCGCGGCAGCGGTGACGCGGAGGAAGTGACGCCTGTCCATGGCGCCCAAGACTGCGCTTCGGCCATGATCAAGTCAAGAATAATTCATAATTTATGATGTGCCGTATCATCTCGCCCATGAGCGAGAAGCGGCTTCGGGGCGTGCACGGCCAGACCGTCGAGGCGCTGGCGGGCCGGATCCTCGCCGGTGAGATCGCCGAGGGCGACACCCTCGACCTCCCGGCGCTGCGCGAAGAACTGGACGTGTCGCTGACCGCGCTGCGCGAGGCGCTGAAGGTGTTGTCCGCCAAGGGCATCATCGACGCCAGGCAGAAGCGCGGCACGTTCGTGCAGCCGCGCTCGTCGTGGAACCTGCTCGACACCGACGTGATGCGCTGGCAGACCCAGGCCGACACCGACCAGAGCCTGTTCGACGAGCTCACCGAGATGCGGGTGATCGTCGAACCCGCCGCCGCCCGCCTGGCCGCCGAACGCGCTTCCGACGCCGACATCGAGGCGTTGTCCGGAGCTGTGGACCGGATGGCCTCGGCACGCGACCTCGCGGCGACCGTCCGGGCGGACCTGGAGTTCCACCGGCTGCTGATGGCCGCCACGCACAACGCGTTCCTCACGCAGGTCGAGCGGATCATCGCGATCGGGCTGGCCGAACGGGACAAGCTCGTGCACGGCAGCGTGGACGACGACCCGGTGCCGTCGCACCGCGCGGTGCTGGACGCGATCGCGGCGCGCGACCCGCAGGGGGCTTACGACGCGATGCAGGCGTTGGTCGACAAGTCAGGGGCCGATCTCAACCGGTTGCGCTGACGAGCCGTGCGAGTGGATCGACCTCGTCGATGTGTTGAGCGCTCTCCGCATCGACGACCATCCACTGCTTCTTGCCGGTCCCGAGATCGCGGGCGCTCACGACCACGGTGCAGTTCGCGTCGATGTCGATCTCGACCTCGATCTGCGGGACGCCCCCGGGGGCCGGGGGCAGTCCGCTGAGCACGAACGTGCCGAGGCAGGTGTTGAGCTCAGCCGCAGCCAGCTCGCCCTGGTACAACCGGATCTGCACCGATTCCTGGTTGTCGCGGGACGTGGTGAAGACCTCGCTGCGTTTGGTCGGGAGGTTGGTGTTCCGTTCGATCAGCCTGGTGCACACGCCGTCGCCGGTCTCGATGCCCAGCGACCACGGAATGGCGTCGAGCAGGAGCGAGTCCTTGACCTCCCCCGAGAGCACGCCCGCCTGGATCGCGGCGCCGATGGCCACGCCGTCCGGGATCAGGCCGCGCCGGGGTAACGCTCCGGTCAGCTCCTGCACGAGCGCGCCGATCGCCGGCATGCGGGTCGCTCCGCCGACCAACAGCACCTGTTCGACGTCGGTGATCTTGACGTTCGCGTCTTTCAGCACTCGCTCGATCGGCTTGCGGACGCGGTCCAGCAGATCCGCGGTCATCTGCTCGAAGCGGCCACGCGACAGCTCGTTGTGAAGGGTGAGCCCGGCCGTCACGTACGGCACGGTGATCGTGCTCGACCGGGCTCCCGACAGTTCGATTTTCGCCCGCTCGGCGGCCTCACGCACGCGGCGCATCGCCGAAGCGTCCCCGGTGAGGTCGATGCCGTGATCCGCCTGGAACCTCTCGCACAGCCACTCGCAGATCCGCTGGTCCCAGTTGTCGCCACCCAGCCGGTTGTCCCCGCTCATCGCGTAGACGTCCATCACCACCAGGTCGTATTCGGGGTCAGTCGAGCTGGGTCCGGCGGATCCGACGTCGAGCAGCGACACGTCGAACGTGCCCCCACCGAGATCCAGCACCAGGACGTATCTGTCCCTGTCCTTGTCGGTGATCCCGTAGGCGAGCGCTGCCGCGTTCGGCTCGGTCATCACGCGCCACACGTTCAGGTCCGCCCCTTGCGCGGCTTCGACCAGCGCCCGCCGCTCTGCCAGCGTGAAGTAGGCGGGCACGGTTAGAACGACATCGTGGATCCGTGCTGTCAGGGTGCGCTCGGCACTCCGCTTGAGGTGGCGGAGGATGACAGCGGTGATGTCCTCGGCGGTGTACGGCTGCCCGTCCAGGACGACCTGCCAGCCGGAGCCGAGCTTCAGCTTGATCGACGAGAAGGTGCGCTCCGGGTTCGCCGCCGCCTGGTTCTTCGCCCGCTCCCCCACCAGCCACTCGCCGTCAGCCGTGAGAGCGGCGACGCTCGGCGTGGTGCGGTTGCCGACCTCGTTGAGCACGATCTCGCACTCACCGCCGACCACGGCCGCGACGGCGGAGTTGGTCGTGCCGAAGTCCATGCCGACCGCACGGCAGGTACGGGTCCAGTTCTCGTGTTCGGGTTGTGCGCCAACGGGAAGCTCACCGAGTCCCCGGCCCAGCCACATCGCCCGCGCTTGGGCGGCCACCACCGGGTCGGCGTCTCGCGTGAGTTCAGCGAGCAGGTCTGCAGCGGCCGCGCGGACGACCTCGTACCGGCTGCCGAGCCGGTTCTCCAGCTCGTGCACGACCCCGATCCGCTGCCAGCTCAACGGACTCCGGCTCGCCCGCACCAGTTCGGCCGGCAGCTGGCCCGAGCCGCTGCGGACGTTGCGCGCGAGCACCAACGTGCCCTCGGCGCTGGAGACGCTGCGAGTGGGCGTCTGGTTCGGCTGCCGGGTGCGGACCTCGGTGTAGATGTACTCGTACAGCTCGTCGACGCTGATGGTCCCGTCGAGGTCGAGATCGGCGTCGCCGGTGCTCAGGCCGTCGACGATCGCCCTGGTGAAGATGGACGGCTCGGCGGCGTCCCGGCTGCTGAGCACGGACTCGTGGCTGAACTGCAGGGCGTTCGACGCGGTGATCACCACGCGGCCGCGCCCGTCGAACGCCTCGGCCACGTCGACCGACTCGGCGCCGCGGGTGCGCAGGCCCCGGCTGTAGGCGCCGCTGTAGCAGCAGTCCAGGAAGACGACGATCTGGTTCGACCGGCAGCTCTCGACCTGGTCGCTCACGAAGGTGCAGTCGACGCCGGTCGAGGCGAGGTAGCCGCTCTCGGTGTCCGAACCGACCAGGAAGAGCCGGTTGTCGCGGTTCTTCATGCCGTGGCAGGAGATGTGCAGCCACAGCAGGTCGTCACGGGCGGCGTCGTGGAAGAACGACTCGACCGCGCGCTGGAACTTCCGGCCGCTCGCGTCCTGCAGGACGGTGACCTCGAAGTCGCCGATCTCCTGGCGGGCCAGCACCTCGGACAACGCCACGGCGTCCTGGGCGGCGCCCGGCAGCTCGCCGAACACCGGGTCCTCGTAGTGCTGGTTCGCGATGATCAGGCATTTGCGGGCCATGTCAGTCCGTGGCGTGCCGTTCCAGGAACGCCTTGACCAGCGCTTCCTGCTGAGCGTTCGACACCGCGTTCAGCTCCAGCTTGTCGTCCCCGCAGGTGATCGTGACCGAGCCGCGTTCACGCCGCACCAACCAGCTCCTGACGACCTCCACCGCGCCGCGCACCACGGCGGGCGACGAGATCACCCCGACCAGCGTGCCGACGACCATGACGGACCCGGACCGGGTGCCGCGTTCCTCGGTCGTTTCGGTGGCCCGGTCCAGGCGGTCGAAGCCGAGCCGGTCCAGCTCCTCCAGCAACGTCTCGCTCGCCTCGCTGGCGGCCAGCGGGTCGCCGTCCTCGTCTACGACAACGAACTCGATCTCGCGCGGCACGGCGGTTCTCCCCCGGCGGACTGGACGGCTAAGGCAAGAAGTCAGTCGCCGCAGCGGTACTCCGCGTTACCACAGGATTCATCAACGCTTGATCGATACGACCCACCCGGCCGGTTGTGAAGGATTCTCACGTCCTTCACCATCGGGCCTCATGCGCCTGATCACGCTCGCCGCCGCCGTCGCGCTCACGATCGCCGCCACCCCCGCGATCGCGGCTCCTGCCGCCCCGAGGATCGCCACCTACAACGTGTTCATGCTGTCGCGGAACCTCTACCCGAACTGGGGCCAGGTCACGCGGGCCGACCTGATCGACAGCACCGGTGTGCTGAACGGGCAGGACGTCGTGGTGCTGCAGGAGGCGTTCGACAACGCCGCGTCCGACCGGTTGCTGGCCAACCTCCGCGACACCTACCCGCACCAGACCCCGGTGCTGGGCCGCAGCCGATCCGGGTGGGACGTCACGAGCGGCGCGTACCGCAACTCGACGCCGGAGGACGGCGGAGTCGCGGTGCTCAGCCGCTGGCCGATCACCACCCGCGTCCAGCACGTCTACCACGACGCGTGCGGCGCGGACTGGTTCTCCAACAAGGGGTTCGCGTACGTGCGCATCGAGGCGCCGTCCGGGCCGATGCACGTGATCGGCACGCACATGCAGGCCGAGGACTCCGCCTGCACGAGCGCGCCGGCAGGCTACCGGGCGTCGCAGCGGGCCGAGATCAAGGCATTTCTGGCCTCCCGCACCATTCCCGCGTCCGAACCCGTGTACGTGGCGGGCGACATGAACGTGGTCAAGGCGACCGAGGAGTTTCCGCGGATGGTCGCCGAGTTGGGCGCTTCGACGCCCGAGGTGGTCGGGCACCCGTTCTCGTGGGACTGCGCGGACAACAGCGTCTGCCGCGACCAGTACGGGCCCGAGTACGCGTCCGAGCACCTCGACTACGTGCTGACGGTTCAGGGTCCGCTGCTGCGCAACGAGACCCGGCGGGTGAAGAGTCCTGAGTGGTCGATCTGGTCGTGGGGGCGCAAGTACACCTACACGGATCTGTCCGACCACTACCCGGTCTTTGCCAACTGACCGGCGGCGCGACCGTCAGGCCATGAATCCACGTCGAACCGTGCGGTCAGCCCAGTGCGGCCACCAGCCGCTTCGCCTGCACGACCCCCTTGCTGGACCCCTTGCGCGCCGCGACGTCGGCGAGTCCGTCGACCTCACCGCCGGGCTTGAGCTGCTGCGCCAGTTCGACGGCCAGCTCGACGACGTCCGCGACCCGGTTGTGCGCCCACAGCTTCGGCAACGCGGACGTCAGGGCCGCCCAGATCTGCACGGCCGCACCGGAACGGGCCGCGTCACGCAGGCCCGGCACGACCCGGTTCAGCGCGACGGCACCGCTGTCGAGCAGCTGACCGAGGAGGTCGCCCAGGACTATGCCGTCGAGTTGGCCACGGGAGGCCAGAATGAGCAGGCCATCGACCGCGCAGGCGCGGCCCACGGTCGCCTCGGCTCCGAGACCGTAGGCCAGCGCGAGGTGCAACGCCGGTCCCTCCGGCCCGTCCGTCTCGGCGAGCATCGGCAGCAGCGGTCCGTCGTTGCCCTTCGAGGCCGTCCGGGACCGGAGGTGCGGGACGAGGTGGGCGGCGACGACCTCGCGTTGGGACGGCAGCACCGAAGGCCACCACTCGATCATCGGGCCCCACTCGTCGTACTCCCGCAGGTGCTGCTCGGGCTGCTCCAGTCCGGGGGTGACGGTCACCAGCAGGCCGGTGTCGGTGATCTCCCGCTGGCCCCGGTAGTAGGTGGGGTAGCGGTAGGTCCGTTCCTCGACGGCGATCTCCGGATCGGCCCGGAACGAGATCAGCTCGCGCAGTCGCTCCCCCACCGCGCCCGGCACCGCCGCGAAGGCCTCGGCGCCCACCTCGCGGGGTAGCCGGTCGCACGCCTGGCGCAGGTCGTGCGGCCACGGTTCCCAGCCCTCCGCCTCGGCCTTGGCCAGTCGTTCCAGCAGCGTCGCCGGGTCGAGCAGTCCGGACGTCTCGGTCGGGGTGGAGATCAGGGCGGGACGCGGCGACTTCATCAGTCCCTGCTCGATCTCGTGCAACCGGAGGGTGAGCTGCCGGCCCACCGACCCGGACCGGGCCCGGTCCAGCTGCGCCAGCCATGCCTGGTCGACGTCGAGTGCCGCCTCGGCTTCCGGTGGCGCGGAGACGACGGAGACGACCGCCATGAACTCGGTCCAGGCAGTACGTTTGGCGTGGTCGGGGTGGATGTTGTACGCGTCGCGGTTCCGGATCCACGGGTACTTGTCGTAGATCGGCCCGAACGCCCTGGCGACCGCCTCCCGATCCTGCCAGGCGAACCGGACGATCGCCTCGACGACCCGTTCCGCGGTGATCGGGTCGACGTACCGGGCGTTGCGACCGAACAGCGACAGCACCTCGCCCGTCAGCTCGTCGAGCGTCGCGATCGGTTCCGGGAACGGCGTCGGTGCGAACGGGACGAGCGCGGCGGCCTGTTCCGGTGTGGTGGTGCTGCCGAGCTGTTCCGCCATGTCAGCGGGGAGCTGCTCGGCCAGTGCCAGGAGTTCGGCCCTGGTGGCGTCGCTGATCTTCGTCAGGTGCTTCGCCACCAGCGTGACCGCCTGCCCGCGCAGGTCGTCGGACGGGTGCGCGAACAACTCGGCAACGGTCAGCACGACGGAGTCCGGAGTGGACTTCGCGTGCTTGGCGAGCCAGGTGAGCTGCGCGCGGACGAGCTTCTTCTCGGTGCGGCCGAACACCCACCGGCTCGCGTCGGCCAGCAGGTCGAAGTCGAGCTTCCCGGCCTCGTCCAACGACTTCAACCGCTCCTGTGCCAATGCGGCGACGGTCGAGCGCGAGTCCGGCAGCATCGCGATGTAGTCCCGCGCATGGTCGGCCGTCTCGTCGAGCGTGACCTGCAGAACTTCGTGCAGTGCCAGGAAACCCTCCATCTCCTTGGCACCGCCGCCCTGCTGGAGGCGGGCGAGGCAACCGTCGAGGAGGGTGGTGCGGTCCGTCCTGTCGCGCAGGAAAGTCCGCCACTGGCGGGTGTGCGCGAGGACCACGCCGGAGCCGACGACCTCGAGCATGCGCGGGATCAGCGCGTCGAAGCCGGGCCTCCACCTGGTGTGGCCGCCGAAGGTCATGAGGTGCAGCACGAAGCCGTCCGAGTCCGGCGGGTTCTCCCCGCAGAACTCGAGAATCACCCGCAGCAGGTCGTGCCGGCTCAGTTCCCGGGCCGGCATCCTGGCGGCCAGGCGGGTGATCAGGTCCGGCATCCACGCGAGGTCGCGGTGCCGCAGCACGTCGCACAGCTCAGTGGTCCCGTTCTCCTGGCTCATGCGGTGGTACCAGATCGGATAGCGCACGAGCCACGGCGTGAGCGCGGAGGCGTTCGGCAGCACCCCGGCGCCCGCGATGGCGAGCGTCTCCTGGTGGTGCCAGCTCCGGCTGCTCGCCCGGTGCTTCTTCTCGTACGCGACCAGGTCCTTCGCGAACTCCTTGCGCTGCTCGGGGCTGAGCGCGTTGAGCGCTGCACGCAGCGGCGCGGGCTTGTCCGCCTCGATCAGTCTGCGGATCTTGTCGAACGTCACGCCTGCTCCCTGACCATGTCCGCCGCCAGCACGTGCTTGCACTTGCCGCGCCCACCCCGGTATTCGGCCCACCACTGGCAGGTGCACGCCTCGCCGTTGACCCGGTAGTCGCCGACCAGCGCGGTGCCGCCGTCCCACTTGACCGCACCCTGCTCGACGAGCGCCTTCGCATTGCGCAGCCGGGGGTTCATGGCCTGGACGTCCACGCCGTCGTACGGCAGTTCGCGATGGAAGTACCCGGCCTCTGCCAGGTCGTAGCCCACCCGCCCGGCAGTGCCGAGCTGCGCGAGCGCGTCCTTGACCCGCCCGGCGGTGAGCCCGGACCGGTCCGCGAGGTCGGCCACGTCGACTCGGGGTTCGAAGTCCAGCAGCGCGCCGACGAGTTCGGCGTCGGTGTCCGCGTCACCGGCGGCCAGTCCGTCCAGAACCGCGCCCTCACCGGACAGGCCTCGGTTCACCTCGGGCGAGAGGACGAGCGTGAGCCGTTGCGAGCCGAGGTCGACCTCCCAGCCGCTCGCGACGGGCTGCCCGGCGGCAGGCGGGCCGTACAACCGCACGGCTTTGGCGAAGCGCAGCAACGGGATCAGGGTCTCCAGCCGGTTCGGTCCGGCGAGACACACCGCGTTGGCCGACGCGGTTCCGCTGAGCCGCAACGACTTCCCGGACGGCACCGCCCACACCGCCGCACGGCCCTTGGGCAACGTCCTGAGGAACCGCTGGGCGTCCGCCGGCGACAGCTCGGCCTTCAGGTCGAACCGCGAGGTCAGCACCTGGGTCTCGGCGAACCCGCGCAGCCAGCGCGGCGGCAGCGGGACCTTCTTCTCCACCACCGCGCCGTCGAGCGTGCCGAACTCGACCTGGTCCGGCCCGACGGTCAGATGCAGCGGATCACCTTGGGTGACACGGGCCAACGCCCGCCGCAGCGGCTCGTTGACGTCGACGTTCGTGGTCCCCCGGTCGTGCACCTCGCCGTCGAGCGCGCCGGAGAGCACGTCGAGGCGCGCGTAGACACCGCAGCAGCCGGAGAACGACTCGAAGCGCAGCCGGTCGCCGTTGCAGGTGACGACGGGGTCGCGCAGCCGTTCGGTCGTGGGCTGGAAGTAACGGGTGCCCGCGACCTTCGCGATGGCGAGCAACGCGGTCGCGGACTGCTGCGAGTCGCCCAGGAACCCGGTGAAGAAGCGCGGGTTGGGGGCGCGGCCGCCGGACGTCTGCAGTCCGAGGGCGCGACGCGTCTCGTCGAGCCGGGAGTCGGCGACGTAGGCGTACGAGTGCATCGCGCCACACTAAAGAACACACGTTCGAAAGCGCAGCGAAACCGTTAAACATAACGGCGCAGCAGATCCTCCTCGGTCTCCCTGCGCACGATCGGCCGCGCGATCCCGTCCTTCACGGCGATGATCGGCGGCCGGCAGACCTGGTTGTAGTTCGAGGCCAACGCGTGGTGGTACGCGCCCGTGACCGGCACCGCGAGCACATCGCCCGCGTGCACGTCCGCCGGCAACAGGCCGTCGGCCAGCACATCACCGGCCTCGCAGTGCCGTCCCACCACGGTCACCGGCTGCAGCCTGCCGCCACGACCGACCAGCCGAACCGCGTACTTGGCGCCGTACAGGGCAGGTCGCGGGTTGTCGCTCATACCGCCGTCGACGGCCACGAACGTCCGTGCCACACCCCGCTTCACCGCACACACCCGATACAGCGTCACCCCGGCGTTGGCGACGATCGACCGTCCAGGCTCGATCAGCAACGCAGGCACCGGCACGCGATGCACAGCGCACTCGTAGTTGAGCGCGCCCCGGACCCGTTGTGCGAAGCCGAAAAGGTCGAACGAGGACTCCCCCGGCAGGGAGGGCGCGCAGAACCCGCCGCCCAGGTCGAGCTGCTCGATCCGCACCCCGCAGGAGGCGATCAGGCCGACCATGCGCCGCACGGTTTCCTCGTAGGACGCGACGTGCCGGACCTGCGAACCGATGTGGCAGTGCAGACCGACAAGGCGCAACGACGGTTGCTCGACCACGCGCAGAATCGCCTCCAACGCGGCACCGGAAGCCAGTGAGAAGCCGAACTTCTGGTCCTCCACACCGGTCGCGATCGCGGCATGGGTCAGGGCGTCCACACCGGGCGTCACGCGGATCATGACCTTCTGGCCGTGCGTCGCGAGGGCGCCGAGCTGGGCGATCTCGTCGAACGAGTCGACGACGATCCGTGAGACGCCGTACGCCAACGCGGCTTTGAGGTCCTCGCTGGTCTTCACGTTGCCGTGCATGACGATTCGCTCAGCCGGGAAACCGGCGGCACGGGCCAGCGCGAGTTCACCGGCGGACGACACGTCGAGCGAAAGCCCTTCGGAGGCCATCCACCGGTAGACCTCGGGGCAGGGCAACGACTTGCCCGCGAACACGACCTCGGCCTCCGGAAGCGCGGACGCGAAAGCCCTGGCCCGAGAACGGACCGTGGCCTCGTCCAGCACCTGGCAGGGCGTGCCGAACTGGGCCGCGAGCCGGGTGGCGGGGACTCCACCGATGACGAGGTCCGAGCCGGACAGCGCGGTTCCGTCCGGCCACAGACCCTCTTCCAGCACCGGCCCGGTCGAGCATCCGATGCCGGGCAGCAACTCCGCGAGTGTCATGCCTCGATTGCACGCCCGCCGAACGCGCTTTCCCAGGCCACGGACGAGACCCTGACACCCCGGGCGGCTACCTTGACGCGATCCTGACGAGCGCCGTAACCCAGGTCACGGTGTGTGAGATCGTCGGGGCTGTGAGCCGAACCGAGATGCTGTCCGAAGTCGCTCGTGCGCTGCCGCCGAAGGGCCTGGTCGCGGTGGACGGGGTCGACGGCGCGGGCAAGACGACGTTCTGCGACGACCTGGCCGCGGTGCTCCGCGCGCAGGGCCGTGAGGTCGTGCGGGCGTCCGTGGACGACTTCCACCACCCGCGCGCCCGTCGGTGGCAGCGCGGCAGGACCTCGCCCGAGGGCTTCTTCCTGGACAGCTTCGACTACGAACGGTTCTGCGCACTCCTGCTCACGCCGTTCGCCCAGGGGCGGCCGTTCCGGCGCGCGAGCCACGACCTGGAGACGGACGAGTACGTCGACGCAGCGGCCGAGGTGGCGCCCGCGTCGGCGATCCTGCTGGTGGACGGGATCTTCCTGCACCGCGACGAGCTCGCCGGCCGCTGGGACTTCTCCGTGTTCCTGGACGTCGACTTCGCGGTTTCGTTCGCGCGGATGGCGGTGCGGGACGGCAGCCCGTCCGATCCGGACGATCCCCGCAACCGCCGTTACGTCGAGGGTCAGCGGCTGTACCTCGCGCAGTGCGATCCGGCCGCACGAGCGAGCCTGGTCGTCGACAACCGCGAAAGCAGCGTCGGCACGCAACCTCAGGCTGTCGTGGTCGTCCTTTGATCCACAGTGATCGGTCGGGATCCGAGTGGACGTGAGGGCTGCGGGTGGCAACGGTCGGGGTTGTGGTAGCTGGGTGGCAGCGGTCCGCCAGGGCGGCGTTGTCGCACGCGTTGGTCATGGGTGCCGGGCTGGCTCTTTTCGGGCTGGCAACGATGTTCGCCGTGCACGCGGTCTCCCAGACCGCGTACGTCGGTCTCGTCAGCGGGCTGTGGACTGTGTTCGCGGCCGTGGTGATCGGCCGGTTCGCGCCGTCGGTGCGGATCGCCGTGGCGGGTGCGGCGGGCCTGCAGGCAGGGATCATGGTCGTGTTCGGCCTGGTGGCGCTGCTGGGGCGGATGGTGCTGCAGTTCCTGCTCGTCTTCGTGTCCCAGGGCCTGGTCGTGGTCTGCGTCGCCGCGGCTGCCGCCGGGTCGCGAGCGGTGCTGCGCAGTGCCCCGGCCTGGGCGGGGCTCGCCGTCGGTCTGCTCGGCGGCATCGTGGTTCTGCTGTGGGAACTGGGACACACCGGGCGCGGGGTGCTCGTGGCCGGCACCGTGCTCGTCGCCGTGTCGGCCGCGGTGCTGATCCGTCGTGCCTGGCACGCGCTCGTGCTCGTGCCGCTGGCCGCCGGGGTCGCCGCCGCAGCCGCGCCCGTGTACCTGGTGGTGCCGTCGGCGTTGCACTTGCTGTTCCCGGTGCTGGCCGGCTGACACCGACCCCCAAATCGTTACCCGGCGTGATAACGCCTGGTGGCCTCGCGACGACGTAGAAGCCACAGCGTCCGAACGGCGTAGCGAGGAGGCCGCCATGGCGACCACGTTCTGGGCTTGGATCGTGTCCGCTCTTGTCATCGTGCTGCTCGCGGTGGTGGTGCCCAGCCGGTTGGGCGCGCAGAACGTCCTGCGGGACGCGCGCGGCCGGTACAGCCTCTCCCGCTTCCAGGTCATGGTGTGGACGGTCGTGCTGCTGTCGCTGATCACCGGCATGGCGTTCGGGCGGTTCGCGGCCGGGCAGGTCGACGTCGCCGGGTTCCAGATCCCCAGCCAGGTGCTGTGGCTGCTCGGCATCGCGGTCGGGTCAGGGATCGTCGCCGGGGCCATCAAGGTCACCAAGAGCACCACCCGGCCGGACTCGGTGGCGGCCTACCCGATGGGCGAGGAGAGCGGCTCGCTCTGGCAGATGCTGACCGTCGAGGAAGGCGCGTCGGCGGGCAGGTCGATCGACCTGGCGAAGTTCCAGAACTTCGTCATCACGATCCTGCTGGTGCTGCTCTACGTCGCGCAGGCGGTCTCGGCGCTCAAGGCCGTGAGCAACCCCGCGGGCATCGCCGGGCTGCCCGCGTTCTCCGACGCGTTCCTGGTGCTGCTCGGGGTGAGCCACGCCGGGTACCTGCTGGGCAAGATCCCGTCGCCGGCCGGCGTGCCCGAGGGCGGCACGATGAGCGCGCGGCTCGCTTCCGCCGCGGCGGAAGCGGAAGTGGCGAACACGGTCCCCGAGGTGCGCACCGCGTGATATCTACCCGCGCGTGATCGAGCGCGTGCGCCGCGAAGAGACGTGGCACCGGGAAGCCAAGGACTGCTACCCGGACCCATTCAAGATCATCCGGATCCAGTTCCCGGTGGTCGAGGAGTTGCGGGACACCCCGCGCGAGTCGTGGCCGCGGCGCGACGCGTTGCCCACTGCGCTGGGCTTCCTGTCCGAGACGTTCGAGGACGCCGGGTGGGACGACCTGGCTCGGCGCCTGCACTACGAGGAGCTCGGACTCCGGCGTGAGTCCGGCCGGCCGATCAGCGTGCGGCGGGTGCTGAGTTCGTTGCGCGCCAACCTGTTCCGGCAGGAGCTGTACGACGAGGCGGTGCCGGTCGCGCAGGAGGAGTACGTGCTCGCCAAGGAACTCGGCGAGCACGAGGTCTCCTGCACGGCCAAGTACTGGGTCACCGTGCTCCTCGGCAAGCTGGGCAGGCACGAGGAGGCAGCGCGCAACGCCGGCGAGTCCGTGGCCGAGCGGCGCGCGTACCAGCCGTCCGAGAAGGACCGTTCGGCACCGTTCCGGCTCGCCCACGCCCACCTGGAGTACGCGCACCGGCTCACCACGATCGGCGAGTACGAGCAGGCGGCGGACGCGACGGAGGAAGCCGCGGCGTTCTGGCGGCAGCAGCCGAACGAGGACGGCGTGGGCCTCTACACCGCTCTCGACGAGCTGAGCGTCCTCCAGGTGCGCCTCGGCCGGTTCGACGAGGCCAGGAAGTCCGCCCTCGAAGCCGTGGACGCGTTCCGCAGGCGCGCCGCGGGCGGTTCGCCGGACGTCCTGCGCAACCTCGCATCGGCGCTCACCAACCACGCCAACCGGCTGCACGACCTGGGCCTCGATCAGGAGGCTCTGCGGGCGTCGCAGGAGTCGGTCGAGCGGTACCGGGTGATCGCCGCGCAGGCGGAGGGCCGGGCCGTGGTGATGAAGATGGACCTGCGGCTCGCGCAGGTGCTCGTCAGTCTCGCCAGCAGGCTGCACGACGTGGGCAGGCTCGACGAGTCATGTGCGGCCAGCGACGAGGCCATCGCGCTCGCGGGCAAGCACGCTGATCGCGTCATCGGCCGGACCGAGCTCGCGCGGGCGTGGGCCAACAAGGCCAGCGCCCTGATCTCCCGCCGCGCCTATGCCGAGGCCGCCGGAGCCGCCGCGAAGGGCGTGGAGCTGTACGAGACACCCAACGGCAAAGCCATGGCGCGCAACACCTTTGCCGTGGCGTCGGCACATCTTCGCCAGTACGACGTGGCATTGGAGGCGTCGCTGCAGTCTGTTGCGGAGTATCGGGAGCGGCACGCGGAAGACACGCACGAGTACGCCTACCGGCTGGCCGACGCGCTCACCGACCACGCACTGATCCGCGTGCTGCGGGCCGAACGTGCCGAGGCTGAGGCCGCGATCGCCGAATCCCTGGCGCTGCACGAAGAACTCGTCATCCGCAATCCCGGCCGCTACCAGCGGGAACTCGACCGGGCCCGCGCCGTCGCCGCCCAAATCTAGAAATACCAGCGAAAAGGGCGCCGCTCGAGAGCGACGCCCCTTCCTCACGCTAGGTCACTTGCCGCTGCGGTACGCCGTCCAGGCGTTCTGCATGCGGGTGTTCTGACCGGGGGTGAACTGGTTGTAGCAGGAGTCGTACGAGTAATCCATGTAGTTGTGGATCGGGTCCAGGCCCGGCCGCGAGCAGGAGTCGCGTCCGGTCGGGCAGCCCGACGAGGAGCCGGTCTGCGCCGGGGTGTCCGCGACCGAGTCGTTCGTCGCGGTGCACCCACCCTCGAAGGTGTGGTAGAGACCCATCCAGTGGCCGACCTCGTGCGTGACGGTCTTGCCGAGGTTGAAGTTCGTCTCGGACCCGCCCGGAACACTCGTGTACTTGATGACCACGCCGTCCAGCTTCGGGTCACCCGCGTACCACTGCGGGAACCTCGCGTACCCGAGGCCGTCCATGTCGACCGACCAGATGTTGAGCGTCGCCGCCGTCCCGACCCTGGTCTGGGTCTTCATCGAACGCTCGGCGGCACTGTCACTCTCACCAGCACCGGCGAACCAAGAGTCGTTGGTGTAACGCTTGGTCTGCTGCAGCACGAACGTGAACCCGGTCTTCGCCGCGGCACTCGACTCGACGCCCGCGAAGCCGTCGTTCAGCACCTTGATCTGCTTCGCGATGGCGGCGTCGGTGATGTTGCCCGTGCCGGACGTGTTGCTCACGATGTGGAACACCACGTTGATCGTGCCACCGGCCTCCAGTGCGGCGACTCGGCTGCGCTGGCTTGCCTCCATCACCTTCTTGGCCATGTCGGCGTTCATCTCCGCGACCTGGGCGGCGGAGAGCTCGTTGCTGTCGTGACCTGTGCTGCCGGGCTTTCCGCGCGCGGCGGAACCCCCGTGGCTGTCAACGCACTCGGTGGACGCCGAGCTGATGGCGGTGGCAGGAGCACCGCCGAGCAGGGTGATCGCACCCGCGGCCAGCAGACCGGCCGTGAGGGCCGCGTGGACGCGCTTTCTTGCTTGGAACATTGAGATTTTTCCTCCATGCAGGGACGGAGGAATAGTGACTTACGCATAGGTCCTTTGTGGATCTTGACGTTTTCACAGGTTTCGAACGTGTTCGACCGGCATGCCGGTCCACCAGCGCTGGTAACGGCGGTAGACCTGCGGTTCTCGGTCGCCGAGGAGCTTTCGCAGCGCCCTGGCCTCCTCCGCGAGTCCCGCCCACTGGAACTCGCTCAGGGCGTGGAAGGCGGTCGCCTCGATGCCGCCGTCCTCAGTGGAACGCCAGACCCCCGCCACGTGTCCGTCAA
The DNA here is from genome assembly GCF_002150765.1 of Lentzea kentuckyensis. Classification (GTDB taxonomy): domain Bacteria; phylum Actinomycetota; class Actinomycetes; order Mycobacteriales; family Pseudonocardiaceae; genus Lentzea; species Lentzea kentuckyensis. The sequence continues at coordinate 125,028 of NZ_MUYM01000075.1, forward strand.
CGAGAAGTGTCGGCAGTGTGTCGCCGTTGTTGCGGATCACGAGCTTGCGGTAGTCGTGCGGGATGATCCGGCTGCGGTCGGCGTAGGCGAGCAACGTGCTGTCCCACATGGCCATCAGCCGCGGCGGTGCGGGGGTGTCCTCGTCCGGGATCGTCCGATTTGGAACGTCGTAGTGATCTCCGTCGCGCACCAGGTCCAGCAACGCCAGCGCGTCCCGGATCAAAGGGCGCGACAGCATCGTGAACTGGTTCATGTCCAGGACGGTCGCGGGTCCGAACCCGGTGAGGTAGCGGCGCAGCATCTCCGCCACGCACTCCAGCTGCTCGCGCGGTTCGGTCGCCACTGCCTGATAGGACGGCCGCGGCCCGAACGACCAAGGCCCGCCCGTCGGGGCGTGCACGAGGCCCCCGTAGGTCCGCAGCGCCCACCAGACGCCGGGCTTACCGACGTCACCGACGTGGGAGTGCAGCAACTCCTCGATCTCCGCCTTCTGCCTGGGTGTCGCGGCGAACTCCAGCAGGTGCTCCAGCAGCGCGTCGGCCTGGTCGATCGTGATGTCCATGCCCTTGAACCGCTTGTCGTACAGCCGGGACGACCTGAGCGAGGGCAGCATCGCGTGGTGGAACACCCCGTGATCGGCGGCCGTGACCGCGTGCAGGGTGATCCGCATCAGCGATGCCTTGCGGACCACCCCGTGCGCGAACGCGTCGTCCAGATCGGCCGGGTTGAAGCCCTGGATCCGGTTCCACAGCGCGATGTACGGCGACGCGGGTTCCTGCGCCTGGATCGCGACGACCCTGTCCACAGCGGTCAGCGGGTCGACCGGTTCGCGCTCCAGCAGCATCTGCCGGTCGAGCGTGGCGCGGTTGAGCTGACGTGCCGTGAGGGTCATGTCGGAGATCCTGACTCACCTCAGCTTCGACGGCCACCAGATTCGGCCACCGATGTCCACCGACAACGCCGGCACGAGCAACGACCGCACCAGCAACGTGTCCAGCAGGACGCCGAACGCGACGATGAAGGCGATCTGGGTGAGGAACAGGATCGGCAGCACGGCGAGTGCCGCGAATGTAGCCGCCAGCACCACGCCGGCCGACGTGATCACGCCACCGGTCAGGCTGAGTCCGCGCAACGTGCCCTCGACCGTACCGAGTCGTCGAGTTTCCTCGCGGACGCGCGTCATCAGGAAGATGTTGTAGTCGATGCCCAGCGCCACCAGGAAGACGAACCCGAACAGCGGCACCACCGGGTCCGAGCCGGGGAAGTCGAAGACGTGGTTGAACACCAGTGCCGACACACCCGTCGTGGCCGCGAACGACAGCACCACCGTGCCGATCAGCAGCACCGGCGCCAGCAACGACCTCAGCAACAGCGCCAGCACCAGGAAGATCACCACCAGCACGATCGGGATGATCAGCAACCTGTCGTGCTCGGAGGTCGTCCTGGTGTCGAGCAACGTCGCCGTCTGCCCACCGACCTTCGCGCCGTCGATCCCGTGCACCGCGGCGCGAATCCGTTGCACGGTCTCGACCGCCGCGTCCGAGTCGGGCGCGTCCTTCAGCGTGGCCTCGACGCGGACCAGTCCTTCGGCGGTGCCGGCGGGCCGCAGGTCCGCGACACCGTCCACCTTGGACTTCTGCAGGACCTCGGCGGTCCTGCTCTCGGCGGCGATGATCACCGTCGGTGATCCGGCACCGCCGGGGAAGTGCCTGGACAGCATCTCCTGGCCCACCACGGATTCGACCTCGGTGAGGAACACGTCGGACTGCGCGGTGCCCGAGGCCTTCAGCTGCGGCAGGAACGCGGCACCGGCCAGCAGCACCAGCGTCGTGACGATCCAGATCGCGCGAGGCCGGTGGCGCACCAGGTTCGCGACCCGGCCCCACAGTCCGCTGGTCTCCGGATGTGGCGAGCCGAGCTTCGGCGCGAACGGCCAGAACGCGGCACGTCCGAACAACGCGAGCGTCGCCGGCAGGAACGTCATCGTGGTCAGCAACGCGGCGGCGATACCAATAGCGGCAACGGGTCCGAGGCCCTTGTTCGAGTCGAGATCGCTGAACAGCAGGCACAGCACACCGAGGATGACCGTGCCGGCGGACGCCGCGATGGGCTCGATCGTGCCGCGCCAGGCCGTGCGGATGGAGGTGTACTTGTCTTGAGTGTCACGGAGTTCTTCGCGGAATCTCGACACCAGCAACAACGCGTAGTCCGTTGCCGCGCCGAACACCAGGATCGAGAGGATGCCCTGGCTTTGGCCGTTCAACGCCAGCACGTCGTTCTTGGCCAGCAGGTACACGACGAAGCTCGCGAGTCCGAGCGCGAACACCGCCGACACCAGCACGACGACCGGTAGCAGCGGACTCCGGTAGACGACGAGCAGGATCAACGCGACCACCGCGCCCGCGACGACCAGCAGCAGCCCGTCGATCCCGCCGAACGCCTTGACGAGGTCGGCTACCTGCGCAGCCGGTCCCGTGACCAGCACTTTCAGGCCTTCCGGGGCGTTGCGGGCACCGTCGCGCAGCTCCACGACCGAGTCGCGGACCTCCTTCGCCGGGTCGAGCAGCACGACGAGCTGGGCAGCGTCCTTGTCGTTCGGCGCGGGAATCACCGGCGATGCCTGGAATCCCTGGCCGCGCTCGGCCAGGAATTTCCTGTCCTCCTCGGTCAGCCCGCCGGGCCGTTCGACGACGATGATCGCCGGGATCGCGTTGGCACGCTGGAACTTCTTCTGCAGCTCGGCGACCTGGGTGGACTCGGCGGAGTTCGGCAGGAACGCGCTGCTGTCGTTCTCCGCGACCTCCGAGAGCCTGCCCGCGTACGGCCCGGTGAACCCGCCCAGCGCGAGCCAGACGACGAGCAGCACTCCAGCCAGGACACGCATCAGCATTTCCTTCGATCGTCGAACCTTTCGATCGTCGAACTGTATGCTTGCGTGGTGGGCGAAGCAAGTGATGCCGTGAGTGAAGCAAGTGACTACGACCTGAGCATGCTGGTGCGCGCGTTGGTGATGGAGTCGAACCGGTTCCTGGAGATCTTCAGCGCTGCTCACGAGCTGCATCCGACCGACATGACGGCGCTGAACCTGATCATGACGGCCCGCTCCCCCCTGACACCGGGCACGCTCGCGAAGGCGCTGAACCTCAGCGCGTCGGCCACCACGTCCGTGCTGGACCGCTTGGCCAGGGCCGGCCACGTGGTCCGCGACCGCGATCCGGACGACCGTCGCCGCGTCGAACTCCGCGCGCTCGACGCGGCGACGGCCCTGGCCGCGACGTTCTTCCAGCCCCTCGCCCGCGAGTACTCCGCCGCGTGGGAGAAGCTCAGCGCGGAAGATCGTCAGGTCGTGGCCGGGTTCCTCGCCGGGACGACCGAGGCGACGGCGCGCGTGCGCGACGCCGTGATCTCCTCGGACACCGTCAGCTGAGCCTGCCCGGCGGCAGCGTCCGTCCGCACACCAGGAGCAGCAGGTCCTGCGCCAGTCCCCGGACCGGTCTGCCCTCGCCGAACGTCCAGTCCAGGTCCGTGGCCTCGAGCCGTTTGCCGTCGAGATCCGCTCCGAAGTACTTGACGTGTCTGGGGGTCACCCCGGCGAGCACGATCTTCAAACGGTCGTGCGGCACCTCGCGGTCCAGGCCGAGCGCGACCGTGATGTCGAGACCGTGGATGACGTCGTGCGAGAGCGCGCCCGCCGCACCACCGCCGGGCGGGGTCCAGGGATGGTCGATGTTGTCCTGCACTGCCCTGACCAGTTCATTTGTGGACAGCTTCGCCGCGTCGACCCTGGCCATGCGGTCGGAGGCGTGGTTGAACCGGCCTCCGGACTTCAGCGTCTCCTTGAGCACACGGCCCGTCGAACTCCGGTACGGCAGCGTCGTGTGCGCGATGACCTCCTTCACGCGCCAGCCCGCGCAGAGGCTCGGCGCGTTCCATTGCTCCTCGGTGAGCCCGGCGAGGAGTTCGACCTGGTCACGCCGTTCGGCCGCTACCGCTCGTCTGATGTCTTCGGTCATGTTCGTTCTTACGAGCCAGCCGACGAAAACTCATCGGTCCGCGTAGGGTCCTTTGCGTGATCGAGACGCTGGAGCCGTTCCGGATCGAGCTGACCGGCTACTGCTACCGCATGCTCGGCTCCGGTTTCGAGGCCGAGGACGCCGTGCAGGAAACTCTCGTACGCGCGTGGAAGGCCTACGACAGCTTCGACCCGTCGCGCGCCTCGTTGCGGACCTGGGTCTACCGCATCGCCACGAACATCTGCATCGACATGCTGCGGTCCGCCCAGCGCCGCGCGGTGGCCGTTGATCTGGGACCGGCCGGCGGGGAGATCGGCGCGCCCCTGTCCGAACGCGTCTTCGTGCAACCCGTGCCGGACGCGAAGGTGCTGCCCGAGGACCAGGCGATCCGCAAGGAGACCGTGCGGCTGGCGTTCGTGGCCGCGCTCCAGCACCTGCCACCACGGCAGCGTGCGGTGCTGATCCTGCGTGATGTGCTGGCGTGGCAGGCTTCCGAGGTTGCGGAGCTGCTGGACATCTCGGTGGCTTCTGGCAACTCCGCCCTGCAACGGGCCCGCGCCACCTTGCGGACGGTTGATCCTGGCGAGCCGCTGAACGCCTCCGACCCGGTGCAGAAGTCGCTGCTCAGCCGGTACTGCGAGGCTTTCGAGCGGCACGACGTGCGAACTTTGGTCGCTCTACTGCACGAGGACGCGACGATGTCGATGCCGCCGTTCAGCTGGTGGTTGCGGGGACGCGGGCCGATTTCGGTGGCTTTGAGCGATCCGAACGCGGCGTGCAAGGGTGCGTGGCTGGTGCCGGTCCAGGCCAACGGCTCGCCCGCGTACTGGCAGATGCGGCCAGGGATGGACCAGCCGTTCGGGCTGGTGTTCCTCGACGTGCGGGATGGGCTGGTCACGGGCAACACCACGTTCCTGAACGTGGACGAGTTGCTGCCGATTTTCGGCGCACCGATGAGTTCCGCGCGGCCGCCCCGTATCTCCTTGGACGACTAGGAGGAGTCCATGGCGATCCAGCCCATCATCGTGACGCCGAACCTGAAGGCGGTGCAGGCGTTCTACGAGCAGGTTCTCGATGCTTCGGAGGTGTTCCGGTATCCGCCGAAGGGGCGGGTGTTCTACAAGACGCTTCGGATCGGGGATGCCGAGCTCGGGCTGGTCGCCGAGAAGGCTGACGTGTCCGTGCCGTCGCGGATCGCGTTGAGCATCGGGGTGGACGACGTCGACGCGTTGCTGCCACTGGTCGAGCCCGCGGGTGGACGGGTGCGGGGACCGTCCAACGACATGCCGTGGGGGCAGCGGGTCGCGCACGTCTTCGATCCGGACGGAAACCCCGTGAACCTCACCCAGGACCTCTAGCCTGGTCTCGTGATCCGCATCGTGCCGTCGGACGAGGTGCCGTGGGAGGACGTCGAGGCGATCTTCGACGGTTCCGAGCCCGGCAAGTGCCACTGCCAGCGCTACAAGGTCAAGGGCTGGCTGTGGCGTGACTCCACGCTCGACGAACGCGTTGCCGCGCACGAGGAGCAGTCCGCGCGTGGCAGCGGTCTCGTGGCCTATGTGGACGATCAGCCGGCCGGATGGGTCGCGGTCGAGCCCCGGTGCGACTACGCCAAGCTGCTCGACATGCCCATCCCCTGGAAGGGCCGCGCCGAGGACAAGGACGACGACGGCGTGTGGGCCGTGACCTGTTTCGTGGTGCGCAAGGGTTTTCGCCGGCAGGGGCTCACCTACGAGCTGGCGGCGGCGACCGTCGAGCACGCTCGCAAGAACGGGGCCAAGGCGGTCGAGGCGTATCCGATGATCGCCGCGCCCGGTCAGAACGTCACCTGGGGCGAGCTGCACGTGGGTGCGCGCCAGGTGTTCGAGGAGGCCGGGTTCACGCAGGTCACGCATCCCACCAAACGACGATTCGTGATGCGGGTGGACTTCTGAGTGAACTTCGACGAGATCGTCATCCGCACCGACCGGCTGGACTTCCCCGCACTCGCCGCGGGTGACGGACCGATCGTCGTGTGCTGGCACGGCTTTCCCGACCACCCGGCGTCGTTCGGTCCGCTCGCCGAACGCCTGGTCGGCAGTGGCCGCAGGGTAATCGTGCCGTTCCTGCGCGGGCATCACCCGTCGACGTTCGACCAGCTGCCGTTCAGCGACGGGCTCACGCTGGCTGCCGACGCGGCCGCCGTCAACGCGGCGTTGTCCGACGAACCGCTGGACGTGATCGGGCACGACATCGGTGCCGGGGTGGCCGGGCGGCTCGCGGCGATCCGGCCGGACCTGGTGCGCGGGGTCGTCGCGATGTCCGTGCCGCCGCCGCGACGTTGCGCCGGATCTTCGACGATCCCGCGCAGCAGCAACGGTTCTTCTACCTGTTCATGTTCCAGGTGCACGGTGTCGCCGAGGGGCTGCTGAACGACACGCTGATCGACTACCTGTGGCGCACCTGGTCGCCCGGCCTTTCCGGGATGCCGGAGTACGTCCGGGAGATGTACGCGGATCCGAAGCTGCGCGCCAACGCGTTGAAGCTGTACCGGGCGAACTTCGACCGGTCGCTGCACGATCCAGCACTCGCCGACCTCGCGACACTGGCTGAGAATCCGGCGCAGGTCCCGATGCTGGTGCTCGCCGGTGCCGACGACGGCTGCGTCACCCCGGACAACTACGCCGACGCCGCCACGGGTCTCGCCCCTGGTTCGCGGGTCGAGATCGTGGCGGGCGCCGGGCACTTCCTGCAACTAGACCGCCCCGACGAGGTCGCGGCGCTCGCGCTTGACTGGCCGCGCTGACTTGCGGATCCGCCCCCACGGCTTGAACACGGACAACACGTAGGCGAACAGCAGCAACGTCGGCGCGACCACGACCGGGTGCATGAGGTCGGACGGGATCACCGCGGTCGGGTCACCCGCCAGCATCCGCCGGCCGATCCGTGCCGCCTCGGCCACGCCGGGCCGCAGCGCGAACGCGATCAGCAGCGACATGCCGATGTTCAGGAACAGCTTGATGGCGACCCACCAGTACTTCACGAGCCCGTACTTGCTGCCGACCCCGAGCACGACACCGGAGATCATGCAGACGATGCTGGCCCAGAACATCGGCCAGATCGCGAACACGTCGATCGCCTGCACGGCAACGCCCGCGGTATTGAAGTCCGAAGTGGACAGCGCGACCACGACGAGGATCCCCAGCGCGAGGTCGATGCCGAGCCACGCCGCCGCCGACAGGACGTGCACGAGCAGCACGGCCTTGCGGGCGCGACCGCTGAGCTTGCGGGTGGTAGTCATCGCGGTGCACTCCTTCTCTCGTGGTGTCGCGTCTTACTCTCGCGACCACGAGCGCGCGCATCATCCGCTCACGCTCTGATCTCGCGTACGTCAGATTGCGTACGCGCTGCTAGTGCTTTGTCGGGTTGCC
>NZ_MUYM01000076.1 GCF_002150765.1 Lentzea kentuckyensis
GTCCCGCCCACCGACTACGAGACGCTGAACGCGTTGCTGGCCAAGGGATCCCTGCACGGCGTCATCTTCGAACTGGACGACGTGGACGCGAAGTTCGAGCAGGTCCGCGCGGCCGGCGCCGAGGTCCTGCAGGAGCCGATCGACCAGTTCTACGGCGTCCGCGACTGCGCGTTCCGCGACCCGTCCGGCAACATGATCCGCTTCTCGACCCCGCGCGCGTCGTAAATCGCTTCTGGGTTTCGGCGTTGGTGTGCTTCAGTCAGGTCTTCGGTTCCACACGAGACAAGGTCGATGCCATGGGCAGCCCCGGACACACCGGGTGCCTTCGCAGTACCCGGTGACACGTTTCCGCATTCGTTGCGATCACCAGGAGCTCTACCTTGACGTGGTACACCACTTTCTTCACTGATCTCGCCAATGGATTCTGGCGCGGCGCCGTCCAGGCCTCGCAGACCGTTGCCGAGATCGACTTCGTGATCGGTCTCAGCTCCGGGCGCCGCGTGCTGGACGCGCCGTGCGGCAGCGGCAGGCACAGCATCGAACTGGCCGGCCGCGGCTATTCGGTCACGGGCCTCGACATCTCCGCGGAGGCCATCGCTTTCGCCCGTTCGTCGAACTCGGACGTCGACTGGCGGTTGGACGACGTCCGCAATCTCTCGTCGCACGGATTCTCCGCGGACATCGCCATCTGCATGGGCAACAGCTTCGGCTACCTGACCCACGCGGAGTCCTGCCGATTCCTGACCGACGTGGCGGGCGTCGCACCGGTTCTCGTGCTCGACTACGGCTGCGCGGCCGAGTCGTTGCTGCCCGGAATGCCGGGCGAGATCCGGATGTCCGCGGGTGGCGTCGACATGGTCGCCACCAACTCGTACGACGTGCCCACCGGCCGGCTGTTCATCGAATTCGAGTTCACCGACGGTGAGCGGACCCAGCGGTCGACTGCCGTACAACACGTCTACCCGGCTGCCGAGCTCAGCCGAATGCTCCTGGCCGCCGGTTATGACCGGGTCGACCTGTTCGGCGACACGGACGGCAGTGCGTTCGAGATCGGCAGCCATCGATTGTTGGTGGTGGCGCGCCGCTGAAAGCGAGGAAGGCCGGGGCGATTGGCCCCGGCCTTCCTGGTTTGCGGAAGCGGAGGGATTTGAACCCCCGGACGGTTGCCCGTCTCCCGCTTTCAAGGCGGGTGCATTCGGCCGCTCTGCCACGCTTCCCCGACGCGAGCCACGAACCACGAACCACGGACCGCGTCAGCCGGGAAGCCTAGCCGTTCGACTCTCGCAGGTGTGTCATGACCCGGTCGAACACCTTGGCCAGCACCTCGCCCTCCTCTGGGGTGATGAGGTCGACGATGTGGGCTCGCACGCCGCGCAGGTGGGTTGGGGCGGCTTCTACCAGCTGGGCCATGCCCTTCTGGGTCAGTTCGGCGAGGACGCCGCGGCCGTCTTCTGTGCACTCGCGGCGCAGCACTAAGCCGGCCTTTTCCATTCGGGCCACCTGGTGGGAGACGCGGGACTTCGAGGAGGCCACGTCTTCGGCCAGCTGGGTCATGCGCATGCGCTGGTTGGGCTGTTCGGAGAGCCTGACGAGGATTTCGTAGTCCGCCAGTGACACTCCGTGAGTGTCCTGGAGCTCTCGGTGCAGCCGGTCCATGAGCATGGAGGAACCGTTCACGTAGGTGCGCCACGCACGCATCTCGCCGTCGTCGAGCCAGCGCGGCTCCTGCTCACTTGACGTCACGCGAACAAGGCTAAACCCGCGCATGACGATCCAGTCATTGCTCTGGAAAACGTGGCGTCGGCGAGGCAGACTCCTCCGCCGTACACGCGCGTTAACCACGCCTTGGAGAGGCTTCTAACCCATGAGTTCGTTCAGACGGCTTTCCGTTCTGGCGATCACCGCCGCCGCGGCCACTGTCATCAGCGCCACCGGGCCTGCCCAGGCCGATGCCCAGTCACTGCGCGGTCGGGGCACGGTTGACGTGCGCCTGATCGGGATCAACGACCTGCACGGCAACATCGAGCCGCCGAGCGGGTCCTCCGGACGGGTGATCCTCCCGGACGGCACGACCGTCGACGCTGGTGGCGCCGCTTACAACGCGACGCACATCAAGAACCTCCAGAAGGAGGTCAAGAACTCCGTCGTCGTCGGGCAGGGTGACCTGATCGGCGCTTCGCCGATCGTGTCGGCGCTGTTCCACGACGAGCCGACGATCGAGGTGCTCAACAAGGTCGGCATGGACACGACCGCGGCGGGCAACCACGAGTTCGACGAGGGCTACAAGGAGCTCCTGCGCATGCAGCGCGGTGGCTGCCACCCGACGGACGGCTGCCAGTTCCGGGACACGTACCCCGGCGCGCAGTTCCCGATCCTCGGGGCGAACGTCACCAAGGCCAAGACCGGGCTGCCGGCGCTGCCGCCGTTCTGGGTGGAGATCCGCGACGGGATGCCGATCGGGTTCATCGGCATGCCGCTCAAGGACGTGCCGATCCTGGTCGACCCGAACGGGATCAAGGAGCTGCAGTTCGGCGACGAGGTCAAGGCGGCCAACAGGTACGCCAACTTCCTCGACGCGATCGGCGTGAAGTCGATCGTGCTGCTCATCCACCAGGGCGACCAGGTCACCGCGCCGACCGGCGGGCCCAACGCGTGCAACGTCGCGCCGAACAACCCCGGCACCGCCATCGCCACGCAGGTCAGCCCGAAGATCGACGCGGTCTTCTCCGGTCACAGCCACCAGCACTACAACTGCGTGGTCAATGACCCGGCCGGCAACCCGCGCCCGTTCATCGAGGGTCTCGCGTTCGGGCGTGAGCTCAGCGTCGTCGACCTCAAGATCGACCGCCGGACCCGCGACGTCGTCCGCGGTGAGACGAAGGCCGACAACAAGATCGTCACGCGCACGGTCACGCCGGACCCGGAGATCCAGGCGATCGTCGACGTCGCCAAGACCAAGGTCCGCCCGATCGCGAACCGGCCGGTCGGCACGATCACCGCGGACATCCTGCGGGCGGCGGTCCCGTCCGGCGAGTCGCCGCTGGGCAACCTGATCGCCGACTCGCAGCTCGCGGCCACCACGGGCAACGGCGCGGTGCTCGCGCTGATGAACCCCGGTGGCGTGCGCGCTGACCTCACCTACGCCACCTCGACTGAGAACGAAGGCAACGGTGTTGCGACCTACGGCGAGACGTTCACCGTCCAGCCGTTCGGCAACATCCTGCAGACGGTCACGTTGACCGGCACGAACATCAAGAACGCTCTGGAGCAGCAGTTCAGCGCGGCCAGGACGTTCGTGCTGCAGCCCTCCGCGGGCCTGAAGTACAGCTGGTCGGCGTCCGCGCCGTTCGGTTCGAAGATCTCGGATGTCACGATCAACGGCACTCCCCTCGACCCGAACGCGAGCTACCGCGTGACGATCAACAGCTTCCTGCAGGGCGGCGGTGACGGCTTCAGCGAGTTCACCAAGGGCACCACCATCACCGGCGGTGGCATCGACCTGGACGCGTTCTCCGCGTACCTGAAGGCGCACCCGAACCAGGGGCCCCCGGCGACCGATCGCATCACGCGACTGCCGTAACCGCAGACCGCGGCTGAAGGCCATCTCGGCGACGAAAGTCGCCGAGATGGCCTTTTTCGCGTGTCGGACTGCTCCATTTGATCTAGGGTGAGGGCCGATGTCCTGGTTGCGTCGGCTCCTGCTGCTCGCCGGTCTGGTGACCGGCGCCTGGCTGCTGGGCAGCGCAGGCGAGGCGAACGCCGACGTCAAGGTCGAGATCGACCACCTCAAGGTCGAGGTCCGGCTCCCCGTCGCCGACATCGGGCTCAAGATCGAGACGGGTCTCGCGCCGCAACAGCCACAAGAGCCCGTACCTCCGAGGCCGGCCCCGCGGACGGACACTCCCGCGCCGCCGCCTCCCGCAGCAGCGCGGACACCGTCGAAGCCGGCCGAAACGCCCGTCCAGGCCGAGGTGCCGCAGCAACAGCACACAGCACCACCGTCGACGACGCGGCCCACGAACCCCGTGCCCGTCCCGCAGCAGCCGCATCCGCAGGCCGAGCAGCCGATTCCCGGCACGCTCCCGCAGAGCGGCGCGGGGACCACCTCGGGCAACCAGATTCCGGCGGGCACGCTGCCGCACGCGATGCGGCCGCCCACCACCACGACGTCGCTCATCAGCACCGAACAGCAAGACGTGCCGCGCATCGTGCGCGCGGAGGAACCGACGTTCTCACCTGACTGACCGTGCGAAGCCTCCACAGCCACGCACAGGTCATTCACTCCAGGGAGAACCGTCATGCGCAAGAACCTCAACCGGACCATGTCCGCCGCACTGCTGACCGGCGGCATCATGGTCGCCACCGCCGGGTGGGCCCAGGCGATTCCGGTGCCGCTCAACGTCGACGACGAGATCCGCGTCGGCAACCTGGTGAGCGTCCCGGTCAAGGTCTGCGGCAACGCGATCAACGTGCTCGGCACCAGCGACGCCACCTGCGAGGAGGCGCCCGCCGCGCGCATCCAGACCGACAAGGCGCTCGTCTCCGCTCCCGTCACTGTGTGCGGCAACTCGGTCGGCGTCGCCGGCGGCGGCAACGGCAGCTGCGGCTCGACCAAGCCCGAGGAGCCCAACGGCACCGTCGAGGCCCCGGTGACGGTCTGCGGCACCAGCGCGGCCGTGCTCGGCACCGCGAGCGGCGACTGCGGCAAGACCGACGTGCCCGAGGAGCCGCAGCCGGAAGACCCCAAGCCCGAAGACCCGAAGCCCGAGGACCCCAAGCCGGAGCAGCCGGGCGAGAACCCCGGCAACGGCAACCCCGGCGGCGGCAACGGCAGCGACAACTCCGGTGGCGGCAACACGGGCGACGACTCGGGCGCCGGCACCCCGCAGACCGGCGAGAAGGCCGCGCTGGCCACGCCGATCCCGAACCTGTCGAAGACCGGCGCCGACCCGTTGGAGTTCCTGCTGGTGGGTCTCGGCCTGATGAGCGCGGGTGTGATGGCCCGCCGCGGCGCGCGTCGCGTCACGAAGGCCTGACACCAGGGCCTTTTCTGCGAGGCCTGATCGTTTCCTGATCGTTTTCTGACAATCGCCCGGCGAGTGGGTTCTCGCCGGGCGATTGCTGTCTGCACAGTCGATCTCCGCAGGTCACCCGTCTGACTTCACCAATTCAGGTTTCGGGTGAGGTGTTGAGAAATGCGCTGATCAAGCGCATGCTCGATAACGAGCTGGCAACCGGAAGGTGAATGAACTAGACCACCGGAGGCCACGCCCAGAAGGGGTAGGTGGTGCTGTGCAGGTATCTCCTCGCTGTGGCGAAACGCGGTCTGTTGCATCCCCGCGAGTGGATCGGACGTGAACGGTCCGGTCGCGACTGTGTAGCAACGGACACGAGGTTTCGGGTGCCCCGGCGCCATCGGCGTCGCTCGGCGCACTTCGACGCTGTTGAGCTCGGCATCGGTGTCGTCTCATGGCGTCACCGGCTGAGCCCCACGCCAACCTTCGTGGGCCGTAGTCGTCACTACCAAATGGGAAAGCCTCGGTGCGGGCCCCGACGTCGGGCTCCGCACCGAGGCATGTTTCGTGCTTTATCGTTTGCGGCACCCATGGGGTCCTTGGCAGGAGGATTGCGGTGCAGTTCAACGAAGGCGCGGAACTCGATCTCTCTCAGGTCTCGGACCAGCGGGGCGTCGGTGGCCGGGTGGCCGGCGTCGGCGGTGGCCTCGGCGTGGTCGGCCTGATCATCTACTTCCTGGTGCAGCAGTTCACCGGCATCCAGCTGCCCGCGGGCGGTCTGGAGGGCATGGGCGGCAACAGCCAGGTCGAGTCGAGCCAGCTGGCCGAGAAGTGCAAGACCGGCGCCGACGCGAACCGCGACAGCGACTGCCGGATCGTGGCCACGATCAACTCGATCCAGGCCTTCTGGACGGACCAGTTCGCCCGCTCTGGCAAGTCCTACCAGGTCACCAAGACCAACTTCTTCCGCACCAGCGTGAACACCCGCTGCGGCAACGCCACCTCCGCGGTCGGCCCGTTCTACTGCCCCGCCGACTCCCAGGTGTACATCGACCTGGACTTCTTCAACGAGCTGCGCACCAAGTTCGGCGCGACCGGCGGTCCGTTCGTCGAGGCCTACGTGCTGGCCCACGAGTACGGCCACCACGTGCAGAACCTGCTCGGCACGTCCGACCGCGTCAGCTCGCGCACCGGCCCCACGTCGGACTCGGTCCGGCTGGAGCTGCAGGCCGACTGCTACGCCGGTGCGTGGGGCAAGGCCGCGACGACGGTTCCGTCGGCCAACGGTCAGCCGCTGATCTCGAACATCACCCAGGAGGACGTGAACGCGGCTCTGGACGCGGCTTCCCGCATCGGTGACGACTTCATCCAGCGCGAGCTCGGTGGCGGGCGGGTCGACACGACCAAGTTCAGCCACGGCAGCTCGGCGCAGCGGCAGAAGTGGTTCACGACCGGGCTGCAGACGGGCGATCCGGCGCGCTGCAACACGTTCGACACGAACAACCTGGGCTGAGCTCGATGAAGGGCTCCTTCATCCACGTGAGGTGGATGAAGGAGCCCTTCATCCGTTAAGACACGGCCGCGTGCGAGTGGTCCTCGTGCGCGGTCAGCGACATCTTGGCCGCCGAACGGGCGTCGGCGCGCTTGGAGCGCGGCGGCACACCGTTGACGTCCTCGGTCGAGACGCCGTAGGCAGCGGTCACGAACGCGATAGCGCCCGCGTTGCGGCCGAGCGCCACCCGGTCGAGGTTGCCGAGGTTGTCGCACTTCGAGTGGTAGCAGGGGTCGTAGGCAACGCCCGCCGTACCGCCCCACTTGGCCGCCTGGGCCGCCGTCTTGACGCCCTCGGCGCCGGTGAAGAGGCCGCCGGCCGGGATGCCCTGCGCGATGAACTCGCCGTAGTCGGAACGGCCCGAGAAGTCGGTGCCTTCGGTCGGGACGCCCTTGGCCACGAAGTAGTCGGCGAAGGCCTTCTCGATCTGGGCCGAGCCGTACGGGCCGGGGCCCGCGCCGGTCGCGTCGGAGTCGTCGCCGTCGTAGATGAAGTACGCGGCGTTCGGCGAGGCGACCATGTCGAAGTTCAGGTACAGCGCGATGTCCAGCTGCTGCTCGAACGTCAGCGAGCGGACCCACTCCTCGGAGCCGATCAGGCCGCGCTCCTCGGCACCCCACCAGGCGAACCGGATCGCGTTGTCGACCTTCGGGCGCGAGCCCAGCTGCAGCGCGGTCTCGAGCAGCGACGCGGAACCCGAGCCGTTGTCGTTGATGCCGGGGCCGACCTCGACGCTGTCGAGGTGCGCGCCGGCCATGACGACGTTGTTGGTGCGGCCGGTGCGGGTCTCGGCGATGACGTTGCGCTGGGTGCGGTTCTCGAGGTGGTAGCGCATGTCGACGGTGATGGCGGACCCGGCCTTGCCTGCCAGCGTGGTGCCGTCGGCCTTGGAGACGCCGCCGGTGGGGATCTTGCCGGGGTTCGTCAGCGTCACGTTCGACAGCGGGCCGTCGGCGTTGTTCGAGACCAGCACCGCGACGGCGCCGGCGGCGAACGCGTTGAGGTGCTTCTGCTCGAACGTGCAGCCACCGCGGCGGATCAGGGCGACGGAGCCGGTGAAGTCCTGGCCCGCGAAGTCGGTGGCTTCACAGCCCGTGGTCGCGTCTTCGGGGACAACGCGCAGCGGGCCGGTCACGCCGCCGACCGGGGTCTGCGGCGAGGCGGTCATGACGAGCGCCTC
The DNA here is from genome assembly GCF_002150765.1 of Lentzea kentuckyensis. GTDB lineage: Bacteria > Actinomycetota > Actinomycetes > Mycobacteriales > Pseudonocardiaceae > Lentzea > Lentzea kentuckyensis. The sequence continues at coordinate 7,748 of NZ_MUYM01000076.1, forward strand.
GTAGCTCACGCCGCCGACGGTGGCGGTCTTGGCGTCCACGACCTGGATGTCGAAGTTGAAGGTCGGCGTCGTGACGATGAAGCCCTCGTCGCGGAGCTTGCCCGCGACGTACTCGACGCTCGCGTCGTAGCCGGGGGTCAGGGCGGCGCGGGTGCCGCCGTTGCGGTCGGCGATGCGCTGGAGGGCGATCAGGTGGCGGTTGATTCCCTCAACGGTCACCTTCTTGGCGAGCTTCTTGGCGAGCGCGGGGCCTTCGGGTTCTGTTGCGGCGGTCGCGGTGGCGGTGGGGGCTGCGATCAGTGCCGAGATGGCAAGCACGGTCGCCAGCTTGGATCTGCCGGACATGTGAACGTTCCCCTTCGTTCGAGATGCCTCAAACAGTCACAAAGAGGAGACCTGGGCCACAATCCATCGCTCGGCGGGTGTTCAGGCGGTGATCAGCTGAACACACTCAGCAAGCCCTTCGACGGCGACGTTCCACTCCGGGCGCACGAAGTTCTCCTTGTCCAGACGCAATCGCACGTGCTCAAGGCGCTCGCCGCGGGGTGCGGCACCGATCGTGCCGTCGTGCACGTAGCCGAGCTTTGCGCTGACACGGTTGGACGCGTGGTTGCCCAGCCATGCCGCCGAACGAGCGATGCGCGCGTCCAGGTGGTCGAAGGCGAACTGCAACACGGCGATCCGCATCTCGGTGCCGAACCCGTGGCCCTGAAACTTCTGGCCGAGCCACGAGCCGGTGTTCACCTCGCGCAGCACGCCGAAGTCCCGTGCGCCGATGTCCTGCACCCCGATGACCTCGCCCTCGTGCCGGACCAGGAAGCAGATCGTCCAGTCCTTCGGCGCGAGCTTCGCGCGAGTGCCCCAGAAGTGCTGCAGCATGCCGAAGCCGTGATCGTCCGGGAGGGTGTCGGTCCACGGCACGTAGAACGGCATCTCCGCCGGGTCGTGCACGCCTTCCTTGGCGACCTCGACGAGCTCGAACAGGCCGGAGTCGTCGTCCGGGCGCAGTTCCAGGCGCGGGGTGCGGAGAATCAGATGTCGTAGTGGCCAAGCGTCCATGATCCGATGGTGCCGGACCTGTCGATCGGTATTACGGTCGACTGTATGCATGCCATCACTGTTCGCGAACCTGGCGGCCCGGACGCGCTCGAGTGGACCGAGGTCCCCGACCCCGTGGCCGGTCCCGGTGAGGTGCTGATCGACGTCGCCGCGAGTGCGGTGAACCGCGCGGACCTGTTGCAGCGGCAGGGTTTCTACCCGCCACCGCCGGGCGCGTCGGACATCATCGGGCTGGAGTGCTCCGGCACGATCGCGGCGCTCGGCGAGGGTGTGACCGGCTGGAAGGTCGGCGACGAGGTGTGTGCGCTGCTGGCCGGCGGCGGCTACGCGGAGAAGGTCGCGGTCCCGGCGCAGCAGGTTCTCCCGCTGCCACAAGGCGTCGACGTCGTCACGGCGGCCGCGCTGCCCGAGGTCGCGTGCACGGTGTGGTCGAACGTCGTGATGGACGGCCGGTTGAAGACCGGCGAGACGTTTCTCGTGCACGGCGGTGCGGGTGGCATCGGCACGCACGCGATCCAGGTCGCCAAGGCACTTGGTGCCACTGTCGCGGTCACGGCCGGTTCGGACGAACGCCTGCGGAAGTGCGCGGAGCTCGGCGCGGACATCACGGTCAACTACAAGACCCAGGACTTCGTGGCCGAGGTCAAGCAGGCGGACGTCGTCCTCGACAACATGGGCGCGTCCTATCTGCCGCGCAACATCGACGTCCTCGCCCCGGACGGCCGGTTGATGATCATCGGCATGCAGGGCGGTGTGAAGGGCGAGCTGCCGATCGGCAAGCTGCTGTCCAAGCGGGCGTCGGTGATGGCGACGGGTCTGCGCGCACGCACCATCGACAACAAGGGCGCGATCGTGGCGCAGGTCCGCGAACACCTGTGGCCGTTGATCGAGAGCGGTGCGGTGAAGCCGATCGTCGGCCAGGTCGTGCCGATGTCGAACGCCGCGGAGGCGCACCGGATGCTGGAGGCGAGCGACGTCTTCGGGAAGGTGCTGCTCAGGCGAGAGCGGTAGCAGCGGCCAGCGAGGTCCGGGGAGCCGTGCGGAACTCCAGCCCGAACTCCTCGGACCACCGCGTCAGCACCGCCTGCTCGTCCGGCCGGTCCACGTCGTCCGCGAGCACGGTCGCTCCCGGCGCCAGCACCGCACGCAGCACGGGCAACGCCGGATAACGCGAGTCGCCGAACCCCGGGCCGTCCACCAACAGCAGGTCGACCAGACCGAACCGCTCGACGTACCCGAGCACTTCGTCGTGCACCTGCTGCGGCGCGTACCACTGGCCGTGCCGCGACAACGCCGCCGGATGACGCGACAACGGTGCGTGCACAACGCGCGCGACAGAGCCCAGACCTTCGCGTCGTAGTTGTGAGGCAACGAAAGCAGCCGTGCGTTCGTCGTGCTCGATCGCCAGCAGGTGCCCGAAACCGCGCTGCTGCAACAACCGTGCCAACAGGACGGACGAAGAGCCGCAGCCCAGTTCCACCAGAACGGTCCGGGCGCCGAGCACGATCTCGTCCATCACGGCGACGAGGGCGGCCGGCCGGAGGTCACCGGACAGCTGGGGCAGGTACTCGGTGTCGAGTGAGCCGATGCGCTGCAGGGCCGAGAGATCGGCGAGCTCGCGAGCCAGCGAGTCGTCCAAAAAAAGATCTCCCCAACACTCAGCCCAGTTCGGCCACCGCCCGCACCAGGTCGTCCACTTCCAGCGCGTTCGTGTAGTGCGCGAGCCCGACGCGGATGGCGCCGCCGACCTCGCCGACGCCCAGCACCGAGAACACCCCGTGCTGACCGGGGTCGGCGAACGCGCAGACGCCTCGCGAGGCGAGGTGTTCGACGCCGTCCTCCGCCTTGACCCCGGCGATCGTGAACGCCAGCGCGGGAACCCTGCGCATGGCGTCGCCGATCACCATCACGTGTCGCAGCGAACGCAGTTCGTTGATGAGATTAGCGAGCAGCCCGGCCTGGTATGCCTTCACGGATCCCAAAGACGTGACCAGCCGCTCACGGCGCGTGCCCGAGGCCGAGTCGTCGAGGTCCGCCAGGTACTCCACGGACGCGACGAGACCGGCGAGCATCGGGTAGGCGTGCGGACCGAGCTCCAGCCGCTCCGGACCGCGGGCGGTCGGGTCGACCGAGACCGACGGCAGCCGCTCCAGCACCGACGGATCGCGGAACACCAGCGCGCCGACCGGCGGGCCGCCCCACTGACCAGCGGAAAGAGCCACGACGTCGGCACCCATGCCGACGATGTCCAACGGCACGAACGGCGCGGCCGACGAGGCGTCCACGACCATCAGCGAACCGTGCGCCCGCGCCACCGCCGAGATCTTGCCCAGGTCCGGCCGGGTGCCGACGACACCGGACGCCGCGGTGATCGCGATCAGCTTGGTGCGGTCGGTGACCAGCTCGTCGTACTGCCAGCTCGGCAGCTCGCAGGTCTCGATGTCTATCTCTGCCCATTTGACCGCGCTGCCGGTGCGCTGGGTGGCGCGCAGCCACGGCGCGATGTTCGTCGGGTGGTCCAGCCGGGACACGAGCACCTCGTCGCCCATGAACCAGTCGTCGGTCATCACCTCGGCGAGGCGTTGCAGCAGCACCGCGGAGGACGGGCCGAGCACGACGCCCGCCGGGTCGCCTCCGACGAGGTCCGCGACGGACCTGCGCGCCGCGTCGACGATGGCCTCTGCACGTTGTGAGGCGGGGAAGATGCCACCGGGACCGGAGACCGGGGCGCGCAGCGCGGTGGAGACGGCGGTGGCGACCTGTTCGGGCACCTGCATGCCGGCGGGTGCGTCCAGGTGGACCCAGCCGTCGCCGAGCGCCGGGAAGAGTCCCCGTACCCGTGCGACGTCGAACGCCATGCCACACACCGTACGTATGAAGGCAAACACGGTGTCGGCCAGCCCCCACCCGGATAACCCCTGTCGGATGAAAGAGGCGAGGATGGAGACCATGAACCAGGAGCAGCCCGTTGTGATCGTCGGCGGCCAGGACGGCGACATCACCGACATGGTCGAGCAGCCCGCGAAGGTCATGCGGATCGGCACGATGATCAAGCAGCTGCTCGAGGAGGTGCGCGCGGCACCTCTGGACGAGGCCAGCCGCAACCGCCTCAAGGAGATCCACAAGCGGTCCATCGAGGAGCTCGAGGACGGTCTGGCGCCGGAGCTGCGCGACGAACTGGAGCGGCTCTCGCTGCCGTTCACCGAGGACGGCACCCCGTCCGACGCCGAGCTGCGGATCGCCCAGGCCCAGCTCGTGGGCTGGCTGGAAGGCCTGTTCCACGGCATCCAGACGGCGCTGTTCGCCCAGCAGATGGCGGCGCGGGCGCAGCTGGAACAGATGCGCGGCCGGGCACTGCCCGCCGGCAGCGGTGGTGACGGCGCCGACGGTGCCACCACGGGGAAGGGCACCGGCCAGTACCTCTAGCCGAGATACCGGGTGGTGGCCCTACGATGCGCGCTGAACTTCCCGTGAGAGGAGCCATCGTGCTCGAGCAGGTGCGTCGCGGCCTGTCCGCCAAGCAGTTGCGCCACAAGCTGCGCATCAAGGCCATCGAACTCGTCACGGACGCCGTGGCACCGATCCGCGCGCAGATCGACGACCTGCAGAAACAGGTCGACGAGCTGCGCGTCGAGATCCGTCACCAGGGCGACCGCGCCGTGGAACAGACGCGCCAGCTGGAGGTGCGCACGCGCCGCGACCTCGTGTTCCAGGGCGAGGCGGAGGCCGCGCTGCAGAGTGCGAACTTCGTGCGGGACAAGATGCCGCACACCCCGCAGTTCGGTCACCCGCACGAAACGCTCGAGTACGCGCTGTCGCTCGCGCCGAAGGACGGCCTCGCGCTGGAGTTCGGTGTCTACACGGGTACCACGCTCAAGATCATCGCGACCGCCCGCGAAGGGGCCGGCGTCTTCGGCTTCGACTCCTTCGAGGGCCTGCCGGAGAACTGGCGCAACAGCTTCCCGGCGGGCACGTTCAACGTCGAGGGCCTGCCAGAGGTGCCGGGTGCCGAGCTCGTCGTGGGCTGGTTCGACGACACCCTGCCGGGCTTCCTGGAGGCCCACGAGGGCCCCGTGACGTTCCTGCACGTCGACTGCGACCTGTACTCCTCGACCAAGACCGTGCTGGATCTCGTCGGGCCCCGCCTGGTCGAGGGCAGCGTCATCCTGTTCGACGAGTACTTCAACTTCCCCGGCTGGCAGGACCACGAGCACAAGGCGTGGACCGAGTACCTCGAACAGACCGGCATCGAGTTCACCTACGAGGCGTTCACCTTCGACAACGAGCAGGTCGCCATGAAGGTGATCAAGATCCCGGCCCGTTGACCAGTCCGTGACGTACCGGCGTCCAGGTCGTTCTCAGGACGCCGGTACGCTCAGTCCTCGTGCAAGCCACCAGTACCCTCGACCACCCCGAGGCGCCGCCTGCCGTCAAGTCGCGCAGCTTCAAGCGCGCGTTCGCCGACGTACGCGAGGCGTGGGACCACCGCGAACTGTGGGGTCACCTCGGCTGGCAGGACATCAAGCAGCGCTACCGCCGCTCGGTCATCGGACCGTTGTGGATCACGATCTCGATGGGCACGACAGCCCTCGCGCTCGGCTTGCTGTACTCGGTGCTGTTCAAAGCGACCGTTCCGACGTTCCTGCCGTACGTGACGGTCGGCTTCATCGTCTGGAACTTCATCGTCGGCTGCGTCACCGAGGGCACCGACGTCTTCATCGCGAACGAGGGGATCATCAAGCACCTCCCCGCGCCCATCACGGTCCACGTGATGCGCATGGTGTGGCGCCAGGTGCTCTTCCTGCTGCACAACCTCGTGGTCTACGTGATCGTGCTCGCCATCTTCTTCACCTCGCTCAACCACGAGTACCGGATCGCCGCGGACAGCCCGCTGCAGCCAGGCCTGAGCTGGACCATCGTGCTCGCGATCCCCGGTTTCGCGCTGCTCGCGGTCAACGCGGTCTGGATCTCGCTGCTGTTCGGCGTCATCAGCACCCGCTTCCGCGACATCCCGCCGGTGGTGAACAGCTTCATCAACCTGGTGTTCTTCATGACGCCGATCGTCTGGGACACCGGTGTGCTGAACCGGGTCACCGGTGGTGGTGGCGGCGGAGACTGGCGCATGCTCATCGCCGAGCTCAACCCCGTGTACCACTTCGTCGAGATCGTCCGCGCCCCGCTGCTCGGCCACACGGTCGACTGGCACCACTGGGCGGTCGCCGGCGGCTTCACCGTCTTCGGCTGGTTCGCCGCGCTGGTGATCCTGCGCAACTACCGTGCCCGCGTTTCCTACTGGGTCTAGAGGAGGTCGACAAACCATGGTCAGCATCGACGTCTGGAACGCATCGGTCGACTTCCCGATCTTCGACGCCAAGTCGAGGTCGCTGAAGAAGCTCGCGCTCGGCAAGGTCGGCGGCAAGATCGGCTCGGAGGGCCGGGTCCCGATCATCGAGGCGCTGCACGACATCACGCTGTCCCTCAAGGAGGGCGAGCGGGTCGGCCTGGTCGGCCACAACGGCGCCGGCAAGTCCACGCTGCTGCGCCTGCTCGCGGGCATCTACGAGCCGACCCGCGGTCAGTCGCGCATCGTCGGCAAGGTGGCGCCGGTCTTCGACCTCGGCGTCGGCATGGACCCGGAGATCTCCGGGTACGAGAACATCATGATCCGGGGCCTGTTCCTCGGCATGACCCGCAAGCAGATGGAAAAGCGCGTCGACGACATCGCGGAGTTCACCGAGCTCGGTGACTACCTGCAGATGCCGCTGCGCACGTACTCGACCGGCATGCGCGTCCGGCTGGCGCTGGGCGTGGTCACCTCGATCAACCCCGAGATCCTCCTGCTCGACGAGGGCATCGGCGCGGTCGACGCGGCGTTCATGGCGAAGGCCCGCGACCGGCTCAAGGACCTGGTGGCCCGCTCCGGCCTGCTGGTGTTCGCGAACCACTCCGACGAGTTCCTGGCGGAGTTCTGCGACACCGCGATCTGGATGGACGAGGGCCACGTGAAGATGCACAGCGGTCTGCGCGAGGTGCTGACCGCGTACAAGGGCTTCGACCCGTTCGAGCGGATGCACGAGCACGACCCGACCCCCGTGCTCAGCGGAAATGGTGGCGAGTAAGTGATCCCCGAGGCACTGCCCAAGGGCTCCGTGGTGGCGGTGGTGGTCACCCGCCACCGCAGGGAGCTGCTCTCCGAGTCGCTCAAGGCGCTGTCGACCCAGACGCGCGTCCCCGACCACCTCGTGGTCGTCGACAACGGCCCGGACCAGCCGGTCAACGACCTGGTCGAGCAGTGCCCGCTGCCCACGACGTACCTCGCCTCGCACCGCAACCTCGGTGGCGCCGGTGGCTTCGCGCTGGGCATCCTGCACGCCCTCTCGCTGGGTGCGGAGTGGGTGTGGCTGGCCGACGACGACGGCCGCCCTGCGGACGAGAACGTGCTGGCCGTCCTGCTGGAGGAGGCCGAGCGCCGGGGCCTCGCCGAGATCTCGCCGGTCGTCACGAACATCGACTCCCCCGACAAGCTCGCGTTCCCGCTGCGCAGGGGCCTGACCTGGAAGCGGCAGGCCGCTGACCTGGGCACCGACTTCCTGCCGGGGATCGCCTCGCTGTTCAACGGCGCCCTGTTCCGCGCCACGACGCTCGACGTCGTCGGCGTGCCGGACTACCGGCTGTTCTTCCGCGGCGACGAGGTCGAGGTGCACCGCCGCCTGGTCCGCAGCGGACTGCCGTTCGGCACCTCGCTGAAGGTCGCCTACGTCCACCCGGACGGCTCGGACGAGTTCAAGCCGATGCTGGGTGGCCGCTTCCACGCGCAGGACCCGGAGAACCCGGTCAAGCGCTACTACACCTATCGCAACCGCGGGTACCTGCTCGCCCAGCCAGGCATGCGCAAGCTGGGCGTCTTGGAGGTATTCCGGTTCGGCCTGTACTTTCTCGGGGTCCGCAAGGATCCGAAGGCCTTCATCGAGTGGTTGCGCCTGGTCCGTCTGGGGCGGCGTGAGCAATTCTTCCGCAAGTGAGCGCTTCGAAACCGATTGCTTGAGATGACTGCGACTCTGAGCCCGGCAGTGCCGTCGGGCAAACCCGGATTCCGGGAACGCGTGACGCCACCGTTCACCATGGTGGTCCTGGTACTGCTCGGTGCGATCATCCCGATGTACCGCAACCACATCTTCTACTTCTGGGACGACACGGCCGCGGCCGCCGTCCCGGTGTGGCAGCGGGTCGGCGAGGCGTTCAGCGAAGGCCGGATGCCGCTGCTCGAGCTCGACATGTGGCGCGGCGGTAACTTCGCCGCTGAGGTCGCCACCGGCATGTGGAACCCGGTCGAGGTCCTCCTCGCCGTGAGCACCGGCTGGATCGACAACATCGCGCTCGGCATCACGATCGTGAAGTTCGCGTTCCTGGTGGCGTTCTCGATCGGCACGTTCCTGCTGGCCCGCGAGTACGGCGCACGGCCGTGGATCGCGGCGGCCATCGGCACCGCGCTGCCGCTGTCGGGCTACGTCCTGTTCATGGACGGCACGTCCTGGATCAACGCCCTCACGACGTACGGCTTCCTCCCGTACGTGTGGTGGACGGCCAGGCGCACGGCGCGGCTCGGCAAGTCGACGGCGTGGGTGGTCCTCACGGGCTTCCTGGCGGCGACCACCGGCAACCCGTACGTGCTGGTCTCGATCTTCCTGATCGTGCTCGCGGTCTCGCTCGAAGCGTGGCTCGCGTTCGACAAGCGCAAGGTCATCAACCTGTTCGCGGCCGGCTTCGCCGTGCTGATGCTGAACGTCATCGTGTACCTGCCGTTCTCGCTGACCTCGTCGGTGAGCTACCGCAAGGACAGCAGGACGTTCAACGACGGGTTCCTCTCGCCGCAGCTGCAGGACTTCTTCGGAATGTCCAACCCGGCCGCGCAGCCGTTGATGAACATCTGGAGCGGTCTCAACCCGACGTTCCCGGCGCTTTACCTGGCGTGGTTCTTCCTGCCGCTGCTCCCGTGGTTCCGCTGGAGCGTGCTGTGGGAGAAGCGCAAGGAACTGCTCGGCCTGTACCTGTACACGCTGGCCTACCTGCTCCTGGTGCTCGGCCCGTCGAACCTCAACGTGTTCCGCTGGCCCGCCCGGTTGATCCCGTTCTTCTTCATCCCGCTGGTCATCATCTGGGCGATCGTGGCCAGTGAGGGCCTGCAGAAGACCAAGACGAAGGCACGCACGCTCGGATCGCTCGGAATCGTGCTGGTCGGGGCGTACTTCGGCTGGGCAGCACTCCCGCAGACCAACGTGCGCCAGGCCTACACGATGGTCATCGTGATGATCGCGGTGCTCGTGCTGCTGCGCGTCGGCATCGGCTCGTTCAAGGGCTTCGCGGTGATGGCGGTCGGCACGATCGGCTTCCTCGCGATGCAGACCGCGTGGTTCCCCGGCAACTACAGCGTGGCCGACTACAAGTTCCCGACCAGCGAAAAGGGTCTGGAACAGCGGTTCGAACACCGCTACGAGGGCGTGACGGTCTCGCTCAGCGACATCGGGAAGGTCAAACCGGGCGATCTGTACCCCGGTGGCGCCTACCAGGACTTCATCTTCGGCACGAACTTCAGCGTCGCCAACGTAGAGGCCCTGACCGCGTACAGCGGCGTCGGCTTCAACGCCATGGACCAGGCGCTGTGCACCGCCTACAACGGCGCAGTCACGTGCCCCGAGTCGTGGAAGTCCCTGTGGACTCCCCCGCCGGGCTCGAACAAGCCGCTGGCCGACCTGCTCCGCGCAGAAACCGTCGTCGTCCAGAACAACCTCATCGACACCCGGGACGTCCCTGCACCGGAGGGTTGGCACAAGGCCGAGTCCTCCGACCGCGTGGTCGTCTGGAAGCGCAACGACAAGCTCGCGTTCCCGGACGGCAGGCTGTCGTCCTACCCGGACGGCACCAGGATCGAATCCGACCGCATGACCGGCAAGGTCAGCGAAGAGGTTAAGTTCAGCGGCGCGAACGGCGGCAAGCTGGTCTTCTCCCGCCTCGCGTGGCCGGGCTACGTGGCCAAGGTCAACGGCCAGGACGTGCCCGCGAAGCTCGGACCTGCCGGTTTGCTCGAGGTCGAGCTGCCGAAGGGCGTCCGGGAGGGCACACTGCAGATCGACTGGGTCATGCCGGGCATGACCATCGGCCTCATCACCGGCGCGGTGGGTATCGTGCTGACCCTGGGGCTGATCTTCCTAGACCGCTCGCAGCGGCGCAGGCGCCGTGACGAGCCACAACGCAACTCAGACCTCGAGCCACTGGACGACGTGATCCGTGAGACCGTCGGAACAGGAGACCGAAAGTGACCGACCAGACGCGCCGACCTCTGGTGTCGATCGTGGTGCCGGCCTATGACGAAGCTCCGAACGTCAAGGGCACGGTCTCTCTCTTCCGCCAGATCAAGGAGTCGCAGCCGGACGTCGACTTCGAGCTCGTCCTGATCGACGACGGCTCCAGCGACGGCACGGCCGACCTCTTCATCGCCGAGCTCGGCGAGCAGGACGTGGCCAGGGTCGCGTCGTTCTCCCGCAACTTCGGTTCGCACGCGGGGCTCAGCGCGGGTTTCGCGCTGTGCCGCGGCGACTGCGCCCTCACCCTGTCCGCCGACCTGCAGGAGCCGGTCGAGGTCATCGACCGCTTCCTCGCGGAGTGGCGGGCCGGCAACGACATCGTGTGGGCCGTTCGCGCGGTCCGTTCGGTGCCGAAGGGCATCGCGAACAAGCTGGCGCTGAAGTTCAACGACTTCTTCGCCAAGCACTCCGACGTGCCGGAGACCTTCCCCAAGGAAGGCCCGTCGCAGATGCTGGTCAGCCGTCCCGTGCTGGACGTCGTGAACCAGATGCCGGAGCTCAACCGCAACATCCTGGCGCTCGTCGCGTGGGCCGGCTTCAAGCAGACCACCGTGGCGTTCGAGCAGAAGCCGCGGGCGGCCGACGACAGCAAGTGGACGACCAGCAAGAAAATCAAGCTGGTGTTCGACTCGTTCGTCGAGTTCTCGGTCATGCCGATCATGCTGATGATGGTCGCGGGCGTCGCCTTCACGGGCGTCGGCCTGACCACGATCTTCGGCTTCCTGCTCGGCGCCCTGATCACGCTGTCCGCGCCGAACGCGATCGGCATCATCGTCGGCGTCGTGCTCTTCGCGGCCGGTGCGAACCTCGGCTGCACCGCGATGCTCGGCCAGTACCTGTACCGCGCCGGTGACGACGCCCGTCGCCGCCCGCTGTACGTGATCCGCCAGGTCCGCGACGTCAACGCCCTCGCCGGTCAGCCGCCGCAGGGTGTCGTCAACGTGAACCCGCTGGACATCCCGGGCCTCACCAACGTCAACGGTCTGGGCCGGCCCTGATAGCAGCCCTTGCTCTGACGGCGGCCCTGCTCTGGGCCCCCGGAACTCTGCTGGCAGCCATCCTCGGTCTCCGGGGGTGGCTGCTCGCAGGTTCGGCCCCTGTCATCACGATGGGGCTGATCGGAGTGGGCGCGCCGCTCACGTCGGCCGTCGGGCTCCGCTGGAACGTCTGGGTGCTGCTCGGCTGCACTCTCGCCGTCGCGGTCGTGCTGCTGGTCGTCCAGCGCTTCGCCCGCACGCCGGTCGCCGTGCCCGCCTGGTCGCCGATCGGGTCGCTGACGGTCTTCGCCGGTGTCGCGGTGGCGGCGGGGATCGCGATCCTCACGATCGTCAAGGGCGCCTACGGGCTCGACTCGGTGCCGCAGGGCTGGGACGCGCCGTACCACGGCAACGGGATCCGGTTCATCGCCGAGACCGGCAACGCGGGCAACAGGGCGTTCGGCTGGATCGACGTGCCGGACAACCCCGCCGGTGCCTTCTACCCGAACGCTTACCACGCGTTCGAGGCGCTCATCTACAAGCTGACCGGCGTGACGATCCCGCTCACGATGAACACCGGAATGGTGATCACGGCGGCGCTGGTGGTGCCGCTGGGCACCGTGGCAATCATCAAGGCGTTCGGCGGCCGGGCGGGGTTCGCGGCGGCGTCGGCGCTGCTCTCCACGTCGTTCGCGGCGTATCCGTTCGACCTGTGGCAGTGGGGGCAGCTGTACCCGTACGTCGCCGGGCTGACCCTGATCCTGCCGTTCCTGGCGTTGTTCGTGCGGTGGCTGGACACGCGGGCCGACCGGCTCGGCGTCCTCGTGGCCGTGTCCGCGGTGGGGCTGGCCGCCGTGCACTCGGCGATGATGTTCGTCGCTGCCCTGCTCGTGCTCTGCCTCCTCGTGCAACGGGCCGTTCCGGCGCCGCGTGAGTTCCTCCGCCGCGACCTGCCGCGGCTCGGTCTGCTCGGTGTGGGCGCCGCGGTGATCGCCGTCCCGTACCTGATCGGTGCCTCGACGATGGCCGGCCGGACCTCCGCCTACAACTGGGCCGCGGTCACCACACCGTCGCGCGCGTTCGGCGACGCCGTGCTGTTCGGACACGAGGCGGAGGCACCGCAGTACCTGCTGGCCGCGTTGTCGCTCCTCGGCCTCTACCTGCTGCTCCGCGTGCCGATGTGGCGGTGGCTGCTGGGCGCGTACGGGATCTTCCTGGCGCTCTTCGTCGCGGCCGACGCCGTGGACGCCGACTGGGCCACCGCGATCACCTCGCCGTGGTGGAACGATCGCTGGCGGCTCGTCGCGGTGCTGATCCTCCCCGCCACCCTCGCCGCCGGGTGGGCGCTGAACCATCTGGTCAAGCTGGTGGAGCCACGTGGACACGTCGTGCTGCTCGTGGTCGCCGCGCTGGCCGCCGGTGGCTATGTCGCCGTGACGGACGGGTACGTCGAACGCAACGCGATCCGGCTGCACTGGACGTTCCGCAGCACCGTGGTGACCGACCAGGAGCGAGAAGGGCTGCTGGAGCTCGGGAAGATCGTCAAGCCGGGCGAGCGGGTGATGAACGACGGCGTCGACGGCACGGTCTGGTTGTACGCGTTGAGCGGCGCTGAACCGATCGTCGGCCACTACCCCAACCCGGCCACCCTCAGCCCGCGGCGCAAGGTGCTGCTCGACCGCTTCAACAAGATCGCCACCGACCCCGAGGCGGCGCAGATCGTGCGCGACCTCAACATCCGCTACGCCGTGGTGTCGAGCGGGCTGATGGCCGACTTCAAACGCTCTCCCGGCATGACGGACCTCGACGACGTGCCGGCGTTGAAGGCGGTCTACCGCAACCGGGACTTCCAGCTGTACGAGGTGGACTGGTCGAAGCTGGCGATCCGCCCGGAGCAGAACCGCTGACAGCGAACCCTTCTTGTCGCCGATGTGCGCTCGATGGTCCGCTTTGTTCATGAACAAACATCTCGTGCTCTTCATGGCCGGCAACCCGAACGCGATCACGCTCGCCGTCGAGCCGGAGGTCGCAGAGGACCTCGGCGACCGGCTCGTCCAGATCGTGCGAAACGGCCACACGCAAACGATTGCGGGCACTCAAGGTCAACAGTATGCAGTGAACTTCTCGCACGTTGTGATCGCTTACTTCGAGTAAGGGGAGTAAACGTGAGGGGTGATCTCTCGACGCAGACTGCTCAGCGCCGGCGCCGCGACCATGCTTCTCGCGGCGTGCGGCTCGAACACCGGTCGTGGGGGCGACGGTCAGGCCCTGCGGCAGTGGTACCACGCTTACGGCGAGCCCGGTGTGCAGCAAGCCGTGGAACGTTATGCGAAGGCGTACGGCAAGGTCCCCGTGGACGTGCAGTGGAACCCCGGCGACTACGACTCCAAGCTCGCGACGAGCCTGCTGTCCGACGGCGGACCGGACGTCTTCGAGTCCACCCTGCAGATCAGCTCCGTCCGGGCGAATCAACTCGTGCCGCTCGACGACGTCTTCGGCGACTCCAAGAGCGACTTCACCGCCTCGATTCTCGCCGGGCACACCGCTGACGGGAAGATCTACGGGGTGCCGCAGGCGGTGGACATGCAGATGCTGTTCTACCGCAAGAGTTTCTTCGCCCAGGCAGGCGTCCAGCCACCGTCCACTGTGGATGAGCTGATCGACGCGGCCAAGCGGCTCACGACGGGCGGGGTGAAGGGTCTCTTCGCGGGCAACGACGGCGGTGGGGGTGTGCTGGGCGGCCCGGCGCTGTGGTCGGCGGGGCTCGACTACGTGCGGGACCACCAGGTCGGGTTCGACGATCCCGTTGCGGCACAGGCGATCGGCAAGCTGCGTGAGCTGTATTCCAGCGGTGCGCTGCTGCTCGGCGCGGTGAAGGACTGGGCGGAGCCGGACGCGTTCACGCAGGGGCTGGTCGCCATGCAGTGGACCGGGTTGTGGGCGGTGCCCGCGGTGCAGAAGGCGCTCGGGGACGACTTCGGGGTGCTGCCGTTCCCGAAGCTCAACGCGAACGGCAAAACCAGCGTGCCGGTCGGGGCGTTCGGCGCGATGATCAACGCCAGGTCGAAGCGGATCGACGAGGCCAAGGAGTTCGTCAAGTGGTTGTGGATCGAGAAGACTGACTACCAGGAGGACTTCAACCTCAGCTACGGGTTCCACATCCCGCCGCGCAGGTCGCTGGCCGAGAAGGCGACGAAGCTGACCTCCGGCGCCGGTGCCGAGGCGGTGAAGTTCGTGCGGGACAACGCGAAGGCGTCGAACCCGCCGGACTGGACGTCGGTGATGCGGACGGCGTTCAACGACGCCGTGTCCCGGGTCGTGCGGGACGGCGCCAAGGCCGACGACGAGCTCAGGACCGCGGCGGCCAAGGTGAAGGACGAGTTGAAGCGCCTGTACGGATGAAACACGGCCGGGCCTTCTGGCTGTTCGTCGGACCGTTCGCCGTTGGGCTGCTCGTGTTCGTGTACGTGCCGATCGGGTGGAGCCTGTTGCTGTCGTTCTTCGACGCGCGCAACACGGTGACACCGATGACGTTCGTCGGGCTGGGCAACTACGCGGACATGCTGACGGACGGGCCGTTTCTCCAGTCGTTGGGGACGTTCAGCGTGTTCGCGGCGTTCATCGTGCCGCTGACGTTCATGCTGGCGCTGGCGCTCGCGTTGCTGGTCAACCAGATCAGCTTCATGCAGGCGTTCTTCCGATCGGTGTTCTTCCTGCCGACGGCCTGCTCGTACGTGGTGGCGTCGCTGGTGTGGAAGCTGTCGATCTTCAACGGCGTGCGCTTCGGGCTCGCGAACACGGTGCTGGGCTGGTTCGGCGCGGAACCGGTCGCGTGGACCGTGTCGACGTCACCGCCCTGGTACTGGCTCGTGCTCGTGACGCTGCGGCTCTGGTTGCAGCTCGGGTTCTACATGATCCTGTTCATCGCCGGGCTGCAACGGATTCCGCAGCATCTCTACGAAGCCGCGTGGATCGACGGTGCTTCTCGCGGCTGGCAGACGTTGCGGTACATCACGCTCCCGCAGCTGCGCACGACGTCGGTGGCCGTGCTGCTGTTGCTGCTCGTCGCGGCGTACCAAGCGTTCGACGAGTTCTACAACGTGCTGGGCACTGATCGCGGGTACCCACCGTTCGCGCGACCACCGTTGATCTATCTCTACTACACGGCGCTGGGTTCCGGCGGGCAGGACTTCGGGCACGGCAGCGCGGGCGCGATGATCCTGACCTTGCTGATCGCCGGCGTGACGTTGTTGCAGGGCAAGGTGATCACGCGATGAAGGTGGCCAGGTACCTGGCGTTGTCGGTCGCCGCGGTGTTGTTCCTGATCCCGTTCTACCTAGTGCTGCGCAACGGGTTGGCGAGCGAGCAGGAGATCACTTCGCCGGCGTGGACGTTCTGGCCGAGCGAGATCCGCTGGGAGAACTTCACCGAGCTCTTCGCCAACCCCGCGGTGCCGCTGGTGCGCAGCCTGATCAACTCGCTGCTGGTCGCCGTCCTGCAGACGGTGGGACAGCTGGTGTTGTGCGGGCTGGCGGGCTACGGCCTCGCGCGGATCCCCTACCGGTACACGAACGTCGTGCTGTACCTGGTGATCGCGACGCTGATGATCCCGGCGGCCGTCACGTTCGTGCCGACGTTCGTGGTCGTCTCCACCCTCGGCTGGATCTCCGACCTGCGCGGGCTGGTGATCCCCGGGCTGTTCAGCGGGTTCACCACGTTCCTGTTCCGGCAGTACTTCCTGAACTTCCCCAGGGAGATCGAGGAGGCCGCCCGGATGGACGGCCTCGGCCACTGGGGCACGTACTGGCGGGTCGTGGTGCCGAACTCGAAGGGGTTCTTCGCCGCGCTGGGCGTGATCGCCTTCATCACCAGCTGGAACCAGTTTCTCTGGCCGCTGGTGATCGCGCAGGACCAGGACTCGTGGACGGTGCAGGTCGCACTGTCCACGTTCCTCACCGCTCAGTCGATCGAGGTCGAGCAGCTGTTCCTGGCCGCCGCCGTGTCCATCACCCCGCTGGTGATCGTGTTCGTCGCGCTGCAACGGTTCCTGGTGCGCGGAGTGACGGAGACCGGGATCAAGGGCTAGGAGTCCTGGTCACCAGCAGGAAGATGCTGGGTCCGAACCGGCACCGGGCGAGTGCGGGTTGCGCCGCCCGTTCGACGCGCAGCAGAACGCGGTGCGGCACGACCCGCTTCAGCGCGCCCGACCGCAGGTTCGACACGGACAGGCTGCGCACGACGCGCAGTCCGGCGTCGGAGAGCTGCCTGGTCACGGTGTCGAGGTTGTGGTTGACGAACGGGATCTCGTCGTCGTGGCGGTTCTCCGGCGACCGGATGTCCACCGGTTCGGTCGGCACGCCCCGGCCGAGGTGGCGCAGCCGGTTGCGGGCGTGGCCGAGGTTCGCGACCTCGATGACGGCGAGACCGACCGGGTCCAGCACCCTGGCGATCTCGGCCAGCTCGGCGGTCGGGTCGGGCAGGTGGTGCATGACCCGGACCATCGTGACCAGGTCGATCGAGCCCGTCGCGAACGGCAGTGCCGCCGCCTGCGCCTGGATCCGTTCGACTCCCTCGCCGAGGTACTTCGCCGCCTTGTCCAACTGGACCTTGCTCGGCTCGGCCAGCGTGACGTGGTCCGCGTACTGCGGCAGCAGCGCGGTGATCCGGCCGTAGCCGCCTCCCACATCGACCGCGTGCGCGAAGTGCCGGCCGCTCAGCAACCGGTCGATCGCGATGCGCTCAGCCTCGTGCTCGTAGTCGCGGCCCTTCCAGTAGCCCAGGTAGTCGTGGGCGGGTCCGTCGTAGAAATCAGCTCGCCTGATGTCCCCCATGCAGCCAAGACGCACCGGCACGGGACGTGGTTGCCACGAAAAAGGCCCCCAAAAAGTTTTGGGGGCCTTCTCCTGGATCACGAAGCTCAGCTGTTGGCTTCGAACACCTTGCGCCACGACTCGACCGAGGTCAGCTCGGGCAGCGCGTCGCGGTACACCTTCTGCATCCGCGGCCACTCCGAGGACAGTCGGCGGTAGTTGCGGACCGCGCGCCTCATCAGCTGGCGGAACTCCTTCGGGTCGCGCTTGCGGAACGCGACACCGCTGCCGTCCGCGTTGGACACCGTCGCGCTGTCGAGGTTGCCCAGCAGGAACCAGCGGGCGTTGGACGCCGGCACGTTGATCTGCGGACGCTGGGTCGTGGCCGCCTGCGGCTCACGCAGGTTGTGCATGAGCGCCTTGGCGGCCTCGGACGCGATGGTCACCGGGTTGGTCGGCGGGGTCAGCATCTGCTCCGCGCGCACCATGTCGAACGTGGGCGGCGGGAACTCCCGCGCCGACGGAAGCACCTGGGCGTCCGCGTAGTTCTTGCGCAGCTCGCGGATCTCCGGCAGGGCCGTGCGCAGCGAGTCGAACAGCTTCGACGGGCCGGCCAGGAAGTCCTCGATCGCCTTCTGCTGCACGACCACCGTCGAGTACTCCATCGACAGCAGGTGCCGCAGCGACAGCTTCAGACCCTGCTTGAGCAGCGTCGACCGGACGTCGTACGGGCTGTGCAGCGCGGCCAGGATCAGCCGGTTGCGGGTGTGGAAGTACGCCTGCCAGTCGGTGGCGTCGTTCTTGTCCGTCCACGGCATGTGCCACACGGCCGAACCCGGCAGCGAGACCGTCGGGTAGCCCTTCTCCAGGGCGCGCAGCGAGTACTCCGCGTCGTCCCACTTGATGAAGAGCGGCAGCGGGTAACCGGTGCGCTGCACGACCTCGCGCGGGAACAGGCACATCCACCAGCCGTTGTAGGTGGCGTCGATGCGGGCGTGCAGTTCCTCGGTCTCGCGCAGCGACTCGGCACCGAAGTCGTGGTCGGTGAGCGCGCCCGGCGCGGCCCGCCAGTAGCAGGTGCCCAGGTCGACGACCTCGCCCATGCTGTGCAGCCGGGCGCGGGCCTGGAGGTTCAGCATGTGCGAACCGACGATGACCGGCTGGGCGGCGGCGCGCGCGAACGCGTTCGAGCGCAGGACGGCGTCCGGCTCCAGGCGGATGTCGTCGTCCATCAGCATGATCTGGTCGGCGTCGGTGTGCTCGATCGCCTCGTACAGACCGCGGGTGAAGCCGCCGGAGCCACCGAGGTTGTCCTGCTCGATGATCTCCAGCTTGTCGCCGAGGGCCTTGACGGCCTCGTCGTAGCCGGGGGTGTTGCGGACCTTGACCGAACCCTGGTCCGCGACGAAGACCTTCTTCAGCACGGAGAAGACGGCCGGGTCCTCGCCGAGGGCGCGCAGTGCGATGACCGCGTCGACCGGGCGCATGGTGGTCATGCCGATGGCGACCGTCTGCGCGGGCAGCGGCTGGTCCGTGGTCCAGGCGGCCTCGTCGATCTCCATGGTCGTGTCGTCGGTGAAGACGTCGAACCAGATCCAGCCGCCGTCCTCGAACGGCTTGAGCGAGACCGGCACCTCGACCTGGATCCACGCCTTCGGGCTGCGGATGACCTGGCCGTCCAGGTGGACCATGTCGCCGTTCGCCTTGGAGCGGTAGACGTCGATGCGACCGGCACCGCGCACCGTCATGCGCAGGACGACGTCCTCGACGACGGTCCAGCGCTTCCAGTAGCTCGCCGGGAACGCGTTGAAGTACGACGAGAAGGACACCTTGGCCGAGGTCGGCACCGTCACCGCGCGCCGGCCCGACACGTGGCTGTGCACGTTCTCCGGCTCGTCGAGGTAGAGAGGCCGCACGTCCAGCGGGTCCTCGTCCCGCGGCATGATCACCCGCTGCAGGACCTGGGTCGGGCTGATCTTGGTGGCGCTTGCGGCCTTGGCCTGCTCGGTCACGTGCTTCCTCCGACGAACCGAACTCACTCGGTTCGGGTCAGCTTCATGGATGGCTTCCGCCACAGAAAGTTTGCGGTGGCGCGGCGCGTCAGGCGCCAATAGTACTCACTGTCCAAAGACGATCGCCCGGCCGCACAGGTTGTACGGCCGGGCGAAATGCGTCTAGAACACCATCAGTCGAGGTCGCCGTTGATCGGCGCGCCCTCGGTGAGGTGCGGGGCGATCTTGTTGTCGAACGCGCTGAGCGCCGCGCCGATCGCCATGTGCATGTCGAGGTACTTGTAAGTGCCCAGACGGCCGCCGAACAGCACGTTCTTCTCCGCGGCCTCCTTCTTGGCCAGCTCGCGGTAGCGCTCGAGCTTCTCGCGGTCCTCGGCGGTGTTGATCGGGTAGTACGGCTCGTCGTCCTTCTCCGCGGCACGGGAGAACTCGCGGACGATGACCGTCTTGTCCTTCGGGTAGTCCCGCTCCGGGTGGAAGTGGCGGAACTCGTGGATGCGGGTGAAGGGGACGTCCGCGTCGTTGTAGTTCATGACCGGCGTGCCCTGGAAGTCACCGGTGGCCACGACCTCCTGCTCGAAGTCGAGCGTGCGCCAGCCCAGCCAGCCCTCGGAGTAGTCGAAGTAGCGGTCGACCGGACCGGTGTAGACGATCGGCGTGCCCGCCGGGATCTCGTCCTTCACGTCGAAGAAGTCCGTGTCGAGGCGAACCTCGATGTTCTCGTGCTCCGCCATCTTCTCGAGCCACGCGGTGTAGCCGTTGACCGGCAGACCCTCGTAGGTGTCGTTGAAGTAGCGGTTGTCGAAGTTGTAGCGGACCGGGAGGCGGCTGATGACCGCGGCCGGCAGCTCCTTCGGGTCGGTCTGCCACTGCTTGGCGGTGTAGTCGCGGATGAACGCCTCGTAGAGGGGGCGCCCGACCAGCGAGATCGCCTTCTCCTCGAGGTTCGACGCGTCCTTGGTGTCGATCTCGGACGCCTGCTCGGCGACCCACGCGCGGGCCTCGTCCGGGCTCAGGTACCGGCCGACGAACTGGGTGATCAGGCCCAGGCCCATCGGGAACTGGTACGCCGTGCCCTTGTGCATCGCGAACACGCGGTGCTGGTAGCCGGTGAACTCGGTGAACTGGTTGCAGTAGTCCCAGACCCTCTTGTTCGAGGTGTGGAAGAGGTGCGCACCGTAGCGGTGCACCTCGATTCCTGTCTCGGGCTCAGCTTCCGAGTAGGCGTTACCGCCGATGTGCGCACGACGCTCCAGCACCAGCACCCGCTTGTTCAGCTGGGACGCGGCGCGCTCGGCGACCGTGAGACCGAAGAATCCGGATCCGACGACAATCAGGTCATAACCTGCGAAGCTCACGGCAAGCGAGGATACCTGGCTACTCTGCGCAGCCTTGAGGCCCCCTCAAGCGACGTTTTAGCTGATCATCAGGGCTTTTTCGTGATCAATTCCGGTAGCACGTCCTCGGCGACCTGTTCGAGGACCGACTCGCGCCCCATGTAGACGCCGTCGTGCCGGGGCCAGTGCGACACGGCGTCGGTGAAGCCCAGCTCACGCGCGCGGCCCACGACGTCGCGGAAGCACTCGACGCTCGACAGCGAGTACACCGGTGCGGAGTCCAGGTTGAGGTACCGGTCGGCGGTGTGCCGCATCCTGCTGATCTCGTGCAGCTTCTCGTCGAACCGCTCGGCCATCTCCGCCACTCCGCGCCACCACTGCTCGACGTCGTCGGTGGCCGGGCCCGTGGTCACCCAGCCGGTGCCGTAACGCGCGGCGATCGACATCGCGTTCGGCCCGTTCGCGGCCACCACGAACGGCAGCCGCGGGCGCTGGACGCAGCCGGGGGCGCTGCGCGCGTCGACGGCGCTGAAGTAGCTGCCGGCGTAGGTCGTGCGGTCCTGGACCAGCAGCGAGTCGAGCAGCTCGACGAACTCGCCGAAGCGCTTGGTGCGTTCCGCCGGCATCAACGGCTGCGAACCCATGACCGTGGTGTCGTACCCGGCCCCACCCGCGCCGAGGCCGACGGTGAGCCGTCCGTCGGACAGGTCGTCGATGGTCATCAGCTCGCGGGCGAACGGCACTGGGTGACGGAAGTTCGGCGACGCGACGAACGTGCCGAGCCGGATGCGCGACGTCACCAGGGCGGCCGCGGTCAGGGTCGGCACAGCACCGAACCACGGGCCGTCCACGAGGGTCCGCCAGCCGAGGTGGTCGTAGGTCCACGCGTGGTGGAAGCCCATCTCCTCGACCGCACGCCACTTGTGTTCAGCGACCCACCAGCGGTGTTCGGGCAAGATGACGATGCCGATACGCACGACGGAACAGTATCCACACGTCCGTATTACGGCGAAGCGGCAAGGCAGGATGGTTGTCGTGGAGAAGCCCCTGTTGATCGCATCGGACGTTGACGGAACTCTGCTCGGCCTCGACGAACGCGTGAGCGCGCGCACTGCGGCCGTGGTCGGCCGCGTACTGGCCACGGACACGCCGTTCGTGCTGGTCACCGGCCGTCCGCCGAGGTGGATTCCGGTGGTCGCGACGCAGGCGGGGCTCTCCGGGTACGCCGTGTGCGCGAACGGGGCCGTGCTCTACGACATCGCGGCCGACGAGGTCGTGTGGCGGCGCGATCTCGGCCCGGTCGAACTGCACGACATCGCGCACGCCCTGGGCGAGGCGATCCCGGACGTGACCTTCGCCACCGAACGGGTCGGCGACGGGCCGACGTTCGTCGCCGAGCACGACTACCTGCACGCCTGGGCGGAGAATGCCGGCCGCTACTCGCGGGCCGAGGTGTTCGGTTTTCCGGCGGTGAAACTGCTGGCCAGACAAGCGGACATGACCAGCTCGGAGATGGCGGAGGCCGCCGTGGACGTGCTCGGCGCCGAGGTCACCGTCACCTTCTCGACGAACTCCGGGCTGATCGAGATCTCCCGCGCCGACGTGACCAAGGCCACTGGCCTGGCCGACGTGGCCGAGCGGTTCGGGATCGAGGCGACCGGCGTGATCGCGTTCGGCGACATGCCCAACGACGTGCCGATGCTGGGATGGGCCGGGCACGGGGTCGCGATGGGCAACGCGCACCAGGCCGCGCTGGACGCCGCCGACGAGGTGACGGCGTCCCACGAGGAAGACGGTGTGGCGCAGGTGCTGGAGCGCTGGTTCTAGCGTTGCTCGGAGAACGTCTGGGCGAGGGGCCGGGCCGGCTCGACGGAGTTCCACCAGGCGAAGGCCTCGGTGAGCGACTCCGGGATCTCGCTCGGCACCCGCAGTTCGGCGTAGGCGGCGTCGAGCAGGCGCACGACGTCCTCGGGGACGCCCGAGCGGGTCATGCCCACCGCGTTCACGCCGTGCAGCTTGGCCGGGCTGCCGTACGCCTTGGCGAACGGCGGCACGTCCCTGGTCACCGCGCTGCCCATGCCGACCATCGCACCGGGGCCGATGATGCGGCGCTGGTGCACGACGGCGTTCATGCCGACGTTGACCCGGTCGCCGACCTGGATGTGGCCGCCGAGGCTGGTGCCGGCGGACAACGTCACCGCGTCGCCGACCTGGCAGTCGTGGGCCACGTAGACGCGGTTGAGCAGCCAGCAGTCGGCACCGATCCTGGTCGGGCGGTAGCTGCCCTGGTGGATCGTGCTGAGCTCGCGGATCACCGTGCGCGGGCCGATCTCGACGCCGATGTGCGCGAGCTCGCCGTCCCACGCCCTGTTGTGGGGCTCGCTGCTGATCTCCGGCGGGGTGCCGATGACGCAGCCGGGGCCGATCCACACGTCGTCACCGATGCGCACGGGGCCGAGCACGACCGCGTTCGGGCCGATGGTGACCCGCTCACCGAGCTCGACGCCTTCGCCGACGAGGGCGCTGGGGTGGACCTTGCTCACGATGCTCCTCAGGACGTTGGGGACGCCCCGGAGTCTACGTAGCGGCAGCGAAGATCATCCTCGACGGGCGATGGCGACCCTCGTGCCCTGGCGGCGGACCTCCTCCGCCGTCATCTGCCCGCCGTAGCGACACTCGGCGATGTTGTAGTCGCACACGATCCAGCCGTGCTCGAAGCCCTGCACCACCACGCCGGGTTCGGTCGTCTGCTGGTCCAGCCGAGACATGCCGAGCGGGCTGCTCGTACCGCCGGAGGTCCACCAGGTGTCGCGGACCTCCCAACCGATCGTCCTGCCGACGCCGCTGTTCACGAAGATCGACGCCTTCTCGAACTGCACGAAGCCGTCCTCGCCGTACTGCGTCCCGTGGACGTACTGCGGAAGGCCGTACACCGCGACGTCACCACCAGCGCGCAACTTCCGCAGGGCTTCGTCCCGGACGGCGTGGCCACCGGTGCGCGGACCCCAGAGCAGCACCGTGCGATCGCCGAACAGCACGTACTGGCCGTCGGTGCCGGGAGCCGGGGTCTGGTTCGAGGTCGGCCAGCCGAACCCCTGGCCGTATTGGCTGCGCCGGCTCTCTTCGAACGTGTCGCGGACCTGGCCACTCATCCAGAAGATGCCGGCGTCGCCCTTGTACAGCGACGCGTTGACGAACGTCGTGAAGTGGAGACTCCAGCCCTCAGCCGTCGTATCGGTCTTGGGGTAGCCGAACGGACCCGAGGGACCGCCGTGTGCCTGGTACGCGGCGGTCGCGTCCCAGCTCAGCTCGTGCGCTCCGGTCGCGGCGGACCAGTAGATCGCCTGCGGTGAGCCGAACTCGGCCTTCCACCCGTTGCCGGGCTGTTCGACCTGGTCCGAGGTGAGCCAGTCGTTCAAGCCGTTGGGCGCACCGGTGTCCCGGTACTTGTCACGCAACGCGCCGCTGATCCAGAACGGCGTGGGCTCGCCCAGCTTGTGGAAGAAGCTCACGGCCTCGCTGAACCGCTGCTCGGTCCCGCTGCCGTTCCCCACGTCCAGAAGGCCACTGGCGGGCCAGCCGAACCGGCCCGTGACGCTGCCGTTCGCCCAGTACTTGTCCCGCGCGGCGCCACCGATCGCGTGCGCGCCGTACGCGTCGGAGTAGTAGACGGAGTAACCCGTGTCGTAGGCCGTGGCCGCACCCGCCTGAGAACCGCGGTTCACCGACACCTGGTCCATGATCGCGGCCGCCGTCGCCGGGCTGGTGCCGAGCCACAACCGTGAGATCGCACCGGACATCCAGTGCGCACCGGCGGCTTCGCGCCAGGTGATCACGATGTCGTACTTGGAGAACTTCGCCCAGCGAATGCCGTTGTCGAGCACGACCTCGTCGCCGACCTTGTCACCGGCGAACGACGCGCCACCCAGCGCGAGCCACTTCGCGCGGACCGGCGAGGTTTCCCATTCACCGGCCGCGTTCGCGGTGCCGGTCACGACGCTGGTCGCCGCCACGAGGGCAGCGACCAGCGCAATGCAACGTCTTACCAACAACTTCGACCCCCAGGAGCGCAACTCAGTTGCGCGGACAATACGTGGTCACCTGGGAAAAATCGCCCCTCAATTCGTTCCGTAGTAGCACGAACCGATTTTGTAATCGCACTGGATCCAGCCGTTGTCGAACTTCTGCCGCTTCACGTTGTTCCCGACCAAGCCGGCGTCTTCGGTTGCCATTCCGAGCGGGCTCTGCATGCCGCCGGTCTGCCACCAGAGGTCGCGGAACTCCCAGCCGATCCTCACGTACCGGGTAGCGCCTTTGAAGATCGAGACGTGCTCGAACTGCTGGAACTCGTACTCGCCCACGGTCGTCCGGTCGTTCTGCGGCAGTCCCCAGACCGCGACGTCGCCGCCGCCGCGCAGCGACTCCAGGAAGTCGAACTTGACGGCGTGCCCACCGGTGCGCGGGCCCCAGAGGATCACCTTGTCCTGCAGGTGCGCCGAGTTGAACAGCACGTACTGACCGTCGGTGCCGGGAGCAGGGGTCTGGTCCGACATCGGCCAGTTCAGGTCCCCCTCGTCGGCGCCGTAGCGGCGGTAGGTCTCGCGGACTCCGCCACTCATCCAGAACGGGCGATCCGTTCCGTAGCGGTGCCGGTGGTAGATCGTCGTGTCGTTGACGAAGTCGGTGCTGATCCCGTAGCGCAGCGACGTCGTGTCCGATGCCGGGTAGCCGAAGGGACCGGTGGGGCCGCCGTGCTGTTCGTACTTGTCCGCGATCGTGGAGCCGACCCAGTGTGCTCCCGCCTCAGGCGACCAGAAGATCGTGGTCCCGGCGTCGAGCCACACCTTCCACCCGTTCCCCGGCGCAGCGACCTGGTCGGCCGAGACCCAGCGCAGCTGACCTGCGGGTCCGCCCTGCTCCAGATACTTGTCCCGAAGCGCACCGCTGATCCAGAACGGCTGCGGCGCACCCGGTTCGTGGAACAGGCTCACGGCCTCGCTGAACCGCTGCTCGATGCCGCCCTCGACGGCGAGCGGGCCGCTGACCGGCCAGCCGAACCTGCCGGTGACGCTGCCGTTCGCCCAGTACTTGTCCCGCTCCGCGCCGGAGATCGGGAACGCCCCGAAGGCGTCGGAGTAGTAGACGGAGTAGCCGGTGTCGTAGGCGATCGCCGCACCCGCCTGCGAACCGCGGCTGACCGGCACCTGGTCCATCGCCGCCGCCGCCACGGCCGGACTGGTGCCGAGCCACAACCGCGAGACGGCGCCGGACATCCAGTGCGCGCCGGCACCCTCGCGCCAGGTGATCACGATGTCGTACTTGGAGAACTTCGCCCAGCGGATGCCGTTGTCCTGGACGACCTCGTCGCCCACCTTCTCGCCGGCGAACGACGCACCGCCGAGCGCTTGCCACTTCGCGTGGACCGGCGAGTCCTCCCAGCCCGCGGGCGCTGCGTGCGCGGTGCTGAACGTGACGGTCGACGCCACGAGAGCGGCGACCAGAGCAGCAGAACGTCTTGCGACCATGTTCTCAGACCCCCTCTTCAGACAACCCTGGAGAACACGCGAAAGGGCCGGCACCGGTTGCCCCGGTGCCGGCCCTCGTTTCCGCCGATCCGTCAGCTCACCTGCGCGGGCCGGACGTGGTCGTGTGGAACTGCGTCTGCGGCTGCGCCTTCGATCCGGTGACCGAGTAGACGCACTGACCGCCGTTGTAGTCGCAGGTGATCCAGCCGTTCGTGAACTGCTGGTGGAACACCTTGGGCTGCACCTCCAGCGCGTCCGACGCGACCAGGCCGAGCGGGCTCTCGGTGCCGCCCGTCTGCCACCAGATGTCGCGGAAGTCCCAGCCCAGGGTGTGGGTCGCGGTCCCCATCGGGAAGATCGACGCGAACTCGAACTGCTGGAACGTGAACGTCGGCTGGATCCACTCGCCGGTCTGCGGCAGGCCGTAGACCGCGACGTCACCGCCGCCCCGCAGCTCCTCCAGGATCTGGCCGCGCACGAGGTGGCCGCCGGTGCGCGGGCCCCACAGGATCACCTTGTCCCGCGCGTCGCCGAACAGCACGTACACGCCGTCCGTGCCCGGTGCGGGGGTCTGGCTCGACCTCGGCCAGCCGAGCGGACCGGCGAGGCCGCCCTGCATGCCGTACTCGTCGCGCACCCGGCCGCTGATCCAGAACGCGCCGTCGTCGGCGGGACCGAGGTAAACCGTCGTCTTGTTGACGAAGTCCGTGGTGAACCCACCGTCGTGCGCCGTGGTGTCCGTAGCCGGGTAGCCGAACTGGCCACCGGGGCCACCGTTGGACTCGAGTGCGTTGCTCGCCTCGTAGTCGAGCAGGCGCGCTCCCGTCTGCGTCGACCAGTAGATCGCGCCCCTGTTCATCCTGATCGACCAGCCGTTGCCCGCCCGCTGCAGCTGGTCGCCGGCGGGCCAGTTCCGGCGGCCGGCGGCGAGCTCTTCGCGGAACCTGTCCCGCAGCGCACCGCTGATCCAGACCGCCGACCGTTCGGGTTCGCGGTAGGTGCTCACGGCCTCGCTGAACCGCTGCTCCCAGCCCAAACGCTCCCCCACGGGGAGCAGATCACTGGTGGGCCAGCCGAACTTGCCGGTGGGGCCGCCGTTCCCGAGGTACGTGTACCTCTCCGTGCCGTGCACCCAGAACGCGCCGTAGGCGTCGGAGTAGAAGACCGAGGATCCGTACTCGAAGTCGACGCTCGCACCCGCCTGAGCACCGCGGTTCACCTGGACCTGGTCTGTGACCGCGACCGGCCCGGAGCCGCTGCCGAAGAACCACCTCCGGGAGATCGCACCGGAGAACCAGTGCGCGCCGGCGCTCTCCCGCCAGGTGATCACGATGTCGTACTTCGAGAACTTCGCCCAGCGCTTGCCGTCGCGCTCGACGACCTCGTCACCCACCTTGTCGCCGGCGAACGCGGCGCCACCGAGCGCCTGCCACTTCGCGTAGACGGGCGACTTCTCCCACTCGTCCGCCGCGTGAGCGGTGCCGAACGGGAGGGCGGCCGCGGCCAGCAGAGCCGCGACCACCACCAAAGAACTTCTGACCGACATGTCTTCCGTACCCCCCAGGGAACGACGGATCTTCCAGATCACTTGCGCGGACGTGCCGCGGTCACGCGGAACTTCGTGGCCTCCGCCTTCTCCCGCGTCGCCGCCGCCGGCGAGCGGTCGCTCGCGATGGAGTAACCGCACTCACCAACGCTGTAGTCGCACCACATCAGGCCCTTGTCGAAGTCCTGCACCAGGAAGTCGGGGGACCCGAGCTGGTGGACGTCCCCGCGCGGAATGCCGAGCGGGCCGTCCACGCCACCGAGCTGCCACCAGAACGCGCGGAAGTCGCCGGCGAGCGTCGGGACGTGGTTGTCACTGCGCAGGAACACGGTGGCCTTCTCGAACTGCTGGAACTCCGCCGTGGTCCCGATGGCCATCTGGCCGTACTGCGGGAGTCCGTACACCGCGACGTCACCGCCGGCGCGCAGCTTCTGCAGGATCAGGCCGCCGACGACGTGGGCGCCGGTGCGCGGACCCCACAGGATGACCTTGTCGAGGCTCTCGCGGAACAGCACGTACTGGCCGTCCGTGCCGGGCGCGGGCGTCTGGTCCGACTTCGGCCAGCCCAGCGGACCGGCGGTGCCGCCGTTCACGTTGTACTCGTCGCGGACCCGGCCGCCCATCCAGAAGGCGTTGCCGTCCGGGGTGACGTACACCGTCTTGCCGGTGGCGAAGTCCGTGGTCTGGCCGCCGGCGACGTCCGCGGTGTCGCTGCTCGGGTAGCCGAAGTGGCTGACGACGCCACCGGCGCGGTTGAGCTTCTCGACGGTCTTCGGGCTGATGGCGTGCGCGCCGGTGCCCGCCGACCAGTAGATGCCGCCCTTGGCCGTCTGAGCGGCCCACCCGTTGTCGTGCTGGACGGACTGGTCGTAGGAGAGCCAGCCGAAGCCGTTCGGGCCGCCCTTCTCGAGGTACTTGTCGCGCAGCGCACCGCTGATCCAGTACGCCTCCGACACGCTCGGCACCTGCTGGAACAGGCTCACGGCCTCGCTGAACCGCTGCTCGACGCCGCCGTTGTCCGCCATCGCGATCTGGTCGCTGATCGGCCAGCCGAACAGACCGGTGACGCTGCCGGTGGCCCAGTACTTCTCCCGCTGCTTGCCGGAGAGCGCGAACGCGCCGTAGGCGTCGGAGTAGTAGACGGAATAGCCGGTGTCGTAAGCGATCGCCGCACCCGCCTGCGAGCCGCGGTTCACCGGCACCTGGTCCATCGTCGCGGCCGACTTGACGATCGCGTCACCGGGCTGCCAATGCCGCGAGATCGCACCGGACATCCAGTGCGCCCCCAGGCCTTCCTTCCAGGTGATCACGATGTCGAACTTCGAGAACCTGGCCCAGCGGATGCCGTTGGACAGGTTGATCTCGTCGCCCACCTTGTCGCCGGCGAAGGAAGCGCCGCCCAGCGCCTGCCACTTCGCGTAGATCGGCGAGTCCTCCCAGCGGCCGGCCGGCAGCTGCACGACCTCGTCGTCCGCGGCCTGGTGGACGGGAACAGGAGCGGCGCTCGCGGTACCGAGCGTGATCGGCAGGAGCGCGGCGGTCGACGCCGCGAGGGCGGCGACCAGCGCAACAGAACGTCGAACGGACATGCTTGGAAACCCCCGTGGTGAAGCTGCGAACATGCGAACGGGCTGGCGTCCGAGTGCGGACGCCAGCCCCTTCAGCCTTCAGAACTGCGAGATCACTTGCGCGGAGCCGACTTGGCCACGCCGAGCTTCGTGCCCTCCGTGCGCGCCTGCTCCAGCGTCACCTTCGGCTGCGAAGACGCGGCCTGGAGCTGCGACGAGGTCCAGTAGTCGTAGTAGCACTGGTTCTCGTTGTAGTCGCAGAGCAGGTAGCCACCGTCGAAGAGCTGCACCAAGGTGTTCGGCTCCGAGCCGAACTGCACGTCACCCGTGGCCATGCCGAGGCGGCCCGAGTAGCCACCGAGCTGCCACCAGCCGGCGCGGAAGTCCCAGCCGATGGTGATCGTCTTGCGGCCGTTGCCGTCGAAGATCGACGCCCTCGTGAACTGCTGGAAGTTGTACGGGCCGACCGGCCCCACGCCGGTCTGCGGCAGGCCGTAGTCGCGGACGTCGCCGTCAGCGCGCAGCTTGGCGAGGTACTGGTCCTCGACCACGTGCGCACCGGTGCTCGCGCCCCACAGGATGACCTTGCTCGGGCCGAACAGGACGTACAGACCGTTGGCGCCGGTGGTGGCGAACTGGTCCGAGGTCGGGAAGCCGAGGCGACCCGTGGGACCACCCATGTTCGTCAGGTGGTCGCGCAGCGCACCGCTGAGCCAGTGCGCGCCGGTCGTCGGCGAGTGGTAGATCGACACCGAGTTGGCGAACGTGGCGAACGTGCCGTTGCCGACGGCCTGGGTGTCCGAGTTCGGGTAGCCGGCGTGACCACCGGGGCCGCCCTGCTCGTAGTACTTGGCCGCGACCTCGCCGGTCAGGCGACGAGCACCGGTGCCGGCGCTCCAGTAGATCGTGCCGTTGGTGGCGCCGGCGTTCCAGCCGTTGTTGGCGTCGGCGGCCTGGTCACGCAACAGCCAACCCGGCGCACCGGCCGGACCGCCGTCGGCGATGTACTTGTCACGCAGCGCGCCACTGATCCAGAACGGCTCGCCGTCGGGCTTCTTGTACAGGCTGACCATCTGGCTGAAGCTCTGCGTGGTGCCACCGCCGAGGTGCGGGACCTCGTCGCTGATCAGCCAGCCGAACCCGCCGGTGATGCTGCCGTTGGCCCAGAACTTGGCCCGGTTGCTGCCGCTAATGGCGAACGCGCCGTACGCGTCCGAGTAGTAGACCGAGTTGCCGTTGTCGAACGCGGACGCGACCCCGAGCTGGGAACCGCGGTTGATCTGCACCTGGTCCATGATGGCGACGGTCTTCGTGACGCCGTTGCTGTCCAGCCACAGCTGCCACTTCGCGGCCACGGCACCGGAGAACCAGAACGCGCCGACGCCGTCCTTCCAGGTGATGACGACGTTCTTGGAGAACTTGGCGTAGTGGATGCCGTCCTCCTGGACGACCTCGTCCCCGACCTTGTCACCGGCGAACGAGGCGCCACCGAGCGCCACCCACTTCTTGTAGACCGGCGAGTCCTCCCACACACCGGCCTGCGCCCTCACGACGGGAGCCTGCTGCTGCACCACGGGTGCGGCAGAGGCTGCCGTGGAAGTGACGATGGGCAAAAGTCCCGCCGTCGCGGCCGCAATGGCAGCGACGAGCGAGACAGCACGACGAGACATGCTGCTGCTCCCCCAGGATTGTGTACGTCTGTCAACGAAACCCGAAGGCCCCACCAGAGGGTTCCGTCAGCAGGAAACGACGCCAGTCTGCCCGAAGAATGGCGTTCTGGCGAGAAAAATCTGAAGATGCTTCAAACACATCCGGCGGACAGTTTCGTGTGTAACGAAACTGTCCGCCGGACCGATGGAATGATTCTTTGAAGAAAAACGATCAGTCTTGAATGGTTACTGGGCCGCTGCGGCGGCCGCGGCGATCCGCGCCTCCGCCTGACGCTTGCGGTACGTCGCGATGGCGGCGGCCGCACCCGCGGTCACGACGTCGGCGATGATGAACATCAGGCGCGAGGCGACCGCGAAGGCCAGGGCCTGCACCGGGTCGATGCCACTGGCGGCGAGCACCGCGACGATGACGCCCTCACGCACGCCCGCACCGGACGGCAGGAAGAACGCGAACAGGCCGGCGGTCAGGCTGATCGCCATGGCGCCGATGCACAGGATCAGGCCGTTCACGCCGGGCGCGCCGACGGAGTTCGCCAGCAGCCACATGTGGGCGCCGAACGCCGCGTAGCCGAGCATGGAGAAGCCGAGGACCTTGCCGATCGTGCCCCAGCGCAGCTGGTGGTCGAGCGGCGGGCGGCGCAGCGTCTTGAGCACCAGCGAGGTGCCCCACGTCAGGATCTTCGGGTGCAGCGCGATCAGGCCGATCGGCAGCAGCGCGAACAGCCAGACCGCCTGCGGGGTCTCCTTGAAGATCACCGGCAGCGCCATGATGCCGAGCAGCAGCGACGCGACGGTGGCGATGCCGAGCTGGATCAGCGAGCCGGTGAAGATGCGGGCACGCGGGAGGCCTGCCTTGCGGCCCAGCTCCATCTGCAGAAGGTAGGCCCACACCGAGCCGGGCACGTACTTGCCGAGGCCGCCGACCAGGCAGATCATGCCGCCGCGGAACACGCCGATCGGCTTGCCCAGGTCGTCGATGATCGTCTGCCACGCGATGGTGTTGAACCCGATGGCCGCCATGACCGCGATCTGGCTGAGCAGGCTCGACTGCCACGCGACCGCCGAGATCGTGTGCCACACGTCGTTCCACTTGGTGATCAACGCGTAGGCGGTGAACCCGATGACCAGGACCACCATGAGCCGACGACCCCACTGGATGATCTTGCCCTTGGTCGTCTTAGTGCTCTCTGGCGGAACCTCGGCGATGTCCGCCTCTGCCTCGACAGTGGTCATCTTGTGGTCTCCGGTGGAGTGTGGTGGTTGCGGCGGCATCGAATCAGACGGTGACCGTCGTGATGCGGCTGAACTCGGACAGCAGATCGTAGCCGTCCCAAACAGCCGCGAAACTGAGGGCCGACCCGAACGGCACGACGCGGTCGATGCCCCGGCCGGCGAGCCGACGGGTGAAGGTCAGCACCTCGTCCCGGTCGAAGCCGAACACGCTGAGCGTCTGGTCCTTGCGTTGCACGATCCGGCCGAACTCGGCCAGGTCGGCGAGGGTCGTCTGCGGGAACGTACCGACGCCGAGCCATTCGCGCGGGACCTCGTCCGGCGCGGTCAGTTCGATCGTCGCCACCGCGTTGCCGTCGAAACGGATCTCCGTGGCGTGCCCTTCGGCCGCGACGCCGTACGCCGAAACGCGCTTCTGCACCGCCATGGCGGGCTCGACCACGAACTGCTTGCTCGCCACGACCTCGGCGAGCAGCGTGCGGAACTCGTCGCGGGCCGGCTTGGCGCGCTCGGCGTCGCCGACCCAGAACAGGGTGCGCGGCGACGAGCAGGCGGCCTGGTCGAACCAGTAGGAGTCGTTGTAGAACCCGATGGCCGCGTCCCTGCGCTGCTCGGGCGTCGCGGCCTCCCAGCCGGCGACCGAGACGGCGGCGAACGACGCTCGGTCCGGGAACGTGAGGTCGCGGGCGTGCGGGGCCAGCGCGGACTTGCGCACCTCGGCCACCGATCGGTCGCCACCCCAGATGACCCGCAGGTCACAGGCAGCGGACAGGGCGGAGGTGACGGCCTCGTCGCGACCATAGGTGATCATGCGCTGGGTCTGCGCGATGGCCGGGTGGGCCTCCGCGAGCGAGGAGTTCAGCGCCTCGATCACGGCCTGCGCGGCACCGGCGGAACGCGGCGAGATCCGCACGACGTTCGGGTTGCCGGCGAGCGCGGACAGCGCCCACGAGTACACGAAGATCGTGTCCACGTTGGCCGGTGGCACGTGGAAGACGAGTCCGCGCGGGAACCTCAGCCGGTCGCCGGTGGTCTCCAGGCCGGCCAGCGCCTTCGCGATCTCGCCCTTGCGCAGGAAGAAGCCCAGCGACGCGAGTTCCGGGTAGCGCCGCGCGGTGGCAGGCGCGAGGAGCTTGCGCGCGAACTTCACCAGGAACTGGACGACGCGCTCGTCGCCCACGGACAGATAGCCGCCTTCGGGCTCCGCCGTGATCTCGGCGAGCAGGGCGTCGACCTCGACGGCCGGGCCTGCCGGGAAACGCTGCTCAACACTCACGCCGGGCTCCCGCTGAACGTGTCGGAACATCCGCGCGCCTCGGCGCGGGGAAGACGGCCGAGCACCGAGAAGCGCTTGCCGGGCCAGTCGCCGTCGTCGACGCCGTGCACGACACCGAGGTCCTCGGTGAGCAGG
Source organism: Lentzea kentuckyensis (assembly GCF_002150765.1). Classification (GTDB taxonomy): domain Bacteria; phylum Actinomycetota; class Actinomycetes; order Mycobacteriales; family Pseudonocardiaceae; genus Lentzea; species Lentzea kentuckyensis. The sequence continues at coordinate 41,255 of NZ_MUYM01000076.1, forward strand.
ACGTGGCCGGGGTAGGACCGCGGCACCGTGCTCACCACCTCGATGACGCCCGGCACGCCGACGGGTTGCTCGCGCCACGTCTCCGGGTCACGGATGACGACGTCCGCGAAGTCGGGGCAGTACAGCGAGTTGCCGCTCGGGCCCTCGAGGAAGACGGTGCCGAGCTGCTCGACCATGCCGTAGTAGTTGTGGATCCGGGTCAGGCCCGTGTCCTGCGCGAACGCGCGGCGGAACTCCGCGTTGTCGACGGCGCGGTCGATCAGCTTCTTCCAGCCACCGGAGTGGATGAGGATGCCGTTCGACAAGTCCAGCTTGTGCTCGCGCGCGACCTCGTAGAGGTACTGCCACACCATGAAGGTGAAGCCGAAGATGAGGAACGGCTCGTTGCCGTGGTTCGCGAGGAAACCCTTGATGGCCTCGACGTCCGGGCGGTCGTTCTCGTCCAGCGCGTAGACGTGCTTGCGGCCGAAGTTCGCCATGCCGAGCACGCCGGCACCGCGCGCCGAGAACGAGCGGCGGTTCTTGATGATGCCGATGGTGTCGACCATCAGCATCGGCAGGCGCTGGTCGCCGAGCACGGTGCGCAGCGTCTTGCCGAGGTAGCGCGGCTGGTCGGCCGCCGCCTGCTTGTCCAGATAGATCCGGGACACCTCGGCGCCGGTGGTGCCGGACGAGGTGAGCACCTTGAAGACCTCGTCGTCCGGCACGCTCTTGAGCACGTGGTGCTTGAACATCCGCACCGGCAGCCACGGCAGCTGCTCGACCGAGTCGAACGAGGTGCCACGGGCGATCCCGAGCGAGCTAAGGATCCGGTCGTACGGCTCGCCGCCGGCGCGGTGGTGCTCGGTCAGTTCGGTGAGCACGGGCAGCAGCGCCGCCTCGCGCTCGGCCTGGCTCAGGCCGAACACGCTCTCGGCAGTGGTGGTCACGCGCGTCCCTCCAGGGAGCGGTAGTCGATCTTGCCGCTGGCCAGCAGCGGAAGTGCGTCGATGTCCCGCACGTCGAATCCGGACACGTGCATGTGCAGCTTCTCGGACAGTGCCTTGGCAGCTGCCTTGCGCGTGTCGGCGGCACAGTTCTCGACCCAGACGACGACCTTGTCGCCGGCCGGCACCGCGGCCGCCGCACCGATGTCCAACCCGGAACCGCGCAGCATTTGTTCCAGGTCGTCGAGGTTGACCCGGTTGCCGAAGACCTTGCCGATCCGCTTCAGCCGGCCGGTGATGAACAGGTAGCCGTCCGCGTCCAGGCGGCCGAGGTCGCCCGTTTCGAGCAGACCGTCGCGAGTGTCTGGTTCGGACAGCTCCTCTTCGGACTCCGCGTAACCCATCATCACGTTCGGGCCGCGGTACAGCACTTCGCCGACGACGTCCGGATCGGAGGTCTCGGAGCCGTCGTCGAGACGGATCGAGAACGCGCCGCCGGGCAACGCGGGACCGGCGCTGCCGATCTTCTCGGCCAGCTTCTCCGCGGGCACGGTGGCCATCCGCGGCGCCGCCTCGGTCTGGCCGTACATGACGAACATACGGCCACCAGCGGCGATCATCTTGTCGTTGAACTCGACGACCAGGTCCTCGCGCAGCTTGCCGCCCGCCTGCGTGATCGTGCGCAGGCTCGGGTACTTGGCCGGGTCGAAGCGCAGCCTTTTGAGCATCTCGTAGTGGTACGGGACGCCGGCCAGCGAGGTGATCTTGTGTTCCTCGACGGCCGTCCAGAACGGACGCCCCATCACACCGGTCGGCTCCACCACGACGGTCGCGCCGCGCAGCAGGTGGCTGTTCAGCACGGACATGCCGTAGCTGTAGTGCAACGGGAGGCTGGTCGGCGCCACCTCGTCGGCGGTGATGCCCAGGACCTCGGCGATCGCCTCGGCGTTGGCCAGCACGGCCTGCCGTGACAGCCGGACGAACTTGGGGTTGCCGGTCGAGCCGCTGGTCGGCAGCAACACGGCGAGGTCGGGGTGCGGCACGACGCCGGTGGCTTCCTCGCGCACCCAGTCCGCGCTGTAACCGGCGGGCGGCTCACCCTCGCCACCGAGCACGGCGGCTGGACGGAAGCGCTCGACCAGGCCGAGGAGAACCTCGCGGTCCTGACCGGCGTCGAGCAGTGCGACGGCCCGGCCGGACTCGAACGCGGCGACGTAGCGCAGCACGCTCGGCACGTCGACGGACGTGCGGGCGAACAGCACACCGGCGGGCAGCGCGGTGAGCTCAGCAGCAATCTTGTCGACGGCAGCGCGGAGCTCGGGTCCGGCGAGCACCTCGCCGGACGTCGCGTCCACGAGGCGTGCGCCGGGGGCCAGCAGGCTCACAGCACGAGCCCCCCGTCGACGCCGAGCACCTGCCCCGTCACGAACGAGGCCTCGTCGCTGACCAGGAACTTGATGACCTTCGCGACCTCGTCGGCGGCACCGAGGCGGCCGAGCGCGGTGTCCTTGCGGACGCGGTCCAGCACCTCTTCGGACTGGCCTGCGGTCAGATCGGTCTCGATCACGCCGGGCGCGACCGCGTTGACGCGGATGCCGTACCGGCCGAGCTCCTTGGCGGAGGACTTCGCGAGCGACGCGACCGCGGCCTTGGTGGCGGCGTACACGGACTGACCCGCGTTGCCGCGTTCACCGACGATCGAGGCGAGCAGCACGATCGAGCCGGTCTTCTTGCGCATCATGGCGCGCGCGGCCGCCTGGACGGACGCGATCGCACCGGTGACGTTCGTGTCGAACATGCGTGCCACGTGGTCGTCGCCGATCATGCCGATCAGCGCGCCCTCCATGACGCCGGCGCTCGCGACCAGCGCGTCGATCCGGCCGTGCTCCTTGGCGATCTGCCGGAACACGTCCTTCACCGCAGTGGTGTCCGTCACATCGAGCGCGAGGCCGCTGACCTGGGGACCCAGCTCGGCGGCGCGCTGCTTGGCGACTGCCTCGTCCCGGCCGGTCAGCACGACCGTCGCCCCGGCTTCGGCCAGCGCGGCGGCGGTGGCGAGACCGATGCCCCTGGTACCACCGGTGACGACTGCGACCTTGCCGGAGAGAGTCACTCCGCGCCCAGGTCCTTGACCATGTCGAGCGCGACCTTGAAGCTGCTCATGTCGATGACCTGCTCGGTCTCGAACTGCACGTCGAACTCGTCCTCGATGGCCGCGACCAGCGCCATGTGGCCGACCGAGTCCCACTCGTCGATGTCGCGGTACTTCAGGTTCTCGACGTCGACGTCCTCACCGAGCGCGAGCGCCTCGACGAACGTGTTCCGCAGCCGATGCTGCAAGTCCATGCTGTGCTCTCCCGTGTTATGGCCTGCGTGACGTGCGGCCGCCCGGACTACGAGGGTAACTGGTCACGCGGGGCCGTCTTGCCGTGGTACGGGGTGAGGCTGGTTACGGCCTTGTACCCCCGCCGTTTCGTCTCCACTAACACAGGTAGCCTGCGACGGTGTTCGCGGCGCTGACGTGCCCGGCAGCCCATGACAATCCGCATTCGCGCAGGCCGGACCGGTCGGAGCGGGAGCGGTCTCCCGAGGGAAGTACGGAGTAATGATCCCAATCACCGTTGTCGACGTGAGCGACGCGGAGCCCTATGTGCTCGAGGTGCTTCGCTCGGGCGTCATCGCTCAGGGTCCGATGGTCAAGCGCTTCGAGGACACCTTCGCCGAGATCGCGGGTGTCGACCACGCCATTGCCGTCAACAACGGCACGACGGCTCTCGTCGCGGCGATCCAGGCGCTGGACCTGCAGCCCGGCGACGAGGTCGTGACCTCGCCGTTCACCTTCATCGCCACGCTCAACGCGATCCTCGAGGCCGGCGCCACCGCCCGGTTCGCGGACATCCGCGAGGACGACTTCTGCGTCGACCCCGAGGCGATGGCGGCCGCGATCACGCCGCGGACCAAGGTCCTCATGCCGGTCCACCTGTACGGCCAGACCGCCGACATGGGCAAGATCGCCCCGCTGGCCGAGGAGCACGGTCTCGCGCTCGTCGAGGACAGCGCGCAGGCGCACGGCGCGAAGTTCGACGGGAAGGGCGCCGGCAGCTTCGGCCTCGGCTGCTTCTCCTTCTACGCGACCAAGAACATCACAACCGGCGAGGGTGGCATCATCACCACCAACGACGCCGAGATCGCCGACAAGCTGCGGGTCATGCGCAACCAGGGCATGCGCGCCCGCTACGAGTACGTGATGGCCGGTCACAACTACCGCCTCACCGACCTCGCGGCCGCCGTCGCGATCCCGCAGCTCGCGAAGATCGACGAGATCACCGCGAAGCGCAAGGCGAACGCCGCCAAGCTCAACGAGGGCCTCGCCGGCATCACCGGCCTGCGCACGCCGTCCGAGCTGCCCGGCCGCTCGCACGTGTGGCACCAGTACACGGTCCTGATCGGCGACGACGCCGCGCTGACCCGTGACGAGTTCGCCGCCAAGCTCACCGAGCGCGGCATCGGCAACGGCATCTACTACCCGAAGCTCGTCACGGACTACGACGCGTACCGCGGTCACAAGCAGGTCGTCATGTCGGAGACCCCGGTGGCGGCGAAGATCGCGCAGCAGTGCTTGTCGATCCCCGTGCACGCCCACCTGACCGACGACCAGCTCGACACGGTCATCGGCACCATCCGGGAGGTGCTGGGCGCATGACCGCGAACCCCCGCATCCTGCTCGTCGGCACCGGCACGATGGGCTCGCTGCACGCCCGCGTGCTCGCCGGTTCCGACCGCTGCGACCTGGTCCGCGTGGCCGAGCCCCGCGAAGAGGCCGGTCGCATGATCGCCGAGCGCTACGACGCGCAGTGGAGCCCCGAGATCGGCGACCTGTCCGACGTGGACGCCGTCGTCATCGCCGCCGCGACCGAGTACCACCACGGTCTCGCGGTCGAGGTCCTGAACCAGGACAAGCCGCTGCTCATCGAGAAGCCGGTCTGCCCCGGCATCGAGGCCTCCGAGGAGGTCGTGGCGCTGTCCGCCCAGCGCGGTGTGCCGCTGATGTGCGGTCTGCTGGAGCGCTACAACCCGGCCGTCCTCACGGCGTTGTCGCTGGTCGACAACCCGGTGCACGTCACGGCGACCCGCCACTCCCCGTACGCGCCGCGCATCCGCACGGGCGTCTCGTGGGACCTGCTGGTGCACGACGTCGACCTGGCGATCCGCGTGTTCGGCGGCCAGGACCCGACGGACGTGCAGGGCACGTTCGGCTACTTCCACCCGACCTCGGTCGAGGGCGCGGAGGACGTGGCAGAGACGGTGCTGGGCTTCGCCAACGGCGGCCTCGCCACCGTGTCCGCGAGCCGCATCGGCCAGCGCAAGGTCCGGTCGCTGACGATCACCGAGGTCGACCGCCTGATCGAGGCCGACCTGCTGCGCCGCGACGTGACGATCTACCGCCACGTCTCGAACGACGCCGCCACGCCGGACGGCCGCGGCTACCGCCAGCAGACGATCATCGAGATCCCCGAGCTGATCTCGGCCCGCGAACCGCTGGCCGCGCAGCTCGACCACTTCCTCGACATCGTCGCGGGCAAGGCCGACGCGGACGCCGAGCGTTCCGCGATCCTGCCCTCGCACCGCGTTGTGGCGAAGGTGTTCGACCAGCGGACTCAGGTCGCCGGCGTCTGATAGAACCAATTGATGGCCGGATCGCGCCGTAACAGCGCGATCCGGCCGTTTTAGTTTCAGGCCGGATACGTTTGCATCACGACGCGAAAATCCGGCAAACGTCGCGCCACTCCCCGACGACTCGCCAGTACCAGGTCACGAGCCTGGGCGGACTCATAGGGGGACTCATGGCATACGACCAGCACCAGCGGTTCGTGCAATTCGTTCCTGGGGGGAACGGAGTCATCTACGCGATTCAAGCGGACGGACTGCTGCTGCGTTACGAGCATTCGGGCTGGCTGACCGGAACGCCGACGTGGGCCAACGGCGCGGGGGCGCAGATCGGCAACGGCTTCCAGCAGTTCCGCACCGTCTTCGCCGCGGCGGACGGCCAGATCTTCGGCGTCACCGCGAGCGGTGACCTCCGCTGGTACAAGCACCTCGGCGGCGGGGCCTGGCACGTGAACAGCGGCTCGACCATCCGCACCGGCCTGCAGGTCTACCCGCGGATCTTCGGTGGCTGGAACGGCGTCTTCTACGCCGTCGACACCAACGGCAAGCTGCGGTGGTTCAAGTACCTGGCCGGCGACGGCACCAACTCGTGGCACACCAACAGCGGCAACATCATCAGCAACAACAGCTGGAAGCCGTTCTACGAGCTGTGGGCCGACCCGAACGGCGTCATCTACGGCATCCACACGGGCAGCAACGTGCTGCAATGGTGGCGCTACACGTCCGGTGACGGCACGAACGGCACGTGGGTGAACGGCGGCAACGCCTACTCGATCGGCAGCGGCTGGTCCGACGACACCCAGAAGACCTGGCTCTCCAACGGTTCCGGCACCCACTACGTGGTGTGGCTGGACGGCGCCACCACGCCGGGTTTCGACGACAAGCTGATGTGGTTCCGGCTGTTGAACTCCGAGACGATCAGCGGCAACTTCACGGGCCAGTGGGTCAACGGCGGAGCGCCGCTGCAGGTCGGCTCCGGGTTCACCATCGAGAAGACCGCGTCGCTGCAGGGCTACGCCACCGACACCAGCCCGCGACCCACCTATCCGCAGGGGTTCGCGGTGTCGAGCAGCTTCACGACGGTCGAGGCGACGATCGAACGCCTCGCCGTGCCGGGCCAGACGTCCGGCACCGTCGTGTGGGGCCCGCAGTCGGTGGCCGGCAGCCTCCAGTACGTGCCGGGTGACTACCGGTCGGGCGGCTGCGACTGGGCCACGACGTTCTCGCTGACCATCCCGGCGACCTGGAAGTCCGGCGCGTACGTGTGCCGGCTGCGCGGCCTGCTCAACGGCACCCCGCACCTGCGCTACGAGATTCCGTTCGCCGTGAAGCCCCCGGCGCCGACGGCGAAGCTCGCGGTGCTCCTGCCGACGAACACCTACAACGCGTACAACACGTGGGGTGGCCACAACAACTACACGACCGTCGGCCAGGGCGGTGTGCAGCGCGTCTGCACGTCGTTCCGTCCCAACAACGCCGTGTGGACCGACGACCGTGCGGTCCTGAGCCACACCTACTACTCGGACCTGCTGTTGCTGCGGTGGATGGTGCAGAACAACATCGAGTTCGACCTCTACCAGGACGGTGACCTGAACGCCGACGGCACGTGGCTGGGTCAGTACAAGGCCCTCGTCATCGGCAGCCACTCCGAGTACTGGTCGCAGCTCATGAAGGACAGGGTCAACACCTACCTGTCCAACGGCGGCCGGGTCGTGAACACCGGCGGCAACACCTTGTTCGCGCGCATCTCCTGGAACGCGGGCGGCGACGCCGTCGTCTTCCGCGCCGCCAACGGCTCGCAGACCGACAACTGGTACGCCAACCTCGGCCAGCCCACCCGCGACGTGCTCGGCGCCGACTGGGACGACTCGGAGTTCCTGACCTGGGGCGCGTACGAGACGCTGCTGCCCGCGCACCCGTTCCTCGCGGGCACCAGCCTCTCGCTGGGCAGCACGTTCGGTGCCGTGTCGTACAACATCTCCGGCAGCGGCTGGGAGACCGACCGCTGCCCGACTCCGCCGAAGCCGGGCACGGAGATCATCGCCGTGGGGAACAACAGCGGCGGCCCCAACGGCGGTCACATGTTCAAGTGGACGCGGTCCGGCGGTGGCTGGGTGTTCAGCACCGGCTCGATCTCGTTCAACGGGACGCTCGCCGTGGACGCGGTGGCGTCGAAGATCCTGCTGAACGTGATGACCGCGGCGGCTCTTTAGGCCTCTGCGTCTTCCTCGGCCTTCGCGAACTCGCCGGCGGGCGCGCCCCAGAGGACTTCCTCACCGCGCGCCTCGGCGAGTTCACGACGGCGCTTGTTCTCCGCGCGCACCCGCTCGATCTCGGCGTCGATGTACTCCTGCTCGTAGCGCTGGAACACCCGTGCGGGGTTGCCGGCGACGAGCGAACGCGCGGGCACGTCCTTGGCCACCACGGACAGCGGCTGCACGGTGGCGAAGTCGCCGATGGTCACGCCCGGCATGATCACGCTGTTGCCGCCGATGAAGCAGCCCTTGCCGATGCGGACCGGCTTGCGCTCGATCAGGTCGCTGCCGGAGTGGTTCTCCAGTGCCATGTTCGCGAGCCAGCTGGAGTGCGTGAAGATCAGGCAGTTGAGGCCGATCGACGTGTGCTCGCCGATCTCCATGCCACCGGAGGCGTCCAGCACGGCGCCCTCGCCGATCCAGCAGTGGTCGCCCATCTTCAGCTGGTCGGGGCTGATCACCTTGGCGCGCTCGCGAATGCGCGTGGTGGCGGGAAGACCGTAGAGCGCGGCGCGCTCGGAGTCGTTCATGTACTGCCCGACGAGGTCGGTGAGGATGTGCTTGCGGAGGCGGTTGCTCCGCTCGTCGTCGAAGAACATCAGCGCGTACCTGCCGGGGTCGGAGCGGTCATCATGTCGAACACGGCGAGGTGCTTGTCCGTCACCACGTCGAGCGTGAAGTCGCCGAGCACCACGTCCCGCTGCCTGGCGGCGATCCGTTCCCGTTCGTCCGGGTCGTCCAGCAACCGGATCAGCATCGCTGCCAGTCCGGCCGGATCGTCTGGCCGGACCAGCAGCGCGTTGTCCCAGTTGCGCAGCTCGACCCAGGGGAAGTTCGTCTCGCGCACGGCGCAGACGGTGGCCTTGCCCGCCGCCATCGCCTCCAGACTCGCAGTGCCACACCCTATGCCCTGCAGATCGTGGGCGACGACATCGGCCTCCGCCAGGTAGGACGGCACCTGACCCTTCGCCACCGGCCCGGTGGCCACGAAGACGTCCCGCACGCCCAGCTCCTCCGCGAGTTTGAGGAACCTGTCGTAGTAGATGTGACCCACCACCAGCACCTTGACCTTCGGGTGCTTCTCCAACACCGCGGGCATGGCCCTGACCAGCGCCAACCGGTTGCGTAGCGGGATGACGTGGCCGAGCGAGACGATCAGCGGCGCCGCGCAGAGCCGGTAGCGGTCGCGCACGTCGAACGTCGGCAGCGCGGTGATCTCACGAGGGTCGATGGCGACCGGGATGTGGTCGAACTCTCTCTCGGAAGCGCCGTAGCGTTGCGCACAGTAGCTCTCCGCCATCTCGTCCATGATCACGAACCGTGGCTGGTACAGCCGCAGGATCGGGCGGACCAGGAAGCGGTCTAGCAGCCTGAACAGGATCGAGTACAGCCGCAGCGTGCTTTCCAGTCGCGTGTGGACGGACAGCAGCGCGGGAACCCGGCGCCTGCGCGAGTACCAGCCGGTGAGCCAGCTCAGGTCGAGGAACTGGCCGTGCTGGTGGATGACGTCCGGCTGGAACTCGTCCAGCAGCCGGAACACGCGGCGCAGGTTGGACGGCCGGGCGGTGAAGGTGATGTCGAAGTCGATCGACAGACCCAGTTTGGGCATCTTGAACGCGGGCAACCTGTGCACGCGGTACCCGTTGATCTCTTCCTCGGCCGGAGCGTCGCGGTAGGCCGCGGTCAGCACGATGACCTCGTGCCCGCGTTCGACGAACTTCTCGGCCAGCGATTCCGCGAGGTGCGCGCTCCCTCCCACGCGCGGTGGGAAGAAGTTGTTCACGACAGCGATGCGCACCTGGGCAGCTCCAATCCGATTGGCGTGGACGCGGCCGGGTTGCCGCGCCCACGCTGTTCGGTGCCGAGCGTCAGCTGGTGGCGCTGAGCTTCACCAGCTCGGTCATGCCGTCCTCGACGGTGATGGTCGGCTCCCAGCCGAGCACCTCCTTGGCGCGGGTGATGTCCGCGGCCCGGCGAGAGACGAGCACGTCACGCGGGTTGAACTGCGGCTCGACGTCCACGCCGACCGCGTTGATCAGAATCTTGGCCAGCTCGGCGACCGAGGTGTCGATACCCGTTCCGATGTTGACCGGAACATTGTCCTTCTCCGACTCGAGCGCCGCGACGACGGAACGAGCGATGTCGGTGACGTGGATGAAGTCCATCGACTGCTCGCCCTTGCCGTCGATGACCGGCGGCAGGCCCTGGCGGAGGCGGTTGACGAAGTGGTTGATCACCGAGGTGTAGTACGCGGTGGTCTTCTGGCCGGGGCCGTAGACGTTGAAGAAGCGCAGGCCGACCCAGGACAGGCCCTTGGTCCGTTCGTAGAAGCCGAGCAGGTCCTCACCGGAGCGCTTGGCGATGCAGTACGGGGTGAGCGGCGAGAGCTCGTCGTCCTCGTGCATCGGCAGCTTCTTCGGGTCGCCGTACACCGAGGCGGACGACGCGAACACGAGCCGGCGCACACCCTGGTCCGCGGCGGCCGCGAACACGTTGTGGTTGCCGACCATGTTGATGTCGACGCTCTCGTACGGGTCCGCGACGCTCTTGTTGATGGAGACGGCGGCGAGGTGGATGACGCTCTCGCAGCCCTTCATCGCGTTCTGCACCGCACCGCCGTAGCGGACGTCCTGGTCGATGAGCTCGACGTTGCCCGTCGCCACCAGCTGGCCGACCGCGTCACGGTCGCCGCGGAACATGTTGTCGAAGATGCGAACCTTGTAGTCACGCTCGAGCAGCATCGGGATGACGTGCATACCGATGAAGCCCGCGCCACCCGTGACGAAAACGGTGCGCTGGGACGAGGACATGCGGAGACTCCTGTGCGTTTGCTCGGGGTGGTTTAGCGGACGGTGCTGAGCACTTCGCGGAGCGTCTTGGCGACTCGCTCCACCTCATCGTCGGTCAGGTTGGCGTGCATCGGGATCGCCAGGTGACGACGGAACAGATCAGCCGAGACCGGGCACGGCGTCGACTGGCCGTACACGGGCTGGACGTGCGAGGCGTACGTGCCGAAGTTGCACTGCACGCCGTTCTCCCGCAGGCCCTTCGCCACGGCGCCGCGGTCGATGCCCGCGTCGAGCGTGATGACGTAGGACTGCCACGGGTGGACCCTGTCCTCGAGCGCGACCGGCAGGGTCACGCCCTCGAGGTCGCCGAGCAGCGCCTCGTAGGACTTCGCCACGCGGGCGCGGTTCGCGAGCAGCGTGGGCAGGCGGTCGAGCTGGGCGAGCATGATGCCGGCCATCACGTCCGACATGCGGTAGTTGTAGCCCGCCACGTCGAACGACGGCACCGGCAGGTCGTTCGAGGCTTCGCGGGCGAGCGCGGGCTCGATGCCGTAGGTGTGCATCTTGCGGGCCTTGGCTGCCCACTCGGCGTTGTTGGTGGTGAAGGCACCGCCCTCACCGGCCGTGATGCCCTTGCGGCCGTGGAAGCTGAAGGTCGCGGCGTCGGCGAGGCTGCCGGCCGGGCGGCCCTTGTAGCTCGCACCCGCGGAGCAGGCGCCGTCCTCGATCAGGAACAGGCCGTGCTTGTCCGCGATCGCGCGCAGCTCGTCGTAGTCGGCCGGCTGGCCGAAGACGTCGACGGCGAGGATGCCTACGGTGCGCGGGGTGATGGCGGCCTCGACCGCGGCCGGGTCGACGCTCCAGATGTCCGGGCGGACGTCCGCGAAGACGGGCTTGGCACCGGTCCACATGACCGAGTGACCCGTGGCCGGGAAGGTGTAATCGCCGACGATGACCTCGTCACCCGACTTGACCCCCGCCACTTCGAGCGACAGGTGCAGCGACGCCCCGCAGTTGTTGGTCGCCAGCACGTGGTCGACACCGGCGACCTCGCTGAAGCGCTCCTCGAACTTCTTGCAGGTCGGACCGGCACCGGAGAGCCAACCGGACTCGAAGACCGCAGCGACCGCCGCGAGCTCTTCATCGCCCACCGTCGGCTGACCCAAAGCAATGCTGTCGGACATACCTCTCCCTGGCTGGATGGGCCCGAGTGTATAGGTGCTGGAGAGGATCATCGCCTATGGGCCGTTACTGTCCTCAGTGCCGCGACCGGCGGCCTTTGCCCCGTATTCGGTGTCCAGACGGGTGCATCACGCCCTGCTGGGCGCCGGAAGACTCGGCAAAGGCGGCCGGTCGCGGGACTGACACGAACGGACCCGGAAGACGAGGATTTGACGTGCGACACATCGCGGTGATCGGCGGTGGCATCGTCGGTTTGGCGGTCGCCAACGAGCTGGCGGGACGCGGCCATCAGGTGACCGTGCTGGAGAAGGAATCCCACTGGGCGGCGCACCAGACGGGCCACAACAGCAACGTCGTGCACGCTGGTCTGTACTACAAGCCGGGTTCGTTCAAGGCGCGGATGTCCGTGGCCGGCAACGCTTCCATTGTGGACTTCGCCAAGGAGCACGGCGTTCCCTACGAGGTCTGCGGCAAGCTCGTCGTGGCCACCTCCGAGGACGAGATCCCGCGGCTGAACGTGCTCGCCGAGCGCGCGGAGGCCAACGGCGTCCCGGCCCGGATGATCTCCGCCGCCGAGGCCCGCGAGTACGAGCCCGAGGTCGCGACCGTCGCCGCGCTGCGCGTCGAGACCACCGGCATCATCGACTTCCCCGCCGTGTGCCGCGCGCTGGTGAAGCTGCTCCACGCACACGGCGCTGACCTGCGGCTCAACAGCCCGGTGCTGGGCATCCGCTCGTCGCCGGTCGGCGCGGGTGTGGAATTGGCCACTCCGCAGGGGATCGTGCGCGCCGACGCGCTGGTGAACTGTGCCGGACTCCACAGCGACCGCATCGCGCGGATGGCCGGTTTGAACCCGTCCGCGACGATCGTCCCGTTCCGCGGCGAGTACTTCGAGCTCACGCCGGAGCGCCGCGGCCTGGTGCGGGGCCTCATCTACCCGGTGCCGGACCCCACGCTGCCGTTCCTCGGCGTCCACCTGACCCGGATGCTCGACGGCAGTGTCCACGCCGGACCGAACGCGGTGCTCGCGCTGCGCCGCGAGGGTTACAAGTGGTCGCAGTTCTCGGCCACCGACCTGTTCGAGGTCGCGAAGTTCCCCGGCACCTGGCGGTTGGCGAGGAAGTTCGCCCGCACCGGTGCCGAGGAGGTGCTGCGTTCGTTCTCCCGCAAGCGTTTCGCCGCTTCGCTCGCCCGGCTCGTGCCGGCCGTGCAGGAGCAGGACCTCGTGCGCGCGGAGGCCGGTGTGCGGGCGCAGGCGATGCTGCCCGACGGTTCGCTGGTCGACGACTTCCTGTTCGAGACGGCGGCGCGTCAGGTGCACGTGCTGAACACGCCGTCGCCCGCGGCCACCTCGTCGCTGGAGATCGCCAAGCACGTGGCCGACCAGGCCGAGTCTCAGCTCGACTGAGCCGCTCGTTCCAGGTCCCGGTCGAGCTGCTGGAGTTCGACCGGGACCTTCGGCTCGATCAGGTACTTCACCCGCAGCCGCAGGAACGGCGACTCGATGCCGTGATAGGTCACCAGCGCCACCGCGATCGAGACCGGCAGGAACAGCGCCGCGACGGTGACCAGCGCGCTCGCCATCGCGCCGATGCCGGGAATCTCGATCCACCAGCGGTTGCTCACCAGCACGCCCGCGATCACCAGGTGCAGCAGGTAGAGCGAGAAGCTCAGCTCACCGATCTTCGTGACCGTGCGCGCGACGATGTTCGTCGCCCGGACCGTCGCCACGTACGTGAGGACGACGAACGCCCACATGCCGCCCTCGACGTCGACCCAGATCAGGCGCCACCAGCCGTGGTTGAAGAACCCGTGCACCTGGTTGAACGCCCACAGCGCCGCGACGACGATCACCGCGCTGGCGCCGATCTTCCACCAGCCGCGGAAGTGGTCCGCGTACCTGAGGTAGAGCCACGCGGCGATCATGCCGATCAGGAACTGGTCGATCCTGCCGACGAGGTTGTAGTAGAGGATCGAGTCCGGGTTCGGCGCCTTCGTGACGAACCAGACCAGTGCCCTGATCACCGCGATCGCGGCGCACAGGCGCAGGAACGTCGGCAGCCCGAACCGCGTCAGCAGCTTGTTGAGCAGCGGGAACAGCAGATAGAACTGCATCTCCACGGCGACCGCCCACAGCGCGCCCGAGGAGATGTCGCCGAGCACCAGCGCGCCGGGCAGGTTGCCGAGGCCGAGCACGGTCTGCAGGAACGGCAGGAAGCCGAACGCGCCGGGGTTGGCCGCGAGCGCGACCAGCACGATCACCAGGAACAGCGGGTAGATCCGCAGCAGCCGGTTGGCCATGAACCGCGGGTAAGAGACGTCCCGGCCGATCGTGCCGACGGCGAAGATGAACCCGCTGAGCACCATGAACAGCGTGACGCCGGTGTGCCCCTCGAAGATCACCGTGGCGGCCGGGTTGGCGGAGTACAGCCAGTCCTTGCCGAACTCGAACGGCCGGTCGTGCGCGATCCAGGTGCCGAAGATCTGCGTGCCGTGGAAGAAGATGACGAGCAACACCGCGTACGCGCGGAGCTGGTCCACGGAGGCCATGTACGGCCTGTTACTGCTGCGCACTTCCGTCCCCCACGCTTGGCAAGCACGCAGAGTACCTGTGGCTGCCAAGTGCCTTCACCTGATCGATGAACCAGGCGCACGTTCGTGAAGAACTGCACGCCTGGTCATCGAACGTGGCTAGCGGGGCTTCAGCACGTCCGTTCCCATGAACGGGCGCATCGCCTCCGGAACCACCACGGAGCCGTCGGCCTGCTGGTGGTTCTCCAGGATCGCGACGATCCACCGGGTCGTGGCCAGCGTGCCGTTGAGCGTGGCGGCGATCTGCGACTTGCCGTTCTCGTCCCGGTAGCGCACGTTGAGCCGGCGCGCCTGGAACGTGGTGCAGTTCGACGTCGAGGTGAGCTCGCGGTACTTCTGCTGGGTCGGCACCCACGCCTCGCAGTCGAACTTGCGGTGCGCCGACATGCCGAGGTCGCCGGTCGCCGTGTCGATGACGCGGTACGGCACCTCGATCTTGGCGAGCATCTCCTCCTCCCAGCCGAGCAGCCGGGCGTGCTCCGCCTCGGCGTCTTCTGGCTTGACGTAGGAGAACATCTCGACCTTGTTGAACTGGTGCACGCGGATGATGCCGCGGGTGTCCTTGCCGTACGAGCCGGCCTCGCGCCGGTAGCACGACGACCAGCCCGCGTACCGCTTCTCGCCGTCGAGGATCTCGTCGGCGTGGTAGCCCGCCAGCGGCACCTCGGACGTGCCGACGAGGTACAGGTCGTCGTCGGGCAGGTGGTAGATCTCGCTCGAGTGCGCACCGAGGAACCCGGTGCCCGCCATGATCTCCGGCCGCACCAGCGTGGGCGTGATCATGAGGTCGAACCCGTTGGCCGTGGCCTGCGCCGCCGCCATGTTGAGCAGCGCGAGCTCCAGCTGCGCGCCGACGCCCTTGAGGAAGTAGAACCGGCTGCCACCGACCTTGGCGCCGCGCTCCATGTCGATCGCGCCGAGCCTGGTGCCCAGGTCGAGGTGGTCGAGCGGCTCGAAGTCGAACTGCCGCGGCTCGCCGACCGTCTTGACGACCACGAAGTCGTCCTCGCCACCGACCGGTGCGTCCGGGTGCACCAGGTTCGGAATCTTGGCCAGCAGTTCGGTGACCAGCTCGCTGGTGGCGTTCTGCTCGGCCTCGGCGGCCTTGACCTCGGCGGCCAGGTCCTTCGCCTTGGTGAGCAGCGCTGCGCGCTCGTCGCCCTTGGCCTTGCCGACTTCCTTGCCGAGCACCTTCTGCTCACCGCGCAGGGTGTCCGCGCGGGAGATCGCGCTGCGGCGCCGCTCGTCAGCGGACAGCAGGGAGTCGACGACGCCCTCGTCCTCGCCGCGAGCGCGCTGCGAAGCGCGCACGATCTCCGGGTTTTCGCGCAACACCTTGAGGTCAATCACCCTTTAAAGGGTAGACCTGCGGTTCATCCGAATTCTGGCCGGGGAGGGGACGCGGTGCAGAACGACTTCCTGCCGGATCAGAACGGAGCGGAGCGGGCCAGGAAGCTCCCGGCGGAGGCCTGGGCGGTCGCGATGATCGTTGGCGGTGTCGCGCTGCTGGCCATCGCCATCAGCTATCTGCCGACCGCCATCAGGCTCGACTCCAACCAGGCCGTGCCCGGCACCTACGTCGTCGAGGGCTCCGTGTCCTGCAACCGCGGCGGCCACGTCTGCCGCAGCCACACCGGCAGCTTCACCAGCGATGACGGCACGGTCGTCCGCACCGGAGCAGGCCTGCGAGGGATTCCGAAGGCGGCACAGCCCGGGTACCGCGTCCGCGCGGTCGACGTCGGCGAGCCGGGAATGGTGTTCACCTCAGTCGGCGACGGCGGCTGGCCGTTCACGGGGCTGATCGCCTTCGGTGGGCCGGGTGTGCTGCTGTTCGGCTTCGGGTGGTGGCGGCTGTGGCGCTGGTGGAAAAGCTGAGGGACCCGGCGCCTGAGCACCGGGTCCCTTCGGCCGAACCCTGCGGCTAGCTGATGGCGACGGCGACCACGAGACCGAGCGCCACGTGCGCCGACGCGACGACCACGGAGGCCGGCGCGAACTGGTCCGACTCGATGATCGAGCCGATGTCCAGCCTGGTCACCCACTCCAGCAGACGCACGGCGGCGACCTGCACGATGATGCCGACCAGGCCGTAGATCAACGCGGACAGCAGGCCCTCGTCGAGCTTGCCGACCGAGCTGGTGATGGCGATGACGACGATGAACGCCATCGAGAGGAGGCCGGAGGCGGTCACGATGACCGCGTTCGGGGCGCCGTTGCGGACGAGGGCGGACAGCTTGCCCGGCGTCGTCCAGTCGATGGCGTAGAAGCCGAACACCATGAGGACGAGACCGACGACGGCGTACAGCGCGATCGCGCCGATGTTCCGACCCAAGGTCGCGCCGAAGCCGGGATCCAACGCGAGCAGCGTGGTCGTCATGTGCTGTTCCCTTTCGGAGTCTTACTCGACAATTCGATGCGGCACGAACGCCGCGCCATCGTCGGTCACGAGACCGACTGTTTCCCGGATGCCGAGGCCGGCCGACGTGTCGCCGACGACCCAGGCGCCCAACGCGGGGCGGTAGCCGTCGAATTCCGGAAGCGGATCGAACAGCTGGTACACGAACCCTTCTTTGCCGTACACGCCACCGGTCTGCGTTTCGTAACCAGGGGCGACGATCTGGATGTTCGACCCCTCACGGCCGAGCAGCGGCTTGCGCACGTACTCGGTGAGCATGCCGGGGTCGTTCAGGTAGGCCGGGAGCAGGTTGGGGTGGCCGGGGTACATCTCCCACAGGATCGCGAGCAGCGCCTTGTTGGAGAGCAGCATCTTCCACAGCGGCTCGACCCACAGCGTGCCGGGCAGCGACTCGACGGCGTGGCGGCCGAACTGCTCCTCGACCACCCACTCCCACGGGTAGAGCTTGATCACCGTGTTCATCGGGGACTCTTCGAGGTCGACGAACCGGTTGAGCAGCGTGTCCCAGCCGATGTCCTCGATCGCGAGGCCCACGGTGTTCAGCCCCGCCTCGGCGGCCGTCTCCTGCAGGTAGGCCACGGTGAGGTGGTCCTCGCCGGACGGGTCGGCGCCGGACCAGCTGAAGTGCACCTCGCTGGACGGCAGCTTCGAACCCACCTCGGTCCACCGCTCGACCAGCTGTTCGTGCAGCGAGTTCCACTGGTCGCCGTCCGGGAACACGTCGGTCTTCCAGTGCCACTGGATGATCGCGGCTTCCAGCAGCGACGTCGGCGTGTCGGCGTTGTACTCGAGCATCTTCGCCGGCCCGGACCCGTCGTAGCGCAGGTCGAAACGGCCGTAGACGTGCGGGTCGCGGCGCCGCCAGGACTCGGCGATGTGCGGCCACACCCACTCGGGGATGCCGAAGTCGCGGTACCGCTCGGTGAGGACCACGTTGTCCACCGCGTCGAGGCACATGGAGTGGAGCAGCTCGACGTCGGCTTCGAGCGAGAGGATCTCGCTCATCTCGAACACGTAGTGGACCGACTCGTCCCAGTACGGACGGTCGGAACCGTTCGCGTACTTCGCGGGCAGGCCGAACACCAACCCCTGGTCCGAGACCGTGCGCTGCCAGTTCGGCCGCGGTTGCGAGGTTTCACGACGCAACTCGGATCAGCCTCCGCTGCTCGACGATCCGCTGCTGACGCCGAAGCCGCCGCGTTGGACCGACGTGCCCGACTTGGTCGTGACGTTCGCGCCCTTGGGGACCGTGTAGCTGCCGCCGACCGCCTTCTGGCCGACCACGCCGGAGCCACCGTAGTTGTAGCGGTACGAGCTGCCGCCGATGTAGATGAAGCCGCCGCTGCTGTACCCGCCGTGGCTGCGGTAGTAGCTGTCGGAGCAGTAGTCGTCGTCGACGATGACGTTGTTCTGGTCCGTGCACTGCGCGGTGACGTTCTTCGGGCTGGCGGCCGCGTACCAGATCGCGACCAGCGCGACCACGCCCACGGTGACACCGCCACCGATGAGCCAGCGCTTGCGCGTCTTGCGGCGTTTCTCGAACGCGGCGGACTCGGCGGCGAACCGCTCCTGCTGCGCCTTCAACGCGGCAGCGCGGGCGCGCTGCTCGGCGACCGTCGCCTGGCGCGGCTTCGTCACGCCGGCCTGCTGCTCGCGCATGCTGCCCTTGCCCTTGACGGGCGCGTTCGGCTGCGGAGCCGGCTGGTACGGCGGCGGCTGTTGAGGTTGGCCGGCCGGTCCCGACGGCTGCCCTGGCTGGGGCGTCGGCTGGCCAGGTCCTGGCAGGTTGTTGTCAGTCATCACCACTCCCGCGGGCAAGGTACCTAGCGAGGCGGCTGAAACACGGCCGATTCAGTGACGAGTGTCCTAATAGCAACACTCCACCAACCCGGCGCACAGCCGCCTCACACGGCACGGGCATCATGGATGAGATGTCTCCGAGCGCCGGTTGGTTGAGTCGATCTGGTCACATCCGCGACACGCGGCTTGTGATGGTCGGCGCTTTCGTGGGCGCGTTCGGCTTGTTGATGTTGTCCGCGTTCACCTCGGTGCTGGCCGGCGGCCCGCTCTCGCTCAAGCGCGAACAGGTCAACGCGGCCTACCAGGCAGCCCCCGGCGAGTGCCTGAACTGGGGAAAGGCCGATCTGTCCGACGCGCAGAAGGTTGACTGCTCGACGGCCCACAAGTTCGAGGTCACCAGCACGGCGGACATCACCGCGGCCTACCCGAAACAAGCGCCGTTCCCGCAGCCGGACGCCTGGGAGAAAATCGCCCAGGACAACTGCGCGCAGGCCGCCACCACCTACATGGGCGGCAAGCTCGACCCGGACGGCAAGTACGGCATCAGCACGCTGAACCCCGACGAGAAGCGCTGGTCCGGCGGCTACCGCGAGATCCGCTGCGGCCTGCAGGTCACCGCACCCTCCGGCGCCGCCCTGCCGTCGTTCGGCAGCGCCAAGTCCCAGGACCAGTCGAACGTGTACGACCCCGGCGTGTGCGTCGCGCTCGGCGAGAAGAACACGGTCGGCGACCCGATCGAGTGCGCCAAGCCGCACGCGTTCGAGATCGTCGGCGTCGTGCAGCACCCCGAGGGGCCGTTCCTCCCGACGGAAGCGCAGGACGCCGCGATGGTGGAGAAGTGCGCGGCGATCGCCGCCGAGTACACCGGCGGCGCGGACCTGAAGGCCAAGGGCCTGCTGATCACCTGGGACACCCGCTCCGAGAAGAGCTGGGCCGTCGGCTCCCGCAAGGCCAACTGCAAGGTCGGCGCCCCTCCCCAGGGCGAGAACCTGGTGGCCTGGGAGGGCACCGTCCGCAACCCCAACGGCGCCCCGCTGACCACCTCGAACCCGCCGCAGACCACCTCGGTCAGGCCGCAGGACGAACCGACCGGCGCCCCGCTGCACTCCGAGACCGGCCAGCCGCCTTCGGAGTCCGGCAAGCCCTCCGACTCCGGCAAGCCCGACAAGCCCGACAAGCCCTCGTCCAGCGCGCCCACCACCACGACCGCGGCGGAGAACCGATGACCGTCGAGATGACCAGGGCTCGCTTCGACGAGCTGGTCGAAGAGGCGCTGGACCTGGTCCCGCCCGACTTCATGCACGCGATGAACAACGTCGTGGTGCTCGTCGAGGACCGCAACCCCGACGAGCCGTCACTGCTCGGGCTCTACCAGGGCATCGCGCTGACCGAGCGCAACACCGACTACGGCGGCGCGCTGCCCGACCACATCTTCATCTACCGCGAGGCGATCCTCGACATCTGCGACACCGAGGACGACGTCGTGGAAGAAGTGATCATCACCGTGGTGCACGAGATCGCGCACCACTTCGGGGTGGACGACGCCAAGCTGCACGAACTCGGCTGGGGTTAGGCCACCTCGACGCCGGCCCAGGAGCGGCACACCCAGCCGTCGCCCTCGATCTCCAGCACCACGACACCGGTGTTCGGCAGCAGGTTCTCCGCCAACTCGACCGGCACGTTCGACGCCAGCGCCAGCGCGCCCATCCGGCCCGCACCGCCGTGCGTCACGACCATGACCGTGCCGTCCTGGTGAATCGACCGGATCGACTCGATGGCGGCGAGGAACCGGTCCAGCACCTGCTGCCCGCTCTCACCGCCGTCGGGGAATGCGACGTCCAAAGCCCCTTCCGCCCACCTGATCACCGTCTCCAGGTAGGTCTTGTAGGCCTCGGTGTCGTTGCGGCCTTCGAGCGAACCGACCTGGATCTCGTGAATGCCCGCCAGGATCTGCACGGGCAGGCCGAAGCGTTCGGCGGTGGGCGCGGCCGTCTGCTGGGCGCGCAGGCCGATGCTGGCGTAGACGGCCACCAGGCCTTCCGCGCCGAGGGTGTCGGCGAGCTCGCGGGCCTGCTTGTGGCCCAGCTCGGTGAGCGGGGGACCCGGCATGGCCGTGTCCAGTTTGCGTTCGATGTTCGACGCCGTCTCACCGTGCCTGACCAGCAGCAACCTCACCCGCGCTCGCCCTTTCTGACAGCATCGACCCAAGCGGCGGCTGCGGCGAACTCGTCGTTGTGAGCCTCGACGGGCTCGTGGTCGGCCTTCGGGAAGGACCCGAGGAACCGGATCTCGCGCGAGTGTCGGTGCAGCGCGGCCAGCGCGTCACCGATCCTCGGTTCTGCGATGTGCCCCTCGACGTCGATGTAGAAGCGGTACGTGCCCAGTTTGCCCTTTTGGGGACGCGATTCGAGGCCGGTGAGATTGATGCCACGCAACGCGAGCTCGGTGAGCAGCTCGGACAGCACGCCCACGCGGTTCGGGGTGGTCACGACGACGCTGGTGCGGTCTGCTCCGGTCGGCTCAGGCAACTGACCCGGTTGGGCCAGCAGCAGGAACCGCGTGCGCGCGTCGGGCACGTCCAGAACGTCCACCGCGAACTCTTCCAGCGCGTAGTGCTGCACGGCCACCGGAGCGGTCACGGCGGCGTCGAACTCGCCGCGCTCCACGGCGGCAGCGGCAGCGGCGGTGGACGAGGTGGCGATCGACGTGACACCGGGCAGTTCCGCCGCGATCCACTCGCGGACCTGAGCCAGCGCGTGCGGGTGGGAGGCGATCGTGCCGATCGACGTCGTGCCCGGCCGGACGAGGACGCTGAACCGGACGTCCAGCACGGTCTCGGCCACCGCGACGACCGGCTCGTCCCGCACGAGCGCGTCCAGGGTCGCGGGCACGGCGCCCTCGACGGAGTTCTCGATCGGCACGCACGCGAACTCGGTCTCGCCCTTGCGCAGCGCGGCGATGGCGAGCGGGATGGTCTCGACCGGGACGAGCTCGCCCTCGAAGCGGAGCGCTGCCTGCTCGGTGAAGGTCCCCTGTGGTCCGAAGTACGCAATGCGCGGCATCAGGTCAGCGTAGTGCGGCGATCAGAGGCGCAAATCACGCCTGTGTCAGCGGCCAAACCTGGGTTCCGTCAGGACCGTTCGAACTGGAATGCTTGAGGCGTGCCCGCTCTAGCGCCTGAACTCGTGTTGTGCGCGGTCGACGAACCGATGGCGAACGCCTGGCTCGCTGTCGCGGTCGGACGCGCCGGAGTGCGGGTGCATCGCGGGTCCGTGCTGGACATCCACGCGCAGGCCATCGTCAGCCCGGCCAACTCCCAGGGCTGGATGCGCGGCGGCATCGACGCCGTCTACGCCACGGCGTTCCCCGAGGTCGAGACCAACGTCCGCAGCGCGGTCCTCACGCTGCACGGCGGTGAGCTCCCGGTGGGCGAGGCGCAGATCGTGGCGACCGGCGAGACCGAGCCGGCGTGGCTCATCAGCGCGCCGACCATGCGCCGGCCCGGCGAGCGGCTGCCGGTCGACACCGTCCACCCGTACCTGGCCGCGCGGGCGGTCCTGCGGCTGTGGCTCGAAGGACGCCTGGAGGACGGCACGCCAGTGCGCGACGCCGTCCACACCATCGCGATGCCGGGGCTCGGCACCGGGGTGGGAGGCGTCGCGCCGTCCACATGTGCGCATCAGGTCGCCGCCGCGTGGGACGAGGCCTTCAACCCGCTGCACGTGTAAGAGGGTTGTGCACAACCCTGTGGACAGAGTTGTGGATGCTTGTGGACTACTGGCGTGGAGCGACCCATCGTTCCAGGTCCAGCTCATCTGTGATGGGGATGCCGAAATCCCCAACCGCGGGGATCTCCGGCTTGAGCTTGCGGGCTTCGCGCACGGCGTCGGGTCTCAACGCCGACAGCTTGAAGCCGCGCCGCTGGTAGAAGCGGATCGCGTCCAGGTTGTCGTTGGTGGTCGTCAGGCGCACCCGAGTGCAACCGAGTGTGCGCGCCTGGCGAACCGCGGCGTCGACCAGCGCGGTGCCGACGCCGCGGCCCCGCCGAAGCGCGTCGACCGTGACGATCTCCAGCTGGTGGTTCGCCACCGCGTAGGTCAGCAGACCCAGCACGTGACCCTGCTTCTCCACGAGGAAGCCCGGCAGACTCGCCGGGAAGAACACCTCGCCGTGCGCGACGGCGGTGTGCGCTCCCCATAGCTCTAGGACCAATCGGGCGACAACTATGCGATCTGCTTCCTCGATCGGCCTTACCGAGCCTTCTGCCATGACAAGAACTGTGCCAATCCGAGTCACACTCAGGAACAGCCATTCGACGTACGGTGGATTCGTGCCAGTGCGAGTTTTGTTGGTTGACGATCACGAAGTAGTGCGCAGAGGACTGCGCGAGATGCTCGACGACGAGGCGGACATCTCGGTCATAGCCGAGGCCGGTTCCGTCGACGAGGCGGTGACACGGGCTCAGAAGACTCCGCCCGATGTGGCCGTCGTGGACGTTCAACTACCGGACGGCAGTGGTGTGGACCTCTGCAGGTCACTGCGGGACCTGGGCATTCGTTGCCTCGTGCTGACTGCATTCGACGACGAAGAGGCTCTCGTGGGCGCGATCATGGCTGGTGCGTCTGGCTACCTCCTCAAGCAGGTTCGGGGACAGGACGTCGTCACGGCCGTGCGCGAGGTCGCAGCTGGACGGTCCCTTCTGGACCCCGCGACCACAAGCCGAGTACTCGAACGGATGCGCAACCCGGCCCCGGTTGGCCTCACCGACCAGGAACAGCGCGTGCTCGAACTCATCGGTGAGGGCCTGACGAACCGCCAAATCGGTGAACGGCTCTTCCTCGCGGAGAAGACCGTGAAGAACTACGTGACGTCAGTGCTCGCCAAACTCGGCATGGAACGGCGGACGCAAGCCGCCGCATGGGTGGCTAAACGGGGACGGACCAGGTGAGCGTCGTCCCGTTCGGCGAACTCACGACGCGGAAATCGCCGCTCGCCGACTTCGCCCGTTCCGCGAGATGCCGCAATCCGCGCTGAGTCACGCCCGACGGGATGCCACACCCGTTGTCCGCGACGCGCAGCAGCAGATGCTTCTCGTCTCGCCGTACGTCGATCTGGACGTGTGTCGCGCCTGAGTGCCGCACGACGTTCGACAACGCCTCTCGCAGCGCCGCCCGTGCGTCGTCGGCGTGCTTGCGCGGCACGTTCGCCAGGTCGCCGGCCACGTGCAGGCGCGGGGCGAACCCGAGCAGCTCGCCGGCCGTGCGGACCTCGGCCTTGATCGAGTCGTGCAGGTCGGCGGTGTCGGCCGGGTCGGTGTTGCGCAGCGCGCGGACGGTCGCGCGCACCTCGGCGATCGTCTCGTCGACGAGCTCGACGGCCTCCTCGATCCGGGCGCGCTGGCCCGCGTCGAGCTTCTTGCCCAGCCGTCGTTCCAGCAGGCTGAGCTGCACTCCGGCGCCGTAGAGCCGCTGGATGATCACGTCGTGCAGATCGCGGGCGATCCGTTCGCGCTCCTCGTAGACCGCGACGCGCTGCCGTGCCGTGAAGCCCTCCGACAACACGACGGCGAGACCCGCCTGGGCCGCGAACGCCGTCAGCACGTCCACCGTCTCCTGCGTGAACGGCGGTTTGTCCCGCCGCCGGTACACGGCCAAAGCACCGATCTTGCGGTCAGAGGTGCCGAACGGCGCCACCGCGAACGGCCCATAGCCGCGCAACGCCGGTGGCACGTACGGGGCCGTGCGCGGGTCGTTCGTGACGTCGTCGGCCATCACCGGGACCCCGGTGCGCGCGGCCTTCGCCGCAGCGCTGCGCGGGCTGAGCGTGGCGACGACCGGTTCGCCGCTGGACGCCTCGACGGTGAGCGTGCCGTCGTCATCGTCGGTGGCGAGCATGGCGAGCCCGAGGTCGGCGTCCGCGATCTCCGCGGCCGCCTCCACCACGAGCCGCAGCACGTTCTCCGGGTCTTCCAGCGCCGCCGACGTGATCTCGGTGGACGCGACGAGCACGCGCCGCGCCAGGGAGGGGTCCATGGTCCTCAACGGTATGCGGGCGCGCCGAGGTTCAGCACGAGGTCTGCCCGCGCGGCCTCATCGGGCCGGTGGGTGATGTGCAAGATCGTCCTGCGGTCGGCGCGGAGCTGCTCCAGCAGCTTGCGCGCGGTCGGTTCGTCGAGGTGTGCGGTGGGTTCGTCGAGCAGCACCACGTCGGCGTCGTGCAGCAACGCCCTGGCGAGCGCGAGCCGTTGCGCCTCGCCGCCCGACACCTGGTCGGGCCGGATCACGGTGTCGAGCCGGTCCACCCACTCCGGCAGGCACGCCAGCCGCAGCGCTTCCTTCAGCCGCTCGTCGTCGTGCGGCCCCGACATCCGCAGGTTCTCCCGCACGGTCGTGCTGACCAGCATCGGCTCCTGCGGGCACCAGGTCGCCGACGGCAGCTCCACGATGCCGCGC